>NZ_JAQVCN010000078.1 GCF_028689785.1 Zoogloea sp. | reverse complement strand
CGCAAGGGCGACGGCGAGCCGGGCGTCAAGAGCATCTGGCTCGGGCTGCAGAAGATCCGCACGGTGATTCAAGCCTTACCTCTTATCGAGTCAGGAAATGCAGGATGAGATGTGTAGAACGGTATGGTCAGAACCACCCTTCGACCTTGCTTCTGGTCGGAACACCCCCTGCATGGACAACCTGACCATCGATCACCACGCCCGGCGTCGACATCACGCCGTAGCCCATGATCGCCGGCAGGTCTTCGACCTTTTCGAGGGCAATCTCAATGCCCTTCTCCTTGGCCACAGCCTCAACCAAGGCAACGGTGCTGCGGCAGTTGGCACATCCTGTGCCGAGAACCTTGATGCTTTTCATGGAAATTCCTTTCGTGAAAATGACAAAGCGGGATAAAGCGTTTTTAACTTTCAGGGCCAAATGTCCGACAGGCAGGACACGGATCGAAAACCTCACAGCACGAGGTTGAAGACGTAGCCCACGATCAGGATTCCGCAGGCCACCACGCCGGCAAAAGTCGCAATAAGCTGGGGCTTGAGCGCCTTGCGCAGGATGATCATCTCGGGCGCAGACAATGCAATCACACTCATCATGAAAGCCAACACGGTGCCCAGTGCCGCCCCCTTGCCGATCAGTGCTTCGACAATCGGAATGACGCCAGCCGCGTTGGTGTACATCGGCACCCCCAGCACCACCGCGGCAGGCACGGCCCACCAGACGTCCTTGCCCATGAAGGACGCCATGAAGTCTTCCGGCACGAAGCCGTGGATGGCGGCCCCCAGTCCGATGCCCGCCAGAATGTAGGGCCACACCTTGCCGACGATTTCCTTGACGTGGGCGCCCCCCGCTTCAAAGCGCTCCACCCAGGAAATACGCTCACCGACGTGATGGGCCGTGCTGCCGGCCTGGATCTTCTGCACCCAGTCCTCCAGGTAGCGCTCCATCTTCAACTTGCCTATCACGAGGCCTGACACGATGGCCACCAGCAGCCCCATCCCGAGGTAAAGCGCAGCGATCTTCCAGCCAAACATCCCGAACAGCAGCACCAAGGCAACCTCATTAACCATCGGCGCCGAGATCAGAAAGGAGAAGGTCACCCCCAAAGGCACGCCTGCAGACAGGAAGCCAATGAACAAGGGCACCGCCGAGCAGGAGCAGAAAGGCGTCACGATCCCCAGGGATGCAGCGAGAACATTGCCGACTCCCTCCCGCTTGCCCGACAGCAGCGCGCGGGTGCGCTCAGGGGAGAAGAAGGTCTGGATGATGCCCATCACGAAGACGATCCCGGTCAGGAGCAGCAACACCTTCGGGGTGTCGTAAAAAAAAAAATGCACCGCCTCGCCGAAGTGAGTTTGCCGCGAGAGGCCCAGAGTCTCGACCACGCCGTCGGCAAAAGCGGTGAGCTGGCTGTAAGCAAGGAGCCAGGCAAGGGTGGCAACGGCAATGCCGAGCAACCAGCGGCCAAGCTTGTTGCGGTCAGGGGCAGCTAAGGGAACGGCAGGCATGGTGTATCTCCGAAACGGGGTCTTGTCTTGGAAGACGATCCATCCAGAAAAAGGATGCAGTCTTTGTGCTGCATTTTCCGGTAGCGCGCACGGCATCTGGAGCCATGTCGGACGATTCGGGATGGCTTAACTCAGTAGCCCGAGCACGGAATGCAGACCGGCTGTCCATCCTTGGTACGAACATAGCGCTCAAAAACGTATTCACCGCAAACGTAGCACTTCGTCTTGTTGAAGGAGCCCTTGACCGGCGTGTACTTGAAGTCCGGCTTCGCCTCGACCTTGAACAGCACATCATCGGCTTGTTCGTAAACCCACTTCAGGATCTCCTCTTGGGCTTCAACAGGAATCTGGGACGGCTCCATTCCCTTCTTCCGATAAGCGAAGAACTGGAATTTCCCCATTGCATCGATGAAATCGGGCTGCAAGGAGAGACGGATCGCGCCCTTCTGAGGGTGGTAGAAAACTGCGGCCAATTTGCCGTAGAAGGTCTTGGCCATCAGAACCTTGCCATAGGTGGCGCCGGTAGCCACCTGGATGCCGTCCATCAGGCAGGTCTGGGGGTGGCCTTCACCGAGTTCGGGGAAGACGAAAAATCCATGGTCTTTCTCGCGCTCGACACCGAGCTTTTCCATTGCAAGGCGACCCATTCGGTAGCCCAAAGGCATGAATGGACACTGGTGGCCATGAAATTCAAAGGCCCATTCCGGGGGGATGTACTGGGTGGTCATGATGCTCTCCTTGAAAAGTGCTGCTGACACTCAGGTAGACGCAAGAGCCAATAGAAAGATGCACCAGCCTCCAGGCGCCACTGAACGTTCAGAGCCTGCCGGCAAGCGTAAGCGCACCACGATTGCTGCTTAAGCAGCTCAGGCACGGAATTTACCGCTGTGCCTTCTGCCAACCTCCAGGAACAAACTGGACGGGGTGTATCGCAGGCACATCTTCCGGCTGAAACGTGACATGCCCGATGCCGAGCTTGGCAGCCACTGCCGTCAGATCCTTGAGCACCTGCGGCCAGGCATTCAGGTTCTCCAGCCGCACATGGGCGGAGATTGCCAGGCGTTCGGCGGCAATCGGCCAGACGTGCAGATCATGCACTTCCCTGACGCCCGACACTCCCGCCAGTGCCCGACCGACCTGCTCGATATCCATGGTAAGAGGCACCCCGTCCAGGGTGGCGTGCAGGGCTTCGCGCAGCAAGCGCACACTGGAGGCAAGGATGAGGCCCCCGATGAGAATCGACAGCAACGGGTCAATCGGCGTCCAGCCGGTGAACCAGATGACGGCACCGGCAACGATGGCAGCGACGGAGCCCAACGCATCGCCCATGACATGCAACAAGGCAGCCCGGACACTCAGGTTGCGCTCGCCACGGGAAAGCACCCAGGCCACCACAAGGTTGATAACGAGCCCGAGCACCGCCACAACACTGACGGTTGCGCCATCAATCTGGCCGGGGCTTTGCAGACGATGCCAGGCCTCGGTGGCAATCACGAAAACCACGGCCAGCATGGACAACGCATTGACCAGTGCCGCGAGGAGTTCAGCCCGCCCAAGCCCATAGGTGTGCCGCCGGCTGGGCGGCCGAGCGGCCAGCCACGCAGCCAAAGCCGAAATCCCCAGGGAAGCGCCATCAGTAACCATATGGCCGGCGTCGGCCAGTAGGGCCAGTGATCCCGAACGCCAGCCGGCAAGCAGTTCGACAACCGAGAAGCCGAGCGTCAACACCAAGGCAAGCAAAAGGGTTCTTCCCGCTGCCGAATGGGTGTGGGCGTGGTCACGCGCCGAATCGGGCGTCTGCGCGACTTCGTGATCATGGTTGTGTTCGTGTGCAGTCATAGCAATCCCCAGGCTGTCTTGATGGCGACGGCCAGCAGCACCAGCGCGATGATCCGCTTGAGCTGATCAGCACGTAATTTTTCGGTGGCCATCCAGGCACCGAGAGCCGCGCCACCTGCTGTTGCCAGGGCCGTCGCTCCAAGTAGCGCCGGCCCAAGATCGGCAACTTGAATGTGGGCCAGAAAGCCCGACAGTGAGGCAAATATCACCACGAATGAAGCGCTGGCCGAGGCCCGCTTTGGCTCCAGCCCGGCCGCGACCAACGCAGGGACGATGATGTTGCCGCCGCCGACCCCCAGCAAGCCACCAACAAAACCCGCCACAGCCCCCACGGGCAGTCCGAGCAGCAGGCCACTCTTCACGGAGCCTCCCATCACACGCGGCTTCGGCTTATAAAACAGCATCATCAAGCTGGCAAAAAGTAGAAAAGCGACGAACAGCCAGAGCAACAGGCTGCGATCCAGCCCCCGACCTAGCTGCACCCCAAGCGGCGAGGCGATGACGGCAATAACCAGCATCGGCACCACCATGCGCCACTCGACCAGACCTTTGCGAATGAAGGTGGCCGACGCGATGGCCATGGCGATCGCGTTGAGCAGCAAGGCGGTCGCCATGGCCGAGTGCAGTTCGACCCCGAGGGCCAGAAAGACGGGGATCAACACAAAAGCCGCACCGACTCCCGCCATGGAAAGCACCGTGGTCAGTACGAATGTGACGACTGCGGCAATGACAAGCATGGAAACCCTGACCTTTCGCTCATGTTGTTTTCGGGTACGTCCTTGCCTTGATGACGCACGTCCGAGCAAAAGGACGCAGCTCACCCGCCGTAATCCGCTTCTTTCTGCATGTCGGCCGAAAGCAGGATCACCTCGATTTCCTCGGTGATTTCCTCCTGGCGCTGGGTGTTGTAGGTGAGCCTGAGGCGGGCGCTGTCTTCGTCGAGGCGCTGCAGCGCACGGTCCATGTGCGTCTGGCGCTGACGGTTCTCGGCCATGAGGGAGCTGTAAAGCACCTCGTTGAGGGCTGCATGGAGATAGTGCCCGGTCAGCCCGCGCAAAAAGTCTGCCGGTGGGAGATTCAACTCCGGGGCATGCGACTGCACGCCGGGCGGCGGCAAGTCACGCAGGGGCAGCAGGCGCCGCATGCGCACTTCACCGGTGGCATCGCAATGGTAGAGCGCGGAGAGTCCGTAGCCAGCCAGTTCGGGCAGATCCAGCAGGCGACCCAGCTCACGCGTCAGTCGCAGCAGAACCGCGGGTACCTCGTCAGCGACGATGGCACCCGGTAGCGCCAGTTCAACACAGGCCCGCTCACCGACCCGGCCCTCTACCCGTCGCCCGACCAGCACCCAACGGACGGGGGCAGCTTGCGTCTTGCATACGCATTCCAGGCGGGCCAGCAAGGCTTCATTGAAGTCTCCGCAGAAGCCTTGTTCAGATCCGACCAGCACGCACAACTCATGCCCCTCGACCGGATTCGTAACCAGCTGCGGATGCCAGGCGAGGAAGTCTGCGGCCGCCTTCTCGATACCAGCCACCATGCGCCGCTGACTGGCGATGAATTCGGCGAGAATGCGGGTTTCCATCAACGCCAACCCTTTCATCGCCGACATGATGCCGGCGATGTCGGAAAGCGCCTCAAGCCGCGTGGCAATCTCACGCCGGCGGCTCATGGCCCTTCTCCCGCAACAGCCCGCTCACCGCGTCGCGCCAGTCCTCACGCGGCGCGGCAAGCCCGGGGCCACCCGCAAGCGCCCATCGCAGCAGCTCGGCCAGGCTGGACTGCAGCGCAGTGCCCACCAGATGGTCAAGGAAGCCCTCGTTGTAGGCCACCAGCCAGGCCATCTGCTGCTCTGGCGAGAGGGGCGCCAGGCGGTCCTGCTTGAGAAATTCCCGGAGCAGCCGACCGCGCTTGATCTTGGCTTCGACGCTCGCTTCGAGGCGCGAACCGAAGCGGGTAAATACTTCGAGTTCGAGAAACTGCAGGAAATCGAGTTTCATCCGACCCGCTTCAGCCTTGATGGCTGGTACCTGGGCCTTGCCACCAATCCGCGACACCGACCGAGTGATGTCGATGGCTGGCAGAAAGCCGCGGGCGTAGAGGGCCGGGTCGAGATAAATCTGACCGTCGGTGATGGAAATCAGGTTCGTCGGGATGTACGCGGATATCTCACCCTGCTCGGTCTCAACGATGGGCAGGGCCGTCATGCTGCCACCGCCATAGCGGGCCGACAGGCAGGTGGAGCGCTCCAGCAGGCGTGAATGGAGATAGAAAATATCGCCCGGATAGGCCTCCCGTCCCGGTGGCCGGCGCAGCAACAGCGAAAGCTCCCGGTATGCCCGCGCATGGGTGGTGAGGTCGTCATAGACCACCAGCACATCCCGCCCGGCGCCCATCCACTCCTCGGCCAAGGCGCAGCCCGCAAAGGGTGCGAGGAACTTGAGTCCGGGCGTGGTCGTGGCCTCGGCAACCACGATGCACGTGATGTCGAGCACCCCGGCCTGACGCAAGGTCTCGATGGTGGCAACAACCGCGGAGCGTTTCTGGCTGATCAGCACATAGACGCACAGGACATTGCGGTTCTTCTGGGCAATGATCGTGTCGACGGCGAGCGAGCTCTTGCCGGTTCCCGCATCACCGATGATGAGTTGGCGCTGGCCTTTGCCGATGGGGATCATGGTGTCCACCATCTTGTTGCCGCTGAGCAAGGGGCGCTCGACGAAATCCCGCGCAGTGATGGGCGGTGAAGCGGCTTCAAGACGCCGCCGACGAATGGACATCGGAGCGGGCGCTCCATCGAGGGGACGCCCCAGCGGATCAACAACCCGGCCGAGAAACCCGTCGCCGACGCCGATATCCAGGCGCCGCCCGGTCAAATGCGCCGACAGCCCGGCGAAGAGTCCTTCCTTCTGGCTGAGTAAAATCGCACCAATACGCTTGCTTCCCAGATGGAAGACCAAGGCCTCGCTGCCGTCCCCGAAGCGCAGGATTTCATCCATGGCTGCCGAGGGCAAGCCTTCGACCCAGGCAATGCCGTCGCCGATGGCAGCTAATTTGCCGACTTCACTGATGCGCAGTTGCGGCCGGTAGTCGTCCAGCCACCGAACTGACTTTGGGTCAGCACTTTCTATGGGTGGCACATCCGGCAAAAACTCAGTTGGCAAAAGACGGAGCCTCCGCAAAGACGCCCAACTCACCCGCCAGACTGCAGTCCAGCTGCCATGCACCCAGGGATACCCGAAGCCCGGCAAGCAAGGAGGCGTCAAGCCCGAACTCGACGCGCCCGGGAAGTTCGAGGCGAGCCCCAATGGTGCTGGCGATGCGCTCCCGCTGCGCGTCGGAAAGCGGATAGGCACTGGTAACGACAGCCGGCCCATGTCCGTTATGGGCTGCCTTCAAGGTCGCCAGACGCGCATCGGGCAAACCAGCCAGTTCTTCAATAAAGACATCCACCAGCCTTGCCTCCAGCTCCGGGCAGGCAAGCCGTGTGAGCAAGGCACTGGCGAACTGCCGGGCCTCTTTGTCGGCCTGGGCCGCCAGTTCGCGCCTCAGGGTTTCCCGGGCATGCGCTTCCACGGCAGCCCCTCGATCGCGCTCGGCGGCCAGATCGTGGCTTAGCAGATCGAGTTGCCGCACGCGCTCGGCAGCCATCTCTGCATCGAAAGCGCTGCGAGCGGCGGCCTTTTCCTGTTCCCAGTCGGCCAGACGGCTTTCAAACTGACTTTGCAGTGTCGTCGCACGGGCTTCCTTGTCACTGGCTTCCCCGAGCGTCCGCGCGATGCCCGCCCGCCGCTCGGCCAGGGTTGCCAGCACCGGCTGGTAGAGAAAGCGTTTCAGTATCCACAGGAGCGCCAGGAAATTGACGATTTCCAGCAGAAAGGTAGTCCAGTCGAGGCCCATGAGCGCCTCCTACTTCAAGAGGTATTCGAGCAGCGGATTGCGGAACAGGATGATGAGGACAATCACCAGAACGTAGATGGCCAGAGACTCGATCATCGCCAGACCGATGAACAGGGTCCGGGTGATGGACTTTTCCGCCTCCGGCTGGCGTGCCAGTGACTCCAGCGCCTGGGTGATCGCGCGTCCCATGGCAATGGCCGGAAAAATGATACCCACGGCAATGGCCACCGCTGCCGCAACGGTAGAAATCAGTACAAACCAGTGCATGTCGCTCATGTCGAGCTTCCTTTCTTGTCCGGAGCGTTAGAGGACGTTGTATCGGAAGCGTGTGACGCTTCCTGGGATTGCATGCCCCCGGCGATGTAAATCAGCGCCAGAGTGCCAAAGATGTAGGCCTGAACCAGGGCTTCGATGATGTGGAGCATGAGGATCGGCACCGGCACCAGCAGGCCGGCCACCAGCAACACCAGGAGGGCCGCCATCTCCAGGCTCATGATGTTGCCGAAAAGACGCACGGCCAGCGCCAGCGTGCGGGACAGCTCACCCAGCAGATGGAACGGCAGGAGGACCGGGCTGGGCGTCAGGTAGTGATGCAGATAGGTTTTCAGGGAACTGCTGCGGATGCCGAACCAATGCACCGACAGGAACACCAGGAATGCCAGCGCCGCCGTGGTCGACAGGTCACCGGTGGGCGAATGCAGTTCGGGGACGAGGCCGGTCAGGTTGGCGACGGCCACGAAGATCCACAGGGTGCCGACAAACGGCAACAAGAGTCCGGAGCGGCCAGGTAGAACCCCTTCGATGGCGGCCTCGATCGACTGGACCGCACCCTCCAGTGCCGTTTGTACCAAGCCGGGGGATGCGACCGACAGGTTTCGGGTCGCCAGCCACGCGCCCACACCCAATAGAAGCAGGATGCCCCATGTCGTGACCACCGTTGAGGTGATCTGCAGGAAGCCCAACT
This sequence comes from Zoogloea sp., assembly GCF_028689785.1. GTDB lineage: Bacteria > Pseudomonadota > Gammaproteobacteria > Burkholderiales > Rhodocyclaceae > Zoogloea. The sequence goes on along the minus strand of NZ_JAQVCN010000078.1, from coordinate 9,959 downwards.
GAAAGACGATGTGCGCCGCTTCCATTACCAGTGCTTCCGGATGAACACGTAAACATTGATGACGCCAACAGCGAGACCCAACAGGATGCAGTTCACCGTCCAGCGCACCGTATAACCTTCGCCCATGCCGTCGAGCCAGCGTCCCAGATAGGCGCCGCCCAGCAAGGGCGCTACAAACAGAGCCGAGAGGCTGCCCAGGAATACGGTCTGCGCCAGCAACGAACGGCGGCCACGCTCCGCCTCCTTCAGCCTTTCACTGTCCCGTGCCACGTCACGGCGCCATTTTTCATCGTTCATGAGGGCCACCGGTCGAGGCTTCTCAAACGCCGGAACAGGGCCTGTTCCAGCTTCTGCAAGTTGTCCTTGACGCTCTTGAGCGCGTTTTCTTCTTCGGCCAGTTGCCCGGCCAGCGCCGCGGAGATGCGTTCGTAATCCGCATCGCACAGGTAGCGGCGGGTGCTCAGTTCAAGGTGGTTGTCGGAAAAGGACAGCACGGCCCCCGGACAGGCCAGATAGAGCCAGCTTCCATCCGCGATGCGGAACCGTGACAGTCCATACTCAAGAACCGTCATGAAACGGGCGCGGCCGGGCAGGATGCCGAAGCTGCCACTGGCGTCCGTCCCGACGAAGCTCGTTACGCCTTCCAGGCGTTCAGTTCGCACGGCGCCTTGCAGATCGAGCGTGAAGCTGCTCATTCCACGCCCTCCATGCTGCCGCGCATATAGCAACGCGATTCCGGCAGCGCGTCATACCGGCCGTTCAGAAACGCCTCGCAGTCGGTCAATACTCTTTCCAGCGGGACCGAGGCACCGTCGATACCGGTGTGCTCGGCGACGACAAAAAACGGCTGTGTGAGATAGCGTTCGAGCAGGCGTGCCCGCAGCACCGTGAGCCGATCAGCCTCCGACAGGGCTTCCAGTCCCAGCATGGCGATGATGTCTTCCAATTCCCGATAACGGGCCAGGTGCTCCCGCACCGCCTGGGCCACCCGGTAGTGGCGATCTCCGAGGGTTACCCGATCCATCATCCGGCTTCCCGAGGCCAGCGGATCGACCGCCGGGTAAATCCCCTTGGCCGCCTGGTTACGCGACAAAATCACGTTGGTGTCCAGGTGCGCGAGGATCGCCCCCACCGCCGGGTCGGTCATGTCGTCAGCCGGCACATAGACCGCCTCGACTGCCGTGATGTTGCCGCTCCGGGTGGATGAGATACGTTCCTGCAGTTCTGCCACTTCGGACAGTAGCGTCGGCTGGTAGCCCACGGTGGCCGGCATGCGCCCGAGGAGCCCCGACAACTCGCTGCCGGCCTGTACGAAGCGGAAGGCGTTATCCATCAGGAACAGCACTTCCTTCGCCACATGGTCGCGCAGGTACTCGGCGTAGGTCAGCGCCGACAATCCGATGCGAAAGCGCACCCCCGGCGACTCGTCCATCTGGCCGAACACCATCAGGGTGCGCGGCATCACGCCAGCGTCCTGCATGTCGTGCCAAAGCTCATGCCCCTCGCGGATGCGCTCGCCAACCCCGGCGAACACCGATACGCCCTGGTGCAAACGCACGATGGCATGCATGAACTCCATGATGAGCACGGTCTTGCCCACCCCGGCCCCACCGAACAAACCGGTCTTGCCTCCGCGCACGAAGGGGCACAGCAGGTCGATGACTTTGATACCGGTGGGCAGGATTTCTCCAACGCCGGTCGCCTCCGAAAGTGGAATGGGGGCCGCAACTATGGGGCGAAACTCTTCGGTGTCCAGCGCCGGGCCACCATCCAGCGGCTGGCCGAAGATATCCAGCAGGCGCCCCAGGCAAGCCGGCGTGACCGGGATCTGGAGCGGCCCGCCGGTATCGAACACCGGCATCAGCCGGTGCAGCCCCCCCGTACCATGCAAGGCGATGGCCCGCGCCCGCGACTCGTCGAGATGGCGATGCACTTCAAAGATGTAGCGCTCTCCATCGAGGCACACATAGACCGCCTGATGCAGCGCTGGCAACCGGGTGCACAGAATGTCGATGACGGGTCCATGAACCTCCTCGATCACACCCAGCGGCGGCCCCGCAGGCACAGGGCACGCTAACCGCGAGGGTGCAATCGGCAAGGGAGTTTCGCGGGCGCTCATGGCCACTTGAGGTCGCTAAGTCCGGTCCTGCTCCTGCTCGGCCTCGAACAGCATCGTCGCCAGGGAAGTCAGCCCTTCCTTCTGCGCAGCCTCCGAGATTTCCTCCAGGCGTGCGCCAGAATCAATCAACTTGGCGGTTTCGCAGCCGGCCGGCAACTGCTGTCGGAACTCCTTCAGCCGCGCAGCCAGCTCCCCCTCCACCAGACCGGAAGGGTCGAGCGCGGCATTGCCGGCACCGCCTTCCTCACAGGCCTCGAAGAGCGCACCGGCCAGCGCATGCAAGCCCTCTGCCGTCGCACAAGCCGCAATCTCTTCCGGGCCGGCGCCGCGACTGATTGCGGCAGCCGTTTCGCTGTCCTTCGGCAGGGTGCCGCTGAAGGACTCCAGAATCTGCTTGATGATGTCCATGTCTCACTCCTCTTGATGACTTATCGATGAAGAAACAAGGGAATCGACCGCCTCGGCTCGACCGGCGTCTTTGGCGATACCTTCCCGGGAAAATCAGAGCATTTCCAGCGCCAGGGCAATGCCTTGGCCGCCACCGATACACAAGGTAACGATACCCTTCTTCAATCCATCCCGTTGCAGCGAGTGCAGAAGGCGTGTGGTGAGGACGGCACCCGAGGCGCCGATAGGATGGCCGTGGGCAATGGCCCCACCTTCTTTTCCGAAGAAAGTTGCGATCTCCGGAGGGTTTCGCGGATGACCGCTGCACCCAATACCGTTGCTGGCGTGGCCTTCAGGCTGCCACCGTACGTGCCAATGGGAGTTCGGACGGGATGACACAGGACAACTTCGATTACGCTCATGATCTGCCTCCAACGTGTGGGATGGAAACTGGCTGACCTCACATAGGGCCTTCATTAAACGTAGACGAAACAGGGTCGAAAAGGATGCAGGCCTGAGCCCGTGATTTAGCCAAGTGGTGGCCGGGGAACAAAGCAACAAACGTGGCCAGCTTCATCGAGACGGACCTGACACGCCTGTGACATCTGTGCCCGCAGACGCTGACGTGCCCGCTGGATGCGCGACTTGGCACCGGGCAGAGATAAGCCTTTCAGTTCCGCGAACAAAGCCTGGGGCATTCCCTCCAGATCACAGCGCTGGATGGCTTCGCGATCTTCCTCGGAGAGCTCCGAAAGTACCCTGGGCAGACAGTTGGCCAATCCATCTATCGCAAAAAATTCGGGCTCGATTGCGGGTATGTCCTCGGGCAAAGTCACTTCATTACGGGTGCGACGGCTACGGTCGATCAGGGTGTTCCGTGCGACCTCAAACAACCAGGCGCGTGCATTCACGACTGAACAAAAGTTGTCGCCCTGAGCCCAGGCTTTAAGGAACAGGTCGTGCAGAAGATCTTCGGCCTCTGACGGGTTATTCAGTCGGTGGCGCATGAAGTTCAACAACTCTGCTTCATGCGTGCGCCAGGCGGTGATCAGGCAGGAAACAGCCATCCCTCACTCCGGTATGCCCCGGCGTACGGTGCCGACCAACTCACACCCCGCCGCGACGGTATTGAAGACGATCCCGGGGCTTCCCTCACGATGACACACCACGCCATTCGCCCAGGGCAACCTGGATCTCAAATCTTGTTCTGGTTCACGCGCCGGGACAGCTCCTCGGCGCTCTCCTTGCGTTCACTGTAGCGATCTACGAGATAAGGCGTGATATCCCGCGTCAAGAGAGTGAATTTGACCAGTTCCTCCATGACATCCACCACCCGATCATAGTAGGCAGACGGCTTCATGCGGTCGTTATCGTCAAACTCCTGAAAGGCCTTGGCGACTGACGACTGGTTGGGAATGGTCAACATCCGCATCCAGCGCCCCAGGACGCGCATCTGGTTAACCGCGTTGAACGACTGGGAGCCTCCACTGACCTGCATCACTGCCAAGGTCTTACCCTGAGTCGGACGTACTGCGCCCGAGTTGAGGGGAATCCAGTCGATCTGCGCCTTCATGATCCCCGTCATGGCCCCATGGCGCTCCGGCGAGCACCACACCATGCCTTCGGCCCACTGCGTCAGTTCACGCAGCTCCGCCACCTTCGGGTGGGTTTCCGGTGCATCGTCAGGCAGCGGCAGGCCGCTCGGGTTGAAGATCCGGACGTCTCCGCCCATTGCAGTCAGTAGCCGTGCCGCCTCTTCAACGACGAGGCGACTGAACGAACGCTGTCGCAAGGAGCCGTAGAGCAGCAGGAACCTTGGTGCATGGGTCGAGACCTGCGCGGGGCGCAAGGCTGCCTGGTCAGGCACCTGAAAGAGGTCGGCCCGCAGCTGGGGCATGGTGGAGAGGTTTTCGGACATGGAGATACCTTTGAAAAGGCAGTCCCGGGATCAACTGCCTGGAGTCTTTCCCGGGACGATTTTTACTGCTCAATCAGACCGCTTCAGCCTTGAAGTAGCGCTTCTGCAGCCACAGCGACACGTTAACCAGACCGATCATCACGGGCACTTCGACGAGTGGCCCGATGACCGCGGCAAACGCAGCCCCCGAGTTGATCCCGTAGACCGCCACCGCCACCGCAATCGCCAGTTCGAAATTGTTGCTGGCCGCCGTGAATGAGAGCGTCGCGCACTTCTTGTAGTTGGCGCCCACCTTGCGGCTCATGAAGAAGGAGACGGCGAACATGATCACGAAGTAGATGAGCAGCGGGATGGCAATGCGCACCACGTCCATCGGAATCGTGACGATCAGCTTTCCCTTCAGGCTGAACATCACCACGATGGTGAACAGCAGGGCGATCAGCGTGATAGGGCCGATCTTCGGTACAAAGTGAGTGTGATACCAGTCCTTTGAAACGAAACGCAGCATCACCACGCGCGTCAGGATACCGGCAACACAAGGGATGCCCAGATAGATCAGTACGCTTTCGGCGATCTGCCCGATGGAGATATCGACCACCGAGCCGGACAACCCGAACAGCGGCGGCAGCACGGTGACAAAAAGCCAGGCATAGACGCTGTAGAAAAGCACCTGGAAGATCGAGTTGAAGGCCACCAGCCCCGCGGCGTACTCGGTCGATCCTTTGGCGATCTCGTTCCACACGATGACCATGGCGATACAGCGGGCCAGCCCGATCATGATCAGGCCGACCATATACTCCGGTTTGTCAGGCAGGAAGATCACTGCCAGCGCAAACATCAGGATCGGCCCGATCACCCAGTTCTGGATCAGTGATAGCCCCAGCACCTTCTTGTCGCGGAACACATCCGGCAATTCCTCGTACCGCACCTTTGCAAAGGGTGGGTACATCATCAGGATCAAACCGATCGCGATGGGAATGTTGGTCGTGCCGACCTGAAAACTGTTGATGAAATCCTCGACACCGGGCACCAGATAGCCCAGCGCCACACCCAGCGCCATGGCCGCGAAGATCCAGACCGTCAGATACCGGTCCAGGAAAGAGAGTTTTTTCGTTACTTCACTCACAGCACACCTCTGCTTGAATCGTTAGATGCCTTCAGGCACCGGTCCCCTGCTCGCGACCGATCTGATCGAGTTCACGCTTGAGAGCCATGCCTTCGAGCTTCGCGATCGGCAGGCTCGCAAACAACGAAATCCGCCGATGCAACAACATGAAAACCTGCGAAAAGGCGCGCTGCATCGCCTCAGTCGAACCCTCCACGGCGGCGGGATCTTCGACCCCCCAATGGGCGGTCATCGGTTGGCCCGGCCAGATGGGACAGACTTCACCGGCTGCGTTATCGCAAACCGTGAAGACGAAATCCAGATGCGGGGAGTCCGGTGTGGCGAACTCGTCCCAGCTCTTGCTGCGCAACCCTTCGGTGTTCATGTGGTTACGCTGGAGGAGTTCGATGGCCAGAGGATTGACCTGACCAGCCGGGTGGCTGCCAGCGCTAAAGGCCCGAAAACGCCCCCTGCCGATCTCATTAAGGATGGACTCGCCCAGGATGCTGCGGGCTGAGTTGCCGGTGCACAGGAAAAGTACGTTGTAGATCTTGTCGGACATATCAAACTCCCTGAGTAGTTTGGCCTTGATTGGCCAGTTCGAGCAGGCGTTCAACGCCAATGGGTTCTTCTTTGAGCATCGGTACGACGGCGTAGCGAATCGCATGACGGCTGGCAACGGCCTCGATCTCGATCAGTTCGTTGCAGGCGCGCCGACGTAGCAGCGGTGAATGAGGGCGTGCGGCTGCCACGCTGTTATTGATGACCCATGCCCAAGGCGCGATGCCTGCCCGGCGCAGATCTGCCTGCAGGTTGGCGGCTTCGAGGACCGGCGTGGTTTCTGCCAGGGTCGTGATCAGCACCTTGGTCTGCTTCGGGTCCTGCAACTGCATCATCGGCGTCGTGAAGTGCATACCCTTGCTCCCCATCTGCCGGGCAATCTCCCGGTGATAGGCGCCGGTTGCATCGAGCAGCAGCAAGGTGTGGCCAGTCGGTGCGGTATCCATGACGACGAATTTCCTGCCGGCCTCGCGGATGATTCGGGAGAAGGCCTGGAAGACAGCAATCTCCTCGGTGCAAGGCGAACGCAGATCCTCTTCCAGCAGCGCGCGACCCTGCGCATCAAGTTGGGCGCCCTTGGTCTTGAGCACCTGCTCCCGATAACGCTCGGTCTCGGCATGAGGATCGATACGGCTGACAGTCAGGTTCTCCTGCGAACCATCGAGAGTTTCCGAAAGATGAGCAGCGGGATCGGAGGTCGTGAGATGCACCGGCAAGCCGCGATCCGCGAGTTCGAGGGCAATCGCGGCCGCGATCGTCGTCTTGCCGACTCCGCCTTTCCCCATCAGCATCACCAGCCCGTGACCATCCGCAGCAATGCCATCGACCAGCGTGGCAAGGCTCGGCGCATCCAGGTAGGGAGCGGCAGAGTCTTGCGCGGCATCGGCTGCGACGTCCGTAAACAGGCTGCGCAGCGCATCCAGCCCCACAAGGTTGAAAGGCTTCAGCGCCAGGATGTCGCAAGGCAGGGATGCCAGCACGGGCGGAATTGCCGCGAGTGCAACGTGCTCACGGTCGAAAATCGCTTTTGCCAGCGCGTCCTGCGCCGCCTCTTCAGCCGGCAGCACCCCGTTGATAACGAGGTACTGACGCGTCAAGCCAATCGCCGCAAGCTCCTCATGGGTACGTGCAACTTCACGTAGCGTGGCCTGCTGTGCACGGGCAACCAGCACGAGCCGGGTCCGCTGCGGGTCCGCCAGGGCATCGACGGCCGCCTTGTACTGGCTGCGTTGTTTCTCAAGGCCGGCAAGCGGTCCGAGGCAGGACGCATCACCTTTCCCTTCTTCGAGAAAGCCGCTCCACGCCCCGGGGAGTTGCAGCAATCGGATCGTATGTCCGGTCGGTGCGGTATCGAAGATGATGTGCTCGTAGTCGGCAGTCAGGCTCGAATCCACCAGAAGCGCCGTGAACTCATCGAAGGCTGCAATTTCGGTCGTGCAGGCCCCGGAAAGTTGCTCCTCGATGCCACGCACCACGTCGTCCGGCAACAATCCGCGCACGGGGCCGACAATCCGGTCCCGGTAGGCCTGAGCGGCAGCCTGCGGATCGATTTCCAGCGCAGCAAGGTTCGGCACCGCAGGAATTGGCGTAACCCGATTGCCAATCTCGATCCCGAAAACCTGGCCCACATTGGACGCGGGATCGGTACTCACCAGCAACACGCGACGCCCCTGCGCGGCGAGTTCAATTGCCGTTGCGCAGGCAATCGACGTTTTACCGACACCACCCTTGCCGGTGAAAAACAGAAAGTGCGGCGGCTGTTCGAGGAATTTCATGGTCGTCTCCCGAGGAGATCTCAGCAGCACTTGCTGCCGCTGCAGCAGCCGCCCTTGGATGCGTCGGCCTGGACCACAAGAACACCCAGCCAGCGGGCAAGTTCGTTGCGGTTGGGGTAACGCCCGGCCAGGGCCACCTCGCCATCGAGGAGTACCAGCGGCAGGGCTTCCTGCCCGGAGCGCTCCAGGTAGCCGCGCACGATGGCGTTTTCGGCAAAGACGAGAGGCTGCTGGGACAGGTTGAAGCGCTCGACCGTCGCCCCCTGCTGCTTCGCCCAGTCCACGTCCGCCGAAAACTGCACGAGGGCCTGATCGACATCGACGCCACACACTCCGGTGCTGCAGCACAGGGCCGGATCAAAAATCTGAATGGTTTTCATTTTGACTCTCCAACGAAAGTTGAAATATTTATTACGGCAAAAGCGTGCCGATGCGATCCAGCTCAGCCTTCAGGCGGGCACGATCGCCCTGCAGCTCACTCAGCGGCAGAGCCAGGAATGCTTCAATCCGGGCACGCAGGATCTGATAGGCCGTCATGAAAGCGGCGTCGATTTCTTCGTCAGTGCCCGTCGCATGGGCCGGGTCTTCGACGCCCCAATGGGTGCGAAGAACGGGACCGAGATAAACCGGGCAGGTTTCACCGGCAGCGCTGGCACAGACGGTCACGACGACATCGGGGGTGACAGGGAGATCGTCCCAGGACTTGCTGTGATAGCCCTCGGTGGCGATGCCTTCCCGCGCAAGAAGCGCGAGCGAGCGCGGATGGACATAACCGGCAGGCTTGCTGCCGGCGCTGACGGCATGCCAACCCACCGGAGCCAGATGGTTGAAGGTCGCTTCGGCGAGAATCGAACGACAAGAGTTGCCGGTACAGAGGAAGAGGACGTTCATGGTCAGGACTTCGCTTATTTAGGGGAAATCGGGGGAAGCAGTGCATCGGCGCAGGACGACGCTGCACGAAGATCAACGCACTTTCCGGGGTTGCCGGAACAGCATTCTTCGGTGAGGTAGGCGATCAAATCCAGCATCAGCGGGATGTTCGCGCGGTAGCGCTGGAACCGACCTTCCTGTTCAACCGTCACCATGCCTGCATGGGTCAGCGCCTTGAGGTGAAAGGACAGGCTGGAAGGGGCGATGTCGAGGGCAGACGCGATATCACCGGCCACCATGCCCTCCGGTCCTTGCTTGACCAGCAGACGGAAGGCCTCCAGGCGCCAGCTGGATGACAGGGATTCAAAAATCGAGGTTGCGGCTTTGGTTTCCATCGTCTAACTATACAACTATTCAACAATTATAGAAACGATGCCTGGTCCCGTAAAACGGAGCTTTACATGAGCAGTTGGCGACCAAAGGGTATGGAGCATTTCCGGCTCATTCCCCCTCATATGATCAAAGTGATCTTGTGCGATTTGTTCAGTACGCGGGGCGAGATCAAAAACCCTACTGCTGACTTCTTACGAAACGCCTCATGGATCAGAGGTCTTCCTCGCGGTAATGCCTAAAATCCGTCTGGGGTTGGGGCTACTTCGCCTGAATCAGAGTTATGCAACAACGTCTTTTCCGCCCCAGAAAATGGTAAGCCTAGCTTGATAGCCAGACGGTAGGCCCAAGTCGCGCGATAACGGCTCTCTTCCTTGCCACCCCGCTTGGGCAAGATTTTTGGTAATCGACGGCACGCGCAAACTTCGCTCAGGGCACTGTGAGCACAAGAATCCCAATGCCCACCGTTGTCGACCATGCTATCCAGGACTGTCTTCACGTGCGCATCAATGTCGGCGAAGGGGGCCGGAGCCAAGAATGAAAGTACCATTGTAGATAACGCCCATTCGCCGCCCCGATCCACGTCGACTAACACCACCGGCGGCTTGTCTATGACGTTTATGAGGACGACCAAACAGCAACGCGGACGACGACCGATCGTGGAGAATGCGCGGCCCGGCTTCAGCCGGCACAAAGACATGGATATCTCTGTGTCGCTTAGAACGTGTTCACGATCCCACGGCGATACCTGAAAATACCCGGATGCGTAGCAAAAAATACCCCAGCGACATCACCCGCGAACAATTTCTGGTGATTCTGCCGATGCTCGAAGCC
>NZ_JAQVCN010000017.1 GCF_028689785.1 Zoogloea sp. | reverse complement strand
TGGTGTTCGTCGGCAAACAGGTCAGTCTTGATGGCACTACGCTGTTTCATCGGGATAAGCTGCAGCAGGGGTCAGGACGATGTAATTTTACCAAGGGTGGGCAAGCTGAGGTTTTTCGAGGCGCCCGGCTGGGGCTCCGCTCCAATCAAGGGCCGCGGTACGCACCTGGGATTGCTGAAACGCAATTGGGTCGAGCGGCATGCAGTTCTTACCAACCCGCTGTTTATAAAGCCCTGCTGTGGTGCCGTAAGGCTTTTGCTTGCCAGCCTGGACACGTACCACCAGCAGTCTGCCAGTGCCTTCCTGAACGGCGATCTCCTCGACTTCGACGTCTATGCCCGGCCGAGTGCCGTTGAAAATCTGGCGCCGGAGCAAGTCTGGATCGTACCCCTTAGCCCCGACGATCGCCTGCGCCTTGCCTACGACTCTGTCTGCCACCCCGAAGACAAGCACACCGCCATCGGCATTGGCAAAGCAGGCTGCGTATTCACAGGCAAATTTCAGCGCCGACTTTGCATCCTCCCAGGGTTTGAAGTCGAGAAAATGGCTTTCTAGATCGTCGGCGGGTACATCCTTCAATCTTTCCAGCAGGGCAATGATCTGCGCGCTATCGGGGATGCTCATCGAACGGTTTCCTCGTCTTGGTTTGCTAACTCCGTCAGGCAAAGTTAGGCGGAGTTCACGCTGGGGAGCAGGGTGTCGCGGAGGGTGGCGAGGGGTTCGGCTTGCTGCTGAATCAAGAAAGCTCCGTCCAGTAGCGGCGAAACAACCTCATTCCATCGAAGTAGCAGCGGCAAGGGAGGCTTGACCACACGAAGTTGTTTCAAGTCCGCAACCGTAATCTGCCCCAATCCGGTCGTCTGCTTGTTTCGCGCAAGCTCAGCGAATACGGGTCTTAAGTGCCGAAGCGTCTGGAGGACAAATGGGCGCTCAACGGTGGACTTGATTCGGTACTTTTCAGGCATGGCAACATCTGAGGACGCCGTCTGGGTGGTGCCAGCGTCGGGCTGTGGAGCGGCGTGTAACCCACCTCTGCCAGCCGAGGGCTTCGTGTTCGAGCTGGTCCTCGGTCATGGAGAAACCTGCAATCAGCGGGCTTTCGCCCCCGGTGCAGGCTTGATCGGAACTTGCGGGGCGTCACTGACGAGCTTGCCGTTCAGGGAATACCAATTGGGGATACCCAGTTGCCGATTCCGGGTTTGCGCCTCGCGCACGGCCTGATTGCCGATACGAACCAGCTCCGCGGACCAGCGTTCAGTGTTTGCCGTTTTCATGCTCACCACCGTTGATAAAGCGCTGGAAGGCGTTCCAGACGTGGCTATCGTAGATCGTCCATATATCTCCTGTCGATTCTGCAACCGCCAGGAACGACTCGCCGCCATTGAATACGAGCAGGCAGCGATCGGCATGGGGGCGATACTGTTGCCAGAAGACCGGAAAGACCCGTTCAAAGCGTCGCCACACATCTTCCTCCGGGTTGCTCATGGGCGTGCGCTTTCCAGTTCGGCCTGTGCTTCCGGCAGGCGAAGCTGGCCGGAGATCAGGCGGGGGAGCAGGGTGTCGCGGAGGGTGGCGAGGGTTTGGGCTTGGGCGTGGTTGGCCTGGATTCGTTGCCACAGCGGGGCAACAAATCCATCAAATGCAGCCTTGATGCCGGCTGGCGGATTGAGTACTTGATAGTGCGGAAACTCTTTCAGGGCGATCCGATTTACGGTGGCGCCATGGATCGTGTGCTTTTCCAATAGGCGCTGGAAAGGAGGCGCGACGAACTGATGGAACCAGAAATGCCCATGCCCTCCGCTGGTCCTTGGGCGGATGAGTGCCAGGCGGCGACCCAGGCAGCAACGGAGATTCTCTGGTATCAAGGCGAAGAAGCCCAGTGTGGCTTCGTAGCTGAAAACAATGTCGCCGGCCCGGGGCGTAACCCGTCGGGTCCATTGAGCGAAGTCGCTTTCAGCGATGTGCCGAATGTCGGACAGGTCGAGCGTGCTACCCGTCAGGTTTTTGATACCAAGGAAAACCGGTCCATCGTTGGCTTCGGGTGGTGTCGCGTGAGGGCCATCGTAGATGCCCTCAACAACGCCACCGACGGGCATAACTTTCCATCCCTTCGGCACCAACCCCAGCTCCGACTCCTCGAACCCATCCGGAAACAACGCCGCTGTCGCATCAATCATCCCTTCCGGGGCGAGCCCTTGCTGTCTGGCGCGGACGGGGTCGAAGTCGACGAACCAGGACTTAAACAGCGCCTGGGCGATGGCTTCGAGGGTGGCGTTCGTTTCGCGCAGGAGGGTGATGCGGTCGTCGAGTAACCCAAGCAATGCCGCGATCTGACGTTGATCTGCCAACGGCGGAAGCTGAATCGGAGTTTTCTTTAGGATGCCAAGGTTGGTATGTGGAACTCCTGTCTGGATCGCAGTGTTTTTAATGTAGTCGAGCTGCTCCGGTGAGCGGAAGGCGTAGTAGAGAAAGTTGACATCAGCCTTAGTAGCATCAAGCGTCACCTTCATCTGACTTTGAGAAACGATGTACTCCGAGTATGGAGACATCGGAACAATGGCCACCTGTCCTAATGTACCTCGTTGAGTGAATACCAAGTCTCCTGGGTGCGCTTTGTTCGGACTAAGAGAATCGGCTTTCTCTGCTGAGACGAACACGAACTCACCCCCAACCCAGCGACCCCCCATGTTCTGCCCGCGAATAACCGGGACGCCGCACGAAACGTAGTCCTTGGACACGAGGTTCGACCCAAAGGGGCCTCCCACAATCGAGTTCTTGATTGGTGCTGCGAGTTCTTCCAATAGCACGACCTCAGCCCCGTAGGTCGGGTTAGCTTCGCGTAACCCGACATCGGTTGCCGGTTCTGCGGTCGTGTCCTGTCGGGTTACGCCCTGCGGGCTAACCCGACCTACGGTGGGGGTTGGGGTGGTCATGGTTTGGGGTGGGCGGTCAGAACGCATAGCCCAGCACTCCCAGCTTCTGGCGGATCAGGGCATCCAGCTCGGCGCCCCTGGCCATCTGCTCCCCCAGCTTTTCGGTGAGCGAGCGCATCTTGTCGGCAAAGGCTTCGTCGTCGTCCTCCACCGCCTCGGCGCCCACGTAGCGGCCGGGGGTGAGGACGTGGCCATGCTCGGCGATCTCGGCGAGCGCAACGCTGCGGCAGTAGCCGGGCTGGTCCGCATACTCGCCTTCTTCACCACGCCAGGCGGCGACGGTGGCGGCGATGCGGTCGATGATTTCGTCGGTCAGCTCGGCCTGCACCCGGCTGATCATGCGGCCCAGCTTGCGGGCGTCGATGAACAGCACCTCGCCGGGGCGGGCGGTCTTCTTTTTGGCCAGAAACCACAGGCAGGCGGGGATCTGGGTGTTGAAGAAGAGCTGGCCGGGCAGGGCGATCGTCACTTCCACCACGTCGGCCTCCACCATCGCGGCGCGGATCTGGCCTTCGTTGTTCTGGCTGGAGCCCATGCTGCCGTTGGCGAGCACGATGCCGGCGCGGCCGGTGGGCGCGAGGTGGTGCAGCATGTGCTGGAGCCAGGCGTAGTTGGCGTTGCCCTGGGGCGGGTCGCCATACCGCCAGCGGGGGTCGCCCTCCAGGCTGCCGTGCCACCAGTCGCTGATGTTGAAGGGCGGGTTGGCGAGGATGAAGTCGGCCCGCAGATCGGGGTGCTGGTTGCGGGTGAAGGTGTCGGCGGGCTCCTTGCCCAGGTTGAAGTCGATGCCGCGGATGGCGAGGTTCATCGCCGCCAGGCGCCAGGTGGTGGGGTTGGATTCCTGCCCGTAGATGGACACGTCGCCCAGCTTGCCGCCGTGGGCCTCGATGAATTTTTCGGACTGCACGAACATGCCGCCCGAGCCGCAGCAGGGGTCGTACACCTTGCCGTGGTGGGGTGCGAGCACGGCGACCAGGGTCTTGACGATGCTGGCGGGGGTGTAGAACTGGCCGCCCTTCTTGCCCTCGGCGCTGGCGAACTGGCCGAGGAAGTATTCGTACACCTGGCCCAGCACGTCGCGGGCGGCACCCGGGTCGTCGCCAAAACCGATGGTGGAGACGAGATCCACCAGCTCGCCGAGCTTGCCATCGGGTAGCTGGGCGCGGCCGTAACGTTTGTCGAGGATGCCCTTGAGCTTGGGGTTTTCCTGCTCGATGACGGTGAGCGCTTCGTCGATGCGCTTGCCGATGTCGGTCTGTTTGGCGGCGGCGCGGAGCTGGTCCCAGCGGGCGGCCTCGGGTACCCAGAAGACGTTGACCTCCCTGTAGTAGTCCCGGTCTTCCAGCTCGTCGGCCAGCATTTCGGCATCGCATTCGTGCAGGAAGTAGTCGTCGGCTTCGTCAGTGAAGCGCGTGGTCAGCTCGGCACGCCGGGCGGCGAAGGTATCGGAGACGTATTTGAGGAAGATGAGGCCTAGCACCAAGTGCTTGTATTCGGCTGCGTCCATGTTGGCGCGCAGTTTGTCGGCGGTCGCCCAGAGGGTCTTCTTGATGTCGTCGAGCATGCGGGGGAGAGGCGTACTGCTTGGGTGATCGGGGCGGCGGAGTAAGGCAGTGCGACGGGTCTCGGGTACCCTGTTGGCATGCCGGTGCTTTTGCCGGACAAAGGCCTGTAGGTTACACCGCGACATGAAGCCCCGGCCACCCGGCGCGGATGGCCGGCTCCCGGGGTCTAGCCGTGCAGGTGCTCCACGCGGCGCGGGTCGGGCACCACCAGCACGTCGCACTGGGATTCGTTGAGGATGCGCTTGGTGACGCTGCCGAGGAGCAGTTCTTCGGTCAGCTCGGTGCCGTGCTTGCCGACCAGGATCAGGTCGGCGTCCTGTTCTTGCTCCTGGGCGATGACCTGCTGGGCCGGGTCGCCGTGGGGGACGAGGACGGAGTAGTGCCCGGCCTCAAGCCCGGCAGTGGAGGCCAGTACGTGCAGGCGCTGCAGGGATTCTTCCCGCTGCTTGCGACGATAGGCGTGGATGGCGACTTCGTCGACACCGGCGAGGGCCAGTTTGCCTTCGAAAGGTACGTTGAAGACGTGGATCAGGACGATGTGGGCAGTGGGTACGAGGCGGTGGGCCAGGCGCAAGGACTGGACCGAGCCGGGGGAGAAGTCCACCGGGGCGAGAATCCGGCGATAGGGTTCATGGGGCGGCTGCTTGACCACCAGCACCGGGCGGGCGGCGGTGCGGCGCAGCAGGCGCGAGGCGGTGGAGCCGAGTAGCCCGTGGCGCAGGAAGGCCTCGCCGCGGGCGCCAACCACCAGCAGGTCGGCGTCTTCGGCGTCGGCGCGGGTGGTGATCACGTCTACCGGCGTGCCGGTGTGGATGTGCAGGCTTGCGGCAACGCCCCGGTGGTGGGTGGGGTCGGCGAGAAGGGCTCCGAGGTTGTCGCGGGCGGCTTCTTCGAGGCGTTGGCCGATCTGCGCGCTGCCGTCGCCGAGCAGCCCGCGCAGGGTGTCGAGGGGCCCCAGGTGCAGGGCGTGGAGCACGGTGTAGCGGGCGCCGCTGGTGGCGGCGAGCTGGAAACCACGGTCCATGGCGTGGCGGGCAGGAGCTGACAGATCGGTGGCGGCCAGGATCTGGCGGATGGTGTTCATCGTCCTTCCTCCGGGGTTGGGGCGCCGAGGCGCAGGATGAGTTTGCGGAGCTCGTCGAGGAGCAGCGTGGTGGACGCCACCAGGATGGCGGCGGCCCATTCGGCGGGGGTGAGGGCTACGGTGTCGAAGATGGCCTGGGCCGGTGCCCAATGCACCACCAGCCCTTGAAGCCCCACCACGGCGAGCAGGGCCGTCCACAGCTTGCCGTTGCTGAAGAACTGAGCGTTGAAGGCGCTTCCGTGTTCGGCCCGGGCGTTGAAAATGTTGAAGAACTGGAATAGCACGAAGGTGGTGAAGGCCAGGGTGCCAGCCAGTGACAGGCCGCCGCGGGCGAGGCCCCAGGCGTAGATGCCCAGGGTGCCGGCGGCCATGGTCAGCCCGTACAGGCCGATGCGCCACAGACGCGGCCATGACAGGATGGCGGCGCCAGCAGGGCGGGGCGGGCGCTGCATGATGCCGGGCCGGGCAGGTTCGACGCCCAGGGTCATGGCCGGGGGGCCGTCCATGATGATGTTCACCCACAGGATCTGGATGGCGGTGAAGGGTGTGGCGAAGCCCAGGAAGGGGGCGCCGAGCACGGTGAGGATGGCGCCGATGTTGGTGGACAGCTGGAAGCGCACGAACTTGACGATGTTGTCGTAGATGGTGCGCCCCTCTTCGACCGCCCGCACGATGGTGGCGAAGTTGTCGTCGGCCAGCACCATGGTGGCGGCTTCGCGGCTCACCTCTGTGCCGGTGATGGCCATGGCCACGCCGATGTCGGCGGCCTTCAGGGCAGGGGCGTCGTTGACCCCGTCGCCGGTCATGGCCACCACGTGGCCGCCGGCCTGCAGGGCTTCGACGATGCGTGTCTTGTGTTCCGGGGTGACTCGGGCGAACACCGCAGCGCCCTCCACCAGGCGTTGCAGCTCGGCGGGGGCCAGTCCGTCCAGTTCGCGCCCTTCATGGATTGTGCCGCTGAGGCCCAGCTCGCCAGCGATGGCGGCAGCGGTGACCCGGTGGTCGCCGGTGATCATCTTGACCTGCACCCCGGCGTCCCGGCACACGCGGATGGCCTCCCTTGCCTCGGGGCGGGGTGGGTCGATGATGCCCACCAGGGCGTTCAGGGTCAGCTCGTGGGTCCAGGCCTGGAGATCGCCGGCCGGGTCGAAGTCGGCAGCCGGGATGCTCCGCCCTGCCAGGGCCAGTACCCGCAGGGCCTGGCCGGCGAGAGTGTCGTTGGCGGCGCGCAGGGCGTCCCGCGCCGAGGCGTCGAGGGGCGCCTCACCGGCGGGGCCCTGCCAGCGGCTGGCACGGGCCAGCAGCACGTCGGGGGCACCCTTGATCCACATGCGCACCTGCTCGCCCTCCAGGTGGAAGGTGGCCATGAACTTGTTGTCCGAATCGAAGGGGATCTCGGCGATGCGCGGGTGGGCGCTGGCCAGCCGGGGCAGATCGAGCCCGCCGCGCCGTGCCAGGGCCAGCAGGGCGCCCTCGGTCGGGTCGCCGATCAGTTCGTCACCGACGAGGCGGGCGTCTGCGCACAGGGCGGCGGGCAGCAGGGCCGGAGAGAGGTCGGGCAGCGGTGTGCCGCCTGGGGCATTGATCTGCCCGGCGGCGGCATAGCCCTCGCCGCTCACCGCCAGCTGCTGCCCGGCAAAGACCAGGGCCCGGGCGGTCATGCGGTTGAGGGTCAGGGTGCCGGTCTTGTCGGAGCAGATCACGGTGGTGCAGCCCAGGGTTTCGACGGAGGCGAGTTTTTTGACGATGGCGTGGCGCCCGGCCATGCGGTGCATGCCCAGGGCCAGGGTTACCGTGACCACCGCCGGCAGACCTTCGGGAATGGCGGCCACGGCCAGGGCGATGGCGGTGAGGGCTGTGTCCATCAATGCATCGCCCCGGGCCAGGCCGGCGCCGAACATCAGTGCCACCACCACGCCGGCGATCATCGCCAGGCGTTTGCCCAGGGTGTCGAGTTGAATCTGCAGGGGCGTGTCGGGTTCGGCTGTGTCGCCCAGCAGGCCGGCCAGACGGCCTATCTCGGTGCCCATGCCGGTGGCGGTGACGAGGGCTTCCAGGCGGCCGCGGGTGACCACGGTGTTCATGAAGACCATGCCATGCTGTTCGGCCAGGGGGGCATTGCTGGCGACGGTGTCGGGGTACTTGGCTACAGGCGCGGATTCGCCGGTGAGGGCTGCCTCGGCCACCTCGGCAGCGTGGGCATCCACCACCCGGGCATCGGCGGCAACCCGCTCGCCGGCTTCCAGCAGGAGCATATCGCCGGGCACCAGGGTGGTGGCCTCGACGATCTGCACGGTACCGTCACGGCGAACCCGGGCGGTGGGGGCGAGCATGTCGCGCAGGGCCGCCAGGGCGCGCTCGGCGCGGTTCTCCTGGACATAGCCAAGGGTGGCGTTGAGGAGTACCACCACCCCGATGACGATGGCGTCCTTCACTTCGCCCAGCAGGCCGGCCACCACCGCTGCGCCGATCAGCACCAGTACCAGCAGGTTGGCGAACTGGTCGGCGAGGCGTCGCCAGGCCGGGCGAGGTGGTTTCTGGTCGAGACGGTTTGGGCCGTGGCTGCGCAGGCGGCGTGCGGCGGCGTCGGCGGACAGACCTTGGTGGGCGTCGCAATCGAGCCGGCGGGCCACCTCGGGGGTGGGCAGGGCGTGCCAGGGAGAGGAGCTGGGCGGGGGGCTCATGGCGCCTTGCCAGACTTTAGGACGATGGATCGGGTTGGCATGATGTGCGGGTCTCGAGGGGGCTGGATGCACCGCCGGCCGCGCCTTTGCATGGTAGGCCGGCCGGTCGTGGAGGGCCACACGGATTATCCGGATGAATGCTTCGCAAAAACCGAAGTATCACCGAAGCGTGGTGATGGCTTGGTCAGTAGGGCATTGACTTCCGGGTTTGGGGTAGTCCGTCTTGCAGGACGGCGCCTTTGCAGACGAAACCCGCCCGTTTCCATCCCTGCTTCGGTCTCCCTGGTGTCGTCAGCACAGTCTGATGAGAGGCCGTATTCCTGCCCGCCAAGCAATAGACACTTACAGTTGGGGTGGAACCCGCACCCATGGGGGTCGGTCTGGTACGGCAGATCCGGATATGCTGTCCGGACATGACGTCCCATGAGGAGATTCACCATGATGAAGCGTTTCCGCCACCTTGCCCCGGCTGCCGCCCTGATCGCCCTGCTGGGCGCTACGTCCCTGCCCGCGCTGGCCGACCCTGGCTGTGGCCTGATGGGGCCGCGTGGCATGGGCGAGCACCGTGCCGAGCGCATGGAACAGCACCACCGCAAGCTGCATGAAGCCCTCAAGCTCACCCCCGAGCAGGAGGCGGGCTGGAAGAAGCTGGTCGAGTCCGAGCACCCCATGGGCAAGGGCCGGCCTGACCCGGCGAAGGCGGCGGATGCGGCCACGCTGACGACCCCCGAGCGGGCTGAGCGCATGCTCGAACACATGAAGGCCCACCAGGCGGCCATGACCGAGCACATTGCCGTGCTCAAGGCCTTCTACGCCCAGCTCAGCCCCGAACAGCAGAAGATTTTCGACGATGCCCACCGGGGGGCGCGTCGCGGTGGCATGCGCGCCAAGGCGGCTGATCAGGCCAAGCCCTGACCTGTCGGGCCGGGCGGATCAGCCCGGTGCCGCCCGCCAGCTGTCA
This sequence comes from Zoogloea sp., assembly GCF_028689785.1. Classification (GTDB taxonomy): domain Bacteria; phylum Pseudomonadota; class Gammaproteobacteria; order Burkholderiales; family Rhodocyclaceae; genus Zoogloea. The sequence goes on along the minus strand of NZ_JAQVCN010000017.1, from coordinate 66,183 downwards.
CGGTCGAGCCGGTACAGGCAGTGCGCCCGCAAGGGACTGTCTGGTGGCACGGCCGGGTGGTCGAAGTCTTCATCGCTCCGGCGCATTCCGATGCGCGCCATCACTGCCTGGGAGCGCAGGTTGCCGAGGGCGGTGAAGGACACGATCTCCGTGAGCCCCAGCTTTTCGAAACCCACTTCCAGGGCCCCTCGTGCCCCCTCCGAAGCCAGGCCGCGCCCCCAGTGGGCCCGGGCCAGGCGCCAGCCCACTTCCACGCAGGGCGCAAACGGCAGTTCGGCAATGGGCGTGTGAAGCCCGAGGAAGCCGACGAATTGCCGGCTCTCCTTCAGCTCCGCTGCCCAGAAGCCCCAGCCCCGCTCGGCGATCAACGCTTGACAGCGCCGGGCGAGGGCATCGCTGGCGGCGCGTGTCAGGGGCGCCGGAAAGTGAGTCATCACCTCGGGATCGGCATTCAGGGCAGCAAAGGGCGCCAGATCGTCCTCGTGCCACTGACGCAGGTGCAGACGGGGGGTGTCGAATTCGATGAGGTCGGGCATGGGCGGGCGCTCCAGAGAGAGGGGGCATTGTAGCGGCCCAGCCCGTCCGCTCAACCCGCCTGCAGATTGCCGAGGGCGTGGTGGGCAGCGAGGCGCACCACGTAGCCGAGCTTGAAGAAGGCCGCTGATACGGGCAAGGCCAGGTGACCGGCGATCTGCATGCCCAGACTGAAGCGCTCGGCCAAGGGGTAGGCCACCAGGGTTGAGACGAGCATGCCGATGGCGGCCAGGGCCATCATGGCCCGGCCGGTGGTGAGGATCCGGCGGGGGTCAGGGGCGGTGTGCGACATGGCCGGTCTCCTCTTCAATGGCTTCAGGATGGTGGATGTGGCGACGACCCGCGGCGAGGGCGATGCGGCAGATGTGCTCCAGCCGCTCCACATGCTCGAAGGCCTCCCAGGGGGTCTTGCCGACAGCGACGACCCCGTGGCGATCCAGGCCCAGGATGTGGGGAGCCGGGCCAAGGGCCGGCTGGAAGGCGGCTTCGCAGGCTTCGGCCAGTTCGGTGCTGGTGGCGGGCAGCGCCGGGATGTTCGGCCCGACCCGGGTGTAGCGGGTGACTTCGGGGAAGTCGGCCGACAGCTCGGCCAGATCCCGTCCTGCGTAGAGGGCAGCAACGATGTGGGTGGGATGCAGGTGCAGCACCGTCAGTGCCCGCCCGGCCAGGAGGGTCTGGAGGCGGCGGTGCAGGTCCAGCTCGCCCGACGGGCGGGGGTAGGCGTCGGCGGCCGGGGCCATGACATCGCCGGCGGGAATGAAAACGAACTGGCTGGGTATCAGGGTGTGTTTGATGACGCCGCTGGCCGACACCAGGAAGCCGCGGCGGTCGCTCATGGCCACCGACACATTGCCGTCGCGGGTGCTGATCCAACCCCGCTCGTAGGCTTCACGCATGACGGCACAGGCTTGGGCCAAGACGGGGTGCTCGGGTGGGGCGCTTTCGTGGGTGTTCATGGTTCTCTCCGTGGGGTTTGTTAAGTGGACTCTAGAATGCATCTTTTAAAGAGTCAACGTAAATGAATCTTTTTAAAAGTCCCTTATAATCGAAGGGTTGAAGCCCCTTTCCGGCAATCCGTCCTCCATGCACATCACCCAGCACACGGACTACGCACTGCGCGTCCTGATCTATCTGGCGTCCAACGAGCAACGCCTGGTGACCATTCAGGAGATCTCTGAGCGCTTCGAGATCTCTCGCAGTCATTTGATGAAAGTCGTCAATCAGCTGATCCGCAATGGCTTTGTGGAAGGCTTGCGGGGCAAGGGCGGCGGCCTGCGCCTGGCGCGGCCGCCGCAGCAGATTGTGGTGGGGGACGTGGTGCGGAAGATGGAGACCGATCTGGCCCTGGTGGAGTGTTTCCACGAGACGAGCCATTGCCTGCTCACGGCGAGCTGTCAGCTCAAAGGGGTGTTGGGGGCGGCGCTGGAGGCCTTCTTTGCGTCCCTGGACAAGGTGGCCCTGTCAGACGTGCTGGGGCCTTCCCAGCGGGCACTGCTGCATGTGCTGAAGCGGATGCCTTGAGGGGGAGCGGGGGACCGCTCAGGCCGACAGGCGGCTGCCGCGTTTGCGGGTGCCGATGCCGGCCATGGCGGCGAGTCCGCTGCTGCCGTGGGCATGGCAGATGGCGCAGGCCAGGGCATCGGCGGCATCGGACGATGGCGCACCTTCGAGGGACAGCAGGCGCTGCACCATGTGGCTGACCTGCTCCTTGGCAGCCTTGCCGTGGCCGACAACGGCCTGCTTGACTTGCAGGGCGGTGTATTCGGCCACCGGCAGGTCGCAGGACACGGCACCGCAGATGGCCGCGCCCCGGGCCTGGCCGAGTAGCAGGGTGGATTGAGGATTGACGTTAACGAAGACGATCTCCACCGCAGCCTGGTCGGGCTTGTAGGTGGAGATCACTTCACGGATTCCGTCGAGGATGATCTTCAGCCGCTCGGGCAGGCTGCCCTCGCCGGTTTTGATGCAGCCGCTGGCCACGTAGCGTAACTGGCTGCCCAGGGTGTCGATAAGGCCGAAGCCGGTGCTGCGCAGGCCCGGGTCGATGCCCAGGATGCGGGTGGCGATGTTGGCCGAGGCGGACGGGCCATGGACCCTCATTTGCGTGCCAGCCATACGCCGAACACGGTCAGCCCCATGCCCGCAAGGGCTGGGCCGGTGAGGGTTTCGCCGAAGGCGGCCCAGGCAATGAGGGCCGTGGTGGGCGGGGTCAGGTAGAACAGGCTGGCCACGTTCACCGCGCTGCCGTTGCGGATCAGCAGATTGAGCAGGCTGATGGCGCCCACCGACAGCACCAGTACCAGCCACAGCAGGGCGAAGACGAACTGCCCGGTCCATTCGATGGCCATGGTCTCGGTCTGGCTGGCCACCAGCAGGGTGAGGATGAGCGTGGGGATGAACTGCACCACGGAGCCGGTGCGCAGGTCGAAGGCGGGGCAGAAACGCTTTTGGTACAAGGTGCCGACGGTGATGCCGAGCAGGGCCACCACGGCCGGGGTCAGCATGGCGGCCAGGGCCGGAGTGCTGGCGGCTGCCGCCACCTTGTGGGAGACCACCAGGCCGACGCCGCCAAAGCCGAGTACCAGCCCGGCCCACTGGCGGGGCTGCACGCGCTCGCCCAGCAGGGCGCCGGCGCCCAGGGCGGTGAGCAGGGGTTGCAGCCCCACCACCAGTGCGGTGATGCCGGCCGGCAGACCGTGGCGGATGGCGGTGAACACCCCGCCCAGGTAGATGGCATGGACCAGGATGCCGGTGACGCCGATGTGCAGCCACTGGCGCGGGGTGGCCGGCCAGGGCGCGCGGGTGGCCAGCGCCAGCAGGCCCATCACTCCGATTACCAGCACGTAGCGGGTGGACAGGAAGCTCAGGGGTTCGGCGAAAGGCAGGCCATACTTGGCGCCGATGAAGCCCGTGCTCCACAGGAGCACGAAGAGAAAGGGGTAGAAACGGGTCACCGGATGATTACTGGGGCGAGTGCTTGCTGCGGTAGATGCGGGTGGCGGCGGAGACGATCACCTGCACGTCCTGAGGGGGAAGGTCGGGCAGGTTCTCGCGGAGCACGCGGTAGGCCAGGTGCTCCAGGGATTGGCCGTTCCAGGCGTTGGCCGGGTCGAAAAAGGGCTCGATGATGGCGTAGGCCTTGTCCACCAACTCACGCAGGCTGAGGTTCTTGCGACGCTCGGGGGTGGGAGTGCTCATGGTGAGGGGCTCCTGGAGGCAGGGTGGCGGGACAGGCGGGGATGATACCCCACGTCACTCGCTCGCCGGCCGGGCCGGCGGGGTGAACCAGCGCTCCCGGGGCACGACCTTGTCGGTGGCCGGGTCGGCCATGTAGTGGGGCGACATGATCTGTACACCGTGTTCGTTGAAAACGTCCTGGATGTTGGCGTGCAGGCGGCTGATGACTTCGGCCCGGGGCAGAGGGCCGGCGGGCAGGGCCTGGGCCACCAGGCAGTACTCCGGGTAGTAGTCGGACAGGGCTGTCTGATAGACGCGTGGGGTGGGGCTGGCGAGGATGCCCGGGGTTCGGGTGGCGGCATCGATCAGCATGGCCTCCACCTGGCGCCAGGGAGTGTCGTAGCCGATGGTGACGGTGGTATCCACCATAAAGCCCTCGCCGTTGGCGGTACGGGAATAGTTGCGCGTGGCGTTGCCGACGATCATGGCGTTGGGCAGGGTGATCTCGGCGCCGCGCCCGGTGCGCAGACGGGTGGTGAACAGGCTGACGGCGACGATGGTGCCTTCGTGCTCGGCGATGCGCACGTACTCGCCGGTGCGCAGGGTGCGGGAATACATCAGGATCAGGCCGCTGGCGCCCTGGCCGACAATGCTCGACGCTCCCAGGGACACCATCAGGCCGATCAGTACCGACATGCCCTTGAAGGCCTCGGTGTGGGCGCCGGGGAGATAGGGGTAGGCCATCACCAGGGCGAAGATCCAGATCAGGATGTTGGTGATCTTGCGGGTCGGCTCCACGGTGTCCCGGTCGAGCCAGCCAATCCCCGGTTTGCCGGACGACACATGGTCGAACAGGGGCTTGAGCAGCCCGACGACGCCTCGGGCGAGGAGGAACATGATGCCGGCGATGAGCAGGTTGGGCAGGGTGGTGATGACGCCCTTGCCCATGTCCAGCACGATGCCCACCAGGTAGCCGTTGAGCTGCTCGCCCCAGGCCCGGGTGAAGGGAAAGCGCGCCAGCACGAAGCCCAGCCATGCGTAGCCCAGCAGCAGGACCAGCAGCCAGTAGCTGGCGCTCATCAGCCAGCCCACGGCAGCGAGAATACGGTCGCGGCGGATCAGTTCGGTACCGCCAAGCCGGAGCCCCTTGGCTTTGCGGTTGATGGTGCTGACCAGGCGTGTGCCGAGACCCCGGTGCAGGCGCGTCAGGGCCAGGGCGAGGGCAAGGGCTACCACGGTGGCGCCGGCAGCCGCAGCGGCGCCCCGAACCATTGCTTCGCTGTCACGACTCTCACGGGTTTCGGCGATTACCCGGTGCAGATTCTGTTGGGTTGTCTGGGTTAGGGTCTCGAGGGTTTCGCCGCTGAGTTTGTCCACGTCGTCGGGAGTGAGGATGAAGGCCAGTTGGCCGCCGACGAGGATGATGTTGCCCATCGGGTTGGGCTGGACCTTGACCGTGTCGTCCTCGTTCCGGGCCAGGATAAGCTCAAGGTTGTGTTTGCTTCGCTCGGCGCGCTGGGCCGCGGGTGATCCGAGCAGGCTGCTGCGGAAGCGCACCACGTGGCGGTTCATCAGGGTCAGGTCGGCTTCGCCTTGATCCGCCACCGTTGTGGCGCTCCGGGGGTGCGGAGCGGGGCCGTCGTCTGCCGCCGTCACGCTCGCGAAGAAGGCCAGGGCCACTGCAGTGCAGGCACAGGCGAGGGCACGCGGCAGCAACTTCCAGAAAGAGGGGCGCTGACGGATCGGGCGGAGGGTGTTGGACATGCGCTTGGGCTTTCCGGGGGGGGCGGGGCAGGGGCGCCGGGGGAGCGCGCCTTTGTGTGCCAGAATCTTGCCCTCAACGGCCCTTCGGCTCAATCCGGATGTGAGGATGGGCTGCAGGGCCGCTTTAATCCTGTTTCCGAACGGAGAGGGCGATGCGCTACTGGCTGATGAAGTCCGAACCCGACGATGTCTCCATCGATGATCTGGCCGCCCGGCCCGATCAGAAGGTGCCCTGGTACGGCGTACGCAACTACCAGGCGCGCAACTTCATGCGCGACGCCATGCAGGTGGGTGACGGCGTGCTGTTCTACCACTCTGGCTGCGCCGAGCCTGGGGTGGCCGGCATTGCCCGGGTGGCCAGCACGGCTTATCCGGATGCCACCCAGTTTGATCCGGCGCACCAGTACTTCGACCCCAAGGCCACGCCCGAGACCCCTCGCTGGCTGCACGTGGATGTGGCCTTCGTGCGCAAGACCCGTCTGCTGGGTTTGTCCGAATTGCGCCGCCACCCCGAACTGGAGAACATGCGCGTCCTGGCCCGCGGTAACCGGCTATCCATCACTCCGGTGGAGCCGGATGAGTGGCGTTTCATCGTCGGGCAGTTGCTCGGCGCGACGGATCTGGTGAGTTGAGAAGATGATGGGTATTGAATGGTTGGTGGCCTACCTGGCCCTGGGGGCCTTCGTGGGCTTTTTTGCGGGGCTGCTGGGTGTGGGCGGCGGCGGCATCATGGTGCCCATGCTCACCACCCTGTTTGCGGCCCAGGGTTTTCCCCGGGAACACTTGGTGCATGTGGCCCTGGGTACTTCCATGGCGGCTATCGTTATCACCTCCATCTCTAGCCTTCGTGCCCACCACAAACACGGTGCAGTGCGTTGGGACATCGTCAAGGGCATCACTCCGGGGGTGCTGCTTGGTACTTTCGGTGGCACCTTCATTGCGTCCCGGGTGGCCACTGCACCGCTGGCCATCTTCTTTGCATGCTTCATGGCCTACGTGGCGCTGCAGATGATCCTCAACGTCAAGCCCAAGCCCTCCAGGGAGCTGCCGGGGCGTGCCGGCCTGGCTGGCGTGGGTGGAGTGATCGGGGTGATCTCGGCGCTGGTGGCGATCGGTGGCGGCTCCCTGTCGGTACCCTTCATGACCTGGTGCAACGTGAAGATGCAGAACGCCATTGGTACCTCAGCGGCCATCGGCCTGCCCATCGCCCTGGCCGGCGCGGTGGGCTACCTGATCAATGGCTGGGGGGCGGCCGGCTTGCCCGAATTCACGGTGGGCTTCGTCAATCTGCCGGCCCTGGTGTTGGTGAGCGCGGTGTCCGTCTTCCTGGCGCCGGTGGGCGCCCGGCTGGCTCATCGCCTGCCGGTGGCGGTGCTGAAGAAGGTTTTCGCCGCCGTGCTGGTGCTGCTGTCCTTGAAGATGCTGCACACCGTGCTGGGCAGCTGAAGGCCGGCTGCCCTTCCCTCAGCCGCCGAAGAAGCGCTTCAGGGAGCGAGACAGCCAGCCGCTAGGGGCCTGCGTCTCTGTGAGCGCTTTTATCTTGGGGCGGACCGCCGCCACATAGGCCGCGTCGTCGTGGCGGATGTGGCTGAACAGCCAGCGGTGCAGCAGGCTGTGCAGTTCGTGGCTGATGTCCTCACCCTTGCCCAGGCGCTCAACGAAGCCATTCACCCGCCGCACGAAGAGTTCGTGCACTTTTTTGTGGCCGCGCACGAACTCGTAGCCGGCGTCCTCGATCAGGCATTCCTCGAAGGCGAAGTGGGACAGGGTGTATTCCACCAGATCGTCCACCACCGCGATGATGTTGGCCCTGTCTGCGTTCTGGCGGGCGTCATGGAGGCGGTTGATGAAGTCCATGATCTGCTTGTGCTGATTGTCGATCTCGACAATGCCGGTATCCAGGTCGGATGACCAAGTGAGATATGTCATTGCGGTCCTTCTGAAGGGACCGGCCGATTGGTTGGGGACGCACGGCCGGTGGTGCTGCGGAATTGCGCAGAAGCCAGTTTTATTTGATTGTCATTTTCTGCGCATGCGAGACCCGTATTTTGCCCGAGTTACGCCCCGCGGGTGACTTGCGTAATCTGAATGTGCTAGCCCGGGTGGGGGAAGGCCGGCTAGTGTCCGGTGAAGCGGGGGCTGCGCTTGGCCAGGAAGGCGTCGAGCCCTTCCTTGTAGTCGGCGGTGGCGAGGAAGTCGAAAGCGGCCCGCTTCTCCTCCTTGCTCAGGGGGCCGCCCTGCATCAGGCGGTGCACCCACTGTTTGTGCCAGCGTGCGACCAGAGGGGCGCCCTTCATGATCCGGGCGGTGGCAGCGGCCGCTTCGGATTCCACTGCATCATCGGCGACCACACGGGTCAGCAGGCCTTTGGCAAGGGCCTCGGGGGCCGACAGGATGCGCCCCTCAAGCAGGATTTCGAGCAGGACGGCCGGGCCCACCAACTCCAGCAGGCCAGCCATCTCCCCCGGGTACATCGAGAAGCCCAACTTGTTGATGGGGGCGCCGAAGCGGCTTGACTCCCCGGCGATGCGCAGGTCACAGCAGCCGGCGATCTCCAGCCCACCTCCCACACAGGCGCCCTGGATCAGGGCCACCGTGGGCACCGGGCAGGCACGCACAGCGTTCAGTGCGGCCGCCACGAGATCTTCGTGGTAGTGCAGCGCGTCGTCCACCGTGGCCCGTACGGTAAGGAACTCCTCAATGTCCCCGCCGGCAGCGAAGGCCTTGTCGCCTGCGCCGCGAAGTACCACGCAGCGCAGGCCCGGATCGGCGTTGATGGCCGTCATGTGGGCCTGCAGGCTGCGCCACATGCCGGCATCGACAGCGTTGAGTTTGTCAGGGTTGGAAAGGCTCAGGGTGGCGATGCCGTTGTCCTGATGGAAGAGGATTTCTCCGGGCATGGGGTTGTGCGTCCTGGATTGAGGGTGGCCTGGGCGGGCATGTTGCGCCGCAAAAAGCCTCCGTACGTTGTGGTATGGAGTCTTATATATGCTATATCATCCGCTCGGGCGTCGTTAATGGCGCGACTTCGCCCACCGGAAGCACCACATAAAAAAAGCTCTACCGATCGCCGCTCCAAGAACACCAACAGGCAGATCGCGCCACATTCACTGACTTTCTCTTGGGAGGGAAAAGATGTCGACTAATGCAAGCCAGAATGCGGTCTACGCCCGCATTCGCAAGAACCCGCGCTTCACCGAACTGGTGTCGAAGCGTCAGGGCTTTGCCACCCTGCTGTCGGTGATCGTTCTTACGATCTTCTACGGTTTCTTCATGGTGGTGGCCTTCAACCCCAACCTCATCGGCCAGCGTCTGTCCGAAGGGTCCTACGTGACGGTAGGCATCGCTGCCGAGCTGTTCATGTTCATCTTCTTCTGGGTGCTCACCGCCGTGTACGTCAAGCGCGCCAATGGCGAATTTGATGCCATCACCACCGAGATCATCCGCGACGCATCCAAGGAGGTGAAGTAATGCTGGCCCGTCTGAATGTTGCCCTGCTGGCCCTGCTGGCGCCGGCCCTGTCCTTCGCCGGTGATGCGATCTCCGCCACCGAGAAGCAGCCCCTCAATCTGCACGCCATCGGGATGTTCGTGCTCTTCGTGTCCATGACCCTGGGCATCACCTACTGGGCTGCCGGCCGGACCAAGTCGGCGTCTGACTTCTACACCGCCGGCGGTGGCATCACCGGCTTCCAGAACGGTCTGGCGATTGCCGGCGACTACATGTCCGCCGCCACCCTGCTGGGCCTCACCGCACTGGTGTATACCAAGGGCGTCGATGGCTACATCTACATGATCGCCTTCTTCGCCGGCTGGCCCATCATCCTGTTCCTGATGGCCGAGCGCCTGCGCAACCTGGGCAAGTTCACCTTTGCCGACATCACCTCCTACCGGCTCAATCAGAGCAAGGTGCGGACGATGGCGGCGGTGTCCTCCCTCACCGTGGTGTGTTTCTACCTGGTGGCCCAGATGGTCGGTGCCGGCCAGCTGATCAAGCTGCTGTTTGGTCTGGACTACAACATCGCCTTGTTTGTGGTCGGTGCGCTGATGATGGTCTACGTCACCTTCGGTGGCATGGTTGCCACCACCTGGGTGCAGATCATCAAGGCCTGCATGCTGCTGGCTGGCGGCACCCTGGTGGCGGTTCTGGCCATGTCGCAGTTCGGCTTCAGCTTCGAGAAGATGATGAGCCAGGCCGTGTCGCTGCACTCCCTTGGCGAGAAGCTGCTGTTCCCGGGCACTTTGCTGCCGGACCCCATCACCGCCCTGTCCCTGGGTTTGGGCCTGATGTTCGGTACGGCCGGTCTGCCGCACATCCTGATGCGCTTCTTCACCGTGACCAACGCCAAGGAAGCCCGCAAGTCGGTGCTCTATGCCTCCGGTTTCGTGGCCTACTTCTTCAACGTGATCCTGCTGATGGGTTTCGCGGCCATCATCATCGTCGGCCAGAACCCCGAGTTCTTTGAAGGCGGCCAGATTGGCGGCAAGATCGTCGGCGGTGGCAACATGATCGCCATGCACCTGGCCAAGGCCGTGGGCGGCAATCTGCTGCTGGGCTTCCTGTCTGCGGTAGCCTTTGCCACCATCCTGGCGGTGGTGTCCGGTCTGGCCCTGGCCGGCGCGGCTGCCATCTCCCATGACATCTACGCCCGCGTGATCCGCAAGGGCAAGGCCACCGAGACCGAAGAGCTGCGTGTGTCGCGTTTTGCGTCGGTCGGCCTCGGCTTGGTGGCGATCCTGCTGGGCATCGTCTTCGAGAAGATGAACGTGGCCTTCATGGTGGCGCTGGCTTTTGGTATCGCCGCCTCGGCCAATTTCCCGGTGCTGATCCTCTCCATGTACTGGAAGGGGCTGACCACCCGTGGTGCCGTGGTGGGCGGCTACGTCGGCCTGATCGCCGCGGTGCTGTTCGTGGTGTTCTCCAAGTCGGTGTGGGTGACGGTGCTGGGTAACGCCCAGGCCCTGTTCCCCTACGATCAGCCGGCCTTGTTCTCCATGCCGCTGGCCTTCCTGGTGACCTTCATCGTCTCCAAGCTCGACAACAGCGCCGAGGCTCAGGCCGAGCGTGCTGCCTTTGACGATCAGTACGTGCGTGCCCAGACCGGCTTTGGTGCCGCTGAAGCCAGCGCTCACTGATATCGTGGCGCCCGAGAGGGCGCCGGGCTGAAAGAAAAACCCCCGACGGGCTGGCCCGATCGGGGGTTTTTTCTGGTTTCGCAGTGACCGGTAGGCCCGGTATGCCTCAGGCGGTCGCTTCGCGCTTGGCGGCGATCTTGGCCAGGGCGCGACGGCCACTGGAGATGTGCTCGCGCATGGCCAGTTCGGTGGCGCCGATGTCACGCCTGCCAAGGGCTTCGAGAATGAGGCGGTGTTCGGCAAGGGACTGCTCGATGCGTCCATCGATGAACAAGGAATGGTGACGCGACAGCTTGATGACCTTGCGCAGGTCGGTGATGGCCTGGGTCAGCCAGCGGTTGTCGGCGATCAACTGGACTTCCTGGTGGAAAGCCTGGTTGGCCTCGAAGAAACCGTCGATGTCGTTGGTGCGGGCCGCCTGTTCGAGTTCGGCGTGAATGTCGAGCAGGCGCTTCAGGTCTGCGTCGCTGGCCTTGCGGGCGGTGTCTGCTGCGCACTGGCCTTCGAGCAGGGCCATGACCGTGAAGATCTCGTCCAGGTCGCGCTCGGAGATTTCAGTGACGTAGCAGCCCCGGCGAGGCTTGAGGGTGACCAGGCCTTCGGCTGCGAGCACTTTCAGCGCCTCTCGGAGGGGGGTGCGGGAAATGCCGTATTGGGTGGCCAGGGCCTGCTCATCCACCCAGGTGCCCGGGGGCAGCTCATGGGAAAAAATGCGCTGGCGCAGACGTTCCGCGACTTCCTGATAGAGGGCGAGAGGGGCGATCCGGCCTGCGTTCATGGTTTTGAGTGACAAGGTCGAAAAAGTGTCGTCTTCAGCTGTTGCATCCATAATTATGGATAAAGTATTATCTACAAGATAGCAAGTCAAGTTCCTGCGCAGGATGTAACCCTTATGTCGGTTAGGCGGCAATATAGCCGCCAGACCACAAAAATAGAGGGAGGGAGAAAACTGCCCTGCGCGGGGCACGGCAGCCGGCCGTGGCCAGGGGTCACGGCCGGTACTGGCGTCACTAATTACCAAGGGCTGCCGAGCGGCCCGCGCTACGTGAGGGTAGAAAAGCCATGGCGAACAATACCGAACCGACCTTTCCCCAACCCGATCTGGCTGCCTGGAACAAGGCCGCCGCCAAGTCGGCCCCCGGTGGCGATGTCGCCAAGCTGAACTGGGTGACGCCCGAGGGCATCACAGTCAAGCCGCTATATACCGCGGCAGACCTGGAAGGTCTCAAATACTCCAACACCCTGCCGGGCTTTGAGCCCTTCCTGCGCGGCCCCCAGGCCACCATGTACGCCGCCCGCCCGTGGACCATCCGCCAGTACGCGGGCTTCTCCACTGCCGAAGCTTCCAATGCTTTCTACCGCAAGGCGCTCGCCGCTGGCGGTCAGGGCGTTTCCGTGGCCTTCGATCTGGCCACCCACCGTGGCTATGATTCGGACAACCCGCGCGTGGTTGGTGACGTGGGCAAGGCTGGTGTGGCCATTGATTCCGTCGAGGACATGAAGATCCTGTTCGATCAGATCCCCCTCGACAAGGTGTCGGTGTCCATGACCATGAACGGCGCCGTGCTGCCGATCCTGGCCGGCTACATCGTGGCCGCCGAAGAGCAGGGCGTGTCGCAGGACAAACTGTCCGGGACCATCCAGAACGACATCCTCAAGGAGTTCATGGTCCGCAACACCTACATCTATCCGCCGACGCCGTCGATGAAGATCATCGCTGATATCTTCAATTACACGTCGACCCACATGCCGAAGTTCAACTCGATCTCGATTTCGGGTTATCACATCCAGGAAGCCGGCGCCAACCAGGCCATCGAGCTGGCCTTCACCCTGGCCGACGGTGTCGAGTACGTGCGCACCGGCATCAAGTCCGGCATGGACGTGGATACCTTCGCCGGCCGTCTGTCCTTCTTCTGGGCGGTGGGCATGAACTTCTACCTCGAGATCGCCAAGATGCGTGCCGCGCGCATGCTGTGGTGGCGCCTGATGAAGCAGTTCGAGCCGAAGAGCCAGAAGTCCATGATGCTGCGCACCCACAGCCAGACTTCCGGCTGGTCGCTCACCGAGCAAGACCCTTACAACAACGTCGTGCGCACCACCATCGAGGCCATGGCGGCTGTGTTCGGTGGCACCCAGTCCCTGCACACCAACGCCCTCGACGAAGCCATCGCGCTGCCCACCGAGTTCTCGGCCCGTATCGCCCGCAACACCCAGATCATCATCCAGGAAGAGACCCACATCACCAGCGTGGTGGATCCGTGGGCCGGCTCCTACATGATGGAAAAGCTCACCCAGGACATGGCCGACAAGGCCTGGGCCCTGATCGAGGAGATCGAGGCCATGGGTGGCATGACCAAGGCGGTCGAGTCCGGCTGGGCCAAGATGAAGGTCGAGGAGTGCGCCGCCGACAAGCAGGCCCGCATCGACTCCGGCAAGGACGTGATCGTTGGGGTGAACAAATACAAGCTGGCCAAGGAAGATCCGATCGAGATTCTCGACATCGACAACCACGCCGTGCGTGAGGCCCAGGTTGCCCGTCTCGCCAACATCCGCGCCACCCGTGACGGTGCTGCCGTTACCGCGGCGCTGGCCGCCTTGACCGAGGCTGCGAAGACCGGTGAGGGCAACCTGCTCGACCTGGCCGTCAAGGCTGTGCGTCTGCGTGCCACCGTGGGTGAGATCTCCGACGCGCTGGAAGCTGTCTTCGGTCGCTACCGTGCCAATCCCCAGGCCGTCACCGGCATCTACAACGCGGTGGTTGAAGGCGACGATGACTGGCAGTCCCTGAAGTCCGACATTGAGGCCTTTGTGGCCGAGGAAGGCCGCCGTCCGCGCATCATGATCGCGAAGCTCGGCCAGGATGGTCATGACCGCGGCTCCAAGGTGGTGGCTTCTGCCTTTGCCGACCTGGGCTTCGATATCGATATCGGCCCGCTCTTCCAGACGCCGGAAGAAGCGGCCCGCCACGCCATCGAGAACGACGTTCATGCCGTGGGCTGTTCCAGCCTCGCCGCTGGTCACAAAACCCTTGTGCCGGCCATCATCAACGCCCTCAAGGCTCAGGGGGCCGATGACATCATCACCTTTGTGGGGGGCGTGATCCCGGCTCAGGATTACGACGCGCTCTACGCAGCGGGTGCCAAGGGCATCTTCGGGCCGGGCACGCCGATCCAGACCTCTGCACGGGAAGTGCTCAAGCAGATCCGCGCGGCCCGCAAGGCCTGATCCGTCCTCACCCGACCCACGGCGCGCCGGCCCGGCCTGCGCGCCGCCTACGATTGAGCCCATGAACATGCCCGCCGACCTTCTGCAACGGGACGCCGCCGATCAGGCTCTGGTCGACGGCGTGCTGGCGCATCAGTTGCGTCCACTTGCCAAGACGATCACCCTGATCGAATCCCAGCGGCTGGATCACAAGCAGCGTGCACGTAACGTGCTTGAAGGCCTGCTGCCCCACACCGGCAGATCCATGCGGGTAGGGATCTCCGGGGTGCCTGGGGTTGGCAAGTCCACCTTCATCGAGGCCCTCGGGCTCTACCTCATCGAACAGGGACACAAGGTTGCGGTGCTCGCGGTGGACCCATCCTCCAGCGTCACGGGAGGCTCCATCCTCGGCGACAAGACCCGCATGGAGCTGCTGTCCCAGCGGCCCGAGGCCTTTATCCGCCCCAGTCCGTCCGCCGGCAGCCTGGGTGGTGTCGCCGAGAAAACCCGAGAGGCCATGCTGGTCTGCGAGGCCGCCGGCTTTGACGTGATCATCATCGAGACCGTCGGTGTGGGTCAGTCGGAAACCGCAGTGGCTGGCATGACAGACATCTTCTGCCTGCTGCAACTGCCCAATGCCGGTGATGATCTGCAGGCGATCAAGAAGGGGATCATGGAGATCGCCGACCTGATCGTCATCAACAAGGCCGACATCAACCCCCAGGCGGCCAACGTGGCCCGCTCCCAGATCAAGAGCGCGCTGGGCATGCTGCGGCATGCTTCGCCAAACTGGACGCCGCCGGTGCTGATGATGTCGGCGTTGCAAAAGCAGGGGATTGCCGAGTTCTGGAATACCATCCGAGATTACCGTTCTGCGATGCAGCAGAGCGGTGAGTTCGATGCCCGTCGCCGCCATCAGGCGCGGGCCTGGATGTGGGAACTGATCGACCAGGGTCTGCGGGCCCGATTTGCCGGTCATGCCCGGGTACAGCAGGACCTGCCCGGTCTGCAGGCGGCTGTCGAAGCCGGGCAGACCACGCCCTCCGCCGCAGCCCTGCGGCTGTTGGGCTATCTGGGCTGAACAAGAAAACGACATACAACAGGATCATTGACTGGAGGTTGTAAATGCACGACATCATCCACCAGCTGGAAAAGAAGCGCGAAGCGGCCCGCCTGGGTGGCGGTCAGAAGCGTATCGACAGCCAGCACAAGAAGGGCAAGCTGACGGCCCGTGAACGTATCGAGCTGCTGCTCGACCCGGACTCCTTCGAAGAATGGGACATGTTCAAGGAGCACCGTTGCGTCGACTTCGGCATGAACGAAGCCGAGAAGACCCCGGGTGACGGTGTTGTGGTCGGCTATGGCACCATCAACGGCCGCCTGGTCTTCGTGTTCTCCCAGGATTTCACCGTGTTCGGCGGTTCCCTGTCCGAGACCCATGCCGAGAAGATCTGCAAGGTGATGGACCAGGCCATGAAGGTCGGCGCCCCGGTGATCGGCCTCAACGATTCGGGCGGCGCCCGCATCCAGGAAGGTGTGGCCTCCCTGGGTGGCTATGCCGACGTGTTCCAGCGCAATGTGATGGCCTCCGGCGTCGTGCCGCAGATCTCCATGATCATGGGCCCCTGTGCCGGCGGCGCGGTGTATTCGCCGTCCATGACCGACTTCATCTTCATGGTGAAGGACTCCTCCTACATGTTCGTGACCGGTCCGGAAGTGGTGAAGACCGTGACCCACGAAGACGTGACTGCCGAGGAACTCGGTGGCGCCGTCACCCACACCACCAAGTCCGGTGTGGCCGATCTGGCCTTCGAGAACGACGTGGAGGCGCTGTCCATGCTGCGCCGTTTCATGAACTTCCTGCCGGCCAACAACCGTGAGCAGCCGCCCGTCACGCCGACCAACGACCCGGCCGACCGTTTCGACTACTCCCTCGACACCCTGGTGCCGGACAACGCCAACAAGCCGTATGACATGAAGGAGCTGATCGTCAAGGTTGTCGACGACAGCGACTTCTTCGAGCTCCAGCCTGACTACGCCAAGAACATCATCATCGGTTTTGGCCGCATCGACGGCAGCCCGGTGGGCATCGTCGCCAACCAGCCCCTGGTGCTGGCCGGCTGCCTGGACATCAAGTCGTCCATCAAGGCTGCCCGCTTCGTGCGCTTCTGCGACGCCTTCAACATTCCGGTCGTCACCTTCGTGGACGTGCCCGGCTTCATGCCCGGTACCACCCAGGAATACGGCGGCATCATCAAGCACGGCGCCAAGCTGCTCTACGCCTACGCCGAGTGCACCGTGCCGAAGGTCACCGTCATCACCCGCAAGGCCTACGGCGGCGCCTACGACGTGATGTCGTCCAAGCACCTGCGTGGCGACGTGAACCTCGCCTGGCCGTCGGCAGAAATCGCCGTGATGGGCCCGAAGGGGGCTGTGGAGATCATCTTCCGCGAAGAAAAGAACGACCCCGCCAAGCTGGCCGAGCGCGAAGCCGAGTACAAGGCCAAGTTCGCCAATCCCTTCGTGGCAGGCGCCCGGGGCTTCATCGATGACGTGATCATGCCCCACGCCACCCGCAAGCGCATCGCCCGCTCCCTGGCCATGCTCAAGGACAAGCAGCTCGACAACCCGTGGCGCAAGCACGGCAACATTCCGCTGTGATCGCCGAGGACGCCAAGACATGTTTACCAAGATCCTGATTGCAAACCGCGGCGAGATCGCCTGCCGCGTTATCAAGACTGCCCGCAAGATGGGCATCGCCACCGTCGCCGTGTATTCCGAGGCCGACAAGGACGCCCTGTTCGTCGAGCTGGCCGACGAGGCCGTGTGTATCGGCCCGGCGGCCTCCAAGGAGTCCTATCTGGTCGCTGACAAGATCATCGCTGCCTGCAAGCAGACTGGCGCTCAGGCTGTCCATCCGGGCTACGGCTTCCTGTCCGAGAACGCCGAGTTCTCCCGCCGCCTGGAAGAAGAAGGCGTCAAGTTCATTGGCCCGAAGCACTACTCCATCGCCAAGATGGGCGACAAGATTGAGTCCAAGAAGCTCGCCATTGAAGCCGGCGTCAACACCATCCCGGGCTATAACGATGCCATCGCTGGCCCCGACGAAGCGGTCGAGATCGCCAAGAAGATCGGCTATCCGGTGATGATCAAGGCCTCCGCTGGTGGCGGCGGCAAGGGGCTGCGCGTGGCCTACAACGACGCAGAAGCCCATGAAGGCTTCTCCTCCTGCGTCAATGAAGCCCGCAACTCTTTTGGCGACGACCGTGTCTTCATCGAGAAGTATGTGCTTGAGCCGCGCCACATCGAGATCCAGGTGCTGGGCGACTCCCACGGCAATTACGTGTATCTCAACGAGCGTGACTGCTCCATCCAGCGCCGTCACCAGAAGGTCATCGAAGAAGCTCCGTCCCCCTTCGTCGACGCCGAGATGCGCAAGGCCATGGGCGAGCAGGCCGTGGCCCTGGCCCGTGCCGTTAACTACGAATCCGCCGGTACCGTCGAATTCGTGGTCTCCGGTGCAACCAAGGAGTTCTACTTCCTCGAGATGAACACCCGTCTCCAGGTGGAGCACCCCGTCACCGAACTCATCACCGGCCTCGACCTGGTAGAGCAGATGATCCGCGTCGCCTACGGCGAGAAGCTGCCGCTGGCTCAGGCCGACGTGAAGATCAACGGCTGGTCCATGGAGTGCCGGATCAATGCCGAAGACCCTTTCCGCGGTTTCCTGCCCTCCACTGGCCGGTTGGTGAAGTTCCTGCCGCCCAAGGAGACTACCGACGACAAGGGCACCACCCGCGTCGACACCGGTGTGTACGACGGTGGCGAGATCTCCATGTTCTACGACTCGATGATCGCCAAGCTCATCGTGCACGCACCGACCCGTGCCCAGGCCATCGCCCGCATGCGCGACGCCCTTAACGGCTTCGTGATCCGTGGCATTTCCTCGAACATCCCGTTCCAGGCGGCGCTGATGCAGCACCCGGTGTTCCACTCCGGCATCTTCGACACCGGTTTCATCCCCAAGCACTACCCGACCGGCTTTGACGCTTCGATGGTGCCCCACGATGATCCGGCCTTGCTGGTTTCCGTGGCGGCCTACGTCTACCGCGCCTTCACCGACCGTTCTGCCTCCATCTCCGGCCAGCTTCAGGGCCACGAGCGCCTGGTGGGCAATAGCTGGATGGTCGTGCGTCTGAACAAGGAAGGCAACGAGCACCACCCGGTGGTGGCCCGTCCGGTGGCCGGCGGCTACCACGTGGAGTACGCAGGCAAGAACTACGAGATCAAGTCCGACTGGAAGCTCGGCGAGTCCCTGTTCAACGGCACCGTCAATGGTGAGCCCTTCACCCTGCAGGTGGAGCGTCACAAGACCCGCTACAGCCTGTTCCACTGGGGCACGCGCGCCGACTTCATGGTGATGAGCGCCCGCGCTGCCGAGTTGCTGGCCCTGATGCCCGAGAAGCTGCCGCCCGATCTGTCCAAGTTCCTGCTCTCCCCCATGCCCGGTCTCCTCCGCGAGGTGTCTGTGCAGGTTGGCCAGGAAGTGAAGGCGGGCGAGAAGCTGGCCATCATCGAAGCCATGAAGATGGAGAACATCCTGAAGGCCGAGCAGGACTGCAAGGTGAAGAAGATCACCGCCAGCGCGGGGAGCAGTTTGTCGGTGGACGAGATCATCATCGAGTTCGAATAATCAGCACGGGCTGCAGCCAGGCGACTCCCGCCGTGCTGTAGCCGACAGGTTTCGTTCGATGGGGAGGGAGACTCGTCCGTGTGGCGGGTTCCTGTCGAGGGAGTGGGGTCGTCCTTGGACGGCCCCTTTTTTTCGAGTATGCACCGAGGTGCGGGAATGTCGGGTCGTGGTGATAGGTGCCTCATTCTGGCCGAGGGGAGGGTAAAATCAAGAAAATCGGCAGTATCTGGAATCCCGTAACGTAAAAGATGAATTTCCCCCGCTGGGTCGTCGCGCTGGCGCTGCTTGTCTACCTCCTTCCCGGGCAGGCTGCCGAGAAGGTTTTGCGGGTGGCCGTGCTCAATCATTCGCCACCCATGTCTTATACGGACGAGGCCGGGAGGCTCACGGGTTTCAATGTGGAAGTCATGTACGCCCTGTGCGAGGCAATGGGGGTGAAGTGCGAGCCTGTTCCCGTAACCCTCGAACGGGTGGTGGATGCGGTGGCGGCCGGAGAGTTCGATTTTGCCGCGGTCAGCCTGCTTTCTACCCCGGAGCGGCGTGCCCGGGTGCTCATGAGCAAACCCTATTACCGTTCGATCAGCGTTTGGTTTGCCCGGCCGGGCATTGCGCCTGGAGAGGTGAGTACCGGGGTCGTGCGTGGAGGCGTGCAGGCGCGCTACGCCCAAGCCCACGGCTGGAAGACCACCCAGTTCGAGAGGCGCGATGAGATCATCACCGCCCTGTTGAGCGGTACGGTCGAGGCGGCTCTGCTGCCCATGGCCACCGCCGTCGCCCTGCGGCAGGATCCGCTCATCCGTCCGCTGGGGCTCGCCTCAACCTTGCTACGGGACCCTCAGCTGGCCGGCGATGTGTGTCTGAGCGTCAACCCTCGAACGCCTGAACTGCATGCAAGGCTTAATGACGCCATTGACCGGATCAAGCGTGATGGTCGCTTCGATCGAATCAACAGCCGTTTCATCCCCTTCCGCCTGCAGTGAACAAGGACGACCAGCGATCGGCAGGGCGACATATCCTGGCAGCTGATGCTGTCAGGCGCTGGCCGGCAGGAACCGTGCTGGCCGTACTGGGGAGCGTGTTCGCGCTGGTCGCCGTGAGCCTGGTGCTGCTGCTGGCGGTGGATCAACGTCTGGTAACCGACGTGGTGGCCCGCCTGCATGACGAGATGGTTCCGTGGACCCTTGAGCGCCAGCGTCTGGCACGAAACCTGGAAGAGCTGCGTCTCGGCGGGCAGCGAGTGCTCACGGCCCCCGATGTGACGGCCCGTGACGACGCCTTGTTTTTGGTTCGTGTCCTGGCGGCTCACCCGAGCATGGGGGAAGACCCCCGTACCGCTGCCCTGGCGGCGGAGGTTGAGAGCTTTCTCGCCCAGCGGTCGACAACCTCCCCCGGTGCGGTGGACATCAAGGCCTGGGAGGCTATCTCCGCGCGCTTGCGTCTGCTCGCCGATGATCTGTCGGTAGAAGGAGGGCAGCGAGTCAGCACCGAGCTGGACAGGATGACTGAAGCGGTGGAGCAGACCCGTTACAAGCTCGTCCTCAACCTGGTGCTGGTGGGGGTTTTCCTGGCCAGTGCCTTGTTCATTCTGCGGCACTATCTCATTCAGCCGTTGCAGCGCATCCACCGTGTGCTGAGCAGCCTGGACGCACGGGAGCCGTTGCCCGACATGAGTTCTGCTCCCATGGCCGAGATCCATGCGGTGGAGGAGGCCATTGTGCGTTTTCACGCCACTCTGCGGGAGAACGAGGATGTTCGGCTCAAGCTCGAGTGCCTGGCGACGACGGATAGCCTGACCGGCCTGCCCAACCGGCGCCATTTCCTGGGGCAGGCGGCCGAGGAAATGGCCAGGGCACTGCGCTATGGCCGGCCCATCACGGTGGGCATTGCCGACCTCGATCATTTCAAGCAGGTGAACGACCGCTTCGGCCACGCGGTGGGCGACCATGTGTTGCAGAGCTTCGCCAACCTGGTAGCCGAGACGCTCCGTCAGACCGACCGGGTTGGGCGCTACGGTGGGGAGGAGTTTGCGTTCATCTTTCCGGAGACCACGCCTGCGGAGGCTCTACGTCTGATCGGGCGTCTGCGTCAGCGGCTGGCTGAGACTCCCCCACGCCTGCCCGATGGAAGTGCTCTGCCGGTGACGGTGAGTTTTGGCCTCGCCGACGCCACCGGACGAGATCTGGAGGGAAGCCTGGCTCAGGCTGACATCGCGCTCTATCAGGCCAAGGGCAGCGGGCGCGATCGCTGCGTGCTGGCCTCGCCAGATAGCAGCACTGCCGTGCCTCAGCCGTAGCGGCGGGAGGCCTCCACGGCCAGTCCGGCCCCGATGCTGCCGAACAGGTCACCCTCGACGCTGCGCGCCTGGGGCAGCTCGGCCGCGATGCGGGCCCGGAGCTGCGGTACGCCGCTGGCGCCGCCGGTGAAATAGAGCGTATCCACCTTGTCCCGCGCCACGCCGGCCTGGTCCAGCAGGCTGTCCACTGTGGCGGCGACGCGCTCCACCAGGCCACGGGTCGCCAGGGTGAAGTCTTCCCGGGTGATGCCATGGGTCAGCCCAGCCTCCAGCCGGTCGAGGTGAAGGAGGGCGCTATCGGCAGCGGACAGATCGATCTTGGCCTGTTCGACCTGCAGGGCCAGCCAGTGCCCTTCGCGCTGGCCGATCAGGCGGGCCAGTCGGTCCAACTCCCGGCGGGCTGCCGCGTCCCGGTAAATATGTTGGAAATCGGCAAAGGCCTGGCGGGTGTAGGCGAAGTTGATGGTGTGCCAGGTGGCGAGCTGGAAGAAGAGATTGGAGGGAATCTCCGCGCCGCTCTTCATCAAGCCCCGGTAGCCCAGCAGGGGCATCACGCACTCAAGGCTCAGGGCCCGGTCGAAATCCGTACCGCCCACATGGAGGCCGGCATTGCCGAGCAGATCCTCGCGGCGGTCTACCTGGCGGGCCCGTTCGGGGGACAGGCGCACTAGCGAGAAGTCCGCCGTGCCGCCGCCGATGTCGGCGATCAGCACCAACTCTTCTTGGTGAAGGCCAGCCTCATAGTGGAGCGCTGCACCGATTGGCTCGAACTGGAAGCTGACGTCCTTGAAGCCCACTTGCCGGGCAATCGCTTCGAGGGTGTCCTGGGCCCGGCGATCGGCTGTCTCGTTGTCGTCCACGAAATGCACCGGACGGCCGAAGACGGCTTGATCAAAGCTGCGTCCGGCCTGGGCTTCTGCACGGCTCTTCAGTTCGCCGATGAAGCTGGCCAGCAAATCCTTGAAAGGTAGCGCGCGGCCACCGACCTCGGTACTTCCGTCCATCAGGCTGCTGCCGAGCAGGCTCTTCAGGGCCCGCATCAGTCGCCCTTCATAGCCCTCCAGGTACTCGGCGAGGGCGTCACGCCCAAAATGGGTGCTTTCCTCGTCGGCGTTGAAGAACACGGCGGAGGGCAGGGTGGGCTTATCGGCTTCCAGGGGCAACAGGGTGGGTGAACCCGGGCGCAACCAGCCCACGGTGGAGTTGGACGTGCCGAAGTCGATACCGCAGGCGCGGGCGGGGGTGGCGCTCATGGATGACGCAGAAAATGGCGGGGGGCGAATGCTACGCCGGATCCGGGCGTTTGCGGTGAAGTCTGGCGGCTGAATCGAAGCCCAAATCCGGAGGGGCCGGGCTGGCAACAAAAAAGGGGCGCCATCATGACGCCCCTTGGGTGATCTGCACCTGCAAAGACCTTGCGGGTTCAGCGCTTGCGGATCAGGCTGTGGATCTGCTTGTCCAGCGGCAGGGCGTAGTCGTAGGCAGCGAGGATCACGCTGGTGGACGGATTGACCACCTTCAGATTCACATAAACCATCGTCGAACTCTCGGCATAAGTGCCAACAATGACGGCCTGTGCGTTGTGAGTGGAGGCAACTTCCTTGATCTCCCGCGTCAGCAGCAGTTCGCCTTCATTGCGCTTCATGTACACGCCGTTGCGAACCTTGAGTTCGAGCACGCCGTAGCCCAGCTGGGACATGCGCGAGGCCACCTGCTCGGAGATCAGGCGGCCCAGCGTGGAGGACTGTTCCAACTGGTCGATATTGACCAGCGTGGCAACGATGAACGGTGCGTCCGCGCCCGTGTTGAAGTTGTTGCTTGACACTGCCGGGGCTACGGGGAAGCGCTTCATCAGCTCGCTGACGGCGTTGTAGTTGGCGGTGTTGAAGGCGTTGTTCTGGGCTTGCTCGTAGGTCGGCTCGTTCAGTGCGCTGACCTTGGGTGCAGTTTCGCAGGCGCTCAGCGCCAGGCCGGCAGCAGCCAGTGCGGCAAACATCAGCGGACGCATAGCTTGCTCCTCTCGCCACAGTCACCCATGACCGGAATGTTCACGACCTGGGGCGGCTTCTTCCAGTACAGCTCGCCGTCTTCGTCGGTGGCGTAGTAGATGTTGGTGCGCCGGCTGACCAGACGGGTGTTGTCAGCCACTGCGGCGGTCAGGATGATCTCCGAGCGTGGAACGGGGCCGGAGGCGTACTGGCCACGGCCCATGGCTTCTTGGGACAGCCAGGCAAAGCCCTCGATGCCTGCGACCGCGGACAGCGCCTTGACCCCTGCCGAAATGCCGGCGTTGGGCGAGATGTCAGCTGCTGCGACGGCGCCGATGGCCCACAGGCCGGCGGTCAGGGCGGTGGCGTCACCGTAGTAATAGGTGTTCTGCGCACGGTCGGGGCGGAAACGGTAGATGGAGTAGCGTACGTCCACCGTAAGGGCATTGCGGGCGTCTGTGCTGACCGGCAGGCCCTGGGCGACCAAGGCGGTGGTCAGCAGTTCACGGAAGCCGTCGACGAAGGCCTGCTCGTCGCCCGGATTCGGGACATGCAGGGCACGGCCGCCCAGTTTGTCGCGCAGGTCGGACGCGAGCTGGCTGGCGAAGTGCTCGGCGATCTTGCGCCAGTGTTCGGCGGCCTGCAGTTTGTCCTGCTTCGAGTTCTCGAAGCGGGTCGGGGCGGGGACGTCCGCGTAGCGCGGAGCACAGCCGATCATCATGCCGGCAAGAGCAATGGCGATGCCGGACGTTGCAAGTTTATTCACGACAACCCTCTCAAAACGCTCGCTCTAAAAGGGAGCTGTTTTCGATGAGCACGCAGGACAGATCAATGACGATGCGCTGTCCTGTGGCTTTCCGTTTGAATGTGGAGAATGCACCGGCCCTTGGGCGGGGAGGTTTTCCACGCCTGCGAGCTTAGCACCGGAATACCGCTATGGGGTGGCTTGAGGGCAGGAATCTGCCATTGCGTGGGGCATATTCAGCGCGCAATGGCACGGGCGTGCTCAGTTCTTCTTGAGCAGGGCGCCCAGCCCCGAAAAAGGAGAGTGTGTGGCGGCCTTGCCGGGCAGCTTGGCGGAGACCTGACCCTGAGTGGCTTCAAGCTGCCGCTGGTGCTCATTGTCGTGGCAGTAGAGGCACAGCAGCTCCCAGTTGCTGCCGTCAGGTGGGTTGTTGTCGTGGTTGTGGTCGCGGTGATGGACCGTCAGTTCGCGCAGGTTGGTTGTGGTGAACTCCCGGGCGCAGCGCCCACAGATCCACGGGTAGAGCTTGAGGGCCTTCTCCCGGTAGCCTTCTGCACGCTTGTCGGCGGCACGCCGGGCTTCGGCGACGAGGCGGTCAAGTTTGTCGGTCATGGGGTGTCTCCAGGGAAGCGTCGAGCGAGGTCTGCGAGAGCGTCTTCGATGGTTGTGGCGGCCCACTCAAGCTCGGCCTCGGAGATGATGAGGGGCGGCGCGAAACGCAGTACCTTCTCGTGGGTGTCTTTGGTCATGAGGCCGCGGGCCAGCATCCATTCTGCAGCAACCCGGGCCGCCACGCGACGGGTGTCGAGCTCCATGCCGATCATCAGTCCGCGCCCGCGGACCTCACGAATCAGCGGGTTGTCGATGGCCTGCAGACGCGCCAGGAAGCGGGCGCCGAGGGAGGCCGAGCGCTCTGCCAGGCGGTCTTCGGCGAGCACCGCCAGTGCTTCGGCAGCGACGGCACCGGCGAGGGGATTGCCACCGAAGGTCGAGCCGTGATCCCCGGGCTGGAAGACCTGCATCAGGGCGTCGTCGGCCAGGAAGGCGGCCACCGGCAGCAGGCCGCCACCCAGGGCCTTGCCGAGGATTACGCCATCGGGGCGTACATCCTCATGTTGGCAGGCGAGCAGGCGGCCTGTTCGGCCGAGGCCGGTCTGGACCTCGTCGGCGATCAGCAGGACCTGGTTGGCGCGGCAGATCTCGGCGCATCGGGCCAGCCAGCCGGGCGGCGGAATGACGATGCCCCCTTCGCCCTGAATGGGTTCGAACAGGAAGGCTGCGGTGCGCGGTGTGATGGCGGCGGCCAGGGCGTCGGCATCGCCGAAGGGGATGCTGAGGAAGCCCGGTGTCAGGGGGCCGAAGCCGCTTCGGTACTGGGCCTCGCTGGAGAAACTGATGATGGTGGTGGAGCGGCCGTGGAAGTTGTTGTCGCAGACGATGATTTCGGCCTGACCGTCGGGCACGCCCTTGATGGTGTGGGCCCATTTGCGGGCGGCCTTGAGGGCAGTTTCGACGGCTTCGAGGCCGGTGTTCACGGGCAGGGCCCGATCGTAGCCGAGCAGGGCCGACAGGCGCTCGAGCATCAGGGGCAGGCGGTCGTTGGAATAGGCGCGGGAGGTGAGAGCCAGGCGCCCGGCCTGGTCCACCAGGGCCTGTACCAGCCGCGGATGGCTGTGGCCGAAGCTGACCGCCGAGTAGGCACTCATCATGTCCAGGTAGCGGCGCCCTTCCACGTCCCACAGCCACGCACCCTGGCCGCGGGTGAAGACGACCGGCAACGGTGCATAGTTACGGGCGCCGAAGGTGTCTTCCCGCTGGCGCAGGTTGGCGGTGGCCGGCCCCAGGGCTGCGGCGGCGAGTTCGGTTACCCAGCGTGCCCCACTGCCGTCGCGATCGCGTTCGGGGACGTATTCGACGATTTCGAGGGCCATCAGGTCGGCGCAGCTGCGCAGGCCGTGGAGAGTGTCCACCAGGGTCTGCGGATCGAGCCCGTCCGGCACCAGGCAGGTGGTGGCGGGCAGGGCGGCGCAATCCATGGAGTCGAGATCGACCGACACGCCGAAGCCGGCGGTGCCATGGCGGGCGATGCTCATGGCCTCGCGGAGGACTAGGGGCAGGCCGCGCTTCTTTACCTCGGCCATGGTGAAGATCCTGACGCCCAGCCGGTTGAGCAGGGCCTTTTCTTCGGGCTCCCATGAGCGGGCGCCGACGATGGCCACATGGGCCGGATCGAGGTGAGGGCCGGGCAGCCCAGTCAGGCTCTTGTCGCCGATGCCGAGCAGCGCCGCCAGGGGCATGCCGTGGATGTTGCCGCTGTGGGTGCTCTGGTCCGTGTGGGCGTCCAGGTGGGCGTCGATCCAGATCAAACCGAGCTTGCCCCGGGGGGCCAGGGCGCGGGCCACGCCGCGCCAGGTGCCGGCACCGATGGCGTGATCGCCGCCGAGGACCAGGGGAATGGCATTGTCCTGGCAGATGGCGGCCACTTCATCGGCCAGGTCGTGGAGCATGGCGCTTACCGTACCGAGGCGTTCCTGCAGGGGGGCCTGGGGCGGCTTGGGGGCCGAGGGCTCCATCAGCTTCTGCCAGCGGGCGGGGATGCCGCGCTGGCGCAAGTGGGCGTCAAAGCCCAGGTCCTTGAGGGCGCGGGGGCCTGCGGCGGGGCCGAAGACGGGGGCGCCGAGGCAGGAGCCAACGCCGACGATACGGACCGGGCGGGGGAGCGCGAGCGGGGCGGGCATGGTCTTCCTTCGGTGACAGGTCATGGGTGCCGGGAGTGGCACCCCTACTTCCGTTGGAGCGGGGGATGTCGCCCTTTGTTCAGTGCAGCCAGTGCCAGGCTTCCAGGGCCGCGAGGCCGGCGAGAAGGAATGCACAGGCGATCAGCCAGGCTCGGGTGCGCCGGCTCTCGCGGGCCAGTTCGGCCAGCTCGGCCCGGGTGCCCTCGTCCCGGGGGGCGGACAGGGCCTGATGGATCAGTCGTGGCAACTGGGGCAGGGTGGCCGCCCAGGCGGGGGCCTCGTCGGCAGAGTGGCGCAGCAGGGCGCGCCAGCCGATCTGGTCGTTCATCCAGCGTTCGAGGAAGGGCTTGGCGGTCTTCCACAGGTCGAGGTCCGGGTCCAGTTGGCGGCCGAGACCTTCAATGTTGAGCAGGGTTTTTTGCAGCAGTACGAGCTGGGGTTGGACTTCCATCTCGAAGCGCCGGGCGGTCTGGAACAGGCGTAGCAGGGTCTTGCCGAAGGAGATGTCCTTGAGCGGGCGGTCGAAGATGGGTTCGCAGACAGCGCGGATGGCCCCCTCGAACTCGTCCACCCGGGTGTGCGCCGGCACCCAGCCGGCCTCGATGTGGGCCAGGGCCACGCGCCGGTAGTCACGCTGGAAGAAGGCCAGGAAGTTGGTGGCCAGGTACTTTTTGTCGGAGTCGTTGAGGCTGCCGATGATGCCGAAGTCGAGGGCGATGTAGCGCCCGCGGGTGGGGCCGTCGGTGGCCACGAAGATGTTGCCGGGGTGCATGTCGGCGTGGAAGAAGCCGTCGCGGAACACCTGGGTGAAGAAGATCTCCACGCCGGCCCGGGACAGAGCCTTGAGATCGATGCCGTGGGCCTTCAGTGCATCGAGCTGGGAGATGGGCACACCCTTCATGCGCTCCATCACCATTACGTTGGTGGTGCAGAAGTCCCAGTGCACCTCCGGCACCACCAGCAGCTCGGAGTCCTTGAAGTTGCGCCGCAGCTGGGAGCAGTTGGCGGCCTCGCGCATCAGATCGAGCTCGTCGCGCAGGTATTTGGAGAACTCGGCCACTACCTCTCGAGGCTTCAGGCGGCGACCTTCGGGCCACAGTTTTTCGAGCACCGTTGCGGCCACGTCGAGCAGGGCCAGGTCGTGGGCGATGACCGGGGCGATGCCCGGGCGCAGGATCTTGACCGCGACCTCTGTACCGTCTGGCAGCTGGGCGAAGTGCACCTGGGCGATGGAGGCGGAGGCGATAGGTTCCCGGTCGAAGCGGGCGAACACCGCGTCGGCAGGCTTGCCGTAGGCCTCTTGGAGCTGGGCCAGGGCTTCGGTGCTGCTGAAGGGGGGGACGCGGTCCTGCAGGCGGGCGAGTTCTTCAGCGATGGCCGGGGGCAGCAGGTCGCGACGGGTGGACAGCATCTGCCCGAACTTGACGAAGATCGGGCCAAGGGATTCCAGGGCCTGGCGCAGGCGGGCGCCCGAGGGTTCGTCGAAGGTCCGGCGAAAGAGGGTCAGCCTCGCCAGCCAGGCCAGCCGGCCGGACGGCTCGTTGGAGAGGATCATCTGGTCGAGCCCGTATTTCAGGCTGACGGAGATGATCTTGACGAGTCGGAAGAGGCGCACGGCGGATGGCGATAAGGAAAACGCGGATTGTGCCCGGAAAGCCAGGGCGAGCAAAGCCGGCGCGCTGGCGCACCCGGGTTCAGGGGCGGCGCTTGGGGCGCAGGGGCGGAGGCGGCGGGAGCGCCGGGGCGACGACCTCTGCGCCTGGTTGTACTTGTTCCACCAGCCAGCGGACGGCCAGGCGGATTTCCTTTCCAACGTTCTCTTCGTCGCCAGTCGTCCCCGAGTCAAGCTGGGGTAGGCCGGTGGCATCGATGCTGAAAGCCGGCAGGCGCCACTCCCGCTCCACCACGAACAGATGTTCGCCATCGAGGACCGCCTTCTGAGCCACCACGTAGCCATAGTTGCGGGAGGCAAAGCGCGCGCAATAGACGGTCAGGGCCGCTGACGGGAGCCCGTCCCTTTCAGAGGCGAACAGACCGCTGGTGGTCAGCTCGCTGCAGTGGGCGCGCAGGCCTGCAGAGATGTGGGCCAGGTAGGTTTCCGGATTGAGATTCTGGGAGGCCATGCGCTGCACGACGATGCGGTCCCGGTAGTCTTCGATGCCCTGGCCGCGGGGGATGTATTCTTCGTGACGGATGCCATTGCCTTCGCGCAGATCGACGATGCGCCAGGGGTGACCGGCAGGCATGGGAAGGGGCCAGTGCAGCGTCGGTGATTCAGCGCTGACCGGCAGGCTGGCCAGCACGCCTAGGGCAAGTGCGACGGCAGGCAGGGGGCAAATGCTCACGGTTCGCTCGGGCTCGGTTGGTGGCCGGGGGTTCCACGGTTGGTAGATTAGGGCAGGCCGCCTGATTTTGTCATGTCAGTTGTACTTTGTTACGGCGAAAGGTCGGCCTTCCCGCCGGTTTGCCCGGCGCTTGGCTATAATCCTGTGCTTTTAGTCGCAGTATTCCCCATGAGCGCCGATTCCAAGACCCAGCTTGCCGACCTTCTCCGTGCCGCCCTCCTTAGCGTGGCGCCCGAGCAGGCGGAAACTCCGATCAACCTGGAGCGTCCGAAGCAGGCCGGTCACGGAGACTTCGCAAGCAACCTGGCCTTGCAGCTGGCCAAGCCCCTGAAGCGCAATCCGCGGGAGTTGGCCAACCTGCTGCTGGCCGAACTGCCCGCTTCTGGCCTGATCGCCAAGGCCGAAGTGGCTGGCGCCGGTTTCATCAACTTCACCCTGGTGGCCGACGCCAAGACTGCTGTTGTCGGCGCCGTGCTGGCCACTGGTGAAGCCTACGGCCGGGGCGTCAAGACGGGCGTCCGGGTGCAGGTGGAATACGTCTCCGCCAACCCCACCGGGCCGCTCCACGTCGGCCACGGGCGTGGCGCGGCCTATGGTGCCTCCTTGTCCGATGTGCTCGACTTTGCCGGCTTCGAGGTGACCCGCGAGTACTACATCAACGACGCCGGCCGACAGATGGACATCCTGGCCCTGTCCACCTGGCTGCGTTATCTGGATCTTTTCGGCATCACCATCCCCTTTCCGCCCAACGCCTATCAGGGCGATTACGTGAAGGGCATGGCCGCCCAGATCAAGGAAGGGCATGGCGACCGCTTCGCCAAGGTGAGTGCTGCCGATGTGCTGGCGGGTGCGCCGAGCGTCGAGGTCGACAAGGAAGGCCACCTGGATACTCTGATCGCCAACGCCAAGAACCTGCTCGATTCCGACTATGCCTGGGTGCACGGCTTTGCTCTGACCGAGCAGCTTGGTGATGGCCGTGAAGATCTCGGCGAGTTCGGTGTCACCTTTGACAAGTGGTTCTCCGAGCGCTCCCTGTTTGACACCGGGCTTGTCGAAAAGGCGGTCAGCGCGCTAGAGGCCGCCGGGCACATCTACCTGCAGGACGGCGCCAAGTGGTTCCGCTCGACGGCCTTTGGCGACGAGAAGGACCGCGTCGTACAGCGTGAGAACGGCCTGTTTACCTACTTTGCGTCAGACATCGCCTACCACGCCAACAAGTACGAGCGTGGTTTCGACCGCATCATCGACATCTGGGGCGCCGACCACCACGGCTACATCCCCCGCGTGAAGGGCGCCCTCGAAGCCCTCGGCCTGCCCCCCGAGAAGCTTGATGTGGCACTGGTGCAGTTTGCGGTGCTGTACCGCGACGGCCAGAAGGCGGCGATGTCCACCCGCTCCGGTGAGTTCGTGACCCTGCGCGAGCTGCGCAAAGAGGTCGGCAACGATGCCTGCCGCTTCTTCTATGTGCTGCGCAAGGCCGATCAGCATCTCGATTTCGACCTTGATCTGGCCAAGAGCCAGAGCAACGAGAATCCGGTGTACTACATCCAGTACGCCCATGCACGCCTGTGTTCAGTGCTCAACCAATGGAACGGCGTGCTGGCCGACCTGGCCGAAGCCGATCTGGCTCGTCTCGACAACGAGCGTGAGCTGGCCCTGTGCGCCCGCCTCACTGCCTTCCCGGAAATCGTCCAGAACGCTGCGGCCGACTACGCGCCACACCAGATCGCCTTCTACCTCAAGGACCTGGCGGGTGAGTTCCACAGCTACTACAACGCCGAGCGCATGCTGGTGGACGACGAGGGGCTCAAGCTTGCCCGCCTGGCGTTGGCCGCTGCGGTGCGTCAGGTCATCCGCAACGGCCTGCGGCTGCTGGGGGTTTCCGCTCCCGATTCCATGTAACTCCCGGACCCGTCGTTCATGAGTCGCGATCTCAAGCCACGCCTGCAGGCCAAGAAGCCCAAATCGGGCAGCCGCGGCAGTACCCTGGTCGGCATTTTTGTCGGCCTGATTCTCGGCGCGCTGGTGGCGGCGGGGATTGCTCTGTATTTCACGGCGGCATCCCCGTTCCAAAAGCCAAAGCAGGAGGAGCGGCCGCTGACTCCGCCACCCAAGCCCCAGGGGGGTGAGCCCATCGCCCTGCCGGGCAAGGCCGGTGACAAACCGGTGGAAAAGCCTCGTTTCGATTTCTATAACGTCCTGCCCAAGGGGTCCGATGCCTTGCCGGCGCCTACCAAACCCGAGGAAACGACGGAAGTCGTCAAGCCTCCGGTCAAGCCCGAGAAGGCTGACAAGGCAGATAGCAAGCCCGATGACGCGGAGCGTGCCAAAGCCGAGGCGGCCCTGCTCGACAAGCCGGCTGTCCCCGAGCGCTTCTTCCTTCAGGCCGGGTCTTTCGAAGATCCTTCCGAAGCGGACAACCTGAAGGCGCGTCTTGCGTTGATGGGGGTGGAGGCCAGCGTGCAGAAGGTGGAGCTGCCCGAAAAGGGTACAGTGCACAGAGTGCGGGTCGGCCCTTATCTGGGGCAGGAGGAAATGACCAGAGCCCGGCAGCAGCTGTTGTCCAGCGGTATCAACGCGGCCATTATCAAGATCAAGCCGAAGGAACCAAAGCCGGCCACCGCCGCTCAATGAGTCCTTTGGCCGAACCAGGAGAAACCGTAATGCAGCGTCGTGATGTCCTCAAGCAGTTGTCTGCCCTTGCCGCCCTCGGCAGTCTTGGTCTGTCCGCCGGTGCCCAGGGGGGCGGGTTCGAGGCGATCAACCCGCCCCAGCCCACGGAAACCAAGGGCAAGGTCGAGGTGCTCGAGTTTTTCCATTACGGCTGCCCCCATTGCAAGGCCTTCGACCCCCTGCTGGAGCTGTGGGTCAAGAAGCTGCCGGCCGATGTGATTTTCCGTCAGGTTCCGGTGACTTGGGGTAACCCGCAGCTGACCGGCCTGGCCAAGCTGCACCTCACGCTGGCTGCCACGGGCGATCTGGCGCGGCTGCATCCCCAGGTTTTCGATGCAGTCCAGACCGACAAGCTGCCCCTCAATACCGAGGCCGCTGCTCAGGAATGGGCGGTCAAGAAAGGTATCGATGGCAAGAAGTTTGCCGACGCCTACCGCTCCTTCGGTGTGCAGGTCGGCATGCAGCGTGTCGAGAAGCTTGGCCGTGACTACAAGATCCAGGGTGTGCCCACCTTGGCAGTGGATGGCAAGTATTTCACCTCCGGCTCCATCGCCGGCTCCCATGAAGCTGCGCTGAAGGTGGCCGATCAGTTGATCGCCCGGGCGCGCAGCGAGCAGGGCCGCAAGTAATCTCACCCCCCGTCTCCCGAGTCTTCATCACCGGTGCTTCCAGTGGCATCGGTGAAGCCTTGGCGCGCCATTACGCTGCCCGGGGAGTGACTCTCGGACTGGTCGGTCGACGGGTGACGGTGCTGGAGGCGCTGGCGGCCAGCCTGCCTGGAGAGCATGCCGTGTACGGGCTGGATGTAGCCGATTCGGTCGCGTTGGGCGATGCTGCGGCCGACTTCATGGCCCGCTTCGGGCTACCCGACGTGGTGATCGCCAATGCCGGTGTGTCGGTGGGTACCCTGACCGAGATGGCCGACGATCTGGCGGCTTTCGAGCGGGTCCTGCGGACCAATGTGCTGGGCATGGTGGCCACCTTCCAGCCCTTCGTGGCGCCCTTGCGGGGCGCGGGGCGGGGGCGGCTGGTAGGTATCGCGTCGGTGGCGGGTATCCGTGGCCTGCCCGGTGCGGGCGCCTACAGCGCATCCAAGGCGGCAGTCATCGCTTACCTGGAAAGTCTGCGGGTTGAACTCCATGGCACTGGCGTCAGGGTGGTGACCATTGCGCCGGGCTACATCGAGACGCCGATGACGGCGGTCAATTCTTATCCCATGCCTTTTCTGCTGCCGGCTGATCGGGCTGCGGCGCGATTCGCCCGTGCCATCGAGGCCGGGGTCAGCTACACGGTGATTCCCTGGCAGATGGGGGTGGTGGCCCGGCTGCTGCGCCTGCTGCCCAACCCGGTGTTTGACCGGATCTTCGCCCGGGCCGGGCGCAAACCCCGCGGCTTGCCCCTGTAGCCCGCTCGCCAGGCGTCAGCCCAGCTGGGTGATGGCCGGGAGGTATTTCTTGCCCAGCGCCTCGGCCACCTGGGGGTGGGTCACGTTGCCATTGCAGATGTTGAGACCGGCCCGCAAGCCGGCGTCGTCCTTGAGGGCCTCCTTCCAGCCCTTGTCGGCCAGGGCCAGCACGTAGGGCAGGGTTGCGGCATTGAGGGCGTAGGTGGCCGTGCGGGCGACGGCGCCTGGCATGTTGGAGACGCAATAATGCACGATGCCGTCCACAAGATAGGTGGGGTCGGCATGGGTGGTCGGCCGGGAGGTCTCGAAACAGCCGCCCTGGTCGATGGCTACGTCGACGATCACGGCGCCGGGCTTCATGGCGCCAAGCATGGTCCGAGTGACCAGCTTTGGGGCGGTGGCCCCCGGAATCAGCACCGCACCGATGACCAGGTCGGCCTGCAGCACCAAGCGCTCGATGGCGTCCTGAGTGGCATAGAGAGTCTTGACCCGCCCGCCGTATACCTCGTCGAGGTGACGCAGCACGGGCAGGGATTTGTCGAAGATAGTTACGTCTGCGCCGATGCCGACCGCTGTGTGAGCGGCGTTGTTGCCGACCGTGCCCCCGCCCAGGATCACCACCCGGCCGGGTTCCACACCCGGCACGCCACCGAGCAGCACGCCGCGCCCACCGTGGGATTTTTCCAGGGCTGCGGCTCCGGCCTGGATGCTCATCCGCCCAGCCACTTCAGACATGGGTGCGAGCAAGGGCAGGCTGCCGCCCGGAGCTGTGACCGTCTCGTAGGCGATCGCGGTGACTCCGCTGGCAATGAGTTCCTCGGATTGACCAGGGTCGGGAGCCAGGTGCAGGTAGGTAAACAGCAGATGGTGGGGTTGGAGGCGTGCACGTTCGTCACGGAGCGGTTCCTTGACCTTGACGATCATGATGGCCTGCTCGAAGACTTCGGCGGCACTCAAGGCAATATGGGCGCCTGCGCGTTCGTAGTCACTGTCGCTGGCGCCGATGCCGTGGCCTGCGCCGGATTCGACCCATACTTCATGCCCGTGGGCCACGACTTCCCGGACAGCCCCGGGCGTCAGACCGACCCGATATTCGTGGTTCTTCGTTTCCCTGGGAACGCCGATTTTCATGTTCTTCTCCATGTGCGTGGGCCATGCTTTTCAGAGTGGCTGGTTGTAAGCCTGGTTCCAATAACGGCGCAGGTCTTGAGATACTTTGACAATGATGACTGATACCTCTGACGAAGTGCTGATCGATGCTGCAGGGGGGCACCACAATCCCTGTGACGGGCCCGCCCGCATCGTTTCCCTGGTGCCTTCTCTGACTGAACTGGTGTGCGATCTCGGCCTTGCGCAGCAGTTGGTGGGGCGCACCGGCTTCTGCATCCATCCCCGGCCGGTGTTGCAGGCGGTGACCAAGGTGGGGGGCACCAAGGATGTGAATCTCGAGCGCCTGCGTGCTCTGGAGCCAACCCACATCATCGTCAATGTGGATGAGAACCGGCGGGAGTGTGTGGAGGAGATCGCCGGCTTCGTGCCGAACGTGATCGTGACCCATCCCTGCGCGCCCGAGGACAATCTGTCGGTGTATCGCTTGCTGGGGGCAATCTTCAATCGGCACGTCGAAGCCGAACGCCTGGCGGGGGCGCTCGAAGCCGCTCTGGCGGAAGCCAGAGCGGTAGGGGCGGCTCTGCCCCGTGAGAAGGTGCTCTACCTGATCTGGCGCGAGCCCTGGATGACCGTGGCCCGGGGGACTTATATTGCGGCGACCCTGGCGGCGGTGGGCTGGGACTCCTGCCCTGAGCTCAGCGAGCCCCGTTACCCGGCTTTCGAGTGGGATGCTCCATGGCTGTTGGACGTGCGGCGGGTGTTCTTGTCGTCGGAGCCCTATCGGTTCCGCGAGCGGCACGTGGAGGAGGTCGTGCGGCTTTCGGGGCTGCCGGCAAGCCTGATCGATGGCGAGATGGCGTCCTGGTATGGCAGCCGGGCAATCGAAGGCCTGCTTCATCTGGCAGCCTTGCGCCGCAGCCTGTCTGCAGAATGAAAAACGCCCACCGGGGTGGGCGTTGAGACCGCAAATGCCTATCTCAGGAGGGCTGACGCAGCACCTGATGCGGCGCCGGGATGGGCCAGCCATTGGCCGCACCGACTTCGGCCAGGGCCTTGTTGGTGTCGAAATAGACCTGCCAGTAGTGGTCGTTGTGGCAATAGGGGCGTACCACCAGCTTGGTGCCGGCGGCGTTGAACTCCAGGATCTCCACGTCGGGTGCCGGTTCGGTGTGCACGTTGGGGATCTGCACGATACGTGCGCGGATCAGCGCCATGGCTTGTGTGGGATCGACCGAATGAGCAATCTGGGCGGTCAGGTCCACCCGGCGGCAGGGGTTGAGGGTGTAGTTGACGATGTTGTCGGAGAACAGCTTGTTGTTGCCGATGGTGGTGCGGACGTTGTCGGGCTGGTCGATGGTGGTGGCGAACAGGCCGATTTCCTTCACGGTGCCTGTGATGCCGGCGGCGTTGATGAAATCGCCGACCTTGAAGGGGCGCAGGATGATCAGGAAGGCGCCGGCGGCGAAGTTGGACAGCAGGCCGCTCCAGGCCACACCGATGGCTACGCCGGCAGCGGCGATGAGGGCCGCGAAACTGGTGGTTTCGATGCCAAAGACCGACAGGATGACGATGACCAGCACGATGCGCATGACCACACGCAGGGTGGCCTCCACGTAACGGACGAGGGTGGGCTCGACTTTCTGGCGGGTCATCCCGCGGCTGGATAGGTTGCCGATGAGGTTGATCACCCATCCGCCGATGATCCACAGGGCGACGGCGCCGGCGAGTTTCCAGCCGAGGGGAATCAGGTAAGTGGTGACGAGCGTGCCGACGTCGAGGCTACTGGTGTCGATGGCCATGGAGGAACTCCGTGGTGAAGGGAGGTGTCAGTCTAACGGCTCAGGGTGAAGGGGTATCGCATGCCATGTTAATTTTTGTGGCCTTCTTGTGGGTCAAGGCAGCAGGGCCTGGAAGCGCTCCGGCGTGAGAATGGCGAAGCGGCTGGCGATCACCGGCCGCCGAGCCAGTTTGAGTACCAGCTTGTCCCGGCTCAGCAGGGCGTGGGCATCGCTGTCCCGCGCAACTTCCAAGAACTTCTGGTCGTCCCGATCCAGGCAGTTGGGCAGTTCGCAGGCAGGTGTTTCGGTGGCCTTGATAAGGGTGCAGCGAGCGCGGTAAGCCGCCGCAATTTCCAGCTGGCGCTCGGGGGGCTGTTTGAACTGGGAATAGGCCAGCACACGGCTCAGCTCAATCAGGCAGTCCTCGCGGGTGAACAGCGTAAGGGTAGTGGCTTCCACGGCGCTGCGCAGGCGGGCCAGGGCGGGGTCTTCGAACATCCACAGGGACAGCACTACATTGGTGTCGAGAATGATCGGAAATCCGTGGGGAATGGGAGGAGCGAGCGGGTAGGTGGCCACGGCGGGTTCTGGCTAAAACAGAGAGACAAAAAAGGAAAGGGGGCCGAAGCCCCCTTTCATTTGCAAGGATACTGCGATCAGGCGGCCTTCTTGGCGTCCAGGCGAGCCTTCACATAGGAGCCCGGGGCATCCTCGAGCACCTTGAGGTTGCCGGCGACGGGGTCGCGGGCCGGCACCTTGGTGTCGTCCTGGGCGAGCAGCCAGGCTTGCCAGTCGGTCCACCAGGAGCCAGGGTGCTGTTCGGCGCCGGCGAAGAATTCATCGGCGGTAGCGGGCAGCTTGGCCGCGGTGTTGGTCCAGTAGCCGTACTTGTTGGCCGCCGGCGGATTGACGATACCAGCGATGTGGCCGGAGCCGCCCAGCACGAAGCGCACGTTGCCGCCAAAGTTGCGGGCACCGGAGTAGGTGCTCTTCCACGGGGCGATGTGGTCTTCGATGGTGGAGATGAAGTAGGTCGGGACCTTGATCTTGGAGAGGTCGATGGCGACGCCGCCGATCTCGATGCCACCAGGTTCCTTCAGCAGGTTCTTCATGTACATGTTGCGCAGGTAGAAGCTGTGCATCTTGGCCGGCATGCGCGTGGAATCGGAGTTCCAGTACAGGAGATCGAAGGGGAAGGGATCCTTGCCCATCAGGTAGTTATTGACCACGAAGGACCAGATAAGGTCGTTGGCGCGCAGCATGTTGAAGGTGCCGGCCATTTCGGAGCCTTCCAGGTAGCCGCGCTCGAACATCTTCTTCTCGAGGCTGGCAACCTGACCTTCGTCGATGAAGACACCCAGCTCGCCCGGATCGGCAAAGTCGGTCATGGTGGTGAAGAAGGTGCCGGAGGCCAGCCGCTTGTCCTTCTTGCCGGCCATATAGGCCAGGGTGGTGGCCAGCAGGGTGCCGCCCAGACAGTAGCCGGCAGCGTTGATTTCCTTGGCGCCGGTTTGTTCCACGATGGCGTCGACGGCAGCCAGAGTGCCTTCGAGCAGGTAGGAGTCGAAGCTCTTCTCGGCCTGGCGCTCGTCCGGGTTGACCCAGGAGATCACGAAGACGGTGTGGCCTTGATCGACACACCACTTGATGTAGGAATTCTTTTCGCGCAGGTCGAGGATGTAGAACTTGTTGATCCACGGCGGCACGATCATCAGCGGACGCTTGGACACGTCGGGCGTGCTCGGCGTGTATTGCAGCAGCTGCATCATGTCGTTCTGGAAGACGACCTTGCCCGGCGTGGTGGCAACGTTCTTGCCCAGCTCGAAGGCTGTGGTGTCGGTCATCTTGACGCGCAGGTTGCCGCCGCCATCTTCCACGTCGCGGAGCAGGTTGTTCAGACCCTTGATGAGGTTCTGACCGTGGCTCTTGACCGTTTCGCGGAACACTTCCGGGTTGGTCAGGGCGAAGTTGGAGGGGGACAGGGCGTCGATGTACTGACGGGTGTAGAAACTGACTTTTTTCTGGCTCTGGTCATCAAGGCCGTCAACGCTGCTGACGGTGTCATGAATGTGACGGGCAGCGATGAGATAGGACTGTTTCATGAAGTCGAACAGGAAGTGCTCCTGCCATTCTTCGTCCTTGAAGCGCTTGTCGTCCTTGGCAGGCGTGGCCACCGGGCTGCCGGAGCCCACGCCGGTGAGGCGCATCATGGAGTGCTGCCACAGGGAGAAGTAGTCCCACACCAGGTTCATCTGGGCCTGGGCGAGGCGATAGGGGTTGGCCAGCAGCTTGCCCATCATGTCCATGAAGGCCTGGGCGATGCCGAGTTCGTCGGCAGGGGCGCTGATGCCCTTCTTGACCTGCTTCTGGATGTGGTCGGCCAGCAGCTTGGAGGCCCGCTGCGCAACTTCGGCGTAGGTCTTGGCGACTTCTTTGGGGTCCGGCAGTTCGGACTTGGCGACTTCTTTTTCGGGCGCAGCCATTCGCTGGTTCTCCTTTATTGATGGCTTTTGATGAAACGGACAATCCCATCGCTTTCCACTGACCTGCACACCTCCCTTTTGCGCGCGAGATGGTTCAGGTGGGCGATGGCTTCCCCCATGGCAAACATGACCTGATGCGTGTCCAGTTCTCGCGGAAACAGGGTTGTAAGAAGCTCCCCGGCACAGCGTGGCACGGTACAGGCGGCGAGAAGTTCCGCACAGCGGTCGTCGTGGTGCTCGATGAGCTGATCCACGCGCAAACCGATGTTGCGGAACGGGCTCCCGTGGGATGGTAGCACGAGCGTGGCTACCGGCAACTGCTTGAAAGTGCGGATCGAATCGAGGAATCGGCCTAGCGGATCGTCATCCGGTGTGGCAGCAAAAACGCTCACATTGGTGGAGATGCGGGGCAGCAGCATGTCGCCGGAAATCAGTAGGCCAGCGGATTCGCAATGTAATGACATGTGCTCGGGCGAATGGCCGTGACCGACGATCACCTTCCAGCTGCGCTGGCCAATCTCCAGGCTGTCGCCGTCGATGACCCGGTCGTAGCAGGCCGGTAGCGAGGGGACGCCACGCTTGTAGGCGTTGCCGCGATTGGCCAGTGCGATGCAGCGCTCCTCGTCGAGGCCGTGCTGGCGAAACTGGGTGATCATTGCGCTGGTGTTGTAGCCCGGCAGTTGGTTCCAGAGGGCGTGGCCGCCGAGGAACTCGCCCAGGGTCATGGTCACCGGAGCCCCGGTCTTTTCCGACAGCCATTGGGCCAGGCCCAGATGGTCGGGATGGCAGTGGGTGACGATGATCCGCGTGACCGGCCGGCCAAGGCCGGCCAGGATGGTGTTCCAGGCCTCTTGGCTGGCGTCGAGACCGTAGCCGGTATCGACGATCACGACTCCGTCGCCATCCTCGATCAGCCACAGGTTGATGTGGTTCAGGGCAAACGGCAGTGGCATGCGGATCCAGTGCACGCCGGGTGCCACTTCGCAGGTCTCCCCGGTGGGGGGGAGGGTGTCGAATGGGTATTCTAGTGTCGACGTCATCGTTCTGTTCTCCTGTCTTGTACGGATAGTCGTTTCGCTTGGCCGCGTTGCCCGAGGCTGCGAAATCTGCTTTACTGGCCCTCGTTCTGTTTGCGTCAGTACCTTTTCGCCGGACCCATGAGCCAGGAAGAAACCTACACCATTACCGAGCTCGCTCGTGAATTCGGCATCACTCCGCGGGCCATCCGTTTTTACGAGGACGAGGGCCTCCTGGCGCCGACTCGTGCCGGGCGCAACCGCATTTACGCCAAGCGTGACCGTACCCGGTTGCGCCTCATCCTGCGCGGCAAGCGGCTGGGCCTGTCGCTGGCGGAGATTGGCGAGCTGCTCGGCATGTACGACGGCGTGCGCAACTCCACCCAGCAATTGAGCCGCTTCCTGTCCGTGCTCGCCGAGCGCCGGAGGGCCATCGAACAGCAGCGCGAGGACATCATCGCCGTTCTCGGCGAGATCGGCATGCTCGAGAAGCAATGTCGCGAGTTGCTGGCCGAAAATCCTGAAGGCGCTGCTGAAGCCCGGGCCGAGCTGGTTGCCCGATTGCGTGAGGGTAGTTGATTTTTTACCATTAAAGTTACGTTTACGTAAACGTTATAAGTCTGAATCTGCCAAGTGAGGCAGATCAGGCCCGTGGAGACCTGTCATGACCCGTCCGCCTCTGGAGCCTTTCCACCCACGAGACCCCGACTACGCTGCGAGGGTGCGGGCCAGCTTCGATCTCCAGCAGGCCATGGCCCTGATCGGTGCGCGACTGACGGTGGTCGAGCCCGGCTACACCGAGATCCATCTGCCCTTCAAGGCCGAGATCACCCAGCAGCACGGTTTCATCCATGGTGGCGTGGTGGGCATGATTGCCGATTCGGCCGCCGGTTACGCCGCCAATACCCTGACCTCCGCAGAGAGCAGTGTGCTGACCGTAGAGTACAAGCTGAACCTGATCGCCCCGGCCGATGGAGAGCGTCTGGTGGCACGGGGTGAGGTGATCCGTTCCGGGCGCACCCTGATCATCACCAAGGCCGAGGTTTTTGCCATCAAGACCGAGCAGTGGACGCTCTGCGCCATCATGCAGCAGACCATCATGGTCATGCATGGCCGAAAGGAAAAAGGCGCCTGAAGAGGGCGCGCGGTGCACGTTCGTGATGAAACGAATGGCGCGGCAGGGTATCGTGTCGGGCTGTTCCCCATTGAAGGAAGAGTGATCGATGGCCGTAACCCTTCGCATCCTTGATGAGCATGACCACGCCGAGATTGAGCACGTCCGGCAGTTCTTCCGCAACTATGCGGGCTGGCTGGGCGTCGATCTGGACTATCAGAACTTTGCCGAGGAGATGGCTTCGCTGCCGGGGGCCTATGCGCCGCCGACGGGGCGTCTGTTCTTCGCCGAGCTGGATGGGAGACCTGCCGGTTGCATCGGCATCCGTCCGGCGACCGAAGGCATCTGTGAGATGAAGCGTCTCTACGTCGAGCCGGAGCTGCGGGGCAACGGTGTGGGCCGCGAGCTGGCTCTGGCGGCGATCAAGGCAGCAAAGGCCCTTGGCTACCGCAAGGTGATGCTGGACACCCTGCCGGCCATGCGCATCGCCGTGAAGCTCTACCGCGAGCTCGGCTTCAAGGAAGCGCCCGCCTATTCCCCGACTCCCCTTGAGGGCACCATGTTCCTGGCCCTCGATCTGGAGAACTGGTCGGAGACCGAGGTACAGAACGAGAACCTGTTTCACCTGTTCGACTACAACCTGGCCTGGTCACGCAAGATGCGCCAGGTTGACCCGGGCTTCTTCGAGAAGCTGTCCACCCTGCAGGCTCCCGAGTATCTGTGGATCGGTTGCTCCGACTCCCGCGTGCCGGCCAACGAGATCATCGGCCTGCTGCCGGGCGAGGTGTTCGTGCATCGCAACGTGGCCAACGTGGTGGTGCACACCGATCTCAACTGCCTGTCGGTGATCCAGTTCGCTGTGGACGTGCTGAAGGTCAAGCACATCATGGTTGTGGGCCACTACGGTTGTGGTGGCGTCCGCGCGGCGCTGCAGCGCGACCGGGTGGGCCTGGTGGATCTGTGGCTGCGCCATGTGCAGGATGTGCACGTCAAGCACCTCGACCGCGTCGATCTGCTGCCCGCCGAGATGCGGCACGATCGCCTGTGCGAACTCAATGCCCTCGAACAGGTGGTCAACGTGTGCCAGACCGTCGTCGTCCAGGACGCCTGGAAGCGCGGCCAGCGCCTGACCGTGCATGGCTGGGTGTATGGCCTGAAGGATGGCCTGATCCGTGATCTGGGCATCAACGTGAGCCGTCGCGAGGATCTCATGCAGCGCTACTT
The DNA here is from genome assembly GCF_028689785.1 of Zoogloea sp. GTDB lineage: Bacteria > Pseudomonadota > Gammaproteobacteria > Burkholderiales > Rhodocyclaceae > Zoogloea. The sequence continues at coordinate 24,764 of NZ_JAQVCN010000017.1, read as the reverse complement.
CGCGGCCCTCGAAGCCCTTGAGGCCTGAGCTGGGCCGCTGTTGCCATACCCGGACGATCCCTAGGCCCCATGGGGCCGGCTACGGAGACCTGCGCCATGACTGAGCTCGTGCAGCCTGCTGCGCCCATCGACTTCTACTTCGATTTTTCGTCTCCCTATGGCTATTTTGCCGCCGAGAAGATCGACGCCCTGGCGGCTCGCCATGGGCGCACGGTGCTCTGGCACCCCTTCCTGCTGGGGGTAACCTTCAAGGTCACGGGCCTGGCGCCTCTGCCGACGATTCCGCTCAAAGGGGCTTACTCCCTGCACGACATTGAGCGCTCCGCCCGCTACTTCGGCCTGCCCTTCCGGCAGCCCAGTGTTTTCCCCATCCCCACCCAGCATGCCGCACGGGCCTTTCTATGGTTCAACGATCGCAACCCGGTCCGCGCCAAAGCCTTTGGCTTGGCCGCCTACCGTGCCTACTTCGTGGATGACCTGAACATCTCTGATCTGGGCACCGTACTCGACCTGGCGTCGGCCCAGGGTGCCGATCGCGACGAACTGTCGGCGGTGCTGGCCGGCACCGAAATCAAGGCCCGCCTGGCGGCGGAAGTGGATCTCGGTTTGTCCCGTGGAGTGTTCGGCTCGCCCTTCGTGTTTGTTGATGGCGAGGCTTTCTGGGGGGCTGACCGTCTCCCCCAGTTGGAGCGCTGGCTGGCCGAAGGCGGCTTTTGAGTAGGCCTGGGGCCGGGCCGCTGCCAGCCCCGTGTTGTCCGCCCTGTCGGGCGGACTGCCATGGATAATGCTGGCTGCGCATTTCCGACCCCCGAATTCCGGAGACCCCATGTCTGCACCCATCGATTTTTATTTCGACTTTTCCTCGCCCTACGGCTATCTGGCCTCCGAGCAGATCGATGCTCTCGCGGCCACGCATGGCCGGGCCGTGATGTGGCACGCTATCGTGCTGGACGCCCACTTTCAGCCCCAGGGCGGCATGAAGATCCCCGCCGCGCTGATGCGTACCGAATACGTGAAGCGTGACGTGGAGCGCTCGGCAGCCTATTTCGGCATCCCCTTCAAGGAGCCCGCCCCCTACCCGGTGCATACCGAGCATGCGGCCCGCGCTTTCCAGTGGCTCAGTGACCGCAGCCCGGACGACGCCCGCGCCTTTGCCCATGCGGTGTTCCGTGCCTACTTCGTTGATGGGCGCAACATTGCCGAGACGGCGGTGTTGCTGGAGATTGCCGATACCCTCAAGCTCGACCGGGACGACGTCGCTGCGGCATTTTCCGATGCGGCCACCAAGGCCCGCCTGAAGGCCGAGATCGATCTGGCGGAAGCTCGGGGCGTGTTCGGTTCGCCCTTCTTCATTGTTGAAGGAGAAGGCTTCTGGGGCAATGATCGCCTGCCCCAGCTCGAACGCTGGCTGGCCCAGGGCCCCTTCTGAGATGCGCCGGATCTGCGTCTTCTGTGGTTCCCGGCCGGGTGTCAATCCGGCCTACCGGGCCGCAGCCGAATCCCTCGGCAAGACCCTCGCCGAGCGGGGCATCGAGTTGGTGTATGGTGGCGGCAACGTGGGGCTGATGGGCATCATCGCTGACGCCTGCTTGGCCGCCGGCGGCAAGGTGGTGGGGGTGATCCCCCGGGCCCTGCTAGAGTGGGAAGTCGGCCATGAAGGCTTGAGCCGGCTTGAGGTCGTGGACTCCATGCACTCGCGCAAGGCCCGCATGGCCGAACTGGCCGATGGTTTCATCGCCCTGCCCGGCGGTCTGGGCACTTTTGAGGAGCTGTTCGAGATCCTCACCTGGGCCCAGTTGGGTTTCCACAACAAGCCAGTGGCCCTGCTCAACTGTGAAGCTTACTACCAGCCCCTGATCCAGATGATGGACCGGGGCGTTGGCGAAGGTTTCATGAAGACCGAGAACCGCGGTCTGCTGTTGGTTGAAGATAATGTGTATGCCTTGCTGCGCGCCATGGGGGCCTATCATCCCCCGGCGGTGGGCAAGCGCATCCGCGACGAAAGACAACTCTGAATCTGCCCTTCCCCAAGGAGAATTCCCCATGAAGACCCGTGCAGCCGTTGCCTGGAAGGCCGGCGCTCCCCTGAGTATCGAAACCGTTGACCTGGAAGGTCCCAAGGCTGGCGAAGTGCTGGTCGAGATCAAGGCCACCGGCATCTGCCATACCGATTACTACACGCTCTCGGGCGCTGACCCGGAAGGCCTTTTCCCGGCCATCCTCGGCCACGAAGGTGCTGGTGTGGTCGTCGATGTGGGTCCGGATGTGAAGTCTCTGCGCACCGGCGACCACGTGATTCCGCTGTATACCCCGGAGTGCCGCGAGTGCAAGTTCTGCCTGTCGCGCAAGACCAACCTGTGCCAGAAGATCCGCAGTACCCAGGGCCGTGGCCTGATGCCCGACGCCACCAGCCGTTTCAGCCTGGATGGCAAGCCCATTCTGCACTACATGGGTACCTCCACCTTCTCCAACTACATCGTAGTGCCCGAGATCGCCCTGGCGAAGATCCGCAATGACGCGCCTTTTGACAAGGTCTGTTACATCGGCTGCGGCGTGACTACCGGCGTGGGCGCCGTGCTGTTTACCGCGAAGGTGGAAGCCGGTGCCAACGTGGTGGTGTTCGGCCTCGGTGGCATCGGCCTCAACGTGATCCAGGCTGCCAAGATGGTGGGTGCCGACAAGATCATCGGTGTGGACCTCAACCCCGGCCGTGAAGCCATGGCCCGCAAGTTCGGCATGACCCACTTCATCAATCCCAGCGACGTGGAGAACGTGGTCGATCACATCGTCCAGCTGACCGACGGCGGCGCCGACTACAGCTTCGAGTGCATCGGCAACACCAAGGTGATGCGCCAGGCGCTGGAATGCACCCACAAGGGCTGGGGCCAGTCAGTGATCATCGGCGTGGCCGAGGCGGGTGCCGAGATCTCCACGCGGCCCTTCCAGCTGGTCACTGGCCGGGAGTGGAAAGGCTCGGCCTTCGGTGGCGCCCGTGGCCGCACCGATGTGCCCAAGATCGTGGACTGGTACATGGAGGGCAAGCTCAACATCGACGACCTGATCACCCATACGCTGACCCTCGATCAGATCAATGACGGCTTCGATCTGATGAAGAAGGGCGAGTCGATCCGCTCGGTGGTGTTGTACTGAGATGGGCGACACCGCCTTCGAGACCCTCTCCGAGCATGGCTGCTTCGGCGGCCGGCAGGGCTTTTACCGCCACGACTCGCGGGTCATCGGTCTGCCGATGAAATTCGCGGTGTTCGTACCGCCCCAGGCGGCTGCCGGCCCGGTACCGGTGCTGTTCTACCTGGCCGGGCTGACTTGTACGGAAGAGACCTTTCCGATCAAGGCCGGCGCCCAGCGGATGGCCGCCGAACTGGGGCTGATGCTGGTTGCGCCCGACACCAGCCCCCGCGGCGCCAACGTGCCCGGTGAGGCGGAGAGCTGGGATTTCGGCGTGGGGGCCGGCTTCTACCTGGATGCGGTGCGCGAGCCTTGGGCCCGCCATTGGCGCATGGAGAGTTACATCACCGGCGAGCTGCGCCAACTGGTGGCGAGCCGTTTCCCTGCCGATCCGGCCCGTTGCGGCATCTTCGGCCACTCCATGGGCGGGCACGGCGCCCTCACCCTGGCCCTGCGTCACCCAGATCTGTACCGTTCGGTATCGGCCTTCGCACCCATCGCCGCACCCAGTCTGTGCCCGTGGGGTGAAAAGGCGTTTGGCGGCTACCTGGGGGCAGACCGCCAGGTGTGGCGCGAGCACGATGCCAGCACCCTGGTGGAGGATGGCCGGCGTTGCCCGCCCATCCTGATCGATCAAGGCATGGCCGACCAGTTTCTGGCTGGCCAGCTCAACCCCGATCGCTTCGAGCAGGTGTGTGCCGATGGTCAGCCGCTCACTCTGCGTCGTCATGAGGGCTATGACCACGGCTACTACTTCATCTCCAGCTTCATGGCGGACCACTTGGTCCACCACGCCCGCTACCTGAAGGCCTGAGCTCATGGAGCTCGCCAGTGCCGATCTGCAGGCCCTGGCCGGGAGCGTCAAGCCGCTGCTCGACTGGCGCAATGTGCCCGTGGATCTGGCGTCCCTGGCTGCGTTGGCCGCGGGTCTGGGGTGGGCTAGCGGCCTGCGTCTGTATGCCCTGGTGTTCGTGCTCGGTGCGCTGGAGCGCTTTGCCGGCGTGCAGCTGCCGGGCGGGCTGGGCATGCTTGCCCACCCCTTGGTCCTCGGGGTGTCGGGTCTGCTCCTGCTGGTGGAGTTCTTTGCCGACAAGCTGCCCTGGCTGGACTCCATCTGGGATGCGCTGCATACCTTCATCCGCATCCCGGCAGGGGCGGCGCTTGCTGCTGCGGTGGTGGGCGATCAGGGCGGCGCCCTGCAGCTCGCCATGGGCCTCCTTGGCGGAACATTGGCCGCGGGCACGCACCTGGCCAAAGCGGGGGCCCGGGCGGCAATCAACACCTCCCCGGAGCCGGTCAGCAACGTGGCGGCCTCCCTGGGGGAAGACGCACTGTTTGCCGGCGGTATGTGGACGCTGATCCATCAACCCCTGCTCTTCCTGGCTGCCCTGGCCGTGTTCTGCGTTCTTGCCGTTCTGTTGATCGTGGTGTTGTGGCGTTTCGTGCGGCGCCTGTTCGCACCACGCAGCGCCCGGCCCTTGCCATAGGGGCCGGGGTCTGCGATAACCGGATTAAGGTATTCCCATTCACGACCCGTCGCCACGTAGCGGCAGGCACGCTTTCCCCGAGAGTTCCCATGAGTATTCCGTCCCCGTGCATCAATGTCTGCCGCATGAACGAAGCCAGCGCTTACTGCGAAGGCTGTTATCGCAGCATCCCCGAAATCACCGAATGGAGCCGTGCCAGCGACGCCCGCAAGCAGGCCATCCTGGGTGAGGTGGCCACGCGCCGGGCGGCTGCCGATCTTGTCGAACTGGGTTCGCGCGGCGAGTGCGTGAAGGATTGAGGGGCGACGATGAGTGACGATAACCCCTGCATCGGCATCTGCGAGATCGAGGACGGCTACTGCATAGGTTGCGGACGTAGCGCCGAGGTCATTTTTGGCGAGACGGATTCGGCGGGAGGCGATGATAGTGAGGCAGGGAGGGACCATATCCATCCCCTGCCTGGCGAGCAGGTCGAGTCCTCGGATTGAGGCCGGACCCGTGAGTGCCCATGGGGCAGTGACGCTTCCGCCCGGCATTGAGGTCATCGAGCGGGGCTGGCTGTCGGCCAACAATGTGCTGCTGTTCGACGGCCCCGAGGCCACCCTGGTGGACAGCGGCTATGTGAGTCATGCGGCCCAGACCGTCGCGTTGGTGGGGGAAGTGCTTGCCGGCCGGCGTCTGGCTCGGCTTATCAACACCCACTCCCATTCTGATCACATCGGCTGCAACGCCGCCGTGCAGCGTGCCTTTGGCTGCCGCATCGGTGTCCCCGAGGGCATGGCCGACGCGGTGGCGCGCTGGGATGAGGAAGCTCTGCTACTGAGCGTTGCAGCCCAGCAGGGCGAGCCCTTCCGGGCCGACTTCACGCTTGCTCCCGGCGAACGTCTGGTCATGGGAGAGCGCGAGTGGCAGGTCTTGCCGGCGCCCGGGCACGACATGGATGCGCTGATCTTCCACGCTCCTGACGCACGCCTGCTGATCTCCGGCGATGCTCTGTGGCAGAACGGTTTTGGCATCCTGTTTGCCGAGGTCATCGGTGCGGGGGGCGGCATCGAGGCCGTGCGTGAAACCCTTGAGGCCATCGCCCGCCTGGCGGTGGATCTGGTCATTCCTGGTCATGGGGCGCCCTTCGTCGACGTGGATGGCGCCTTGCGTGCAGCCTTCTCGCGACTGCGGGCCTTCGAGCAGGATGGCGCACGGATGGCCCGCAATGCCATCCGTGCGTGCGTCACCTTCACGTTGCTTGAGCAGCGGAGCATCGATCTGGACGCCCTGCCGGCCTACCTGGCCGAGGTGCCCCTGTATCGGGAGGCGAACCGCCGCTTCCTGGGCCTGAGCCCCGATGCCCTGGCGAGCTGGCTGGTGAGCGAGTTGGAGCGGGCCGGTGTGGCTCGGCGGAGGGGGTGTCTGTTGGTTGTGACATAAATTAACAAAAGTATTGGTTTCCATGAAAAACGAGGCTGCCAGGTTCGAGGAAGTTGTTTATGCTGTTTCAGAGGAAGGTGACAATTTGTCACTTTCCGATGGCAGGCTGACACGTAGATCAGCCGCTTTCCTCTCAACAGGTAACGTCATGCAACTCGTTCTGATCAGCGGTCTGTCCGGTTCCGGAAAGAGCGTCGCCCTCAATGTCATGGAGGATTGTGGCCACTACGTGGTCGATAACCTGCCCTCGGCCCTGCTGCCACAACTCGTCTCCCATCTGCGGGGGGCGGGCTACCAGCGTATTGCTGTGGCGGTGGACGTGCGCTCCGGCGCCAGCATTGCAGCTCTGCCCCGACAGGTCGAAGCCTTGCGCGGCATGGTCAACGACCTGCGCATCCTGTTTCTCGATGCCCGTGACGACACCCTGATTGCACGTTTCTCCGAAACCCGGCGCAAGCACCCCCTGGGGGACGAATGCAGCACCCTGGGCGAGGCCATCGCCCGTGAGCGGGAGGCTTTGGCGTTGATTGCCGAGCTGGGGCAGCGCATCGATACCAGCGACATGTCCGCCAACACTCTCCGCAATTGGGTCAAGGACTTCATGGGGCTGGAGGCGGGGAGCCAGATCACGGTGCTGTTCGAGTCCTTCGGTTTCAAGCATGGGATTCCGCTGGATGCCGATCTGGTGTTTGATGTGCGTTGCCTGCCCAACCCCCACTATGATCCTGTGTTGCGCCCCCTTACCGGCAAGGACGGTCCGGTCATCGACTTTCTCGCCAAGCTGCCCGAGGTGGGGCAGATGGTCGAGGACATCTACGGTTTCGTGGCCTCCTGGCTGCCGGCCTATGTCAATGACAACCGCAGCTACCTGACCATCGGCATCGGCTGTACCGGCGGGCAGCACCGCTCGGTGTATGTTGCCGAAAAACTCGCCGAGCACTTTCGCGAAACAGCCCGGGTTCACGTCCGGCACCGCTCCTTGAAATGATCCCCGGGCCTGCCCTGGGAGGCTGGCTGGCGGCCTGGGCCGCCCATCTTAAATGGGGCGATGTGCTTGTGTTGGCGGGCGCGCTGGCAGCATGCGGCTTCTCGGCCGTAGCCCTGTGGCAAGGGGGGCGCCCGGACAAGGCGATCATCAAGGCTGGCGGCCGGGTGTTTGCCGAGGTGGATCTGAACACCGCCCGCATCCTCGAGGTGCCAGGCCCCCTCGGAGCCACCCGCATCGAGATCCAGCCTGGCCGCGCCCGGGTTGCCGCCGATCCCGGGCCACGCCAGTACTGTGTGCGCCAGGGCTGGTTGAGCAGTGCCGGTGCGGTGGCGATCTGTGCTCCCAACCAGGTCAGTCTGGCCCTTTCGGGCCGCCGTGCCGATTATGACTCCATCAACTACTGAGATCGTCCTCACGCCGACGGCTGAAGACCATCGAGTGGCTCGCCACGCGGCAGCGGCCATCGTTCTGACGGTTGCCGAAGCGGCGATTCCGCTGCCCCTGCCCGGGGTCAAGCCTGGCCTCGCCAACATCATCATCCTGGTGGTGCTGGCTCGCTGGGGCTGGCGCGAGGCCGTGTGGGTGGCGCTGCTGCGGGTGTTGGTTAGCAGTCTGCTCCTGGGGCAGTTCCTGGCGCCGGGCTTTTTCCTGAGCTTGACCGGCAGCCTGGCCAGCCTGGCGGTGCTGGGCTTCGCCATGCACCTGCCCGGGCGGGCCTTCGGGCCGGTCAGCCAGAGCGTCCTGGCCGCCTTCGCCCATATCGGCGGGCAGCTTCTGGTGGCACGGGCCTGGCTCGTTCCCCATGATGGGGTGTTCTACCTGGTCCCGGTCTTCGCTCTGGCCGCCACATCGTTCGGGCTGGTCAACGGGCTGATCGCGGCGCGGTTGCTTCAGGAGGCGTCAGCGCCGGCGCCGCAGCAGGCCGGGGTGTAGGCCCGGCTTTACGGGCAGGCCGAGGGCTGCCCGCGACAGGCGGTCGGCGTCCTGGTTGCGATGTCGCGGGATCCACGCCAGACGGCATTCGGTAAAGCAGCTCATCAGGCCCCGGGTGCGCAGGATGATCTCGCGCAGCCGGATGACTTCCGTCGTGTCCAGCCCATTGACATGGCGCACCGCAAAGTCGCTGTCACCCTGCACCAGGACGCGGCGGGCTCCGGACTCCCGGGCGATCTCGAGGGCCATGCCCAGCGCCAGCAGTTCCGCCTCGTTATTACAGCCGCTCTGGGCCGTTATGCACGAGTACTCCTTGCGCTGCCCATCCGGAGCGACCAGGAGCACCCCCAGACCAATCCGGCCAGGGTTTGGGCAGGCGGACCCGTCGAACCAGATGTGCCACTCCGTGTGGTGGGTTTGGGGTATCGCGTCGGGCATTGTTTTGATTTCCGCGCGGCAAACCCTTCAATTGAAGCCTTCAGCCGTGCATCAGGGGCGAGAAAAATGCGTGTCGGCTAGGAGGCTTGCGATGAGGGAGCGTGGGGCGCCACATGGCGGGAATGCCATCAGCGCCCGTTCGAAGGGCCCTTAGCGCGGTAACTGCAGCTTTCCTTCCACCATCGGCGGGCACCAGAAGTACGCGCCAGACACCGGCCGGGTGAAGCGAAACAGCGCATCCACAATGCCATCTTCCAGGCCCAGCATGCGTCGCATCTGGGCCTGGAAGGCGTCGACGCTGTGGCCGAAGGCGACGAACATCAGGCCGGCGCTGCGGCCTTCGGCCCAAGGCATGGAGCGGCGGACGAGGAAGGCTTCGGGGGTGAAGCTCTCTTGGGCTGTGCGTTTGACGTGGGCGGATTCGGGGGCATCGTCGAGCTCTTCGTTGTCGCTGCGACGGCGGCCGATGCAGTGGTCGCGCTCTTCGGGCTGCATGGCTTCGAGATGGCTGAAGTTGTGGGTCCAGCGCTGGACGGCGACAAAGCTGGAGCCGTCTGCGGCGATGGCGGCGGCGGTGGCGTCGTCGCCTTCCGGGTTCTCGGTGCCGTCCTCGTAGCCGCTCAGATCGCGCCCGCCGTCGTGCTTGAAGGCATCCCAAGAGTCTGCCAGGGTGAATGCCGGGGCCAGCGCCGTCTCGATGTGTCGGGCCCGGTGCAGGAGCTCGCCGCGGTCGTCACCGCGCAGCCACAGCCACAGGGCGAAAGGCGTGGAGGGAATATCCACGCCGGGGCCGGACAGGGGCGGAAAGGGCTTGAGGCCGGTGACCTTGCGGCCGAGGGCGCCGAGGGGGGCCATGCCGATGCCGGCGACGGTGTGCTCTCCATCAACGATGCGCTGCAGAGCGGCGAACCCGGCGGCCACGTCGGTGCCGGGTTCGAGATTGAAGGCGAGGTAACGGGCGAGGGGGGGCAGGGGCAGCAGGATGCCGGCTTGAGGGGTACTCATGACACTCTCCGGAAAAGTGGAAGCTTCGGCGGAGATGATAGGGCAATCCCCGCGTGGCCGTCAGCCAGCTGGCGTCTCGCTCCGGCCGAGGCGGTAGAGGGCGACGCTGGCCAGAAAGTTGGGCTCGTCGGTAATCACCTTGTCTTCGTCAAAGGCCAGCCGCTCGCGAATGGCGATGCCTTCCTGGGCGCACAGGTCGTCGAAGTCGGCGATGGTGAAAAAGCGGATGTTGGGTGTGTTGTACCACTGGTGCGGCAGGTTCTTCGACACCGGCATGTGGCCGTTGAGGATGGCCTGGCGATGGCGCCAGTAGGCAAAGTTGGGGAAGCTCACCACGGCCTCGCGGCCGACCCGCAGCATCTCCTTCAGAATGCCCTGGGTGTTGTGCATGGCCTGCAGGGACAGGCTCATGATGACGTGGTCGAAGAAGCCGTCGTCGAAGCCGGCGAGGCCCTCTTCCATGTCGATCTGGATCACGTTGATACCATTGCGGGTGCAGGCCAGGACCCGCTCGGGGTCCTTCTCGACGCCGTAACCGCGCACTTGGCGGACGTCGGCGAGATAACGCAGCAGGCTGCCGTCACCGCAGCCCAGGTCGAGGATGCGCTCGCCCGGTTCGATCCAGTTGGCGATCACGTCGTAGTCGTAGCGCTGGAAGCTCATGGCAGGCCCCTTACAGCCGGATGTTGTCGATGTAGGCCCGCAGGACGCCGTGGTATTGGGGGTCGTCGAGCAGGAAGGAGTCGTGGCCGGCGGGGCAGTCGATCTCGGTGTAGCTTACCCGGCGGTCGCTGTGCATCAGGGCGTAGACGATCTCCCGGCTGCGCGACGGGGCAAAGCGCCAGTCGGTGCTGAAGGACACCACCAGGTAGTCCGCCTTGGCCCGGCCGAGGGCGGCCACCAGATCACCGTCATAGTCGAAAGCCGGGTCGTAGTAGTCCAGAGCCTTGGTGATGAGCAGGTAGGTGTTGGCGTCGAAAAAGCCGGCGAACTTGTCACCCTGGTAGCGCAGGTAGGACTCGATCTCGAACTCGACGTCGTAGCTGAACACCGGCTTGTCGTGGCGGAGGGTGCGGCCGAATTTCTGGCCCATGGCGTCGTCGGACAGGTAGGTGATATGGCCGATCATCCGCGCCAGGGCGAGGCCGCGAGTGGGCACCACGCCGTGTTCGTAGTAGTGGCCGCCGTGAAATTCCGGGTCTTTCAGGATGGCCTGACGGGCCACTTCGTTGAAGGCAATGTTCTGGGCTGTGAGCTTGGGGGCCGAGGCGATCACCAGAGCATGGGCGACCCGGTCGGGGTATTGCAGTGTCCATGACAGGGCCTGCATGCCACCCAGGCTGCCGCCCACCACGGCGGCAAAGCGCTCGATGCCGAGCCGGTCGGCCAGTCGGGCCTGGGCGTCGACCCAGTCTTCGACTGTGACGAAGGGGAAGTCGGCGCCCCAGGGCTTGCCGGTGGCGGGATTGATGCAGTTGGGCCCGGAACTGCCATAACAGCCGCCCAGGTTGTTGACCCCGATGACGAAGAAGCGCCGGGTGTCGAGGGGCTTGCCGGGACCGACCAGGTTGTCCCACCACCCTTCGCCACCGCCTTCGGCATACCTGCCGGCTACGTGGTGGGAGCCGGACAGGGCATGGCACACCAGCACGGCGTTGCTGCGGGCGGCGTTGAGGGTGCCGTAGGTCTCGTAGACCAGATCGTACTGGGGCAGCACGCCACCGCTCTTGAGGGGGAGCGGATCACTGAAGTGGGCCGTTTGCGGCACCACGATTCCGACGGATTGTTGTTCTTTCATCTCAGTTTCGTCCCGAAAACGAAAAACCCAGCCGGCGAACGGTCGCGGACTGGGCTGCCGTCGCTTTAGCCGTACTTGTAAAGCGCCCGCAAGCTGAAGGGTTCAAATCGGCGCTGAGCCCAAAGATTAGCGCGAGGCTTGGTGGCAAGTCAAACTCTGCGGGAAAGGACGCCTATAGTTTTTCCACCGCTTCGCGCACCCGGTCCGGGTCGTCCAGTTTGAGGAGGCGCTGCACTTTTGGGGCCAGGTCGGAGGCATCGGCCCGCAGGATAGCCTGCTTGACCTCCAGGATCTGTGCCGGGTGCATGGAGAACTGGCGCAGGCCCATGCCGATGAGCAGGCGCGCGCACTCCGGATCACCTGCCATCTCGCCACACACCGACACTGGAATGCCGGCCTTGATGCCGGCCTGGATGGTCTGGTGGATCAGGCGCAGCACGGCGGGGTGCAGCGGGTTGTAGAGGTGGGCGACGGCTTCGTTGCCCCGGTCGATGGCCAGGGTGTACTGGATCAGGTCGTTGGTGCCAATGGACAGGAACTGCAGACGCCGGGTGAAGGCGCCCAGGCACAGGGCTGCAGCAGGGACTTCGATCATGCCACCCACTGGCACGGCCTCGTCGAACTTGATTTTGCGTTCGCGCAACTGGGCTTTGGCCTTGTCGAGGAGAATCAGGGTCTGGTCGATCTCGTTGCTGCTGGCCAGCATGGGGATCAGGATCTTGAGCTTGCCGAAGTGGCTGGCCCGCAGCAGTGCCCGCAGCTGGGTCAGGAACATCTTGGGCTCGGCCAGGCAGAAGCGGATGGCGCGCAGGCCGAGAGCCGGGTTGTCCTCGGCCCGGGAGGCGCCGTCGAGCTCCTTGTCGGCGCCAACGTCGAGGGTGCGCACTGTGACCGTCTTGCCGGCCATGGTCTTGACCACCGACTTGTAGGCCTCGAACTGTTCGTCCTCGTCGGGCCAGGTGTCGCGGCTCATGAACAGAAACTCGGTGCGGAACAGGCCGACACCGTCGGCCTCCACCCCCTTGGCTTGCACTGCGTCGGGGGGGAGTTCGATGTTGGCGAGGATCTGCACCTCCTCTCCGTCCAGGGTGGCGGCCCGGGTGGACTTGAGGCGCTTGAGCTTGGAGCGTTCGAGTTCCACGGCCGCCTTGCGCAGGCGGTATTCCTCAAGGACGCGCTCGTCCGGATCAACGATGACGACGCCGCGGGTGCCGTCGATGATGACCAGTTCGTCGTCCTTCACCACATGGCGGATGTGGCGCAGGGCGACGACAGCTGGGATCGATAGGCTGCGGGCGACGATGGCGGTGTGGCCGGTGGGGCCGCCCACGTCGGTGATGAAGCCGGCGACGGCGTGATCCTTGAAGCCGATGGTGTCGGTGGGTGAGAGGTCGTGGGCGACGACGATGGTGCCTAGGCCGTCCTTGCGCTTGGGTGGGAGGTGACCAGGGTGGCCGAGGAGAACCTTGACGACCCGCTCGACCACCTGCACCACATCGGATTTGCGTTCGCGCAGGTAGGCGTCTTCGATGGCTTCGAACTGCTCGACCAGCTGCTCCATCTGCTGGACCAGTGCCCACTCGGCGTTGGCCCGTCGTGTGCGGATGACCTGCTCGGCGGCGTCCACCAGCATTGGATCTTCGAGGAACATGATGTGCATGCCGACGAAGGCATCCACCTCGGAGGGGGCCGCGCCGGCGCCGGTGGCCGCCTTGAGCCCCGCAAGCTCGGCCTTCACCCGGGTGACGGCATTGTGCAGGCGTACGACTTCGGCCTCCACGTGCTTGGGGGCGATCGTGAAGTGGGCAACTTCGAGCAGGGCGTGGGAGACCAGGTGGGCATGGCCGATGGCAATGCCCTGGGACACGGCGAGGCCGTGTACGGTGAAGCTCATCGCTCGCCCTCCCGTGCCATCGGGCGGGGCGGCCGGGTCATTCCCCTTCCCCGAACTTGTCGGCGATCAGCGCGACCAGGGCGCTCATGGCTTCGTCCGCGTCGTTTCCGCTGGTGTCGATGGTAATGGTGCTGCCCTTGGCGGCGGCCAGCATCATGACACCCATTATGCTTTTGGCGTTGACTCGCTTGCCGTTGCGCTCCAGCCAGACCTCGCTCTGGTAGGCGCTGGCGGTCTGGGTCAATTTGGCGGAGGCGCGGGCATGAAGGCCCAGCTTGTTGATGATTTCTGCTTCTTGACGCGGCATGGTTCGGTTCTTCCTGTCTTCCTCGATGTGCTTGTGGCGTAGCCCGGTTCTTGTGGTGTTTGCCGGTGATCGCCTGCGTACGTGCCTGTACTGCTACTTCATATGCACGACGCCTTCGCAGGCGCCGGCTACTGCTTTCTTGACCAGAATGTCCATGCTGCGTTCTCGGTAAGTGATGGTTCGCAGCAACATGGGCAGGTTGGCCCCTGCCACGCCCTCGATGCGCCCGGGCTCGAGGAGCTTGGCGGCGATGTTGGCGGGGGTGGCACCCAGGATGTCGGTAAGGATCAGCACGCCGTCACCGCTGTCTACCAGGCCGAGGAGCTGACGCGCCAGGGGCAGGGCATCAAGGGGGTCGTCCTGACCGGAAACGCCCATCTGCAGGATCTGGGGCGGGCGGCGATTCATCACGTGGCAGGCGCACTGGATCAGCGATTCGCCGAGGCTGCCGTGGGTGATGAGGAGGATGCCGATCATGGCGGGCATTCTATCCGATGGGGCTGCCTCGGCAAGCCGGAAAAACCCGGAAACAGGCGGGTCGATGCCTTCAGTCTATAACGCTGGTGGGGGTGATGCCGGTGTCGAACTGGAGGCGGCTGTGCAGGGCTCGGGTGACTTCTATCCGGCCTTGGGCGTCTACCCGCAAGGCGTGCTCGATGCCGAAGCGCCGGGTGTACTCCCGCCAGCGTTCGCCGGCCAGGTAGGCGGGTTTGCTGGCTGCGTCCGACAGGGTGCCGGCATGGGGGCGAGGGGTGACAAGAAGGGTGACGGCCTGGGTGCCCCGGGCAGGCATGCCGTTGCGGGGGTCGAGCAGGTGGCAGTAGCGCTCGCCATCCAGCTCGAAGAAGCGTTGGTAGTCGCCGGAGGTGCCGATGGCCTCGCCGTCGCGCAGGGGCAGGCTGGCCAGGGGGCGCGGCTCCCGGGGGTGCTGGATGCCGACCCGCCAGGGGTGTTCGCCCTTGCTGCCCAGGGCCATGAGGTTGCCACCGATGTTGATCAGGGCATTGTTGATGCCCCTTTCCCGGAGGAGGGTGGCGGCCCGGTCGAGGGCATAGCCTTTGGCGTAACCCCCCAGGTCGAGCTGGACAGCCCGGTTGCGGCTGCTCACGGTGGTGCCGTTGATTGTCAGGTCGGCCATGCGGGGGCGGGCTGCGATGGCCGCGGCAAGGGCGTCGGCGGCTGGGCGCGCGGGCGTGAAGGTGTCGCTGTGGAAGCCCCACAGGGCGATCAGCTGGCCGAGGGCCGGGTTGAAGAGCTCGTCGCCGGTGAGGGCGATGGCCCGGGCATCGGTGAGCATGGCAGCCAGCTCGGCGGACACCGGGATCTGCGGCGTACCGGTGGCGATGGCGGTGTTGAGAGCGGTGAGCTCGGAGGGCTCCCAGGCGTGGTAAGCCCGGTGCAGGCGGTCGAATTCCTGCAGCACCGCAGCGGTGGCGGTGCGGGCTTCCTGTTCGGAGGCGCCCCAGGTGATCACCTCCACCCGGGTGCCGAACACATAGGATTCCTGTTGGTGGAGCTGTTCCCGCTGGCAGCCGGCAAGCAGCAGGGCGAGGCAGGCTGCAAGCAGCCAGGCGACCGCGGGGTGTTTCAGGTGCAGGCCTCCTCGAGGGCATCGATCACCGCACCGGGCACGTCGAACCCCATCTGGGCGGTGATCTCGACCATGCAGGTGGGGCTGGTGACATTAATTTCGGTAAGGCGGTCGCCGATCATGTCGAGGCCGACAATGAGCAACCCCCGGGCCCACAGAATGGGGGCCAGGTGGGTGGCGATGGCGTGCTCACCCTCGGTCAGGGGCATGGCCACACCACGCCCGCCGGCGGCCAGATTGCCGCGGGTTTCTCCGGCCATGGGGATGCGGGCCAGGGAGTAAGGGATGACCTTGCCGCCGATGATCAGCACCCGCTTGTCGCCGCCGGAGATGGCCGGCAGGTAGGCCTGGGCCATGATGGTGCGGCGCTCGTCCTGAGTGAGAGTCTCGATGATGACGTTGCGGTTGGGGTCGTCGGCTCGTACCCGGAAGATCTGGCTGCCGCCCATGCCGTCGAGGGGTTTGAGAATGGTGTCGCCGTGGGCGTCGATGAAAGCGTTGATGTCGGTGGCGGCGCGGGCCACCAGGGTGGCCGGGGCGAACTGGGGAAATTCGGTGATGGCGAGCTTTTCGGAGTGATCCCGGATTGAGCGCGGGTGATTGAAGATCCGGGCGCCGGCCTGCCCGGCCCGTTCGAGCAGCCAGGTGGCCGTGACGTATTCGAAGTCGAAGGGCGGGTCCTGGCGCATCAGTACTGCATCGAAGGCGGTGAGGGCCTGCACGCTCTCCTCGCCGGCCACGTACCAGGCGTGGTCGTCGTCGGTGGGGGTGAGAGCGAGGGCCCGTGCGGAGACCACGCCCCCTTCCCAGATCAGGGCTTCCCGACGGATGGCGAAGATCTGGTGCCCCCGGCGGGCGGCGGCCCGCATCATGGCGATGCTGGAGTCTTTGTAGGCCTTGAGCTGGTCGAGGGGGTCGAGAATGAAGGCGAGTTTCATGGCGGGGCTCAGGCGGCGGCTTCTTCGAGGGCTGCGGTCGGTTCGGTGGCCTCGATCTCAACGGCTGCGGCAAGCAGGGCCAGGCGCGCCACCACGCCGTAGGCGTAGAAGCGGTTGGGCGGTGCATCGGGCCCCTGGTTGCAGTCAGGCAGGCTGCACGGTGCCTCGAAGGCCAGGGGTTCGAAGTGCATGCCTGGCGCGTTGAGGTTCTCGTCACGGCCACGCTGGGTGTGCACCCGGTAGAAACCGCCGACGACGTAGTGATCCATCATGTAGGCCACGGGTTCGGCCACGGCGTTGTTCACCGTTTCGAAGGTGTGCACGCCTTCCTGGATGATCACGTCGTGGACCTCCAGGCCTTCCTTCACCACGCTCATCTTGTTGCGCTGCTTGCGGTTCAGGCCGATCAGTTCGGCGGCGTCCTTGACCGTCATGACGCCCATGCCGTAGGTGCCGGCGTCGGCCTTGACCACTACGAAGGGTTCATCGGTGACTTCGTATTCCTTGTATTTGGCGCGAATGTTGTCGAGCATCGCGGCAACCTTGTCGGCCAACTCCTGTTCGCCGGCGCGGGCGTGGAAGTCCAGGCCGCCACAGGTGTCCCAGGCCGGGTTGATGCGCCAGGGGTCGATGCCGATAGCCGTGCCGAAGTCCTGGGCCACGCGGTCGTAGGCGGCGGCGTGGTTGGATTTGCGCCGGGAATGCCAGCCGGCATGGACTGGCGGAATGACCCACTGGTCGTGGAGGTTCTGCAGGATGTCGGGAACGCCGGCGGACAGGTCGTTGTTGAGCAGCACGGCACAGGGGTTGAAATCCTTCAGGCCAAGGCGGCTGCCGTGGCGCTCAAGGGGTTCGAGGGTCAGGCTGCTGCCGTTGGCGAGTTCGACGACGGTCGGTTCGGTGATCTCGGGCAGCAGGCTGCCGAGACGTACTTCGAGGCCGGTCAGGCGCAGGATGGACACCAGCTTGGCCACGTTCTGCAGATAGAACTGGTTGCGGGTGTGGTTCTCGGGGATCAGCAGGATGGAGCCGGCGCCTACGCAGATGCGTTCGATGGCGGCCTGGGCTGCCTGCACGCACAGGGGCATGAAGGCGTCGTTGAGATTGTTGAAACCACCTGGGAACAGATTGAGGTCGACCGGGGCCAGCTTGAAGCCGGAGTTGCGCAGGTCGGTGGAGCCGTAGAAGGGCGGAAGGTGCTCTTGCCACTGGGTGCGCATCCAGCGCTCGATGGCACAGGCGTTGTCGAGAAAATGCCGCTCCAGCTCCAGCAAAGGGCCGGTGAGCGCGGTGGTGAGATGGGGAACCATGGGACCTCGCGAACTGTTCTCGGGTGGGCGTTGCGTTGGGTGACGACGGAAGGGAGTGCGTCGTGGACCTGCGCGGCCTGTGATTGTTCGCGGGATGTTACACCATCTGCCGTTTACGCCCCTTGACGGTGCGCCGTCACGCTTCTGGGGGAAGGAATGCCCCAAAGGAGGCGGGCAAGGGCGCGTTTTCAAGGCTGCGTTGGGTGAACAGGTAGCGGCCATCGCAGACGAAGCCCAGGTCGGCCCAGTCGACGGCGTTCAGTGCATCCCTGAAAGCGGCCAGATCCACGCCTGTCCAATGCGGAAACACCCCGAGCACTGCACCGTCGAAATTCGGGCAGGGGTGAATGAAGAAGGGCTGGGGCCGGCGCGTCTTGGTGTTCACATAGACCCGGGGTGCGTCGGTTTGCGGATAGCCGCGGCCCCATTGCCACCAGTTGCTTTCGTCGAAGGGGCGAATGCGCCGGGCCAGCAGGCGATCCCGGTAGGGGAGCAGGGCGGGAGGAGGAGGCTCGCCGGGCCCGCACCAGATCATGCGGCGGGTCTGGCCGCTGCCGATGGTGCCCGAGCTGACGAAATCCTGGTTGCCGTGAAGATCGCTGGTATAGATCTGGTCGGCCCCCGATACGGCACCAACTTTCACCGTGGCTACGGCGGCCAGGCTCAGGCTGTACTCGCCGCGGCTGAACAGCAGGTGCCCCGCGCATTCGGAGAAGTGCCGGTATTGCCAGTGGGGATGGTCCAGCCCATGGCTAAGGTCATCGCCCTGGCGGATCTGGGCCCAGGCGGTGTTGTGGGAGAGATTGTCGAGTTCGTAGCGCCAGATCAGGCAGTTGGGTAGTGCGTCGTCGAAGACCCGGGCGTCACCCAGTTCGATGGCGTGGGTGATGGTCCCGCGCTCATGGAGCCAGCGGTTGAGGCTGCGGGCACTGGTGGATTTGAGGAAGTCCCGCGGGGTGATGAAGATCAGTTCGCCCCCCGGCGCCAGGTGCCGGACGCATTTCTCGATGAAAAAGAGGTACAGGTTGCTGCGGCCGTCGAAACCGTCCTGGCGGAGCAGGGCCCGGGTGCTCGGGGCAATATCCTGATAGCGCACATAGGGTGGATTGCCGATGACGGTGTCGAACTTCTCGCTTTCCGGGTAGGCGAAGAAATCCATGTTGTTGCCGCCTGGCGGGCACTGGCGGGGGTCCAGTTCGATGCCGACGGCGTGGTGCAGGTGCTGCAGGAAGGCGCCGTCGCCACAGGAGGGTTCCAGCACGCGACCCGCATTGTGGCGTAGGCGCAGCATGGCCCGCACTACACGTTCTGGGGTAAAGACCTGCCCGAGGGCGGTGAGATCCGGCAATGCTGGGGGGGCGACGTCGGGGGCTGGGAGCATGGTGCGGGCGGGGCGGAAAGTGGCCGGATTATGCCGCAGCAGGGAGGCGTTGGGGCGGCGGCTCCGGGGGCGGCTTTGCGGCACGGCGCTGTCATGGGGGTGCCATGCCGCATCCGTATTATGTATTGGGGATAGAATATCCATTTGAGCTTGAAGTTTGCTCAAAACGCCGTAGCCACTCCGGGGCCGGCGGCCGTACATCATCGAAAGCCCGACATGTCTTCCCACTCATCCGAGCGCCTGCTCGCCTTGCCTTTCTGTGTACTCGGGAAACGCCTGTTTTCCGTCCGTCTGCCGCTTACCGTCCACGAACTGTCCTTGGCTGATGCCCTGATGGGCCGGGAGCTTGCGCCCCTGCGGACGTTGCCTGCAAGCAGTGCTGGTCGCGTGCGGTGCCATGTTCCCGACCCGGGGTGGCGGACATACTCCGTTTGGGATGATCGGGTGACCTGCGTGCTGGTGCGTGATAGTTGGCATTACCTGTCGCTGGTCGGCAGCTACGAGGATTTCCTGGCCAGCCGGTATTCCATAAAGAGCCGCGAGTCCTTTGCGCGGGACGAGGCCCGGTTTGCCGAGCGCTGCGGTGGCGCACTGGATCTGCGTGAGTATCGGGGTGCGGATGCCCTTCCGGAATTCCTGCGCCTGATCGACCAGGTGGAGGGCGTCGGCCCGATGTGTGCTGACCGGGCCGCGGAGCGCCGCAGGCCCACTGCCGAGACCCGGGGCTACGTGCTGTTCGCGGTGGATCAGCCGGTGGCCTGGATGCGTCTGCAGGTGGCAGGGGATGCCTACCTCTATGGCGGGGCTGGCGAGGCGGAGGCGTTTCGTGGCGACGTGCTGGCGACCATCCTGCACCTGCAGGTGATCCGCCGCCTCTTTGCCGAGCAGACCTGCCGCTATCTGGACTATCGCCCCGGAAATGGCGAACTCAAGCGCCAGTTCGCGAATGGGGTGCTGCGTAGCGCGGTGCTTGTGGATCTGCGGCCAAGCCTGTTCAATCGCCTGTTGCTCAGAGGGCTTGCCGGGGAACGCAGGCGGGCCTTTGCGTCCCGGCGTCCTGCCGGGATGGGGGCGCTCGCCTTGCGCTGAGTGTTCAGGCGGGTAGAAATAGCATCAGCAGTTCGTTCAGGAAATGGCGTCCCTGCCTGGTGGGGCGCAGGATCTCGCCGTCGGCTTCGACCAATCCCTGGCGGGTGGCCTTGAGCAGCCCGGCTTCGGCCGCCTCGAAGGGCAGGCCGGTGCGCTCGGCAAAGAGCCGGCGCGGGAAGCCCTGGTTGAGGCGCAGGGCATTCATCATGAACTCAAAAGGCAGTTCGGCACTGCCGATGGTACGCCGCTCCTGGACAAAGGCGCCGCTCTCCCGCGCGGCCAGGTAGGCTGCCGGGTGTTTGGGGCGGGTTTCCCGCAGGATGCCCTCATGGGACGAGAGCTTGCCATGGGCACCGGCGCCTATCCCCAGGTAATCGCCGAAGGTCCAGTAGTTGAGGTTGTGTCGGCATTGCCGGTTGGGGCGGGCAAAGGCGGAGGTTTCGTAATGACCATAGCCGGCCTCGGCCAGGCGTGCCTCCACTTGGTCCTGCATGTCGGCCGAGGCGTCCGGATCGGGGATGGCCGGCGGGTTGGCAGCGAAGGCTGTGTTCGGTTCCAGGGTCAGGTGATAGCAGGAAAGATGCTGGGGGCCTAGGGCGATGGCCATGTCCAGGTCGGCCGCGGCTTCGGCCAGGCTCTGGTTGGGTAGCGCGTACATCAGGTCGAGGTTGACGGCCTCGAAGTGGGTGAGGGCGGCTTCGGCGGCGGCAATGGCATCGGCGCGGCCATGGATGCGTCCGAGGGCCTGGAGATGCCCTTCGTTGAAACTCTGGATGCCCACCGACAGCCGATTGATGCCGGCTTGCCGGAAGCCCCGGAAACGGCCCGCATCGACGGTGCCCGGGTTGGCCTCGAGGGTGATCTCGGCCATGGGGTCGAGCTGCACACGCATGCGGATGGCGGTAAGCAGTGCATCCAGCCCGTCCGGACTCATCAGGCTGGGGGTACCTCCGCCGATGAAGATGCTGTGCACGCGCCGGCCCCACACCTGAGGTAGCGCCCCTTCCAGATCGGCGATCAGAGCCTCGATGTAGGCGGCTTCTGGGATGCCTTCATCGCGCACGCCGTGGGAATTGAAGTCGCAGTAGGGGCACTTCTTTACGCACCAGGGGAAGTGGACGTAAAGGGACAGGGGGGGCGAAGTCGTGAGTTTCGACTCCCACTGGCCAGCTGCAGTCGGGGGCAGGCTGGCCCGGGGGGCAATCGGGATGATGCGGGGTTCGGACATCGGGGCAGGGGCTTGACGGCGCCAGGGTTGGCGCCGGGGGTTACACGGGTTCGGCGCGAAGCTTGTCGAGCAGTTGCCGGAAGGCGTTGCCCCGGTGGGACAGGACGTTCTTGAGCTCAGCGGGGATCTCGGCGGCGGTCTGCTCCAGCTCGCTGACGAGGAACAGGGGATCGTATCCAAAGCCGGCCGTGCCGCGAGGGGCGTCAAGGATTTCGCCATGCCATTCGCCGCAGGCGATCAGCGGTTGTGGGTCGTCGGGATGGCGGACGAGGGCCAGCGCGCAGTAGAAGCGCGCCCGGCGGTCGGCCTGACCGGTGAGTTTCTCAAGCAGCAGGGCGTTGTTGCGTTGATCTGATTTGGGTTCGCCGGCAAAGCGCGCCGAGATCACGCCCGGTGCGCCGCCAAGTGCCTCGACACATAGGCCGGAGTCATCGGCCAGCGCCGGGAGACCGGTGCTGCGGGCGGCATGGCGGGCTTTGGCGATGGCGTTTTCGATGAAGCTCGGGTGGGGCTCCTCGGCTTCGGTGACATTGAAGGCCGACTGGGGCAGCACTTCGATGCCGAGAGGGGCGAGCAGGGCGGAGAGTTCCTTGAGCTTGCCGGCGTTGCCGCTGGCCAGTACGAGTTGTTTCATGGGGGGCCTCGCTTTCGTGGCACTCAGGCTGGAATGCCGAGGGCCTTCTTCTGTTCCACGACGAGTTCGGCAATGCCGGCGCCGGCCAGTTCCAGAAGGCTGTCCAGTTCTGTGCGGGAGAAGGGGGCGCCTTCGGCGGTGCCCTGGATCTCGACAAAACCGCCCGATCCGGTCATCACCACGTTCATGTCCGTTTCGCAGTCGGAGTCTTCCGGGTAGTCGAGGTCGAGAACGGGAACGCCCTTGTAGATGCCCACGGAGATGGCCGCGACAAAGTCGCGCATCGGGTTGGCGGGCAGCTTGCCAGCCTTGACCAGACCATCAAGGGCTTCATGGACAGCAATGCAGGCGCCAGTGATGGAGGCGGTGCGGGTGCCGCCGTCGGCCTGCAGCACGTCGCAGTCGATGGTGATCTGGCGCTCGCCCAGCGCGGTCATGTCCACCACTGCACGCAGGCTGCGGCCGATCAGGCGCTGGATCTCCTGGGTACGGCCGCTCTGCTTTCCTTTGGCCGCCTCGCGGGCACTGCGGGTGTGGGTGGAGCGGGGCAGCATGCCGTACTCGGCGGTCAACCAGCCCTGGCCCTTGCCGCGCAGGAAGGGAGGCACGCTCTCTTCGACGCTGGCAGTGCACAGCACCCGCGTGTCGCCGAATTCGATGAGCACCGAGCCTTCGGCGTGGCGGGTAAAGCTGCGGGTGATGCGGACGGGGCGGAGTTGAGCGGGCGTGCGGCCACTGGGGCGAGCGAAGGGGGTGTCGGTCATTTGAATTTATGGATGGATTGTTCTTTGTTGTGCTTCGAGCCTTGTACGGCGCGGGGTTTGGTGGCTTTGTGTGTGTCTGGCTACACGCCTAGCTACACAGAGCTATACCTTCAGCTTCCATTGTAGCCAGTGCTTAGTTGCTTGATGTGGCGGGTACTGCTTTTTCGCCAGCCTTCGGGACTACCGCTTCGCGCAGGCACGTTTCACGCTGGCCTGCGATATTCCGAAGTGTTCGGCCGTTGCCTTGATGCTGGAGGCGTTTTCGGCACGCCAGGCGGCTACGGCAGTGTCGTCAATGCTCTTCGACCGCCCGAGGTGCTTGCCTTCGGCTTTGGCCCGCTCAAGCCCGGCGAGCTGACGGGCCTTGATGTTCTCCCGCTCCAGCTCGGCCACCGCGGCCAGCATGGTGAGCATCAGCTTGCCCGCTGGTGTGGCCAGGTCGAAGCCTTCCCGCATGGACACGACGGACACACCCTTTGCCTTCAGGGCCTCGACGGTATTCAGCACGTCCAGGGTGTTCCGCCCGAGTCGATCAATGGCCGCCACCACAACGACATCACCTTCTCGGACATAGGCGAGGAGGGCGCCCAGCCCCGCCCGCTGTGTCGCAGCCACCGTGCCGGAGACGCCATCGTCGGAGAACCACTTGCCCACAGAGTAGCGGGCCGAGATGGTCCGGCGTTGGTTCTCACAAGTTTGATCGTCGGTGGAGACGCGGGTGTAGGCAACGACGGCAGACATGGCAGGCCTCTATGTGGCTCAAAATATATGGCTCATAGAATAGCCTGGCTCAAAATAAGAATCAACGTTTTTGAGCCAGGCTCCCGCCTGGTGTCTGTGGGTGGCTCAAAAGGTAAGGGTTTTGATCCATTCAGAAAGCTCACACCGGCCAGAAAGAACAACGCCAGGTCATGCCCGGCGCTGGTCTTGAAGAACGGCTTCGGCTACGCCGCCCGCTTCAAGTGCATGTCCACGTGAATATCGTCAAAGGGGCACACCAGGCCGCCCCGTTCAGTGCGCTCGATCAGCCCCAGTTCCACCAATGACCCTGCATCCTCATGGACGCGCTTCACGTCCCGTTCCAGCCGGCGGGCTAGTTCCCTTACCGCCAGTTCCCCCGCCCCCTGCAGGGCGTGAAGCATGGCCCACCGCTTCTCGGTCAGACGCGAGAAGAACGCAGCCGGGGTTTCGAAGTTGAGGGTTTCGCCCTGGTAGCCATCGGCAGCGAAAGCACCACGGCCAGCAGCACGCAGGGCAGCCCGCCAGTCGGGATTGATCGTGACCGTCAATGTCCGTTTGTTCATCGCTCCACCTCCTGAAGGGTGGCAATCAGCCGGCCACTTCCTTTACGCCCTGTACAAGAAGCGTGAGCCGCCTTCAAGCGGCCCGGCCGTGCGCAACCTCAACCGGTAGGGCACCGCTTGCGCGGGCATCCAGAACGACCACCTCAACGGCGGTGCCGTCGGCGGCGTAGCTGACATGGGTGTTCCAGTCTTGCGACACCTCGCGGGCAATGGGCTTGTCACTCAGGCGGATCACAAGAATATCGTCGTCGTCGTAATACGTGGTTCGCATGGCTAAACCTCCAGGCTGAAATGATGCATCACGGTCTTGACCACTACCGCGTCTTCAAGCACCAGCACGGCACAGACCAGATTGTCGGCACGTTCGGCGATGTGCTTGAAAGCCCACAGGTGGACAGCATCCTTGTAGCGTGTTTCGCCGGTATCGATTACCGACAGCAATTCGGCTTCGCTGATATTGCGTTCGTCCATGCGCAGGCGGGCATGACGGGTCAAGATGATCGGGCGGTCAAAGCGGTGTGAGTGCATGGCTTGAACCATAGCATAGCGGTGCAGGGAGGCTGCCCCTCGAAATCCCCCGATGCACCCCCGCGGGGTCACTGCCAAAACTGCCAAATTAAGAAAAGACAGTTTTGGCAGTACGGTCCGGGCGCACATGGGCAGAAATTCCTCTCAGTGCCGCACCGGCACCAACTTGGGATTGACCACGTACAGGGTGCGGGGCTTCGTCCTGGAGGGCTCCTGCCACTCCTCCAGGTGTCCCAGCTCCACCAGCAGCCCAAGCCCTTCGGTCACACGCTTCTGATCGGCCAGGCCGGACCACCCCGGGCGCCACACGTCCCGGCTCCCGAACCCCTCCCGAGCCAGATCCCCCTTCCTCACCCGCTCCAGTATCCGCCGGGCCGTATCCACCTCGCCCGACTGGGCCACCCCGTAGCAGCGCCGGGCGTGCGTCTGCAGATACACGCTCCAATGCAGCGCCCGCAGGGTGGAGGCGAAGCCCACCGGGCCGTGGTGGCCGTCCGCCAGGTGGAAGGCCAGGGCCAGGGCAGGCACCAGCTTCC
>NZ_JAQVCN010000016.1 GCF_028689785.1 Zoogloea sp. | reverse complement strand
GGTCATTTCAAGAGGTTTCTTGAAATGAAAAGCCCCGGCATAACCGGGGATTTTGCGTTGTTTTCGGGTTCCAATGCAATCTTGTGAAACCTATAGAAAGAGCTTGATTGGCTCAGACGTTGAACAGGAAGTTCAGCACGTCACCATCCTTCACCACGTACTCCTTGCCTTCCGAGCGCATCTTGCCGGCTTCTTTCGCGCCGGCTTCGCCCTTGAACTTGATGAAGTCATCGAAGGCGATGGTCTGGGCGCGGATGAAGCCGCGTTCGAAGTCGGTGTGGATGACGCCGGCGGCCTGGGGGGCGGTGTCGCCCACGTGGATGGTCCAGGCGCGGACTTCCTTGACCCCGGCAGTGAAGTAAGTCTGCAGGCCGAGGAGCTGGTAACCGGCGCGGATCAGGCGGTTGAGGCCGGGTTCTTCGAGGCCCAGGTCGGCCAGGAAGGCCATCTTGTCCTCGTCGTCCAGATCGGCCAGCTCGGCCTCGATCTTGGCGCAAAGGGCTACCACCGGGGCACCTTCCTTGGCGGCGTGTTCGCGCAGGCGGTCGAGGTAGGGGTTGTTGTCGAAGCCGTCTTCGGTGACGTTGCCCACGTACATGGCGGGCTTGAGGGTCATCAGGCACAGGGGCTTGAGGATCAGCTTCTCGTCGTCGCTGAGCTTCATGGTGCGTGCCGGCTGGCCCTCGTTGAGGTGGGGCAGCAGCTTTTCGAGGATGGCGACGAGCTTCTGGGCATCCTTGTCGCCGGAGCGGGCCTTCTTGTTCTCGCGGTGGATGGCCTTCTCGACGGCGGCCATGTCGGCCAGGGCAAGCTCGGTGACGATGGTCTCGATGTCGGCCAGCGGGTCGACCTTGCCGTTCACGTGGATCACGTTTTCGTCTTCGAAGCAGCGCACCACGTTGACGATGGCGTCGGTCTCGCGGATGTTGGCCAGGAACTGGTTGCCCAGGCCTTCGCCCTTCGAGGCGCCCGCCACGAGGCCGGCGATGTCCACGAATTCGACGATGGCCGGCTGGATCTTCTGCGGATTGACGATGGCGGACAGGGCATCGAGGCGGGGGTCGGGCACTTCAACGATGCCGACGTTGGGCTCGATGGTGCAGAAGGGGTAGTTCTCGGCGGCGATGCCGGCCTTGGTGAGGGCATTGAAGAGGGTCGATTTGCCGACGTTGGGCAGGCCGACGATGCCGCATTGGAGAGCCATGGTGTTCCTTTGATATGCAGGGCTTCCGGCTGAGCGTGCCGGAAAGCCCGCTATTGTAAAGCGGGTTCCCGTTCATCCAAAGGCCGATGGTGCTCTGCCCGTCCGGGGCGGAGGTTCCGTGGCGCTTTGTGGGTGGCTAAGCCCTGCTGGTGGTGGCTTCCTGCCACAGGGTTGGGCATTGCCAGTGCGCAAGCCAGGCTGGCAAGGCTTCGGCGGGCATGGGGGGGGCGATGCCGTCGCCCTGGGCGCAGTCACAGCCGATGCCCAGCAAGGCAACACCTTGCTCAGTGCTTTCGAGCCCTTCGGCGATCACGTTCCGGCCGAAGCTGTGGGCCAAGGCTACCACGCCCTTTACGACGGCCAGGTCTTCCGGGTCTTCCAGGATGTTGCGCACGAAGGATCTGTCGATCTTCAGCGTCTGTGCGGGAAGTCGGCGGAAGCAAGCCAGGGATGAGCAGCCGGTGCCGAAGTCGTCGAGGGCGAAACGCACGCCGAGGGCGGCGTTGTCGCGGATGATCCGGGCGATCTTCTCCACCTCGTTCATGGCGGTGGTTTCCGGGATTTCGATTTCCAGGCGGTCCGTGGGTAGTGCCGGGTGGGTTTGGAAGAGGTGGGTCAGATGCTCGGAGAAGCCGGGGCTCTGCAGGTGGTGGCCCGAGATGTTGACGCTGATCGGCAGGTGCAGGCCAATGGCCGCCCAGCGACCCATTTGGGAGAGGACTTCGGTGAGTACCCATTGGTCGAGGCGGGTGGCGACGTCGCTGCCTTCGACGTAGGGCAGGAAGCCCGCCGGCAGGCGCAGCCCTTCGTCCGGGTGGGCCCAGCGGATCAGGGCTTCGACTCCGACCACGGTGCCCAGGCGCATGTTCACCTTGGGTTGATAGACGAGGACGAACTCCCCTGTGTCGAGGCCTTTCTCGACCTCGGCGGCGATCTGGGGCAGGGTGCGTGCACGATGATCGAGTTCGGTGTCGAAGAGGCAGTAGCGGTTGCGCCCGGATTGCTTGGCCATGAGCATGGCCTGATCGGCATTGCGCAGCAGCACCTCGGGCTCTTCCCCGTCGAGGGGGCACACCGACACGCCGATGCTGGCGGAGATGGCGATGTCCCGGGTCTCGGAGATTGAGGCCGGGCGGCCCACGGCCTTCTGCAGGCGGGTGATGGTGGCGGGGATTTCCTCGCGCTTCTCGATGCCGCCCATCAGCACCACAAACTCGTCTCCCCCCAGGCGTGCCACGGTGTCGGTGCCGCGCACACAATCCTGGAGGCGGGCGGCGAGTTGGACCAGCATGCTGTCGCCGGCGGAATTCCCCCAGGTATCGTTGAGAAGCTTGAATCTGTCCAGGTCCAGATAGCACACCACCACCAGGCTGTCTTCGCGCTGGCCACGGAGGATGGCCTGGTGGAGGCGGTCGATCATCAGGGCCCGGTTGGGCAGGCCGGTCAGGGAGTCGTGACAGGCGAGAAAGTTGATCTGCTCTGCGGAGCGCACCTCGGCGGTGACGTCGCGCAGGATGGCGTAGTAGCCGTCGTCCAGGCCGTCGCTGCCCACGGCCTGCTGCACGCTGGTTTCAAGCCAGCGTTCGATACCGCTCACCGGGTCCCGACGCTGGCTGCGATAGGCACCCCGCCCATTGTTCTTGAGCAGGGTCTGACGGATCTGGCGTACCGTTTCGGCGCCCACCGTGTCGGTGATGGGGCTACCGATCAGGGTTTCGGCAGCCTTGCCGTGGAAGTGCGCGTAGTTGTTGTTTACATAACGGTAGCGCCCGTCCGAGTCCACGGAGGCCAGCATGATGGGGCTGTGTTCCGTGACCAGGGCGAGAGTGGCGGCGAGCCGTGCCTGCTCGGAGTAGCGTCGCAGGTACAGGTGGTGGGATAGCACCGTAAAGAAGCCTATGGTGCAGAAGATGGCGCAGAGCATCAGCCAGCGTGCCAGGGGCGACACCGGGCCGGCCTGGGGAATCCAGTTGTAGTGCTCACTGAGGGAGATGCCGAGCAGGGCGACGAGGGTCGCGACGGTCATGCCAATGGCACGCCGGGGGCTGCCAAACCAGCTTTTCACGAAGATCAGCAGGGGGATGACGACTATGCCGATGCTGCGGTTGCCGCTGCCGAACGGGGCCGAGATCAGGATGATGGCCCAGGTGCCCCAGATCAGCACTTGCCCGGCCCTCCGGGTGTGACCCAGACGGATACCGATGTGGACGCCCAGGGCAAGGAGGCAGATCAGTGCCGATGGGACCAGCAGGCGTGTATCGGCGTCACTGAGCAAGTAGGCGAGGCTGACGGCAGTGCCGAGCAGGAGCAGTGTCGCGGAACTGAAGAACTTGAACATCCGTGCGCTGGCATCTTCATCCAGCAAGGTCACGGTGCGGTGGGGGATGTGGGGTGGGGGCACGCAGAGTGGCTCGGGCAGGGTACCGCGCCGGTGTGGGCGTGTTCTGCTCATCCGGTGCGGAGCGGGATTCTGACTGCCCCTAGCGTACCAGCAACAGGTAGATCAAAAAGATGTTGAGTGTCACGGATGCCGCCACAATCAGCCGCAGTCCGAGCTGTGGGTCACGGGCCAGCAGTGGTGACTTGCGGGCAACCGAGAGGGGGCGGTGGGCGCCCCGTTCGATGGCAAGGAGAAATTCCTCGGCGGTCTCGAAACGGGCCTTCGGTTCGCGGGCGACGGCTTTCAGCAGGACGGCTTCGAGCCAGTCGGGGATGTCTGGGCGGTAGCGCGTGGGCGGGGCAGGGTCGCCAAACCTCGGAGTCTGGAAGGGCTCTATCTCGCCATAGGGGTACTTGCGGGTCAGTAGCTGGTAGAGAGTGACGCCGACGGCGTACAGGTCGGTCTGCTCGTTGGCACCCGTGTGGCGCGGGCCAAAGAGCTCGGGGGCCATGTAGCTCGGGGTGCCGGGGTTGTTGATCTCTCCGAATTTCTGGCCGTCGCCGGAGGCATCGGATGCCGCGACCCCCAGATCGAGAATGCGCAGGCGTCCCTCGCCGTCCAGGTGCAGGTTGTCGGGCTTGATGTCCCGGTGGACGATGGACAGGCGGTGCAGGCCGGCGATGCCCTTGAGGATGCGGCTGCCGAGCTCGGCGATCTCGCCGCTGCCGAAGCGGTGTCCGTTGTCGAGCCTGGCCTTGAGGGTGGCGCCGTCGTGCCAGCTCATCAGGTAGTAGAGATGGCTGCGCTCGGGGTAGGGAATGACCTGGGGAAACCAGGCGTCATTCACCCGCCGGGCCAGCCATTCCTCGTGGGCCAGCGCCGCGGCGGATTCGGCGTCGTCGTGCTCGGGGCGCAGCGTCTTGAGGACACGGGCGTGGCCCTGGGCGTCGCGCACCCGGTAGAGCAGGGTGGCGATGGATTCGTGGAGCAGGGCGTCTACAGTCAGCCCGTCGATCTGCTGGCCGGGCTTGAGCCGCGGGGGCAGGGGCAGGCGATGCAGGCGGTCGATGTTGTCGCGCAGGCGGTCGGGGGGCAGGGTGTCGATGCGCAGCACCAGGGCCGTGCAGTTGTCCTGGCTGCCGCCCCCTTCGGCGCTCATGGCCAGGCGCGAGGCCGCGTCTTGGGGATCGGTTTCGGCACGCAGGATGTCTGCGATGCGGCGTTCGCCCAGGGGGCTCCACACGCCATCACTCATCAGCGCAAAGACGTCGCCGGCCTCCAGCTCTCCGTCGGCGTAGTCCACCGACAGGTGAGCATCGAGCCCGACCGCGCGGGAGAGCACATTGTCGAGCTCCGGGTGCTCCCATACGTGGTCGGTGCTCAGCAGCTCCAGGCGCGTACCGCGCAGGCGGTAAATGCGTGAATCGCCCACGTGGGCCAGGTAGAAGCGGCGCCCGCGCAGCACGATGGCCGACAGGGTGGTGGCCATGCCAGCCGCCTCCCGGGTACGGGCTGCGTGGGATACCAGCCAACGGTTGAGGGCCCCCAGCACCGTGTCGAGAGCTTTGTTGACTGCCCAGGTGTCGGGCGTGGCGTAGTAGTCCGACAACAGGCCGCGGACGGTGTATTCGGAGGCCTCGCGCCCGTTGGCGTGGCCGCCGACCCCGTCGGCCACGGCCGCCAGGATGCCCTTGCTCTCCAGTTCGGCCCCCTCGGGGGTGACCGCGCCGCAGAAGTCCTCGTTGCGCGGGCGCGGGCCGGTGAGGGAGGCGTAGCCGAGGGCGGCCTGGAGTCGGGACATGGGGGTCAGATCTTGGCGCTGGTCATGTTGGGGGCACCCCAGGTGGTGCGCCAGCGGCCCTTGACGGCGGTGAGGCCGAGCAGCGCGGCGATCGCCAGGGTGGCGAAGATCAGGAAGCCGGCCTGGTAGCTGCCGGTCACCTGGCGACTGTAGCCCAGGCTGGAGGCCAGGTAAAAGCCGCCGACACCGCCGGCCATCCCCACCAGGCCGGTCATCACGCCGATTTCCTTGCGGAAACGCTGAGGCACCAGCTGGAACACGGCGCCGTTGCCCATGCCCAGGGACAGCATGGCGCACACGAACACGGCCAGGGCCATCCAGGCCTCGGGCAGGCCGAAGCTGACGATGGACAGGAAAATGGCGGCGAAGACGTACATCACGGTGAGGCTCTTGATGCCGCCGATGCGATCGGCCACGTTGCCGCCGATGGGGCGCACCAGGCTGCCGGCGAAGACGCAGGCGGCCGTGAAGAAGCCGGCCATCTTCGGATCAAGCCCGTACTGGGTGTTGAAGTAGATGGTCAGGGACGAGGCCAGCCCGACGAAGCCGCCGAAGGTGACCGAGTAGAAGAACATGAACCACCAGGCGTCCTTGTCCTTGAGCACCTTGAGGTATTCGGCGAAGGACTTGGCCGGCGGGCATTCGGGGGCATCCTTGGCGAGCACCAGGTAGACCACGAACACGATGCTGAGCGGGATCAGGGCCAGGCCGAAGACATTGACCCAGCCAAAGGCGGCAGCCAGGCCGGGGCCGAACAGGGCCGCCAGGGCGGTGCCGGAGTTGCCCGCGCCGGCGATACCGAGGGCCGTGCCCTGGTGTTCCGGCGGATACCAGCGGGAGGCCAGGGGCAGGGCCACGGCGAAGGAGGCGCCAGCCACCCCGAGGAAGAGACCGAGGATCAGCGTCTGTTCATAGCTGTGGATGCCGAACTGCCAGGCTACGAACAGGGCCACGATGACGATGACCTGGCCGATGGCGCCAGCCATCTTGGGCTTGAGATGATCCACCAGCACGCCCATGACCATGCGCAGCAGTGCACCAGCAAGCACAGGCGTGGCCACCATCAGGCCCTTCTGGGCGTGGGTCAGGCCCAGATCGTTGGCGATCTGCACGCCGAGGGGGCCGAGGAGGACCCACACCATGAAGGCCAGGTCGAAGTAAAGGAAGGCGGCCAGGAGTGTCGGTGTATGCCCGGCCTTGAGGAAGGATTTCTTGTCCATGATGGGTGGCTTTCAAACGTATTGTGGATTGATGGGGTTGTTTCTTTGGGCGCAGGTGCTCGCCCCGGTGTTCGTTGGTAGGTGCTATAGCTGGAGAAGCACGTCGCCGCCCTCGACCTTGACCGGGTAGGGCTTCACGCAGCCCACGTCCGGGGCCACCACCTCACCGTTCTCGAGCTGGATCTTCCAGCTATGCAGGGGGCAGGTGACGGTGTTGCCGTGGACGATGCCCTGGGACAGGGGGCCGGCCTTGTGGGGGCATTTGTCTCGTACCGCGAAGACCTGATCCACCGCGTTGCGGAAAACGGCGATACGGCCTTCCCGGGCGCTTTCCACCACTCGGGCACCGAGCGGCGGGATGTCGGCGAGGGCGCAGATTCTTGTCCAGTCGGTCATCGCTTGCGCTCCTATACCTTGATGATCTCGAAGTCGCGCTTGTGGCTGCCGCCGGACTTGTCTTCGAAGATTGCCGCCCACGGGTCCTTGTAGTCCTGCAGTGCGAAGAGCAGCTTTTCGTACAGTGCCTTGCGGCATGCGGCATCGCCGAGCACCTGTTTCCGGATGTGCTCCATGCCCACTCGCTCGATGTAGTGGCAGGTTCGTTCCAGGTAAAAGCCTTCTTCCCGGTAGAGCTGGATGAAGGCGCCGCCGTACTCCATCACCTCGTCGTCGTTCTGCACCTTGACGAAGAACTGGGCCACTTCGGTCTTGATGCCGCCGTTGCCGCCGACGTAGAGCTCGTAGCCCGAATCCACACCAATCACCCCGACGTCCTTGATGCCGGATTCGGCGCAGTTGCGCGGACAGCCCGATACCGCCAGCTTGACCTTGTGGGGGCTCCACATGCCATAGAGCATCTTTTCCAGCTTCACGCCCAGATCCATGGAGCGCTGAGTGCCGAAGCGGCAGTGCTCGGAGCCGACGCAGGTCTTCACCGTGCGCAGGCTCTTGCCGTAAGCGTGGCCTGAGACCATGCCGGCCCGGGCGAGGTCGGACCACATTTGCGGCAGGTCTTCCTTCTTCACGCCGAGCAGGTCGATGCGCTGGCCGCCGGTGACCTTGACGGTGGGCACCTTGTATTTCTCTGCGGCGTCGGCAATGGCCCGCAGTTCGGTAGGGGTGGTCAGGCCGCCCCACATGCGGGGCACCACAGAATAGGTGCCGTCCTTCTGGATGTTGGCGTGGGCGCGCTCATTGATGAAGCGGCTCTGCGGGTCGTCGATGGCTTCGTGGGGCCAGGAGGACAGGCAGTAATAGTTGAGTGCCGGTCGGCAGGTGGCACAGCCGTTGGGCGTCTTCCAGCCCAGGTGCTGCTGGGCTTCTACCACCGACAGCAATTTGTGCTCGCGGATGGCCTTGCGCACTTCGCCGTGGGAATGATCGGTGCAGCCGCACACAGCCTTGTTGTTGGAGTCGGCCGGCTGGTAGGCGCCACCGACCGTGGATGCGAGGATCTGCTCCACCAGCCCGGTGCAGGAGCCGCAGGAGCTGGACGCCTTGGTGTGCTTGCGTACGTCCTCAAGGCTGAACAGGCCGTGCTCCTGGATGGCCTTGACGATGCTGCCCTTGCAGACGCCGTTGCAGCCGCAGACCTCGGCACTGTCGGGCATACTGGCGGCCACGTTGTTGCCTTTGTGGCCCACGTCGCCCAGGTGAGCATTGCCGAAGACCAGGTGGTCGCGGATGTCGTGGATGTCCTGCTCGTCCTTCAGGAGCTGGAAGTACCAGGCGCCATCCTTGGTGTCGCCGTAAAGCACGGCGCCCACCAGCCTGTCGTTCTTCAGCACGATGCGCTTGTAGATGCCCAGGCCCGGATCGTGGAGCACGATGTCCTCGGCGCCGTCGGTGCCCGAGAAGTCACCGGCGGAGAAAACGTCGATGCCGGTGACCTTGAGCTTTGTGCTGGTCACCGAGCCCTGGTAGCGGCCGATGCCCATCTCTGCCAGATGATTGGCGCACACCTTGGCCTGCTCGAACAGCGGTGCCACCAGACCGTAGGCCGTGCCGCGGTGATTGGCGCATTCGCCCACGGCATAGATTCGAGGGTCATAAGTCTGCAGCGTGTCATTGACCACGATGCCCCGATTGCAATGGATGCCGGCCTTCTCGGCGAGCTCCACGTTGGGGCGGATGCCGGCGGCCACGCACACCAGGTCGGCGGAGATGCTGTCGCCGTCCTTGAACTTTACGGCGGCCACACGCCCGGACTCACCTGCAACCAGCTCGGCGGTCTGGGCATTCATCTTGAACTGCATGCCCTTCTTCTCCAGCTCGGCCTGAAGCATCTTGCCGGCGGTGCGGTCGAGCTGGCGTTCCATGATCCAGCCGGAGTTGTGCACCACGGTCACGGCCATGCCGCGCAGTGCCAGGCCATTGGCGGCTTCAAGGCCCAGGAGACCGGCGCCGATCACTACCGCGTGCCGGTACCGGGCGGCGGCGTCGATCATCTCGTCAGTGTCCTTGATGTCCCGGTAGGAGATCACCCCGGGCAGATCCCTGCCGGGGAAGGGGGGCATGAAGGGCGTGGAGCCGGTGGCGATCAGCAGGCGATCGTAATTGGCGGTGACGGTCTCGCCGTTCCGGTCGGTGGCGATCACCGAGCGGTTGTGGCGGTCTATCCTGGTGACACGGGCACCCAGGTGCAGGGTGATGCCGTTGTCGGCGTACCACTGCAGGTCGTTCAGGATAATGTCCTGGATGGTCATCTCGCCGGCCAGCACCGGGGAGAGCAGGATGCGGTTGTAGTTGGGGTGCGGTTCGGCGCCGAAGACCGTGATGTCGTACATGTCCGGCGCGATCTTCCGCAGCTCTTCCAGCGTGCGGACGCCTGCCATGCCATTGCCGACCATGACCAGTTTGAGTTTGCGCATGATTCCTCCGACGATTGATTCTCCCCGGCCGGTCGCACAGGGCGGCCGAAGCGGGCGGTGAGCCTTGGGCAGGAGAGATCGTCGTTGATCGTGGTCAGGCCGCCGTTGGCTTGACCACGTCGCTCCACGGGGGGAGCGCGCAAACACCTGGATTCAGGTTGTGCGCGGCGCAGCAAACTCTTTATTGCTGGCCGTGCTTTCGATGGAGGTCTTTAAGCAATCGTTGTGCCATGCTGAACGCGGTGGCAGGTGGCAGGTGGCAGGAGGCAGGCTGCAGGCGGTTTCTAGGCCTTGTGGTCAGCCACAGGGCCGGGCTTCATGCACCCGGCTGGTGCGGCTTGCCCCGAGGTGGGGCGATCTTCAGGAGCTGGTCTTGCGGCGTTGCAGCAGGTAGGTGGTCAGGCTGATGAGGATGGTGGCGAAGATCAGGAAGGACCAGTTGGCGATGGTCAGCCCGAACAGGGTCCAGTCAATGGCGGAGCAGTCGCCGGCGCCACGGAAGATCATGGGCAGGGCGGACGACAGGGGAAAGCTCTCGAGCATGTACTCAAGCCCCGGCCCGCATTCGGAGACGGCCGGCGGATACCACTGCATCCATGACTGACGGGCCGCCACGCCGGCCCCGGCCAGGGCCGATATGCCAAGCAGGGCTGAATACGCCAGCAGGCCCTTGCGCCCCGGATTGTGCAGCCCGGTAACCAGGCCGATCAGGCCGCATGCCAGCATGGCGTAGCGTTGCATGATGCACATGGGGCAGGGCTCGATACCCTTGATGTGCTGAAGGTAAAGGCCGACCGCCAGCAGGGCGGCACAGACTGCAAACAGGGCAAGGCCCAGGGTACGGACAGGGATACGCGAGAACATCGGTGGGCTGCACTGAAACGGAGGAGGCCCATTGTAGCGGGCCTGCCTTGGCGTTGGCGGCATCCGGGTGTCGGCTCCCCCATGATTTGGGCGCAGAGGATGTGCGGAAAACACGAGAGGGCACCGCGGTGCCCTCTCGTCCGGATGTGCAAGGGGGCTTACTTGCTCTTGATCATCGTGCCGACGCCGTGGTCGGTGAGGATCTCCAGCAGCAGGCAGTGCTCGACGCGGCCGTCGATGATGTGCACGCTCTTCACCCCGTTGCGGGCGGCGTCGAGGGCCGAGCCGATCTTGGGCAGCATGCCGCCGGACAGGGTGCCATCCGCAACCAGGTCATCGATCTGCCGCGGGGTAAGGCCGGTGAGCAGATTACCCGCCTTGTCGAGCACGCCGGGTGTGTTGGTGAGGAGGACGAGCTTCTCGGCCTTCAGGATCTCGGCCAGCTTGCCGGCCACCACGTCCGCGTTGATGTTGTAGCTCTCGCCCTGCTCGCCGACACCGATGGGGGCGATCACGGGGATGAAGTCCCCCTTGTCGAGGAAGGAGATCAGGCTCGGATCAATCTGGGTGATGTCGCCGACCTGGCCGATGTCGATCAGGTCGCCCGGCACATCTTTGTTTTCCATCTTGAGCTTGGTGGCGCGGATGAAGCCCGAATCCTTGCCGGTGAGGCCCACGGCCTTGCCGCCGGCCTGGTTGATCAGGCTGACGATCTCCTTGTTCACCTGTCCGCCCAGCACCATCTCGACCAGCTCCATGGTCTCGGCGTCGGTGACGCGCATGCCCTGGATGAACTCGCCCTTCTTGCCGACACGGGTGAGCATGGTTTCGATCTGCGGGCCACCGCCGTGCACCACTACCGGGTTGAAGCCAACCAGCTTGAGCAGTACCACGTCGCGGGCGAAGCACTCCTTCAGTTTAGGGTCGGTCATGGCGTTGCCGCCGTACTTGATGACCAGCGTCTTGTCCTGGAAGCGCCGGATGTAGGGCAGGGCCTCGGCGATGATGGCGGCCTTCTGGGCCGGGGAGAGATTTGCGGTGTTGATCGGGTCGCTCATGGTGGGCTGTCGCGCAGGAGGGTTTGAGATGTAGGCGCGATTGTAATGACCGGCCATGCAAACCAAAAGCGTGAACACGTTTCAGACTGTTTGCCCGGTCGTAATAGACTCTGGCCTCTGAAACAGGAGGCACGATCATGGAGCGAAGGAAGGATGAAGCGGGACGTAATATTTGTCCGGCTTGCGGTGCGGCATTCACCTGTGGGATGGAGGCCGGGCTTGCGGAGTGTTGGTGTGCGAGTCTGCCGCCAGTGCTCGCGGTGCCGGAGGCCCATGCGGGCCAGTGCTATTGCCCGGCCTGTCTGCGGCAGAGGATCGAGTCGGCCCTTACGCCGCCGCGCTGAGCCGGCGGGTGACCAGCCGGATGGCGTCCCGGTTGGTCCATGAGAAGACCCGTGCTGCCGCTTCCTGCCAGGGAAGCCAGCAGGCTGCAGTGTGCTCGTCGGCCGCCAGGCTTGGGGTGACAGGGGTGGGCAGGCACAGGCTGAAGAGGTGCTCTGTGTTGTGGGTGACGCCTGGGGCGTAGCGCTGGCGCCAGCGGGGCAGGATCAGGAAGCGGTTGCTGAGCTGCCAGTCCGTGAGATCGGCGGCTGTCGCGGTGATTCCGGTTTCTTCGGCGACTTCGCGCAGGGCGGTGGCGATGGGGGCTTCGTCACCTTCCCGGCTGCCGGTGACGGATTGCCACAGGCCGGCGCCGCCGGCCCGTTCCATCACCAGAACCTCGAGCTCGGGGGTGTGGATGACCACGAGCACCGAGATCGGCTGTTTCGGGCCCTCACTCATTCCATGTCCTGCAGCCAGTCGGTGTGGGTGCCGGCGGTGCCGACCAAGGTCC
Source organism: Zoogloea sp. (assembly GCF_028689785.1). Lineage (GTDB taxonomy): Bacteria > Pseudomonadota > Gammaproteobacteria > Burkholderiales > Rhodocyclaceae > Zoogloea. The sequence continues at coordinate 63,852 of NZ_JAQVCN010000016.1, read as the reverse complement.
AGAAGGGGATGCCGTCTTCGCGCCAGGTGTCCGCGGCATCCTGGAAGACCGACAGGGCCATGGCGAAATCGGCAGGGGCGGCCTCTGCGAAGGCATCGCTGTGTTCGAGGATGATGACGTAGCCGTCAGCGGCCATCCACGACAGATCGGTGAGGCAGTCGGCCAGGGCGTCCCAGTTGTGCCCGTACCAGTCGGGGAAGTTGAGGGCTTTGCCGACTGCGTCCAGAAAGGCCTCCTTGCCGGTAACTTGGGCGAGGTTGACCCGGTGGAGAGGGTAGTCGAGGCTTTCGGCGGCTTCTTCGAGGGCGAGGTCGGAGGCAAAGGGCATGCGATGGAGCCCGGCCCTTTCGGCCCGGGACAATAGGGTGTGGAACTGGGGGGCGGTCATGTTCAGTCCTGGATCCGCCGGAAGCTGCGGTAATGATCGTCGGAGTAGTAGAACACCGTGGGTGGTCGCCCGCCACTGATAATGCGGCGGGCGCCCCGATTGCGGGAGCCGGGGGTGGTCACGGTGTACTCGCGGTAATAGCCGCGCTGAGCGTCGGGCAGGCGGCCTTCCCGGTTCTGGAAGGTGATGCCGTCCCGTCGATAGGGAAAAGGGCCGCCCTGACGGATAAGGGCAAGGGTCTCGCGGGCTTCCGGGGGGAGTGCCGACGCTCCAACGGCAGGGATCTCCGCACGGTACCAGTCGAGGAGGTCACGAGCCTGGGCTCCGCCGGCACACAACAGGACGAGAAGGAAGGCAAGGCGGAGGAGGTGCATGGCGACGCAGCTTGAAGGCAACGCCTGTCAGTTTAGCAGTCCGCTCTTCAGGGCTGAATGCCGTACTTCTTGAGGAGGGTGTAGTAGAAGGCGGTCAGGGCCGGCAGGCGGGCGTTACCGGGGTCCTGCTTGCGGGCCCGTTCCATCAGATCACGGGCCTGGCTAGCGAAGCGCTCGTCCCAGCCGCAGTTCTCGATGCACTTGAGCAGGGCGAGGGTGGCGTTGAACAGCACGTGCACGTTGCCGGGCATCTTGCGGACGGCGCTGAGCATGAACTGTACTGAATCCTCATAATCACCAGCCTGGGCCTTGCGGGCGCCTTCTGCAACGAGGTCCTTGACCTCGGAGTCCATCTGCCTGACCAGCTGTTCGCCGAGCTCGACCTTGCCGGCTTCCTTGAGCAGCGACTGGGTGCCGGCCAGGGTGCGCGCATCGGGGGCGTTGCGCATGATGTCTAAGATGACCTCGGCGCCGTGGTTGTCGAGATTGGTAGCGAAACAGGCCCGGGCGAGTTCGCTCTTGAGCTTGAGAGACAGGGGTTGGGCGTTGTCCTGTTCGGAAAACAGGGCCTTGATGGCTTCACCGGCCTTCTCGGTGTCGCCCTTCTTGACGTGTAGCAGGGCGCTTGACAGGTTGGTGCATGAGCGGGTCTTGGCGAGGCCGGCCATGGAGCGTTCCAGATCACGGATGGTGGCCTCGGCCTGCGCCGTGTCACCCTTGCCGAGCTGGGCCTGGAGCAGGCGAACGTGGTCTTCAGGGTCACGGAAGTCGGAGTACTTACCTTTGCGTACCACCTCGGAGAGGACTTTTTCGGCGCCTTCGTGATCGCCAGTCTCGATGGACAGTTCGCCCAGCCGACGTAGACGCCCGACCCTGTGGGGGGAGAGGATGGAGGCGTTGAGCAGGATGCTGCGCGCCGATTCGAGCTCGCCAGCGGCTTCACGGGTGCGCGATAGCCAATCATAGGCGTCCACGAAGAGCTCGTTCTCATTCACCAGGGACTGCAGGGTGTCCTCTGCCTCGGCGTAGCGCCGTTGCATGAAGAGGGCCTTGGCCAGGCCGAGGCGGGCCCAGGGAATGCTGCGGCTTTCGAGGATCTTTTCGTAGAGATGGAGGGCTTCATCGGCGTTGCCGCTGGCAACGTGCAGCTCGGCACGCAGGCGCATGAAGTCGGTGGCCCATTGAGGGTGGGCCTCCTGGGCTTTGCTGCAGGTGGCGATGGCGTCGGGAACGTTGCCCAGTTCGATCAGGCGGTAGATGGGAAGAAAGGCTTCCCGCTTGTCGAGGGCGCGCTCGATGCGATCATGCAGTGTGTCGGCGGCGAAGGGTTTGAGGATGTAGTCGTTGGGGGCTAATTCGGCCGCGCTCACCACGCGCTCGTACTGACGTTCGCCAGTGACCATGATGAACAGGGTCGCCAGGGGGATGATGCTGTTGTGGCGGAGGTCCTCAAGGAGGTGCTGGCCGTCCTGGCCGTCGCCGATGTGGTATTCGCAGAGGATCAGGTCAAAGCGGTTGTCACGAAGCTTGCGCACTGCCACGCCGGCGGTTACAGCGAACTGGACCTTGCTGATGCCGCTCATGTTGAGCATGTTGCGAAGCTGCGTCCGCATCGAAGGATTGGCTTCGACGATGAGGGCGGAAATGGTGTCGAGATCGATCACGGGTGGCAGGACGATTAGGCACGGGAACACTCTGGCAAACGGCGTGCTGGCGGCAATCTTGAGGGGTGGAAAAAAAGAAAAAGGGCGAACGGCTTGGCCGTTCGCCCTGAAGAACCTGTTTCGGCAGGATCAGCTGGCCGGGGTTTCCGTGGCCTTCTGACGCAGGCGGATGTGCAGTTCGCGGAGCTGCTTTTCATCCACCGGCGACGGGGCGTCGGTGAGCAGACACTGAGCGCGCTGGGTCTTGGGGAAGGCGATCACGTCACGGATGGATTCGGCGCCGGTCATCATGGTGACGATGCGGTCGAGACCAAAGGCCAGGCCACCGTGCGGGGGGGCTCCGTAGCGGAGGGCGTCGAGCAGGAAGCCGAACTTGGCCTGTTGCTCCTCCGGACCGATGTTGAGGGCCGAGAAGACCTTCTCCTGTACCTCTGCGCGGTGGATACGCACCGAGCCGCCTCCGATTTCCCAGCCGTTGAGGGCCAGGTCATAGGCCTTGGCCAAGCACTTGCCGGGGTCGCTGGTGAGCAGCTCCAGATGTTCGTCCTTGGGGCTGGTGAAGGGGTGGTGGCAGGCCGTCCAGCGCTTGTCCTCGTCGTCGTACTCGAACATGGGGAAGTCCACAACCCACAGGGGCTCCCAGGCCTTGCCATTGACGAAGCCCTTCTCGTGACCGAGCTTGATGCGCAGGGCGCCGAGGGCGTCGTTGACGACCTTGGTCTTGTCGGCGCCGAAGAAAATCAGGTCGCCGGATTGGGCGCCGGTGCGTTCGAGAATGGTGCGCAGGGCGGCTTCATTGAGGTTCTTTACAATGGGTGACTGCAGGCCGGTTTCATTGACCTGGGTGACGTCGTTGACCTTGATGTAGGCCAGGCCACGGGCACCGTAGATGCCGACGAACTTGGTGTATTCATCGATCTCGCCACGGGACAGAGTGGCGCCGCCCGGCACGCGCATGGCCGCTACACGGCCACCGGATGTTGCAGGGCCGCTGAAGACCTTGAAGGCCACGTCCTTGACGGCGTCGGTGACGTCGGTGAGCTCAAGGGTGACGCGCAGATCGGGCTTGTCGGAGCCGAAGCGGTCCATGGCTTCGCCGTAGCTCATGCGTGGGAAGGGGTTGGGCAACTCGACGGACAGCACTTCCTTGAAGATGCTGCGGATCATCTCTTCCATCAGGGCCGTGATCTGGTCTTCGGTCAGGAAGGATGTCTCGATATCGACCTGGGTGAACTCCGGCTGGCGGTCTGCACGCAGGTCCTCGTCGCGGAAGCACTTGACGATCTGGTAGTAGCGGTCGTAACCGGCCACCATCAGCATCTGCTTGAAGAGTTGCGGTGACTGGGGCAGGGCGAAGAACTGGCCGTCGTGTACGCGGGATGGCACCAGATAGTCGCGGGCGCCTTCCGGGGTGCTCTTGGTGAGCATGGGGGTTTCGATGTCGATGAAGCCCTTGGCATCAAGGAAACGGCGGAAGGCCATGGCCGTGCGATAGCGCAGGATCATGTTCTTCTGCATCTGCGGGCGGCGCAGGTCGATGACCCGGTGGGTCAGGCGGGTGGTCTCGGAGAGGTTTTCTTCGTCGAGCTGGAACGGAGGCGTGGCGGAGGTGTTGAGCACCTCGATGTCGTGGCACAGAATCTCGATCTCGCCAGACACCAGGTTGGTGTTCTCGGTACCGGCCGGGCGACGGCGCACCTTGCCTGTGATCTTCAGCACGAACTCGCCACGGATGGTCTCGGCAACGTGGAACATGTCTGCCCGGTCAGGATCGCAGACTACCTGGACCAGGCCTTCCCGGTCACGCAGGTCGATGAAGATCACGCCACCGTGGTCGCGCCGACGGTGGACCCAGCCGCACAGGGTGACGATCTGGTCGAGATAGGCGGCAGAGACGAGGCCGCAGTATTGAGTTCGCATGGTGGGGTCTTTTTATTCCTGGAAAAAACGGAACGCGGCTGCAAACGCGCGTTTATTGATTCAGAAGGGCTGCGGCGGGCCGGGGAGCCGTCATCCGGTGGGGAGGCGGGGCCACGACGCCCATCGAGATGATGTATTTGAGGGCTTCATCGACGCTCATGTCGAGTTCGATGGCGTCCTTGCGGGGCAGCATCAGGAAGAAGCCTGAGGTGGGGTTCGGGGTGGTGGGCACATACACGCTGACGAAATCGCCACCCAAATGATGGGCTGCATCGCCACCCGGCGTGCCGGTCTGGAAGCCGATGGTCCACATGCCTTCTCGCGGATACTGAATCAGCAGTGCCTTGCGAAAGGCCTGACCGTTGCTGGACAGCAGGGTGTCGGAGACTTGCTTGACGCTGTAGTAGATCGACTTCACCACCGGGATGCGCGACAACAGGCTCTCCCAGAAGCGGACCATGCGCTGGCCGACGAAGTTGGCGGCAGCCAGACCGGTGATCAGGATCAGCAGCAGGGAAACAAGTACGCCGATCCCGGGGACGTGGAAACCGAAGAAGGCCTCCGGCCGGACTGTGGCCGGAACGAGGAGCAGAATCTGATCAAGGGTGTTGACGATCCAGGCCAGCACCACAAATGTGATGACCAGGGGAATCCAGATCAGCAGTCCGGTAACAAAATATTTTTTCATTCAGCCGATTACGCGCGCGTCGCCCTCAGTGGCACGCGCAGCTGCCGCCGCAGGGAGTGGCTGCAGGCGCTTCGGCCTTGGCGGGTTCGGAGCGCGGACTGGCGCTGCTGCCGCCCTTGAAGTCGGTGGCGTACCAGCCGCTGCCTTTGAGCTGAAATCCGGCCGCCGAGAGCTGTTTGGCGTAGCTCTCTGCACCACAGGCAGGACAGGTGGTGAGCGCAGGATCGCTCATTTTTTGAAGGTGGTCTTTCTGGTGGCCGCAGGCGGCGCAACGATACTCGTAGATGGGCATGACGAGCTCCGGGAAGTCAATGGGACGAAGTTTAGCGCATCGCAACATCGGGCGAAACAGACCCTCTTCCGCGGAGGTGGGGGCGGAAGGCGGTGTTTCAAGCGTGGCGGGTCAGAGCATGCTCAGGTAGGCCTGGGTCAGCGAGGGCCCCCAGTAAAGGGCAAGCAGCCCGGCGGCGGCCAAGTAGGGGCCAAAGGGGATGGGAACCTCCCGTCCGTGGCGACGGAAAACGATCAGGGCGATACCGACTACGGCGCCGACCAGCGATGAGAGCAGGATTGTCAGGGGGAGGATCTGCCAGCCGAGCCAGGCGCCGATGGCCGCCAGCAGTTTGAAGTCGCCATAGCCCATGCCCTCCTTGCCGGTGGCAAGTTTGAACAGCCAGAAAACCGACCACAGGGTGAGGTAGCCAGCCGCTGCGCCGGCAACTGCGCTGGAAATATCGGTGAAGGTGCCGGACAGGTTGAGCAGCAGTCCAGCCCACAGTAGGGGGAGGGTGATGCTGTCTGGTAGCAGTTGAGTATCCAGGTCGATGAAGCACAGGGCGATGAGGGCCCACAGGAAGACCAGGGCGGCTGCACCGGCCAGGCCGAAGCCAAAATGCCAGGCCGTAAAGCCGGACAGTGCTGCACAGAGAATCTCGATGAGCGGATAGCGAAGGCTGATCGGGCCGCTGCAATGACGACAGCGCCCCCGCTGCAGTGCATAGCTCAGGATGGGCAGGTTCTCCAGGGCGCCGATGGGGTGGCCGCAGTGGGGGCAGCGCGAGCCCGGCGTGGCAAGGTTGAAGCGCGGAGTATGAGCTTCCGGCGCTTCGCCACGGAGGGCGGCGGCCTCCGCCTGCCACTCCCTCTCCATCATCAGCGGCAGGCGGTGGATCACCACGTTCAGAAAGCTCCCGACGAACAGGCCGAGCAGCGTACAGCCGGTCGTAAAGACGAGCGTGTCTTGAAATACTTCCATCGGGCAGGCGAACGATATAGGTTAGCTGACTACGGCGCCGAGCTTGAAGATGGGGAGGTACATGGCAACCACCAGGCCGCCGATCACCACCCCCAAGAAAACCATGATGATGGGCTCCAGCAACTGGCTCAGGCCGGCAACGGCGTCATCGACTTCTTGCTCGAAGAAGTCGGCAACCTTGCCAAGCATGGAGTCGAGTTGGCCTGACTCTTCGCCGATGGACACCATTTGAACGACCATAGTTGGAAATACCTGAGAATTCTGCATCGCCACCGTCAGACTGGTTCCGGTGCTGACGTCGGATTGAATCTGCCTCGTGGCGTTTTTATAAACCACGTTGCCAGCAGCGCCCCCCACCGAGTCAAGGGCCTCGACCAGAGGCACCCCTGCTGCAAACATGGTGGACAGCGTTCGTGTCCAGCGGGCGATGGTGGCTTTACGGATGACTTCTCCGACTACGGGAAACTGCAGGATCATGCGGTCAACGGCAGCCTGCATGGCAACAGAGCGTTTGTAGGAATAGCTGATTCCGATCACCGCTCCGGCGATGATGCCAAAGGCCAGGTACCAGTAGCTGACAAAGAAATCGGATATGGCGATGACGAACATCGTAGGGGCCGGCAGGTCGGCTCCAAAGCTCGAAAACACCTTTTTGAACTCCGGCACCACGAACAGCATCATCACCGATACCACCAGGGCCGCCACGACCACCACGGCGATGGGGTAGAACATGGCTGACTTGATCTTGCCCTTGATGGCGAGGATTTTTTCTTTGTAAGTCGCCAGGCGGTCAAGAAGGGAGTCGAGGATACCGGCTTGTTCGCCTGCCGCCACGAGGTTGCAGAAGAGGGCGTCGAAATGGACTGGGTGGCGCCGGAACGCCTGGGACAGGCTGCTGCCGGTTTCCACATTGGCGCGCACGTCGTTGAGGAGGCGAGCCAGTGATGGGTTGCCACAGCCCTTGATGGCGATGTCGAAGGATTGCAGCAGGGGAACACCGGCGCGCATCATCGTGGACAACTGGCGGGTGAATAGCGCGATGTCCTTGTCGGTGATTTTGCGTCCGCGGGAGAAAGTCTGCTTGCGGATCTTGTGGGTCAGGATGCCCTGGCGGCGTAGTACCGTCTGCACGACGGTTGTTGTTGCTGCACGCATTTCGCCGCGGATGATCTTGCCGGTCTTGTCCTTTCCCTCCCAGACGAACATGTATTCGCGCGCGGCATTTGCGTTGCGGGTGGGTGCTTTTTTGTTGGATGCTGTGGCCATCAGTTGTTTCCGCGTGAAGCAATCACTCGTTGGTGCAGGCGAGGACTTCGGTCAGGGATGTGACCCCCTGCTTCACCTTGAGCAGACCGGACTGGCGAAGGTCTCGGACGCCTTCGAGCTGGGCCTGGGCGGCGATGTCCATCGAGTTGCCATTTGTCATGATTATACGTGCGATCTCTTCGGAAATCGGCATCACCTGGTAAATGCCGAGCCGTCCCTTGTAGCCACTGCCCTTGCAGCGTTCACAGCCAACCGGGCCGTAAGGCTGCCAGGTGCCGTCCAGGTCGCTTTCGGTGAATCCTGCGGACATCAGGGCCTCGATCGGAATGTCGATGGGCTTTTTGCAAGAGCACAGGCGCCGGGCGAGCCGCTGCGCAGTGATCATGATGACCGACGATGCGATGTTAAACGGCGCCACGCCCATGTTCTTGAGGCGTTCGAGGGTGGACGGGGCGTCGTTGGTGTGCAGCGTGGAGAGTACGAGGTGGCCGGTCTGGGCCGCCTTGACGGAGATCTCGGCGGTTTCAAGATCGCGGATTTCGCCCACCATGATGACATCCGGATCCTGGCGGAGGAAGGCTCGCAGGGCAAAGGCGAAGGTCAGGCCGGCTTTTTCATTGACGTTGACCTGGTTGATACCCGGGAGATTGATTTCCGCCGGGTCTTCCGCGGTGCTGATATTGACGCCGGGCTTGTTGAGGATGTTGAGGCAGGTGTACAGGGACACCGTCTTGCCGCTCCCGGTGGGGCCTGTCACGAGAATCATGCCATAGGGGCGCTGCACGGCGTCCATCAGTGCAGCCCTCTGGTCGGGCTCGTAGCCCAGGGCGTCGACGCCGAGCATGGCTGACGAGGGGTCGAGAATCCGCATCACGATCTTCTCGCCGTAGAGAGTGGGCAGCGTGGATACGCGGAAGTCGATGGCCTTGTTCTTTGAAAGCACCAGCTTCATCCGCCCGTCCTGAGGGATCCGCTTCTCGGAGATGTCGAGGCGCGAGATGACCTTGATGCGGGCTGCGATCTTCTCCCTCAGTACCAGCGGGGGCTGAGCGATCTCGCGCAGGATGCCGTCGGTGCGGAAGCGGATCCGGTAATACTTTTCGTAGGGCTCGAAGTGAATGTCCGATGCGCCTTCGTTGATGGCGTCGATCAGGAGCTTCTGGATGAAGCGCACCACCGGTGCGTCGTCTACTTCCGATGCGCCTTCGTCCGGGGTGGCCGCCTGCTCTCCTCCGCCTTCCTGGCCGAGGAGATCCATGTCGAACTCTTCGCCGGTCAGATCCTTCAGCGCGGTCGTCGCGGATTCGGACAGATGCTCGACCAGGGCCATCAGCTTCGGCACCTCGACCACGACAGGATCGACGGCCAAGCCTGTCTGAAAGCGGATCTCGTCTAGGATTCGCAGGTTGGACGGATCGGACAGGGCCAGGCTGAGCCGGTTGCCGCGCCGCCCCAGGGCGACCACTTGATGCTTGATCATCAACTTTCGGTCGATGGCGTCAGTGGGCAGATTGGCCGTGTCGAAGGCTGACAGGTCGAGGGTTGGGGAGCCGAATGTCTCGGCGGCAAAGATGGCGATGTCCGAGGCGCTCATCAACCCCCGATTGATGACTTCGACGAGAAAGTCGTTGGGGTTGGCCGAGGGCGACGAGCAGGCGAGCGCCTCAGCCTCAAGGAGCCTGCCATGCTGGACGAAAGCGCGGGCGAGACCGCTCAGGGCGGCTTGGGAGGGAGAGGACATGCCGGAGCGTGGGTAGAAGGGATCGGCCTGAAATGCGTCTGGATCATGCCGTCAGCCGCAAGGCTTGTAAAGCCACGAAACACTCTGTGGCCTTATCGGGGGCCTGCGGGGCGGAAAATGCGTACCGTCTTGATGCGCCTGTCTTCGGCCTGGACCACTTCGATCGGCACGCCGGCGATCTTTACTGACACCCCGGATTCGGGGATGTCCTGGAGGTGCTCCAGCACCAGCCCGTTGAGGGTCTTGGGGCCGTCGACGGGCAGATCGAGGTCGAGCTTGCGGTTGACTGCCCGCAGGTGCTGGCTCCCATCGACGATCACGCTGCCGTTCTTGTCCCAGCCAAGCTTCTCGGATGCGTCCGGTGCGCTGGTGGTGAACTTGCCGATCAGCTCCTCGATGATGTCTTCCAGTGTGACCAGGCCCAGGAGTTCGCCGTATTCGTCCACCACCAGCCCGAGGCGTTCGCGATTTTCCTGGAAAAAATGCAATTGGGAATAGATGGGGGTGCTGGCCGGAATGAAGTAGGGCTTGGTCAGCATGTCCCGTATGTCGGTACTTTCCAGGCTCCGGTCCAGGGTCTGGCCGAGAATCCGGCGCACGTGCAGGAGGCCGATGACCGCGTTCATCTCGCCGTCGAAGACCGGCAGGCGGGTGTGGTAGCAGGTCGCCAGGTGGCCCTGGATCACGCTGATCGGCTCAGAAATGTCGACGGCTTCGATCTGGTTGCGCGGCGTCATCACGTCTTCGACGGTGATGTCTTCGAGTTCGAACAGATTGAGCAGGATGCTGCGGTGTTTGGGTGGAATGAAGGCGCCGGACTCCAGCACCATGGTGCGCAACTCTTCGGTGGACAGGCTGTGCGTATCCTGATTGTTGTTGCGCAGGCGCAGCAGCCGGAGCAGGCCGGCAACGAAGAGATTGACGAACCAGACGATGAAATACAGCCCCTTGAGCAGCGCCGAAAGGGGGTAGCTGACGATACAGGCGAGCCGGTTGGCGTGGTTGGCGCCGACGACCTTCGGGGTGATCTCTGAAAACACCAGGATGAGAAAGGTGACGACCAGGGTGCTCACGCCGAGCACCCACTCTTCGCTACCGAAGAGCTGGATGGTGATGACGCTTACCAAGGTCGCGGCCGCCGCATTCACCAGGTTGTTGCAAAGCAGGATGATGCCAAGCAGCTTGTCCGTTTTGCCGAGAAGCTCCAGGGCCAGACGTGCGCCCCGTGACCCCAGGTTGGCAGCAGAACGCAGGCGGTAGCGGTTTGCAGCCATCATGGATGTCTCGGCCATGGAAAAGAAGCCGGACAAGGCCAGCAGCGTGACGAGAATTGTCAGCTGGGCAGAAAGAGGAATGCTGTTCAAGTGATGGGGCGCGGGTGGGATCGAACCAGTATTCAGGCCAGGTCCGGGCTTGTCAAGCCGGTCGGGAGAGCAGGACTTCCGCCACGAAACGGCTGCCCACATAGGCAAGCATCAGGGCGACGAAGCCCGACAGCGTCCAGTACAAGGCCTTCTTTCCCCGCCAGCCCCAAGCGTGGCGGCCCACCAGCAGGCTGGCGAAGATGAACCACGAAATCAGCGCGAAAACCGTTTTGTGGTCCAGCCGGAAAGCCTTTCCGAACAGGGCCTCGGAAAACAGGATGCCGGAGCCCACGGTGAGCGTGAGCAGCACGAAGGCGATCCCGATCAGCCGGAACAGCAGGGTCTCCATGGTCAGCAGCGGTGGCAGGGAGGCGAAAGCGCGAGTCAGCCTTGCGCCGTGCAGGCGCCGTTCAGCCACTGCCATCAGGGTGGCATGGAGCGCCGCCAGGGTGAACAGGCTGTAGGCCAGCATGGCCACCACGAAGTGGGCGCGGAACAGGGGGGAGTTGGCATTGGTCAGCAGGTGCTGGTCCGGAAAGAAAGCGGGCAGCAATGCACACACGGTAGCGGCGGGCATCGCCAGGGTCTGCAGGCCTTCGAGTCGGGCATACAGGCTTTCGATCCAGTAGAACAGCATGGCCAGCCAGAGCATCAGGGATAAGGCCAGGCTGAACCCAAAATGGATGCCGTCGGAGGAGAAGAACACCCCATGCAGGGCGAAGCCGTGGGCCACCAGGGCGGCCAGCATCACGACCCGCTCCCAGGGCAGCAACCCCTGGCGGGGAGCCCGGGTAGGCGCCAGCCAGCGGCTATGCCAGAAATGCACGCCGAGGATGGCATACAGGGAGGCGGGGAGGAGATGAAGTAGAATCGCGACCATTCCTCAAGTTTACTCCAAGGCCTCGGTCCCGAACCATCATGCTGGATAACCTCACAACCCGCCTGGCGAAAGTCGTCAAAACCCTTCGGGGTCAGGCGCGCCTTACCGAAGAAAACATTCAGGACGCCCTGCGCGAAGTCCGCATGGCCCTCCTTGAGGCCGACGTGGCCCTGCCGGTGGTCAAAGACCTCATCGCCCGCGTCAAGGAAAAGGCTGTCGGCACCGAGGTGCTGAGCTCCCTGACCCCGGGTCAGGCTCTGGTGGGGGTGGTGCACCAGGAGCTGACCGACCTGATGGGCGGTGCCCACAGCGGCCTCAACCTGGCCACCCAGCCTCCGGCCATCATCCTCATGGCGGGCCTGCAGGGCGCCGGCAAGACCACCACCACTGGCAAGCTCGGCAAGATGCTGGTCGAGCGCATGAAGAAGAAGGTGCTGGCCGTCTCCACCGACGTTTATCGCCCTGCGGCCATCGCCCAGTTGCAGACCGTCTCCCAGCAGGCCGGCATTGAGTTCTTCCCGTCCACGCCCGACCAGAGGCCGGTGGATATCGCCCGCGCCGCGGTCGACTACGCCCGCCGTCATTACATGGATGTGCTGCTGGTGGATACTGCCGGCCGGCTGGCCATTGACCAGGCCATGATGGAGGAGATCCAGGCCCTGCATGCGGCAGTCAATCCCATCGAAACCCTGTTTGTGGTTGATGCGATGCTCGGCCAGGATGCGGTCAACACCGCGCGCGCCTTCAACGAGGCCCTGCCTCTGACCGGTGTGGTCCTGACCAAGCTGGACGGTGATGCCCGCGGTGGTGCGGCCCTGTCGGTACGTCATGTCACCGGCAAGCCCCTCAAGTTCGCCGGTGTCGGCGAAAAGCTCGGCGGCCTCGAAGAGTTTCACCCTGAGCGCATGGCCAGCCGTATTCTCGGCATGGGCGACATCCTGTCCCTGGTCGAGGACGCCCGGCGTGGCGTGGATGAGGAAAAGGCCAAGGAGTTTGCCCAGAAGCTCAAGAGCGGCAAGGGCTTCGATCTGAATGACTTCAAGGATCAGCTGGGGCAGATGAAGAAGATGGGTGGCCTGTCGAGCCTGATGGACAAGCTGCCAGCCCAGTTTGCCCAGGCGGCGGGCCAGCTCCAGGGTGGGGTCGAGGAGAAGGCCGTCAAGCGCATCGAGGGCATCATCAACTCGATGACCCCTGCCGAGCGGGCCAAGCCGGAGCTCCTCAAGGCCTCCCGCAAGCGCCGCATCGCCGCTGGCGCCGGGGTGACGGTGCAGGAGGTTAACCGCCTTCTTAGCCAGTTCGAGCAGACCCAGAAGATGATGAAGCAGTTCTCCAAGGGGGGCATGCAGAAGATGATGCGCGCCATGAAAGGCCTGATGCCCGGTGGTGGCCTGCGTTGAGCCTGCTCCTGGGGGTGGGGCGCAGGGCGTGATCGCCGCTGTTCCCATGGCGATCACGCAGCCACCGGATCTTCAAACCCGTGCCCTTGAGGCGCTGATGGCCTGCGATCCCGCCATCAAGGCGGCGCAAGTCGGTGCCCTGCTGGCGGACTGGCGGGCCGGGGCACTTGCCCTACCCGTTGCCGGGGAGGTGCTGCCAGCGCTTGTCGCTCCGGGGCGCCCGCCCCGCCCTGAACTCGTTCCCCACACCACGCTGCCACGGCGCAAACCCGTCTCCCCGGAGGGGCATGCGGCGCTGCTGCATGCCATCGCCCATATCGAGTTCAATGCCATCAACCTGGCCCTCGACTGCGTCTACCGTTTTGCCGGCCTGCCAGGGGACTACTACACCGGCTGGCTCGAAGTGGCTGCCGAGGAGGCCTACCACTTCTCCCTCGTCCAGGCCCGTCTGCGTGATCTGGGCTACGCCTACGGTGATTTTCAGGCCCACAACGGCTTGTGGGAGATGGCCATCAAGACGGCCGATGATCCCCTGGCCCGCATGGCGCTCGTGCCCAGGGTGCTCGAGGCCCGGGGGCTGGATGCAACCCCGCCCATCGTGGCCGCCCTGCGTCGCATCGGTGACGACGCGACGATCGGTGTGCTGGACATCATCCTGCGGGACGAGATCGGGCACGTGGCCCTGGGTGACCGCTGGTTCCGTCATTTCTGTGCGGGGCGCGGGCTTGAGCCGGAGGCCACCTATCTGTCCCTGATGGCGCGCTTCGACGCCCCCTGGCCGCCGCGTCCCCTCAATGTGGAAGCCCGCCGGAAGGCGGGCTTCAGTGAGGCCGAGATTGCCCGCCTGGAGGCCGGCAAGGCCGCTTTCAGGGCGACCTAGCCTGCCAGGCTCACAGGGAGCCGTAGGAGTGCAAGCCTGACAGGAACATATTTACCCCCACAAAGGCAAAGGCCGTGACCACCAGCCCGACAATCGCCCACCAGGCCAGCATCGGGCCGCGCAGACCCTTGGTCAGGCGGATGTGCAGCCAGGTGGCGTAGTTGAGCCACACGATGAAGGCCCAGGTTTCTTTCGGGTCCCACTGCCAGTAGGTGCCCCAGGCTTCGGCGGCCCACAGGGCGCCCAGAATGGTGGCGATGGTGAAGAAGGCAAAGCCGATGGCGATGGCCTTGTACATCACGTCGTCCAGCACCTCGGCGGGCGGCAGGCGGCTGGCCAGAATACCCTTGCGTACCAGCAGATCGGCCACGCCGACCATGGCCGCCAGGGCAAAGGCGCCGTAGCCGATGAAATTGGCCGGCACATGCACCTTCATCCAGTAGCTCTGCAGTGCGGGGATCAGGGGCTGGATCTCGTGCGCCTCGCGGCTGAAGGTGTACCACAGCAGGAAGGCCACCGCTGCCGAGATCACCAGCAGCACGAAGGCCCCCATCCGGCGGGTGGCGTAGCGGCCTTCGTAGTAAAGGTAGAGCAGGCCCGTCATCAGCGCGAAAAGCACGAAGACTTCGTACAGATTGCTCAGGGGGATGTGGCCCACGTCGCTGCCGATCAGGTAGCTCTCGTACCAGCGCACCATCAGGCCCGTGGTGCCCATGGTCACGGCGCACCAAGTGAGCACCGAGCCGGTGGCGTCGGCAAAGTCGGAGCGCGCCACGAGGCCCAGCAGGAAGGCGCCGGTGGCGATGAAGAAGAGGGCGCTCATCCACATGATCGCCGTCTGGCTGGAGATCAGGTATTTCAGGAAGAACACTTGCTCGGCCCGGGCCAGGTCGCCCTGGTACAAGCTAATGCTGACCAGTGCCAGCGCCGTGGCCGCGGCCAGGAAGACCCGGAAGGGCTTCCAGGCAAAGCCCATTACAGCCAGCCCCGGTACCGTGAACAGCAGGATGGCCTTGTCGTAGATGTCCATGAAGCCCCCGTACTGGCGCAGGGCAAACAGGGCGCCACCGGCAAGGGCCAGGGCGTAGAGCCAGTCACCGGGGTTGAGGCGGCGCAGAAGGGAGGCGCTGTCCTTGTGGGCGATTTCCATGGCGAGACCTCGGGTCAGGGGCGGGGGCCGGGATTGAGCAGGGTGGCGAGAGCATCCCGGTGACGCTGGAAGCTCTCGTCCACATCCATCGATTTGCGATTCGAGCTGAGGGCCATCAGGGCTTCTCCGGAATCTTTGATCAGCACAAAGAGGCGACGTTCGCGGATGTACAGCATGGCAAACACGCCCAGCACCAGGAGCAGGGATCCCAGGTAGACGATCGGTTTGCCGGGGGAGCGCGTGACCTGCAGGACCGTGGCGCGGACCTCGTCGAATCCGGTGGGCTGAAAATACACCGGGGCGCCGTAGTGCAGGCTGTCATTGGTGGCGTTGAGGGTGTCGCGCAGCAGGCGTGCGTGCTGCGCCGCCGGCATGATGGCTGGCAGGCCTGCGTCGGCGCGGGCCATCTTCCAGGCCTCCCAGGCCGAGCCTTCGAGAATCTTGATGAAGACATCGGCGGCCTTGTCGCGTTCGGCCTCGGGGATGGTGCTTTCGATGAATTTGCCCAGGCTCTCGAAGCCGCCCCGGGCGAACAGTTCAAGGGTGCGTGCCGTGGTTTCCTGCATGCGGCTGCGTACTTCGGGGCCGGCATCCAGCCCGATGGCGGTGGCGGTGAAGCGCCGCGCGATCTCCGGGTGGCGGGCGCTGTCGAGCAGCACGCGGCGGATGGCGAACCAGCTGTCAGGGCGGCCATCGTCGTCCATCGGAATGCGCATGAAGCGGAAGGGCGCGGATGGGTTGTCGCGCATGCCCGACAGCAGGTACCAGGCGCCATCCTGGAGGATGGGCTGCATGAAGTTCTGGTACTCCCGTGCCTGGCCGGCGGAGTCGCGCAGCTTGTACTGAATGCTTGGGCCGACGTTCTGCATGTCCTTGCTCGTCGGCGAGCGGGCACCACTACCCAGGTGCTTGTCGAGGCGGGCGAGGCCGCCAGGCTCGGCGTCCGGCGTGTCGACAGCCATGTTCTCGATGTTGAAGGCCCGGAAGCTGCCAAGCTCCAGGGTGTAGTCAAGCCCGGTCTCCTTCAGCGCCACGGACTCGCCGACCACCGCCTCGGCGGGGAAGGGCGGGCGGGTACTGCCGGTGCGCAGATCATGGCCGAGCAGGTGCAGGCGCGAACCGCCGTCCTCAAAGCTGGCCTGATACATCATCACCCCGGCGAACTCGAAGGGCTTGTTCACCTCGATGGTCTTCTCCACTGACTTGCCGGTGGTGTTGTCGGTGATCAGGATGTCGCTGGCGAAGCGCTTGGGCATCCCGCTCTCGTAGTGCTCCAGGTGGAACTTGTGCAGGGACACCGTGAATGGCAGGTCCTGCAGGAGGATGCCATCCTGCACATTGAGTACGGCCGTATTGGCGCTCTTGCCTTCGGGGATGAAGACGTTGCCGCGGAAGCTCCAGTTGTCCACACCCAGCCGACTTTCCGCAGGAATCTGTGCGATCAGCTGGTTGCCGGTGGTGAGCTGTTTGCCGCCCAGGGCCATCTGGATCTTGAGAGGCAGGTTGCCGTCGAGCAGCCCGCCGGCGCAGATCAGCACAATGGCGCCGTGGGCCAGAAAGTAGCCGATGCGTGTCCAGCTGCCCTGCTTGGCGGCCAGCAAGACGCCGTCATCCCTCGGATTCTCGCGGGCGGTAAATCCGCTGGCCGTCAGGTAGGCCAGGGTGGTTGCCCGGGCCTGGGCGCTCGGCAGGCTGACCGGCAGGCGCGTCTGGTGGGCAAAACTGGCCAGGGAGCTTTCCCGGGCGTGCTCCCGGAAACTCTTCATGTCCTTCAGCATCGGTCGTGCCTGGCGCACGATACAGGCGCTGGTGGACAGCACCAGGAAACCCAGGATGGTAAGGAACCAGAACGAGTTGTAAACCGAGTAGAGGCCTAGTTTCTCGAAGATGGGAAACCAGAAGGGGCCGAACTGGTTAAGGTAGTTGTTGTAGGGCTCGTTCTGCTTGACCACCGTACCGATGATGGACGCGACGCCGAGCAGGGTCAGCAGGCTGATCGCAAAACGCATCGAGCTGAGCAGCTCGTACAGGGCGCGGGAGGTGCTGCGGTGTCGCATGGCGGGCTTCGCGGCGGGAGCGGTTGAGTCTGGTGGAGCAGGGGCGGGAAATGAAAAAGGGTGGTCCCGAGACCACCCCTTCTTTCTAACTGAAGGGCGCCCGGGGGCGCCTTGACTCAGCGCAAGCCGGCCGCGTAGTCGGCAACAGCCTTGATTTCCGGGTCGGTCATCTTCAGGGCGATGGTGCGCATCATCTTGGCCGGATCATTGGCGCGCTCACCCGCACGGAAGGCCCGCAGCTGGGCTTCGGTGTAGTCGGCAAACTGGCCGGACAAGCGCGGGTACTGGGCGGGCAGGCCAGCGCCGGCAGGGCCGTGGCAGGCTGCACAGGCGGGGATGCCGCGCTTCAGGTCACCGGCACGCCAGAGTTTCTGGCCAAGCTCGATGGAGGCCTTGTTCTTGGCGGACTCGGGCTTCAGGGTCTGACCCGCGAAGTAGCTGGCGAGGCCCTTCATGTCGGCGTCGGAGAGGCCTGCAGCCATGCCGCCCATGACCGGGTTGGCACGTTCGGCCGGAACGCCACCTTCGCTCTTGAAGTTCTTCAGCTGCTTGTAGAGGTATTCCGCATGCTGGCCCGCGAGTTTCGGGTTGGCGGGAATCTGACTGTTGCCGTCGGTGCCGTGGCAGGCGCCGCAAACCTGTTCTGCAGTCTGTTTTGCCTTGGCCAGGTCGGGCTGGGCGGCGGCCTTGTCTTGAGCCTGAACCGCGCCGGTGGCCAGAAGCAGCGAAAGCAGCAGGGAACGCTTGATCATGATGTCCTCGGAAGCCAAGAATGTGGATGTCTCAAACCTGCTATTCTATAGCAATTCCAGTCATTTGCGCGATGCGATAGCGTGCGTCGCGCAAG
Organism: Zoogloea sp.; assembly: GCF_028689785.1. Classification (GTDB taxonomy): domain Bacteria; phylum Pseudomonadota; class Gammaproteobacteria; order Burkholderiales; family Rhodocyclaceae; genus Zoogloea. The sequence goes on along the minus strand of NZ_JAQVCN010000016.1, from coordinate 45,978 downwards.
CCGAAGCCTCCCCCATGTCCCTGTTCCGTAACGCCCAGTTCGAGATTTCCGTTGCCAAGCCCAATGGCCTGCCGCCCCCTGGCGGCCCTGAAGTCGCCTTCGCCGGTCGCTCCAATGCCGGCAAATCCAGCGCCATCAATACCTTGTGCGACCACGTCCGGCTGGCCTTCGTGTCGAAGACGCCGGGGCGCACCCAGCTGATCAATTTCTTCCGCCTGCGCAATGGTGCGGTGCTGGTGGATCTGCCCGGCTATGGCTACGCCGAGGTGCCCGAAGCCATCCGTCTCCAGTGGCAGCGCCTGCTGGAGGACTACCTCACCCGTCGTCCCAATCTCGTCGGGCTGGTCCTTATCATGGATTCCCGTCACCCCCTGAAGGACCGTGACCGGGTCATGATCGGCTGGTTTGCTCCGAGCGGCCGGCCCATCCATGTGCTGCTCACCAAGAGCGACAAGCTAACCCGCTCTGAGCAGGCCGCAACCCTGGCTGCCGTGCGCAAGGAGCTCGCGCCCCTTGGGGAGCAGGTTACGGTGCAGTTGTTCTCCAGCCTCAAGAAAACCGGCATGGAGGAGACCGAGCGGGTGGTCGGTGCCTGGCTCTCCCCGCCGGAGGGTGCTGAAACGGTCACATCCTGACTCCATGACGACGGTTTGAATTGCTGGGGTTTGTGGTAAAAAGAGGTCATTGTGCACCGCACGCACCAAACTTCTTTTGACTCTTTCGATTCGACCCATCATGGAACTCCAGCCCGTCATCCTTTCCGGCGGCTCCGGCACGCGCCTGTGGCCCCTATCCCGCGAACAGTACCCCAAGCAGCTCCTTGCTCTGGTCGGGGAGGAGACCATGTTGCAGGCTACGGCCGGCCGTCTCGCCGGTTTTGGCGGGCGCCTGTCGGTGGCCCAGGCGCCCATCGTCGTGTGCAACGAGGAATACCGTTTTGTCACCGCCGAGCAGCTTCGTGCCGTCGGGCGTGCCAGCCGTGACATCGTCCTCGAACCTGTCGGTCGCAACACCGCCCCGGCCCTGACCCTGGCTGCTTTGGCCGTACGAGAAGCCGATCCGGTGCTGCTGGTGATGCCTGCCGATCACGTGATTCCGGATCTGGCAGGTTTCCAAAAGGCCATCGATGCGGGCATTCCGGCTGCCCTGGAGGGCGGCATCGTCACATTTGGTATCGTGCCGACCCACGCGGAGACCGGCTATGGCTACATTCGCTGCGGCGCCGAGCGTGCCGATGGCAGCAAGGCCATCGCCGCCTTTGTCGAAAAGCCCGATGCGGCCACCGCCCAGCGCTACCTCGATAGCGGCGAGTACCTCTGGAACAGCGGCCTGTTCATGGTTCGGGCGAGTGTCTGGCTGAAGGCCATCGCGCAGTTCCAGCCGGCCATGTCTCAGGCGTGCTTGGCAGCCTGGGAGGGTGGCGCGCGGGATGCCGACTTCGTTCGGGTAGACAAGGCGCTCTTTCAGTCTTGCCCGTCCGATTCCATCGACTACGCGGTAATGGAAAAGCTGTCGGCCGCCGAAGGGCTCGGCATTGCCGGCTGCGTCGTGCCGATGGCTGCCGGCTGGTCAGACGTCGGCGCGTGGGACGCCCTGTGGCAGATCGCCGACAAGGACGCCAGCGGCAACGTGGCCCGGGGTGACGTGCTCTTCGAGGACAGCCGCAATACCCTCGTCTATGCCCAAGACCGCATGGTGGCTTGTGTCGGCCTGGATGACGCAGTGATTGTCGAGACTCCTGATGCCGTGCTGGTGGCCCGCAAGGACAAGACCCAGAACGTCAAGCAGATCGTTGCCGCCCTCAAGGCGGGCAGTCGCAGTCAGGCGTCCGCCCACCGCAAGATCCATCGCCCTTGGGGCTGGTATGACTCCATCGACAGCGGGGCACGCTTCCAGGTCAAGCGTATCGTCGTCAATCCGGGGGCGCGGCTCAGCCTGCAGATGCACCACCACCGGGCCGAGCACTGGATCGTCGTGAAGGGCACCGCGGAAGTCACCAACGGGGAGAAGACCTTCCTCTTGGGCGAAAACGAATCCACCTACATCCCGCTGGGTCACGTCCATCGCCTGGCCAATCCTGGCAAGCTTCCCCTTGAGATCATCGAGGTGCAGTCGGGCGGCTATCTGGGCGAGGATGACATTGTCCGCTTCGAGGACAAGTACGGGCGGGGTTGAGCTGGCCCCTGCAAGATCATCCGGTAGGTGAAGCTGAACGGGTTTGTGGCGCGCGTGGGGGCGGCTGGAGGGGGTGTGGGGTCGAATTCACTCGACCCCACGGGAGAGGCGTCTTCAGAGGCTGGGCTCCGGGATGAAACCGAAGCGGGCCGCCACCTCGGCTTGCGTAATCCGACTTACTGAAACCGTGCTGCCAGCCCAGTTCAATGTCACGGGGGCGCCCGGCGTTTCCAGATCCCCTTCCAGCAGCGTGCAGAAGGTGGCGAGATCCCTGTCGTCGAGCAGCGCCACGCCATGCTCGCAGCCCAGCAGCAGGCTGCCGTCCTCATCCAGCCAGGCTTCAGTCACAGCATTTGCCGGCAGCCCGGTATGGGTTTCAAGCTGCTCGGTGCTGGCCAGGCGCAGGATCAGGGGTGTGTAGTCGAGGCTGACAAAAACCTGTTGCGGGCCGTTCTGGAAAAACCAGCGGCCGTCGGCTGTCGGCTGATAGTTGCGCCCGATGAAGGCATTCAGCCCGGCGTGGCGGATCGGCCCTTCCGGCACCCGCCACTCGCCCCGGCGGCTGAGGCGCAGCCAGCCGGTGCATGCGGGCACGTTTGGCCACTTGGCCAGGGCCTGGCGAACGGCCTCATCCATGGCCTGGGGGTTCGCTTACCAGAGCTTCCACCACGCGGCCTTGCGCTCGGTGGGGCCGTCGGCCGTCAGGTAGGCGCTCTTCGGAAAGTTGGTGCGGAGCACCCGTTCGGCGTCATCCCGCAGTTCGGTGAGCTTCAGGGCATCGTAGCTCTTGACCATCAGGAACAGGGCTTCCTCGGTGGCCGGCGATTGGGGAAAGTCGCGGATCACCGTCTGGGCCCGGTTGGCGGCAGCAAGATAGGCGCCGCGCCGCTGGTAGTAACGTGCCACATGCACTTCGTGGGAAGCGAGCGCATTCACCAGGTAGCGCATGCGCAGGGTCGCATCGGCTGCGTACTTGCTCTCAGGGAAGCGTTGTACGAGTTCCTTGAAGGTGTCGAACGAGGCCCGTGCCGCCTTGGTGTCCCGCTCCGAGAGATCCTGGTTGGCCAGGGCGCCGAGCAGGCCGAGGTCTTCATTGAAGTTGGCCAGGCCCTTCAGGTAGAAGGCGTAGTCCACATTCGGATGGTTCGGGTGCAGTTTGATGAAGCGCTCGCAGGCCGCGATGGCCGAGGCTGGCTCATTGGACTTGTAGTAAGCGTAAGCCACTTCGAGTTGGGACTGCTGGGCGTAGCGACCGTAGGGGTAGCGCGCCTCCAGCTTCTCGAACATCTTGATGGCCCGGTCCCAGGCGCCATCCGACATGGACTCCTTGGCTTCCGAGTAGAGCTTCTGGGCGCTCCAGCCGTTCGTTTCGTCGATCTGGTCGGGCATGCCGCTACAGCCAGCGAGCAGAAGGAAGCCGGCAAGCGTTAAACTACGCAGGGTGAAATGCGCCATTGAAAACTCTTTGGAAGAAGACTGGAGCGATTATAGCCCAGCCGTCCCTTCCCCTTCTCCGCAGCGCGAGTCTATTCCTGACGACTGTGCCGGCCTTCGGGCCGACCAGGCGCTCGCTCGCCTGTTTCCCGAACATTCCCGCAGTCGCCTGCAGGCTTGGCTGAAGTCGGGGCGAATCCTCATCAATGGGGCTTCGCCGGATTCAAAGGCCAAAGTGTGGGGCGGCGAGACCGTATTGGTCAGCCCCGAGCCCTCCGACGCCATGCTGGCCGAGCAGGCCGAGGACATCCCGCTGCAGGTGATCCATGAAGACGATACGGTCGTCGTCATCGACAAACCGGTGGGCCTGGTGGTGCACCCGGGTAGCGGCAACTGGTCCGGCACGCTGCTCAACGCGCTGCTCCACCGCTACGCCAATGCCCGTGAGCTGCCCAGAGCGGGCATTGTCCATCGTCTCGACAAGGACACCAGCGGGTTGCTGGTGGTGGCCCGGACCCTCGAAGCCCAGACCGACCTTGTTCGTCAGCTCCAGGCCCGAACCGTCAAGCGCCACTACCTGGCCCTCGTGCATGGCCAGCCGGGTGAAAGTGGCGAGGTGAACGCACCCATCGGCCGACATCCAGTCCAGCGAACCAAGATGGCCGTCGTGCCTGGTGGGCGTGAGGCCCTGACCCGCTATCGGGTCATCGAGCGCTTTGCCCGCGCCACCCTGGTCGAATGCGAACTCGCCACCGGCCGCACCCACCAGATCCGGGTGCACATGGCGCATATCGGCCATCCCCTGGTGGGCGACGGCACCTATGGCAAGGCGCGCAGCGCCGATCCGCGCCTCGATGCCTTTCCCCGCCAGGCCCTGCATGCCTGGCAGCTGGGTCTCATTCATCCCCGTACGGGTGAGCCCTGCCGCTGGGAAACCTCCCTGCCCGATGATTTCGAAGGCCTGCTGGCGCTTTTGCGCAGTGGCTCCGCACCATGAACGATTCCTGGATCCATCCCGACTGGCCGGCCCCGGCCCGTGTCCGTGCCCTGTCCACCACCCGCGCCGGCGGGCTCGGCACTGCGCCCTACAACACCCTCAACCTCGGCACTCATGTGGGTGACGACCCGGCCCGGGTCGCCGCCAACCGGGCCATACTGCGTCAGGCCCTGCCGGCCGAGCCCTGCTGGCTCAACCAGGTGCATGGCGTGAACGTCGTGGAGGCCGGGGTGGGGGAGGGCGTGCCAGACGCCGATGCTTCCGTGAGCCGTCAGTCCGGCCGCGTCTGTGCCGTGATGACCGCCGACTGCCTGCCGGTGCTGCTGTGTGATCGGGCCGGCAGCGTCGTCGCAGCAGCCCACGCCGGCTGGCGTGGCCTGCACGGCGGGGTGATCGAAGCCACCGTGGCCGCCATGAACGTCTCGCCGGGGCAACTGCTGGCCTGGCTCGGGCCGGCCATCGGCCCCGACGCCTTCGAGGTGGGGGGGGAGGTCCGCGCCGCCTTCATGGGCGCCGATCCGGCCTCCGAGGCGGCTTTCCGGCCCTCGTCCAATCGCTACAAGTGGCTGGCCGACATTTACCTCCTGGCCCGCCAGCGCCTGGCCCGTGCAGGCGTAACCCGCATCTACGGTGGCGACGCTTGCACGGTGACCGACGCGGCGCGCTTTTTCTCCTATCGCCGCGATGGCGTAACGGGCCGCATGGCATCCCTCATCTGGCTGGACTGACCGGTCCTGTCGAGCCTCCGGCGTTATACTGCGCGGCCCTTTTGATCATCGAATACCCATGACCCCCCTTGCCTGGATTGTTGTGATGAGTTTTGCCGGGGGGCTGCTCAGCGTGCTGGTGGCCGCGGCGCTGTCCTGGGCCGCCCGTCCCGCCTGGGTGCCAACCCTCATCAGTTATGCCATCGGTGCCCTGCTGGGCGCCGCCTTCCTTGAAGTCCTGCCACATGCCATCGAGGCGGCAGAAAGCCCCGAGCGCGCCGCCATGAACATCCTGGCCGGCATTCTGATTTTCTTCGTGCTGGAAAAACTCGTTCTATGGCGGCACTGTCATGACGAGGGCTGCCATGGGCATGGGCACGAACACCACGGGCATGCTCAGGGCCATCACGGGCATGCCGAAGCCCAGGGGCACGACCATGGCCGCAGCGGCCTGCTCATCCTGGTGGGGGATACCTTCCACAACTTCGTTGATGGCGTGCTCATTGCTGCTGCATTTGTCGAAAGCACGCCCCTGGGCATTGTTACGGCAATGGCCATCATCGCCCATGAAATCCCCCAGGAAGCGGGCGATTTCCTGATTCTGCTGCACTCCGGCTACAGCCGTACCAAGGCACTGGTCTTCAACCTGCTGTCCAGCCTGGCCACCCTGGTCGGGGGCATCCTTGCCTACTTCGCGCTGTCCCATGTGCAGTCGCTGGTGCCGGTGTTTCTCGCCCTCGCGGCCGCGAGTATGATCTACGTGGCCGTGGCCGATCTCATTCCGGGTTTGCATAAACGGACTGAATTGCGTGCCACCGCCCAACAGGTATTATTGATCGCCGCTGGCATCGCTTCCATCGTTCTGGCCCACCCCCTCGCGGAGCGAGCGCTGGGCTGAACGGCGACGGCGGGCAGGTGTGCCGAAAAGCCATAAAAACAGGGAGAGCGGCGCAAGGCCATACAACAAAAAAGTCAGAATCCCGCCGATCACCGTAGTTTCGGTTACCGTGGCGAGCAGGGCGACATAAATCCAAGCGATAGCAACGATATACATCCCCCCGATTCTACAAGGCCGCAAGGCGGGCCGGGGAAAGGTGTCGGTCCAAGTCGTCCGCACCGTATCGTTGCAAGAGGCACACTAAAAGGAGAGGTGGATGTCTGTAACACCGGAGCAGTCAGCAGAGGCACTACAGGGCATGTTCAAGTTCGGCCAGTCGCTGGCTGAAGGTTTTTTTGATTTCCTCGGCAAGCAGAATGCCGCCATCCAGCAGGTAGCCCCTGCAACGGCGCCGCAGATCCCCCTGCCGGAAACCCAGGAGCTCGCCCGGCTGCAGAAAGAACTCGCCGAAGCCCACGCTCGCCTATGGACATCCATGGCTCAGGCCCGGCCCGGTGAAACCGTCGATCCGCTGGTTCAGCCTCAGCCCGGCGACCGCCGCTTTGCCGCGCCCGAGTGGTCGTCCAGCCCGGTCTACGACTACATCCGCCAGGCTTACCTGCTCAACGCCGACTACCTCTCCAAGGTCTCCGATGCCCTGCCTGTGGCCGATGGTCGCAGCAAGGCCCGCATGCAGTTCCTGACCCGCCAGTACATCGACGCCCTGGCCCCGTCCAACTTCGCGGCCACCAACCCCGAGTTCATCCAGACGGCCCTCGCCACCAAGGGCGAGAGCATCACCCAGGGCATCAAGAACCTGATCGGCGACATGGAGAAGGGCCGCATCTCCATGACCGACGACTCGGCCTTCGAGATCGGCCGCAACCTGGCCACCACGCCCGGTTCCGTCATCTTCGAAAACGAGCTCATCCAGCTGATCCAGTACGCACCGCTCACCGAGAAGGTCTACAAGACCCCGCTGCTGATCGTGCCGCCCTGTATCAACAAGTTCTACATCATGGACTTGCAGCCGGCCAACTCGCTGGTGCGCTTCATTGTCGAACAAGGCTTCACCGTCTTCCTTGTCTCCTGGAAAAACGCCAAGGCCGAGGAAGCCCACTTCGGCTGGGACGACTACCTCGAAAAAGGCCCCGTCACCGCCCTGCAGGTGGTGCGTGAAGTCACCAAAGTGGACAAGCCCAACGTTCTCGGCTTCTGCGTCGGCGGCACCATCCTGTCGTCCGCCCTCGCCGTGCTGCGCGGCAAGGGCGAAGACCCGGCCGAAAGTCTCACCCTCATGACCACCCTGCTCGATTTTGCCGACGCTGGCGAAATCGGCTGCCTGGTGGACGAGGCGTCCGTTGCCGCCCGCGAAGCCGCCATCGGCAAGGGCGGCCTGCTGATGGGCCGCGAGCTGGCTCAGGTCTTCTCCAGCCTGCGGGCCAACGACCTCATCTGGCAATACGTGGTTGGCAACTACCTCAAGGGCAAGCAGCCCGAGGCTTTCGACCTGCTGTACTGGAACTCCGACAGCACCAACCTCTCCGGTCCCTTCCTCGCCTGGTACCTGCGCAACATGTACCTCGAGAACAACCTGCGTGTGCCCGGCAAGCTCGAGATGCTCGGCGTCAAGGTGGATATGGGCAAGGTTGACCTGCCCGCCTACCTGCTCGCCACCCGCGAAGACCATATCGTCCCCTGGACCAGCGCCTACCTGGTGCGTCAGATTCTCGGTGGCGAAACCACCTTCGTGCTGGGCGCCAGCGGCCACATTGCCGGCGCCATCAACCCGGCCTCCAAGAATCGTCGCAGCTACTGGACCAGCGAGTCCAAGGCGTCCGTGCCCGAGGAATGGCTCGACACCGCCACCGAGCAGAAGGGCAGCTGGTGGCTGCACTGGATCGAATGGCTGAAGACGCGCAGCGGCACCCAGGTGGCCGCCCGCAACAAGGCTGGCAACACCAAATACAAGGTCATCGAAGCGGCCCCTGGCCGTTACGTCAAGGAAAAGGCCTGAGTATCACCCTCCGGTGCAGCCTGGTCTGCGCCGGAGAACACACCCTAAAAAGAAGAAACGCGCTGACAGCGAGACAACAACGGGGGCGCTGCCAGCGTTCAAGTCACCCCCGTATAAATCACGAACAAGGAGGGAGAAACATGGCACGTGTAGCACTGGTAACTGGTGGTATGGGCGGTCTCGGCGAGTCCATCTGCATCAAGCTGGCCGCGCTCGGCTACAAGGTGGTCACCACCCACTCGCCCGGCAATCAAAAGGCAGCCGAATGGCTGCAGGCCATGAACAACATGGGCTACGGCTTCAAGGCCTACCCCTGCGACGTGGGTGATTTCGACTCCGCCAAGGCCTGCGTCGAGCAGGTCACCGCAGAGATCGGCCCCGTAGACGTCCTGGTCAACAACGCCGGCATCACCCGCGACATGACCTTCAAGCGCATGACCAAGGCCGATTGGGACGCCGTCATTCACACCAACCTCGACAGCGTCTTCAACATGACCAAGCAGGTCATGGACGGCATGGTCGAACGCAAGTGGGGCCGCATCATCAACGTGTCCTCCCTCAACGGCATCAAGGGCGCCTTCGGTCAGACCAACTATGCGGCTGCCAAGGCCGGCATGCACGGTTTCACCAAGTCCCTGGCCCTTGAAGTGGCGAAGTCCGGCGTAACGGTCAACACCATCTCCCCGGGCTACATCGGCACCAAGATGGTCCTCGCCATTCCGCAGGAAGTCCTTGAAAGCAAGATCCTTCCGCAGATCCCGATGAGCCGTCTCGGCAAGCCCGAAGAAATCGCCGGCCTCATCGCCTACCTTTCGTCCGACGAGGCCGCGTTCGTGACCGGCGCCAACATCTCTATCAACGGCGGTCAGCATATGTTCTAATCGCCACTCTCTCTCTGGCACTGCAACAAAAGGAAAGTGAAATGACTCAACGCATCGCTCTTGTTACTGGCGCAGTCGGTGGTCTTGGCACCGCCATTGTCAAATCCCTCGCTGCCGCTGGTGTCCGTGTGGTCGGCAACTTCTTCCCCGGTGATCCCGCCAAGGACGCCTGGGTTGAGGCTCGCAAGGCCGAAGGCCTGGATGTGCCGCTGTACGGCTTTGACGTCTCTGACTACGAACAAGCCAAGGCTGCTGTTGAGCAGATCACCGCTGAAGTCGGCCCGATCGACATCCTGGTGAACAACGCCGGCATCACCCGCGACAAGTTCTTCCCGAAGATGGAAAAAGGCCAGTGGGATGCGGTCATCGCGACCAACCTCACCAGCCTGTTCAATGTGACCCACACCATTTCCCCGAAGATGGCGGAACGTGGTTTTGGCCGCATCATCAACATCTCCTCGGTGAACGGCGTCAAGGGTCAGGCTGGTCAGACCAACTACTCCGCCGCCAAGGCCGGTGTGATCGGCTTCACCAAGGCCCTGGCTGCCGAGCTGGCCACCAAGGGTGTTACGTGTAACGCCATCGCCCCGGGCTACATCGGCACCGACATGGTCATGGCCATCAAGGAAGAAGTCCGCAACGCCATCATCGACACCGTGCCCGTCAAGCGCCTTGGCAAGCCGGAAGAAATCGGTGCTGCTGTCGTCTACCTGTCCTCCGATCTGGCTGGCTACGTCACTGGCGCCACCCTGAACGTGAACGGCGGCCTGTACTACCAGTAATCCGCAGTCGCAGTATGCAACACGCAAAACCCCGCCTCGGCGGGGTTTTGTTTTTGGGGGTTCGCCATCGGTGAGGCCGAATTCACTCGACCGCGGACATCGAGCACCGGCATGCAGCGGACTCCACGCACGGAGGTCGATTGAATTCTCGACCCCACAAGGGCAGCCCCTGCATCGTCCCGCAACACCTGTCACGCTAAGCCCGTAGCGGAGAAGGGTTTTTTTTTGCGCACCGCAGTATAATCTCCGATGGCGAATTCCATCGCCGAGGAGAAGACACGAATGGCCGATCAAATTCGCCTGATAAAAAAGTACCCGAACCGCCGCCTTTACGACACCCAGACCAGCTCCTACATCACGCTCGCAGACGTGAAGGAACTCGTCCTTGAACACGGTATCTTCCAGGTCGTCGACGCCAAAAGTGGCGAAGACCTTACCCGCAACATCCTGCTGCAGATCATCCTCGAAGAGGAAGCCGGCGGCGCCCCCATGTTCACCAGCGACCTGCTGTCCCAGATGATCCGCTTCTATGGCAATGCCATGCAGGGGATGATGGGCAAGTACCTGGAGAACAACATCAAGGCCTTCACCGACATGCAGGCCAAGCTCCAAGACCAGGTCCGCTCGGTGTATGGCGAAAACGCCACCGTCAATCAAGACCTGTGGGCCCAGTTCCTGAACTTCCAGGGGCCGGCCATGCAAAGCATGATGGGTGCCTACATGGAGCAGAGCAAGAAGATGTACACCCAGATGCAGGAACAGCTCGACAGCCAGACCCGCAACCTCTTCTCCGGTTTCACCTTCCCCGGCTTCCCGCCGGGCATGGGTGGCGAAAAGAGTTCTGTGGCTGATCCCGACTCGGAACCGCCAGTCACTCCCAAGAAATAAAATAAACTCACGGGGCCGCGCAAACGACGCGGCCCTGGCACTTTATCCCCACAGGTTTTGAACGCATGACCCAATCCAAGCTCGCCGTGGCCCCCAAGGTGGGGTTTGTTTCACTCGGATGCCCGAAGGCGTTGGTGGACTCCGAGCACATCCTTACCCGCCTGCGCTCCGAAGGCTACGAGATCTCCCCCTCCTACGAAGGCTCCGACCTGGTGGTCATCAACACCTGCGGCTTCATCGATGCCGCGGTGGAGGAGTCCCTTGATGCCATCGGCGAAGCCCTGGCCGAGAACGGCAAGGTCATCGTCACCGGCTGTCTGGGCGCCAAGGACGACGTGGTCATGGCTGCGCACCCCCAGGTGCTCGCCGTCACCGGCCCCCATGCCACCGAGCAGGTCATGCAGGAGGTGCACAAGCACCTGCCCAAACCCCACGACCCGTTCATCGACCTGATCCCGCCCCAGGGCATCAAGCTCACCCCCGATCACTACGCCTACCTCAAGATCTCCGAGGGCTGTAACCACCGCTGCACCTTCTGCATCATCCCGTCCCTGCGCGGAGATCTGGTCAGCCGGCCCATCGGCGACGTGATGCGCGAGGCCGAAAACCTCGTCAAGGCCGGCGTAAAAGAGCTGCTGGTCGTGTCCCAGGACACCTCCGCCTATGGCGTCGACACCAAGTACCGCACCGGTTTCTGGGGCGGCAAGCCCATGCGTACCAAGCTCTACGACCTGTGCAAGGGTCTCAGCGAGCTCGGCGTGTGGGTGCGCCTGCACTACGTGTACCCCTATCCCAGCGTGGACGACATCATCCCGCTGATGGCCGACGGCAAGATCCTGCCCTACCTGGATGTGCCTTTCCAGCACGCCAGCCCGCGCATCCTCAAGGCCATGAAGCGTCCGGCCAGCGCCGAGAACAACCTCGAACGCGTGCGTCGCTGGCGTGAGATCTGCCCTGATCTCACCATCCGCTCCACCTTCATCACCGGCTTCCCCGGTGAGACCGATGCCGATTTCGAAGAGCTGCTGCAGTTCCTCGAAGAGGCCAAGCTCGACCGTGTGGGGGCCTTTGCCTACTCGCCCGTCGAAGGGGCCACCGCCAACGAGTTGCCCGGCGCCGTGCCTGAGGAAATCCGTGAAGAGCGCCGCATCCAGCTCATGGAGTTCCAGGAAGACATCTCCACCGAGCGCCTTGAGCGCTTCATCGGCCGCGAGATGACCGTGCTGGTGGACGAGATCGACGAAGAAGGCGCCCTGGCCCGTTCCCCCGGTGACGCCCCCGAGATCGACGGCCTGGTCATCATCCCCGCCGGCGAAAACCTCGAACCCGGCGAGTTCGCCCGTGTCCGCATCACCGACTGCGACGTGCACGACCTCTACGCCGAACCGCTGTAAAGCACACCTGTGGGGTCGAGTTAATTCGACCATGCCCTCCCTGAACCCAGCGAGCCCTCATGACCCGCAGCAAACGCCCCCCTCGCATCGGCATCGCCCTTGGCAGTGGCTCGGCCCGCGGGTGGGCGCATATCGGCGTGTTGCGGGCGCTGGCGCGGGAGGGCATCGAGCCGCAGATCATCAGCGGCTGTTCCATCGGTGCTTTTGTCGGCGCCGTGGCGGCGGCCGGCGACATCGAAAAGCTCGGAGCCTGGGTTGAAGCCCTGGGCTGGCAGGACGTGGTCGGCCTGATGGACATGGGCTTGCGCGGAGGCTTGCTCAAGGGAGACAAGCTCATGGCCTTCTTTCAGCGCCAGTTTGTCGACCGTGACTTTACCGCCTTGCCTCACCTGTTCGGCTGTGTCGCCACCGACCTGCACTCTGGCCACGAAATCTGGTTGCGGGACGGCAGCATCGCCGATGCCGTGCGTGCCTCCATCGCCCTGCCCGGGCTGATGGCCCCGGTCTGGCAGGACGGCCGGCTGCTGGTGGATGGCGGCCTCGTCAATCCCGTCCCCGTCTCCCTGGCCCGGGCCATGGGCGCCGACGTGGTTATCGCCGTCGAGCTCAACTCCGACGCGGTAGGCTGGACATGGCGCAACCGCCACCCCGTCGAAGTCCAGGCCGAGAACGCCAATGGCTGGTCACGTCGCCTGCTCGCCCGCTTCGGGCGCGGCGGCAAGCCCGGGGCGGAGGAGGAGGAGGGCGCCGACGAAAGCCTGCCCTCCATGCTCAACGTCATGCAGAGCAGCATCGCCATCATGTCCGTGCGTATCGCCCGCAGCCGCCTGGCCGGCGAACCCGCCGATGTGCTCATCTCCCCCCGCCTGGCCCAGCTCGGCCTCATGGACTTCCATCGCGGCCCCGAAGCCATCGCCGAAGGTGAGGCTGCCGTAGAGGCCGCCATGCCCGCCATCGTCCGGGCCCTGGGCCGCTAGCCTCTGGCCCTGCGGCGGCACGTTTAGGGGCGACTTCAGTCGCCCACAGCCTTCGGTCACGGGCATACCCGTGATCAACGCGCGAATGGGCGACTGAAGTCGCCCCTGCAGATCGGCCCGATGCGTCGGCTTCACAAACACAGCCGCTACGCATGTTTTCCTGTAGGGTCGAATTCATTCGACCTTTCCCCTTCATCACCCTGCCGCCATGACTCCGCTCCTTGATGTCCTGCGTACCCTCGTTGGCCCCGCCCACTGCCTCACTGATGCCGCTGCCACCGCGCCTTATCTCACCGACTGGCGCGGTCGCTACACGGGCGCTGCGCAGGCTGTCGTCCTGCCGGCCAACACCGCCCAAGTGGCGGCTGTGGTTAAGACGTGTGCCGCCGCTGGTGCGCCCATCGTGCCCCAGGGCGGCAACACCGGCCTATGCGGAGGCGCTACGCCGCTGGCAGACGGCAGGGCGGTCGTCGTCAATCTCTCCCGCCTGCGCCAGATCCGCAGTCTGGATCCCGCCAACAACGCCATCACCGTCGACGCTGGCGTCACCCTGGCCGAAGTCCAGGCCGCGGCCGACGGGGCAGGGCGCCTGTTTCCCCTGTCCCTGGCCAGCGAGGGCAGCTGCGAAGTTGGCGGGGTGATCTCCACCAACGCTGGCGGGGTGCAGGTGCTGCGCTATGGCAACACCCGCGAGCTGGTCCTCGGGCTGGAGGTCGTCCTCCCCGACGGGCAGATCTGGAATGGCCTGCGCGCCTTGCGCAAAGACAACACCGGCTACGACCTCAAGCACCTCTTCATCGGCGCCGAGGGCACCCTCGGCATCGTCACCGCAGCCACCCTCAAACTCTTTGCCAAACCCAGCCAGGCCGTCACCGCCTGGCTCGCAGTGGCCAGCCCCGCCGTGGCCGTCGCGCTGCTGGCCCGCCTGCGGGGCGTGGCCGGTGACAGGGTGACCGCCTTCGAACTGATCAGCCGGCCCTCCCTGGATCTCGTCCTCCAGCACATCCCCGGTGCCCGCGATCCGCTGCCCCAGGCCCACCCCTGGTACATCCTTGTCGAACTCACCGACACCCTTGCCGGCATCGATCTCTCGGCCATTCTCGAAACCGAACTCGCAGCCGCCATCGCCGATGGCGCCGTGCTCGACGGTACTGTGGCGGCCAGCCAGGCCCAGGCCGTCGCCCTGTGGAGCCTGCGTGAGAACATCTCCGAAGCCCAGAAACGCGAGGGTGTCAGCATCAAGCACGACATCTCCGTACCGGTGAGCGCCATCCCCGAGTTCCTTGAACGAGCTGGCGCGGCCCTTGAAGCCTGTTACCCCGGCCTGCGCATCGTTGCCTTCGGTCATGTGGGCGACGGCAATCTCCACTACAACCAGAGCCGCCCCCGCCATGACGAAAACGCGGCCTTCATTGCCCGCACCGAAGAGGTTGGCCGTGTCGTGCATGGCCTGGTGCACGAACTTGGCGGCTCCATCTCCGCCGAGCACGGCATTGGCCAGCTCAAGCGCGCCATCCTTCCAGACTACAAACAAGCGCTGGAGCTGGACCTGATGCAGCGCATCAAGGCCGCCCTCGACCCGCATAAGCTCATGAACCCCGGCAAGGTGCTTTAGCGCTGGGGCGGTCGTCGGCATGCCCCTGAGCGGGGAGTAGGGGCGACTTCAGTCGCCCGCGGACAGATCAACGGCGTGCCTGTGGCCGGCGCGTGGCGGGCGACTGAAGTCGCCCCCACAGTAAAGGAGTGCATAGGGCGTTCCGGATGTGCTGCGGCCCCAAACCCACGGCCGAATTCATTCGATCGTCACCTCCCCGCAAAAAAAGCGGAAAAGAGGTTTACATCTCCATAGGCCTTCTCTATAATGCGCTTCTCGTTGCACGGGGGTATAGCTCAGCTGGGAGAGCGCTTGCATGGCATGCAAGAGGTCATCGGTTCGATCCCGTTTACCTCCACCAAGAATTTGCAGTACCGGGTCCCCATCGTCTAGAGGCCTAGGACACCGCCCTTTCACGGCGATAACCGGGGTTCGAATCCCCGTGGGGACGCCAGGATCAAAGAGTCCTGTGCAGCAATGTGCAGGCAGTTGCAGCCCGAAGCGGTTGCGGCAGCAGGTTAGCGCGGAGTGGTAGTTCAGTTGGTTAGAATACCGGCCTGTCACGCCGGGGGTCGCGGGTTCGAGTCCCGTCCACTCCGCCAACGTTTTGCGGTTCAAGGCCTCAGTCTTGTTCCAGATGTTCAGGTCCCCATCGTCTAGAGGCCTAGGACACCGCCCTTTCACGGCGATAACCGGGGTTCGAATCCCCGTGGGGACGCCAGGATTTGGCGGGTTCGTAGCGATGGAGCCCGTAGCAGTTTCGTGGGGGTATAGCTCAGCTGGGAGAGCGCTTGCATGGCATGCAAGAGGTCAGCGGTTCGATCCCGCTTACCTCCACCAGGTTAAAGTTGTACCAGGTCCCCATCGTCTAGAGGCCTAGGACACCGCCCTTTCACGGCGATAACCGGGGTTCGAATCCCCGTGGGGACGCCAGGATCAAAGAGTCCTGTGCAGCAATGTGCAGGCAGTTGCAGCCCGAAAAGGCGCAGCAGCAGGTTAGCGCGGAGTGGTAGTTCAGTTGGTTAGAATACCGGCCTGTCACGCCGGGGGTCGCGGGTTCGAGTCCCGTCCACTCCGCCAAAAAAAATAAAGGGAAGCTTCGGCTTCCCTTTATTTTTTTGCGTTCACGCTTGTCATCAAATTAGTCAATTGGCAATTACAATAATTTTATGAAAATGACTTCGGTATTTATTTGTGTCGGTCATTTTTACAATCTGGGTTGCAGGGTTTTGGGTGCATTTTCAAGCTATTGAATCGTATGCAAAAAATCATAATGGCTCGATTTTTGCTAGCTTTGTTCCGCGAGCGCATTTTGCAGTCATGCCTGCCCGATTTGGGTTGCAATGGTGTGTAAAAATGCGAAATAAATTAGCCCATCCTTCAACTAAATTTTTGATTTCAGGAGCGTGTAAAGTGATCAACAAGTTCAAGACCGGCGCCATCATCGCCCTTGCCCTCGGTGCAGCTGCTTCTTCCTCCGCCTACGCCGCCGTTTACACCCTCGACAACGCTGTCGCCAGCGGCCTGATCACCAAATGGGCTGAAGGCCCGGTGGGCACCCTGTCCATCAACCCCGCTGCCACTATCGACAGCCTGTTGGCCGGTAACGCTGCAGCCCCCGGCGGCAACATTGAGCTGAGCAAGTATGCTGGCCCCGTTTCCACCCTCACCGGCACCATCAACGGCCACGCCATCACCCTGTCCAGCCTCACCAAGGCCGACTGGTTCACCGGCAACAGCTTTGGCACCTACACCTCCCTGACCGAGCAGTACATCAGCGCCGCCTACCAGGCCGCTTTTGGCGCCGCCATCTCTGCCGCCGATCTTCAAACCGCCATCCAGGGTTTCTACAACCCCAGCGCTGTGCTGGGCGGTCTGGCTCCCTTCCAGTTCGTTTCCGACCCCAACATCTCCTACGTCTTCCAGGATGGTGCTGATCTCAAGGTGGGTCTGGCTGGTCTGTACGACGCTACCGCCTTCCTGCGTCTGCTGAGCCCCCTGGCCCCGGCCGGTTCCCAGGCCAGCGAAGTGGTCAAGCTCACCTACGGTGGTGTCACCACTTACCTCTACACCTTCGACGCCACCCCCTCCGGTGTGACTGCTGGTGATCGATTTGGCTCTTACACCGGTAACTACGAAGTGACCACCAGCGCCGTGCCCCTGCCCGGCACCCTGGCACTCTTCGGCCTGGGTGTGGCCGGTCTGGCTGCTATCCGTCGTCGCAAGGCCTGATTGATCGGGGGCGGTTTCGCCCCCGTTTGATACCCCCGGCAGCCTGCCGGGGGAGTGTGCTTCCTGCTCAGGTGTGGGCAGGATATTTTTTGCGCCGCGAATGGTGCACTGCGGTCTCCGGGTGTCTATGCTTGCCGGGTAACTGCAATATTCTGTAATATCTTGGGCTTATGATTTTCATGTGCGCTGGCTACAATGCGCATGTCGGGCGCATCTCTTAATCCCAGGTTTTTGAATTTTCCGGCTTGAAATCAAGATCTTGCCAGGTGTAGTGCAGCCTGCGCTCATGTAAGTCGATAAAGGATCAAGATCAAATGCTGTCTGCAGCACTCTTCCTGCTGGGCGTGATTCTCTCCGTTGTCGCAATACGGTACGGCATAGTTGCGTCGCACAAGTTGGGCATTGTTGACCAGCCTGGCGGCCATAAGGCGCATGACACCGTCACCCCCTTTGTCGGTGGTGTGGGCGTCCTTGCCGCCACGCTTTGCGCCGTTGGCATCGTTGCGCATTTCTTCCCCGAGTTCAGCGTCCATGTGCCCGCTTTTCTGTTTGGCGTGCTCGCGATGTTCATCACGGGCTTTGCCGATGACGTGCTCCAGTTGGGCTACAAGATCCGTTTCATGGTGCAGGCCTCAGTTGGGCTGGTTATGGTTTTCTGGGGCGGGGTTGAAATTGCCGATCTGGGCGACCTCGGCATGGGGCTGGTTCAGCTGGGGCCCTTTGGTGTGGTGCTCACGGTCATTGCCACCATCGGTGCCATCAATTCACTCAACATGATCGACGGCATCGATGGCCTGTCCGGCTCGCTGTCCACCGTTTGCCTGCTGCTTGTTGCCTTCGTGCTGTTTCAGGCGCGTGATTTTGCCTACTTCACCATGGTCATCATCATCATGGGTGGTGTGGTGGGTTTTCTGTACTTCAACCTCCGCTATTTCAATCAGCGCCGTGCGCGCTGCTTTCTGGGCGACAACGGCAGCATGCAGCTGGGCTTCATCTTTGCGTGGCTGCTGGCCGATCTGTCGCAAGAGCTTCCCGCCCAGCGTTTCGTCACACCCGTTACCACCCTGTGGCTATTTGCCGTGCCGCTCATCGACACCCTCAGCGTCATGCTGCGGCGTGTGTGGATGAAGCGTTCCCCCTTCCGGCCTGATCGCAACCACCTGCACCACCTCTTCCTGCGGGCCGGCTTCCGGGTGCAAGACACCGTGGCCGTGCTGGCCCTGGCCCAGCTGATATTTGGCGCCATCGGCCTGGCTGGCATGTATGCCGGGGTGGCCGAGCTCGACATGCTCATCGCCTTTGTGTGTGCCTTTGGCGTGTGCTTTTACGTGCTGCTGCGGCCGTGGCGGTTTGTGCCTCTGCTGCGGCGCATTCACCGGCTGTTCGGCTTTACCTCCGCCCACGCGGTGGGTGTGCATGTGTCCGGGCTGGCCGCCGACAAGATGGCTGCCTTTGCCGAAACGCTCAACACCCGCATCGGCCCGCACTACGACTTCCGCTTCAGCGTCTTCCGGCCCGACGGTGACGCTGCCCGTTGCTATGCCGTCATCGAACTGCTCTGCGACGAGCAAGACGTATCTCACCGCGAGATCCGCGATGTCATGGCCGTCATACGCCGCGAATACCGGCGCGACCATAATCTCAAGATCCGCCCTTTTGTCGAGCGCAGCGAGAGCAACGACCGCCGCGTCGGCATCAAGGCCCGCAACGGCGACCGCCGCCTCGAAGACCGGCGCGGTGCCGGCAAGGGCCGCCTGGTTTACCGCGTGCTCAGCGCCGCCGGTGAATCCAGCATCCTGCTGCAGTCCAGCCGCGTCTGATCAGGGGAAAGCACATTGTATGAGCGCATCCTGGTTGTCTGCACGGGCAACATATGTCGCAGCCCTGTAGCGGAGTACATCCTTCGGGATTCACTCACTAGGGCTGGTCGTCGTTGTGACGTGCGCTCTGCAGGTGTTGGGGCGCTCGTTGGTGAGTCAGCAGATGGTATGGCCGTGAGTCTGATGGCGCAGCGAGGGCTTGATCTCGCGCCTCATGTGGCTCAACAGGCGACCCGAGAGCTCTGCCGTTGGGCAGACCTTGTGCTGGTCATGGAGACGCATCATCGGGATGCAGTTGCTGCAATTGACCCCGCAGTCAGAGGTAAGACTTTCCTGCTGGGGTATTGGCAGAAGCAAGAGGTTCCAGACCCTTTTCAACGAAGCCGGACCGTCTGGAGTACCGTGGTGGATCTAATAGATGGTGGAGTTGACGAGTGGGTTAAGCGGCTATAAGCCAATCTGATCGATACACGCAGCGTACAAAGACGTTTAGGGTTCTCCGTGTTATGTGTCCAGGGCGCCATAGTGCAAGTTGTATATCATCCAAAAGCCCGGCCTAGGTGCTGATGTGTTGAGTTGCCTGTTGATGCCATTTTTATGGATTTATAGAAGCAATTAATTGTTAATTGCTGTGATGAGTTGCGCAGAGAATGGCGACAGTATTTAGCTGCCATGATGTGTGATTTTGAGTCGATTGTTTAGCGAATGCCCGGGTCAGACGGATTTTTGGATCTGATGGTGGAACGAAAGATCAGGTGAAGAGTGTGAGTAATACCTCGTCCGTTTTCAAAGCATTGGTGTTGGCGCGGAGTGGGTGCCGCCGTGCAACCAAGACAGCGATGCTGATATCTGCAGTCGTTGGGCTAAGTGCGTGTTCGATCATTCCGGGCACGTCCGCGATGAGCATGCGTGTCACAGAGGAGTCGGCTGTAAAACTGCCGGTTGTACGAAATCAGGAGGCTGTACCTGAGAACGTAGCAGTCAAGCAGATTACAGCAGAGCTCGTTATCGAACAGTTGAAGTCCGGGCAAGTTCAATTTCGGACGGGGGCGCTTGGCGGGCAAACTGCGGCAGTGCGCTCAGCCCCTCCAGACTTTGGACTTCAGAACGCCGACTACAAGCTCGGGCCGGGCGATGTCATCAATGTCACCGTCTGGGATCACCCAGAGCTCACCATTCCTGCCGGGTCGTATCGTTCAGCGGAATCATCGGGGACACTAATCTCGGACGACGGGTCAATCTTTTACCCCTACGTTGGAACCATGAAGGTCGCTGGGTTGAGTGTGCGGGAGTTGCGTGATGTACTAGCAAAGCGGCTTTCCAAGGTAATCGAAAGGGTTCAACTGGATGTCCGTGTTGTCGTCTTTCGCAGTAAGCGTGTGTATATCGTCGGTGAAGTTAAGAACCCGGGGCTTCAAGCAATCAACGATATTCCGATGACTGTCCTTGAGGCCGTCAGCCGAGCTGGTGGCTTCTCTGATGAAGCGGACCACGGAAATGTGTTGTTGACTCGTTCCGGAAAAACGTATCGCGTCGATGTCCAAGCTCTTTATGAAGACGGAGACGTATCTCAGAACGTTCTCCTTCAGCCTGGGGACATCGTCAATGTACCTGATCGACAACTCAACAAGATATTCGTCTTGGGAGAGGTCACAAAGCCGGGCTCATACATTATGAACAAGCGTCGTTCGACGCTGGCGGAGGCGTTGAGCGACGCTGGATTTCTCAACGCGTACACATCGGCGGCCAACTGGATTTACGTGATGAGAAGTGGAGAGGGGAAGCCGGAGCTCTTCCATCTCAATGCAGGGTCTCCTGACGCCTTGCTGCTGGCAGAGCGCTTCCCCTTGTTGCCACGTGATGTCGTCTATGTGGATGTTTCTGATCTGGCCCGGTGGAACCGCGTGGTCGCAAACATCCTTCCGACTACGACATTGTTGAACAGCATCAATGCCATCCAGTTCCCGCTGCTTAGCAACAGCCGTAACGGAACGTCGGTGATCTCAGTGCCTAGCACGCCCGCCCAATAAGAGCAGCCCGCCTCGTACACGCGGCTTCAAAAGTCCATTTGAATTGCGAAAAAGAGTTCCAACGGTATCCCATGACTCAGAATCAGTCTAACTACCTCAATCCACACGGCCCGGCCGCGAGTGCCGCCGGCGAAAAGGAAGAGGGTGGAATTAATCTAGGCGAACTCGTTGCAATCCTGCTTGAGTTCAAGTGGCTGGTCCTGGCGCTAACACTGGTGGCGCTATTGGTCGGAGTGGTGCTCATTCAGGTCTCAACGCCAATTTATCGTGCAGATGGTCTGCTGCAGATCGAAGCCAAGACGAACAAGAAGGGCATTGCCGCGTTGGAGGGGGTTCAGTCGGTGATGCCAGACATCTCATCCATCGTTGCCGAGCTTGAGATTCTACGTTCGCGAATGATTCTTGGGAGAGTGGTTGATCGCCTCAACCTCACTGTCAGAGCAGAGCCTCGCTACGCGCCGATGCTCGGACGTGCGTTGGCTCGGGGGCATAGCGCGCAGGAACTCGCCGATCCGATACTTGGTCTTGGGCAATTTGCTTGGGGTGGTGAGCGTATTGTTGTCGGCAGCCTCGAGTTCGGCAAAGAACGGAGTGGCGGTGAACTTACCCTGGTTGCTGGTCAGTCCGGTGCCTATAAAGTTACAAATGCGGCGGGCGACGTGCTGGTGACTGGTCAAGTTGGGGAGCTCTCGAAGGGGGGCAGTATGACCATGTTTGTTAATGAGCTCAAAGCCCGCCCCGGTACCGAGTTCGTGCTTTACGCGAGCACCCGGGAAGCGGCAATCAATGCACTGAATGGCCAACTTGAAGTTAAGGAGCGTGCGCGGGGGTCGGGAGTCGTTGAGTTGGCTCTCCGTGACTCCGATCCTGTTCGTGCATCTACTGTTCTTGGTGAAATCTTGAATGCTTATGTGGGGCAGAACGTTGAATATCGTTCTGCAGAGGCAGAGAAAACGCTCGCCTTTCTGGATTCCCAGCTCCCCAAGCTCAAGGCGCAAATGGACTCCGCGGAGGCGGCCTATAACCGCTATCGCCAGGGGCGCGGATCTGTGGATCTGGAGCATGAGACTAAGACTGTACTCGACTCCGTTGTCTCGCTTGAGGATGAACTCCTCAAACTCCAGAACAGGCGTGATGAGCTGCGCCAACTTTTCACTCCTGAGCACCCGCAGGTTCAGGCCATTGACTCGCAGATTTCACGGCTTCGCGGCCGGCGCTCATCATTAGACGGGGATGTATCCAAACTGCCCGACACTCAGCAGACGGCATTGCGTCTGAAGCGTGATGTTGAAGTCGCTACTGTTCTCTATACAGATCTGCTGAACAATGCGCAGCAGCTTCGTGTAGCTCGGGCAGGAACGGTGGGTGATGTGCGCGTGATCGATAATGCTATCACCGCCGCTGGGCCTGTAGCACCGCGCAAAGCGTTGATCATGCTCGTCAGCGGAGTCCTTGGCCTTGTGGTGGGTCTTCTTACCGTTTGGATTGCACGCAGCCTACGTGTAACGGTTGATGATCCTGACAGGATAGAGAAGGAGCTTGGTCTTCCTGTTTTTGCTACCGTCCCGCGCAGCAAGGTTGAGCTCAACCTTGCCAAGAGCGCTTCAACAGGGGATGGGGGCGGTAAGCTGCTTGCAGTCGTTGATCCGGATGACGAAGCGGTTGAAAGTTTACGCGGTCTACGCACTACTTTGCACTTTGCGTTGCTTGATTCCAATCATCGATCAATCCTGATTACCGGACCAACGCCGGGGGTCGGCAAGAGTTTTCTTTCCCGAAATCTTGGCGCGGTACTGGCCCATTCCGGTAAGCGAGTTGTAGTAGTTGATGCAGATTTGCGTAAGGGCCATATCCATAAGGAGTTCGGAATGGCGAGAGAGGGGGGGGTTTCCGAGTTTGTCGCAGGGTCGATAGCCGTTGTCGACGTCCTTCGCACGACGGTGCTGAGTGGTCTATCCATTGTCACCACCGGTCACATCCCACCCAATCCATCCGAGTTGCTGATGCATCCGCGTTTCGCACTCTTGCTACATGCGCTTGAAGAGAGCTTTGACGTAGTGATTGTCGATGCTCCGCCTGTGCTGGCAGTTTCCGACGCGGCGATCATCGGCCGTCACGTGGGCGCCACCTTGATGGTTGTTCGATCCGAGACGCACCCAATGCGTGAGATGGAGCAGGCTGTCAAGCGTCTCGCCCAGTCTGGCGTGCATGTAAAGGGGGTGGTGTTCAACGATATGGATATGAGCCGCCAGCGCTATCGATACGGCTATCAGGGCTACGTGTACAGCTACAAATACAAATAACGCCTCCCGCGCTTGTTCGCCTCAACACAAGTAAATACGTTTGTAACGCTGCAACGGTAATAACAACGGTACCAAGGCATGACCCCCTACGAGACGCTTCAATCGACCCTTCGCACAAATCCCAGAACCTGGCTTGTCACTGGCGTGGCGGGTTTCATTGGCAGCAACCTGCTCGAAACCCTGCTCATGCTGGACCAGCGAGTCGTCGGTCTCGACAACTTTGCCACGGGCCATCAATACAACCTTGATGAAGTGCGTTCGCTGGTTTCGGCCGATCAGTGGGCACGTTTTCAATTCATTGAAGGCGACATCCGCAAGCTGGACGACTGCCGCAGGGCCTGCGAGGGCGTGGATTACGTTTTGCATCAGGCGGCCCTTGGTTCGGTGCCGCGCTCGCTGGATGATCCGATCACCAGCAACGCGACGAACATCGACGGCTTTCTCAACATGCTTGTTGCTGCGCGCGATGCGGGTGTACAGAGCTTTACCTACGCGGCCAGTAGTTCCACCTATGGTGATCATCCCGGCCTACCCAAAGTAGAAGAGGTGATCGGCAAGCCGCTGTCGCCCTATGCGGTCACAAAATACGTGAACGAACTCTACGCCGACGTGTTTGCGCGCAGCTACGGCTTCGCGACCATTGGCCTGCGCTATTTCAACGTGTTTGGAAAGCGTCAGGATCCAAATGGAGCCTACGCCGCCGTGATCCCCAAATGGACTGCCGCAATGATTCAGGGCGACGATGTCTTCATCAATGGGGATGGTGAAACCAGCCGCGATTTCTGCTTTATCGAGAACACCGTCCAGGCCAATCTGTTGGCGGCAACGACTCTTGATCCGGCTGCACGTAATCAGGTTTACAACGTTGCGGTGGGGGATCGAACCACCTTGAACCAGCTCTTCAGTGCGTTACAGCAGGCTTTGGTCGATAACGGTATTGATTATAGAAAGCTGGCTGTTAAGCGAGACTTTCGTAATGGCGATGTACGTCATTCGCAGGCTGACATTGGCAAAGCTACCGGGCTGCTAGGTTATGAGCCGCAATTTGATATTCAGGTGGGTATAAACGTCGCTATGCCATGGTACGTCCAATCGCTGATTTCTGAGTAGCATTATTGGCGGCGTATCCTCCATTTCCTATTTTTTGGTGGGGGAGGTAACTAAAGATTAAGAGGGTTTTTTCGCATATGTGAGATTAACGGGGAAAACGCTCTGAGGAGTTTTTTGCTGTCATTGTGAGTGCATGTCAAGTACTTGAGCTTTAAACGCGACTGCGGGTTCTGCCTTTCTTTATTGTGTAATGTAATGGTACGGTTTTTTTGGTAAAGATAATGATAGATTTCTGGAAAAACATTCCGAATCGGCGAAAAAAACAGTTGGTGGTGTTGTTTTTTTTGATGGTTATTGGAGCTGTGCTGGAAATGCTCACATTAGGTTCCATTGTTCCATTTATGTCTCTTGTTGTGAACTCCGGATCTTCAATTGATTCTAGTGTCGTTCATGACGGAGGATTTCTTGAGCAATTCGGATTTTTAGACTTTCTTCCTCGCTCAACTCTTGCATGGGCAGTATTGTTCTGTGCAATTGTCGTTATTTCTGGGGGGTTTAGGGCGGGGTTGAGTTATTTGGTATTGCGGTTTGCTTTTGGTGTTGGGCACGAAATAAGTGTTAAAGCTTATGAGAACCATCTTTATCAACCATATGTGTATCACGTTAATAGCAATAGTAGTGAGTTTCTAGCGTGCATTGATAAGTGTAATAGCTCAATTTTTAACGTCTTATTGCCCGTTCTTAATTGCGCAGTTTCATTGGTTATTTCAATTGCAATTGTGGGTTCTTTGATCGCGATTGATCATTTTGTGGCGGTTGTGGCAGGCAGTGCTATTGCATTTTCTTATTTATTTGTTATTTTGCTGACGCGTGTGCGCCTTCATCAAAATAGTGTGGTTATTGCCGAGGTTCAAACATCAAGGATCAAAGCCATCCAAGAGGGGCTCGGAGGGATTCGGGACGTTCTCCTGGAGAACGCCCAGAAAATTTTCGTGGGAAGTTTTTCAGTGGTGGATGTTGAATTGAGGAAGGCTCAGATCTCTAGTGCTTTTCTAAGTGCGGCTCCTAGGTTCATGATTGAATCCGTAATTTTGATTCTTATTGCTCTCGTAGCTGTCTTTTCAAGCTCATCAGAGGGAAACGTTAACAATGCCATTCCAATGTTATCTGCGATGGGGTTGGGGGCGATGCGCTTGTTTCCGCAGTTGCAGCAAATATTTTACGGTTGGACAAGTGTGCGAAGTAATTACCGCTCACTTGAAAACGTAGCTTCATTTTTGGATAGAACAATCCCTTCTGAGTATTTTCAGATAGATGGGCACAGTAATAATTTGTGCTTTGAACACTCAATCGATTTTGACAAAACCGCATTCCGATACCCAGGGGCTAGTCGAGCTGTTTTGGATAGTATTGATCTCCATATTAAGAGAGGCGAGCGTGTTGGTTTTGTTGGGAAGACAGGGAGTGGTAAGAGCACGCTTATCGATATCCTGATGGGCTTGCTTGCCCCTACGTCAGGGGGACTTATGATCGACGGAGTAAAGCTGGATGCAGGGGGCAGGCTTGAATGGCGGAAGAGAATTGCACATGTTCCTCAGCAGATATTTCTTTCGGATGCCTCTTTGGCGGAAAATATAGCTTTTGGAGTCCCCCGATTAAAAATTAATATGGATAGAGTCCGCTGGGCTGCAGAAAAGGCTCAGGTCCTTGATGCGATAGAGCAAATGCCAGAGGGGTTCAGTACGATGGTCGGAGAGCGTGGAGTCAAACTATCTGGAGGGCAACGACAACGACTTGGGATTGCGCGAGCTCTTTACCGAAAACCTGATCTGCTCGTTTTGGATGAGGCTACGAGCGCCCTGGATTCCAAGACAGAGAGTCTTGTAATGGATGCCATATTTAAACTGGACGATAAATTAACGGTTGTTGTCATTGCTCACCGACTTTCGACACTGGCTCCTTGTGATTCAATATATGAGGTTGCTGATGGTATGTGTCAGAGAAGAGATATTTCATTTTTAAGTGTGAAGCAGTAATGGTGGATAAATGTACGCTTTGGGAGAAGACAGTTTTAGAGTTTCGGGGTTGGTTGATTTTTTTCAAGTGACCTTTATAGATATTACGGAAGTATTCGGTTTAAAACCTTTGTTGGTGCGTACTTCTTGAATAGAGAATTTAATTATTCATTTTGGTTTTGCGCAGCGAAGTCAAATGTTCCTGGTCCTAAAATGATTGGGAAGTGGATGCACCGTTGGAAAAGCAATGCCTATGGGGTTCATATTCCTCTAGAGGTTAAGTTGGCTATGGGTTGCATCTTGGGCATGGAATGCCACTAATTATTAGCCCTGCTGCACAAATAGGGAATAATTGCAATTTTTCTCAGTTTTTAACGGTGGGCAGCAATCATGGCAAAGCTGCGTCGATTGATGACAACGTTTACATCGGGCCTGGCGTGTGTATTGTCGAAGATGTAACTATTGGTACTAATTGCATAGTAGGCGCCGGTGCCGTCGTTGAAGGTGATGTGATGGAAAACTCCACAGTTGTAGGTTTTCCTGCAAGAGCGGTAGGTCCAAATAGGCAACCTGGGTGTGTTGGAAATCACTGGGTGAGCCCGTTAGAGAGGGAGAGATAGGAGTGAGTTTTTCGGTTGTTATTCCCCTGTTCAATAAGGCGGCATACGTTGGTCGGACGATTGATAGTGTTCTCTGTCAAACGCATTCTGATTTCGAACTGGTAGTTGTCGATGATGGTTCAACGGATGATTCTGTTCATATAGTAGAACAGTATTCAGACTCTCGAATTCGCCTTGTTAAAAAATCAAATGGTGGTGAGGGGTCAGCAAGAAATGCCGGAATAGATGCCGCAAAAAATGAATTAATTTGTTTTTTGGATGCGGATGATGAGTGGGCGCCATGGTTTCTTGAGGAAATTCACTCTTTGGTTTCAAGAAGTCCCAATGCTGTTTTGTACGCCACTGCGTTTTCTGTAAAAGAGCAAGATGGCTCTTTGCGGCAATATTATCAAGATGGAATTGGTAGGAATCTAGCGAATAATGGAGTTCTGAACTATTTAGGGTGCTTGGCGGAAAGTCAATTCGCGATTTCCTCTAGTTCAGTTTGCGTAAAAAAACGGGCTATGCAAGCCGTCGGCGCTTTTGATGAGAGTCTCAAGATCGGTGCTGATATTCATGCGTGGATCAGGGTCTGTTTTTTGGGCCACGCTTTATATAGTGCTCGACCTTCCGCTGTTTATCGTCGAGATGCTGAAGGTAGGTCGATTGATCAGAGCGGTCTGCATGGAAAAAGACTGGCTTTCTTGGAAAAACTACTTGTCTTGCAGAGTGAGGCTCCTCAGGGGGGCGATGTTCTGGTTAATTTACGAAGGTTTATAGCCTTTAAGGCGTATGAGTTGGCTGTCCAGTCTACAGGGCATGCGCGATTAGATGCGATTGCAATAGTTAATTCCCTGAGAAAATACCTGCCTTTGCGATTGAGGATTAATTTGACTTTAGGGCGATCGTTTAGGTGAAGAGAGTTCTTTTTGTTGTTTCTATTCTTTCATCGGGCGGCGCAGCACGAGTGTTGAGCGTGCTTGGGAATTATTTTTCTAACGAGAAGGATTTTCAAGTATCAGTTTTGACGCACATTCACGGCAGTGGCTATGACTTCGATTCCCGAGTTTTATTGCAGGCGCTCTATTCAAAGGATGAGCTGCGGTCGTCTTTGTGGAACAAGATTTGGCGGCGTATCGTTTATTGGCCGAGGCTGGTTAGGGCCGTTCTGAGGAATCGGCCAGATACAGTGGTTGTATTTCTCCGAGGGATGAATTGGCGGTTGATTATAATTTGCAGAATCCTCGGTATTCGTGTCGTGGCTGCGGAGCATACGAATCATCTTGCTGAGCGAGGATTTTGGACTTGGGTCGAAAGACGCTGGGTATATCCGTTTGCGAGTGCTCTAACAGTCTTGACCGAATTTGATAGAAGACATTATGCAACTTATCTCAATCAGGTCCGGCTGATTCCGAATCCTGCGAGCTTCCCTGTGACGGGAGGAAATTCTGCTCGAAGAAAAATTATTTTAGCCGCAGGAAGTCTTGATCGTTGGTATATCAAAGGGTTTGATACGCTAATTGATGTTTTTTCCCGGCTGTCAAGCAACCATCCGGATTGGAAACTCCGAATTGTTGGCCCTGGGGATAAGGGCAGAATGCACTTGATAAAGCTTGTTCAGGAGAAAGGCCTAGAGAAAAAGGTTGAATTGCCGGGCTTTAGTTCGATTCTGGATCAGGAGATGGCTGAAAGTGAGGTGTTCTGTCTAACCTCCCGCCATGAGGGGTTCTCGATGGTCCTGCTTGAAGCCATGTCAAAGGGCTGTGCATGTATCAGTTTTGATTGCCCAGCGGGGCCTGCAGATTTACTTGAGAATGGGCTTCACGGTGTTTTGATTCCACATCGTGACATCGATGCGTTTTGTTTGGGTCTAGATGGGCTGCTGGGATCAGAAAAGTTGCGTTACAAGTACTCAAGATCCGCGATAGAGTTTTCCAGAAATTATGAAGTCGAAAAGGTTGCAATGCATTGGCGTGAGATATTGTGACTCGGATCTTAGAAGGGATTTCTCGTGATTAATTTGGCGATTCTCATGCCCGATCTTCGCGGTGGTGGAGCAGAGCGTGTTGTCGTCAATTTGGCGAATTTTTTCGCAAAGCGTGGCTACGCGGTAGAGGTTGTTTTGCTGTCAGAACATGGAGAGTTTCTAGCAGATCTTTTACCTGAAGTTCGCGTAGTGGATCTGAAAGTTAAGCGTATCCGCCAGCTCCTTTTCCCGCTTATTCGTTATTTGCGTCAGGTGAGGCCGGAAGCGATGCTGGCTTGCATGTGGCCATTGACGGTGATTGCACTCTGGGCCCGTTGGTTGGCACGTGTGCCCACTCGAGTGGTTGTGGCGGAGCATACGACGTGGTCACGTTCAGAGCTCCTTTCTCAGCGGTCGCTTGGCTGGCAGATTCGCACGAGCATGCATCGTTTCTTCCCGAGGGCTCACGGCATAGTCACAGTGTCGCAGGGGGCTGCAGATGATTTGTCGGCGTTCGCACGTTTGGATCGCGCTTCCATCAGTGTTATCTACAACCCAGTAGTGGGTGAGTCGGCGCCATTGTCCGGTGCAATGTATTCGCCGAAAGACTGGTGGGATGGAACTCATCACAAGTTGTTGGCTGTAGGGACGCTCAAGGCGATCAAGGACTACAAGACCCTATTGGCCGCGTTTGCGCAATTGTGTGGTCGAATTGATACTCGGCTGTTGATTCTTGGTGAGGGCGAGTGCCGTTCGACATTGGAGAAGCAGGCCCGGGAATTAGGTATTGAGTCCAGCGTGTTCATGCCGGGTTTTGTAGCAGATCCCGTGCCCTATTACCGCCAGGCCGACCTGCATGTTTTGTCGTCGACCGGAGAAGGCCTGCCGACAGTAATCATTGAGGCCTTGGCTGCAGGGACGCCGGTGGTCAGTACTAATTGCCCATCCGGGCCGCGCGAAATTCTGTGTGATGGGCAATTCGGTCGTCTGGTGCCGGTGGGTGACGCGACGGCTCTGGCCGAGGCGATGTATTTATCTTTGACCAGTTCCCATGACACTGCTGCCCTCAAGACGCGTGCGCAGGATTTTTCGATCGACAAGGCCGTGGATCAGTATGAGGAACTGCTTTTCCCACGCTCAACCAAGAGCATCTCATGAAATCAGACGTCCTCTATATTTCCTACGATGGCATGCTCGAACCCCTGGGGCAGTCGCAGGTGCTTGCCTATTTGAAGCATTTGGCTGCAGGACGGAGTATTCATCTCATTAGTTTTGAGAAGCTCGAGGATTGGTCGGATTCCGTTGCGCGGGAGCGTGTTGCCCGAGATATCGCCGACGCCGGGATTATTTGGCATCCTCTGCGTTACCACAAACGGCCGTCGGCGCTCGCCACTTCCTGGGATATCGCTGTCGGCATTGCCTCGGGATTGTCGCTGGTGCTTCGTCATCGCCTGCGGATCGTGCACGCTCGGAGCTATGTTGCGTCCGTAATGGCACTTGCGATCAAGCGCATGACCGGTGCGGCCTTTGTGTTCGACATGCGCGGTTTTTGGGCGGATGAACGGGTCGATGGTGGCTTGTGGCCGCGGGAAGGGCGGATGTTTCGTGTGGCAAAGGGATTCGAGAAGCGTTTCTTGCTTGCTGCCGATCATGTGGTGTCGCTGACCCACGCCGCTGTTCATGAAATGAAACGCTTTCCCTATCTGGCGACACGAATGCCGCCAATGACGGTTATTCCCACTTGTGCGGATCTGGGCCGATTCAAGCCCACCTCGACTCAACGCGGGAGCGGCGGCTTCGTGCTCGGTTATGTTGGTTCGGCGGGAACATGGTATCTGTTTGATGAGGTTGTGGCCTGCTTTGCTCAATTGCTGCGTAGTAGACCCGAGGCACGGTTTTTAATCGTAAATCGTGGCGAACACGCCTATATCCGTGATCGTCTTGCTGCAGTCGGGGTACCGAATGGGTCCGTCGAGTTGACTACGGCAACGCACTCGGAGGTGCCGCTTCAGATGGCGCGGATGGATGCGGGGATTTTCTTCATCAAGCCTGTTTTTTCCAAACAGGCCTCTGCCCCGACCAAGCTCGCCGAGTTTCTTGGATGCGGAATTCCTTGCCTTGGTAATGCGGGAGTAGGCGATATGGCTGAGGTGTTGGAGGGTGAGCGTGTTGGCGTGGCGCTGGAGGCATTCGACCAGGCTTCGTTGGTCAATGGCCTTGAGCGACTGCTTGAGCTGGTAGCTGATCCTGATGTGAGTGCGCGTTGCGTATCCACGGCACGACGGCATTTTTCGCTGGATGAGGGGGTTGTCCGGTATGGAAATGTTTACCGACAACTGGCGGCGGTGGAATGAAGCTTCTTGTACTGCCCCGTTATGGCAGATTGGGAGCGAGCAGTCGCGTCCGCTTTCTCCAGTATTTACCCTGGCTGGAAGCGGCGGGCATTGACGTGACGGTATTGCCGCTTTTTTCCGATGCCTATGTGCAGGGGCTTCAACTCCAGAAGCGCAGTATCGTTGAGGTAGTGGCGGCCTATTTCCGGCGCGTGCAGGCCTTGGTGGCTAGCGGCTCCTTTGATCTGGTATGGATCGAGAAGGAAACCTTGCCGTGGCTGCCCGCTTGGCTGGAGCAGATGATGGCGTCCCGTCATATTCCGTATGCGCTGGATTATGATGATGCTGTTTTTCACTATTACGACTGGCATCGCAGCCCCTTGGTCCGGCGCATTCTTGGGGGCAAACATCCCGCATTGATGCGCGGCGCGGCGGCGGTAGTGGCAGGCAATCAATATCTCGCAGATTTTGCACGGGACTCCGGGGCCAAACATGTCGAGATCGTGCCGACGGTAATCGATCTGGAACGTTACCCGTCCCCGCCCCCTGAGAACATCCTTGCCCGCGAGAGCCGACCTTGTGTGGGCTGGATCGGCCAGCGTGCGACAGCTTCGTTTCTCGAGCCTTACAAGCCGCTGTTTGAACGTCTCTTGCAGGAGGGCCTGGGGTACTTTGCCGCTATCGGTATCGACACTCGCGCGCTGGGCCTGCCGATGGAGTCGATTGCCTGGAGTGAGCAGACAGAGGTGGCGTCAATCGCCAGCTTTGATATTGGGATCATGCCGCTGGTGGACGAACCGTTCGAGAGGGGTAAGTGCGGCTACAAGCTGATCCAGTATATGGCCTGCGGCCTGCCCGTTGTGGCCTCACCAGTGGGCGTTAACTGTCAAATCGTTGAGCATGGTGTGAACGGATTCCTCGCTGAAACACCCGAGCAATGGGAACATGCTATGCGCGTACTGCTTGCCGATCCAGCCCTGCGAACACAAATGGGGCAGGCCGGCCGGCAGAAGGTTGAAAAGCAGTATTGCATCCAGGTAACCGGCCCGCGGCTTGCCGGATTGCTGAAGGCCGTGGCCAGAGCCTGCGCCTGACAGTCAAAAGGATTAAATAAATATATGTGTGGAATCACAGGTGCGTTGAGCTTGGATGGCCTTGTGGAGCAATCCATTCGACGCATGACCGATACCCTGTTTTTGCGTGGGCCAGATGACGGTGGCGTGTGGTTGAATGCAGCTGGCGAGATCGGTTTAGGACATCGGCGGTTGTCGATTCTGGATTTATCCCCCGCCGGGCATCAGCCGATGCATTCTGCTTGCGGACGTTTCGTGATCGCATTCAATGGCGAGGTCTATAACCATCTGGACTTGCGCACCGAACTTGAGTCGGCAGGCGACGCACCCTCCTGGCGGGGGCATTCAGATACTGAAACGTTGCTTGCAGGCATCGCTGCCTGGGGGCTGGCGGCAACCCTGAAGCGGGCTGTTGGCATGTTTGCGATGGCAGTATGGGACCACCAAACGCGTACGTTGCAGCTTGCCCGCGACCGTATCGGCGAGAAGCCGCTTTATTACGGCTGGGTTCAGGGCGCCTTCGTGTTTGGTTCGGAGTTGAAGGCGCTGCGCGCTTATCCGGGCTTTGACAATCCTATCGATCGGGATGTGCTCGCACTCTATTTTCAGTTCTGCGCGGTACCTGCGCCGTATTCAATTTACAAGGATGTGTTCAAGCTGGAACCTGGTTGCATTCTGAGCCTGCAGGCCGAGTGTATGGTCGCCCGCAATCCGGCGATTGAGCCCTATTGGTCTTTTGTCGATGTGGTGCGGAAGGGTATGGCTGCTCCGATAGATGATGAGCATACGGCATTGGAGGCGCTGGAGTCGGTGCTCAAGCAGGCTATAGCGGCGCAATCGGTGGCGGATGTGCCATTGGGGGCATTTCTTTCCGGCGGGGTGGACTCATCCGCTATTGTCGCGCTGATGCAGTCCCAGTCTTCGAGGCCGGTGCAGACTTTCACAATTGGTTTCGATGAGGCTGGCTTTGACGAGTCACCCTATGCCATGGCGGTTGCAGGGCACTTGGGGACTGAACATAATGAGTTGCGGGTGCGTGCTTCTGATGCGCTTGCTGTGATTCCTACTCTGTCATCTCTTTACGATGAGCCCTTTGCGGACAGTTCCCAGATTCCTACCCATATCGTGTGTCGGGCCGCGCGTACCAAGCTGACAGTGGCACTTTCGGGGGACGCTGGAGACGAGTTGTTTGGTGGTTATAACCGCTATTTCTGGGGCCGGCGGATTTGGAGTCGGATGGGCTGGATTCCTCTTCCGCTGCGGCAAAAGCTCGGGTCGGCGATGGCAGGCTTTTCTCCGGACTCCTGGGACAGGATTGGAGGCTTGTTGTCAGGAGCGCGGGGGGTGGTCCGGATGGGTGACAAGGTCCATAAGCTTGCACATGGCCTCAAGACAGTGCGGGGCCTGGATGATCTGTATCGAAGCCTTGTTACTGAATGGCCGTCGACGTCCAAGCTCGTCATCGGAGCAGGACCCTTGCCGACCCGACTCGATGACGCAACACTGGTTGCCGGGATTAATGATTCAGAGCATCGGATGATGCTCTGGGATACCTTGACGTACCTGCCCGATGACATTTTGACAAAGGTTGATCGGGCTGCCATGGGCATTTCCCTTGAAACTCGTGTGCCTTTCCTCGATCACCGGGTTGTTGAATTCGCTTGGCGTTTGCCCCTGAATTTGAAGATTCGCAATGGGCAGGGCAAGTGGGCATTGCGTCAGGTGCTTTATAAATATGTTCCGCAGGAACTGATCGAGCGTCCCAAAGCCGGTTTCGGAATTCCGGTTGGAGAGTGGCTGCGTGGCCCTCTGCGTGAGTGGGCAGAAGCCTTGCTGGACGAGGAACGTCTGTCCCGCGAGGGATACCTGAATCCCGCGCCGATTCGTCTGGCGTGGTCCCAGCATCTGAGTGGCCGTCACGACTGGACGCCCCGTTTGTGGTGTGTGCTGATGTTTCAGGCATGGTTGGAGAGTAGCTCCTGATATGTGGCCGTACTGGTTGATGTTTCTTGTACCTGCACTTGCTGCCGTTAGCGGGAGGGCACGTTTTGTCTTGGCCCATCCTGCAGGCAGGAGCAGAGCCGATCCGACGTGGTGGTGCGTTGGGTTTCTATACAGCTTGATGATCGGCTATCGTGTTGAGGTCGGTGGAGACTGGTTCAACTACTTTCATTTCCTTGATGACGTAAAGGGTCTCTCGGTGCCCGAGGTATTGGCGATGTCCGACCCTGGTTATCATTTTGTTAACTGGTTGAGTCTTGAATTGGGGGGGGGGATTTTTGGCGTCAATCTGATATGCGGCGGAATTTTTGCGGGAGGGCTTGTGAGGTTTTGCCGGGCTCTACCGCGTCCATGGTTGGCGATGGCCGTATCTGTACCTTACTTGGTGATCGGTGTGGCCATGGGGTACAGCCGCCAGGGCGTTGCGTTGGGCTTGGCGATGCTTGGACTTGTGGCGTTGATGCACCGCTCGACCTTGAGGTTTGTCGTGTGGGTTGTGCTAGGTGCAACCTTTCATAAGACAGCAGTGCTTTTGCTGCCTATTGCGGCACTTGCGGCTTCGCGGAACAGGTTGTTGACCGTGGCATGGGTCGGCATGGTTTCCGTGGCTGCATACGGCCTCTTGTTGCAGGATTCCATCGACACCCTGTACTCAGGTTACATTGACGCAGGGTACCAGTCAGAAGGCGCATTGATTCGACTGTTGATGAATGCGGTGCCGGCCGGGATTTTGCTGCTGTGGTGGAAGCGTTTCCGCTTTGGTGCTGGCGAGGCCTCCTTATGGCGCTGGTGTTCCATCATTTCGATGGTCTTGCTTGTGATTTTGTTTATATCGCCGTCCTCTACTGCCGTAGATCGGATTGCGCTGTATATGCTCCCGCTGCAGATGGTGGTGTCCTCTCATTTGTCGGAAGTATTTGGTAAGCCGCGTAGCCGAAATCAGGAATTTGTATTTGGTGTATTGCTGTATTACGCCACCGTTTTGTTTGTGTGGCTGAATTTTGCCAATCACTCCCAATACTGGCTGCCCTATCGCTTTTATCCGCTGGAGCTTCTGTGAAGGTTGTCCTGTTCGCTAATACCGAGTGGTATCTCTACAACTTTCGCCGATCCTTGGCGCTGGCTTTACGCGACGCCGGTTATGAAGTCCTGCTTGTTTCGCCTCCAGGCCCCTACGGGGAGAAGCTCAGGCAACTGGGCTTTCGCTGGATTCCGGCGCCAATGGAGCGGCGTAGCCTGAACCCGCTGCGGGAGCTTGCACTGGTGCTTTGGCTGAAGCGCTTGTTTGCACAGGAGCAGGTGGATCTTGTTCATGGTTTTACGATCAAGTGCGCTGTCTATGGCTCACTGGCAGCGCGGCTTGCCGGAATTCCGGCACGGGTTAATGCTGTAGCTGGAATGGGCTACGTTTTTACCAGTGAAGACCTGAAGGCGCGCTTGCTCCGGCCCATTGTGCGTAGCCTGATGCGACTGGCCCTCGACGGGCAGGGCGCGCGGCTCATTTTGCAGAACCCGGACGATGTGGCTTTGTTCGAACGGGCGGGCCTGGTGGATGCCAGTCTCGTGCGGCTCATTCCTGGTTCCGGGGTGGATTGCCGCCGTTTTGTGCCCAAGGCTGGGAGAACCCGGGGGGGGCGGTTTCGCGTGCTGCTTGCTGCCCGCTTGCTGTGGGACAAAGGGCTGGCCGAATACGTCGATGCTGCGCGAAAGCTCCGTTTGGACGGGCGCGACATCGAGTTTTTGCTTGCCGGCGATCCTGACCCTGGAAACCCGGCCGCTGTGCCTGAAGGCTCTGTGCGGGCTTGGGTGGACGAGGGCTTGTTGCAGTGGCTGGGCCACGTGGATGACATGGCCGCGCTGTTTGAAACCGTTGATGCAGTTGTGTTGCCCAGTTACCGCGAGGGTTTGCCCAAAGGCCTGATCGAAGCGGCGGCCTCTGGTTTGCCGCTGGTGACGACGGATGTGCCTGGCTGCCGTGAGGTGGTTACAGACGGGGTAGATGGCCTGCTGGTTCCTGTGAAGAACGGTGAAGCTTTGGCTCGTGCAATTGCCCGATTGCATGATGACCCATTGCTCTGTTCAAGGTTGGGAGCTGCAGCACGTGAGAAGGCTCTAAATGAGTTTGATGAGCAGATTGTGATTGAACGGACGATTTCGGTATATCGGGAGTTTGTTGTTGGTTCTTGATCCGAAATCTCTTCTATTTTCTTGTATTGGTAATAATCCATGATTCTCGTAACCGGCGGCGCCGGCTTCATCGGCGCAAACTTCGTACTGGACTGGCTCTCGGTGAGCGACGAACCGGTAGTGAACCTGGACGCCCTGACCTACGCGGGCAACCTCGAGAACCTCGCCTCCCTGAAGGGCGACCCGCGGCACATCTTCGTGCAGGGCGACATCTGCGACCGTGAGCTGGTCGACCGCCTGTTCGCCGAGCACCAGCCCCGTGCCATCGTCCACTTTGCCGCCGAAAGCCACGTCGATCGCTCCATCCACGGCCCTGGCGACTTCGTGCGTACCAACGTGAATGGCACCTTCACCCTGCTCGAAGCCGCCCGTGGCCACTGGATGAGCCTTGAAGAAGCCGGCAAGGCCGCGTTCCGCTTCCATCACGTGAGCACCGACGAGGTGTACGGCTCCCTCGGTCCCAATGCCCCGGCCTTTTCAGAGACCAAGACCTACGAGCCCAACAGCCCGTATTCGGCCAGCAAGGCTGCCTCCGACCACCTGGTGCGCGCCTGGCACCACACCTACGGCCTGCCGGTGACCACCAGCAACTGCTCCAACAACTACGGCCCGTATCATTTCCCCGAGAAGCTCATCCCGCTGATGATCGCCAATGCGTTGGCCGGCAAACCGCTGCCCGTCTATGGCGACGGCCAGCAAATCCGCGACTGGCTGTACGTGACCGACCACTGCAGCGCCATCCGCGCGGTGCTCGCCAAGGGCACCCCCGGCGAGGTGTACAACGTGGGTGGCTGGAACGAAAAGCCGAACATCGAGATCGTGCACACCCTGTGTGCGCTGCTCGACGAGCTCAAGCCGGACCCGGCTGGCAGCTACAGCCGCCTGATCACCTACGTCACCGACCGCCCCGGCCACGACCGCCGCTACGCCATCGACGCCCGCAAGATCGAGCGCGAGCTTGGCTGGCGCCCGGCCGAAACCTTCGAGACCGGCATCCGCAAGACCGTTGCGTGGTATCTGGTCAACCAGGCGTGGGTCGGTCACATCCTCAGCGGCGCTTACCGCGAGTGGGTCGACACCAACTACGCGGGCCGCTGAAACATGAAGATTCTCCTCCTCGGCAAGAACGGCCAGGTCGGCTGGGAGTTGCAGCGCAGTCTGGCGCCCCTCGGTGAGCTCATCGCCCTCGACCACGACGGCGCCCCCGGCCTGTCGGGCGACTTCGCCGATCCCGAAAGCCTTGCCGCCACCGTGCGTGCCGTCGCCCCCGGGCTCATCGTCAATGCTGCTGCCCACACTGCAGTGGACAAGGCCGAGAGCGAACCCGGGCTGGCCCGCGCCCTCAACGCACTGGCCCCCGGCGTGCTGGCTCGCGAAGTCGCCGCCCTCGGCGCGCTGCTGGTCCATTACTCCACCGACTACGTCTTCGACGGCAGCGGCAGCACCCCGTGGACCGAGGACGCCACCACCGGGCCACTGTCCGTCTATGGCCGCACCAAGTGCGAAGGCGAAGAACGAATCCGCGCCAGCGGCTGCTGCCACCTGATCTTCCGCACTAGCTGGGTGTATGCGGCCCGCGGCGGCAACTTCGCCAAGACCATGCTCAAGCTCGCCGCCGAGCGTGACAAGCTGACCATCATCGACGACCAGCACGGCGCGCCCACTGGGGCCGAGCTGCTTGCCGACGTCAGCGCTCACGCCGCCCGCATGGCCCTCGCGAATCCGGCGCTGGCAGGCACCTATCACCTGGCCGCCGCCGGCGAAACCACCTGGCACGGTTATGCCCGCCATGTCATCGAATTTGCCCGTGCCCGGGGTGTGCCCGTCCAGGTTGCCGCGGACGCCATTCGGCCCGTGCCGACCAGTGCCTTCCCGACCCCGGCCGCCCGCCCGCTCAACTCCCGGCTCGATACCGGCAAGCTGCAGCGCGCTTTCGGCCTCATCCCGCCGCCCTGGCAGCAGGGCATTGACCGCATGCTCGAGGAAATCCTGTAGGGGCGGCTTTAGCCGCCCACCACACCACGACACGATCTGAAACGGACAACACCATGACCCAACGCAAAGGCATCATCCTCGCCGGCGGCTCCGGCACCCGGCTGCATCCGGCCACGCTGGCCGTCTCCAAGCAGCTCATCCCGGTGTACGACAAGCCGATGATCTACTACCCCCTCAGCACCCTGATGCTGGCGGGGATCCGCGACATCCTGATCATCTCCACCCCGCAGGACACCCCGCGCTTCCAGCAATTGCTGGGGGACGGCAGCCAGTGGGGCCTCAACCTGCAATATGCCGTCCAGCCCAGCCCGGACGGCCTCGCCCAAGCCTTCATCATTGGCGAGGACTTCGTCAATAACGGCCCCAGCGCGCTGATCCTCGGCGACAACCTTTTCTACGGCCATGACTTCGGCACCAGCCTGCGCACCTCCAGCCAGCAAACCGGGGGCGCCACCGTCTTCGCCTACCCGGTGCACGATCCCGAGCGTTACGGCGTCGTCGAGTTCGACAAGGATGGTCGCGCCATAAGCCTCGAAGAGAAGCCTGCCGTGCCGAAGAGCCGCTACGCCGTCACTGGCCTCTACTTCTACGACAACCGTGTCGTCGACGTGGCCAAGAACCTGAAGCCCGGCGTGCGCGGCGAACTGGAAATCACCGACGTGAACCGTCAGTACCTCGAATGGGATGCGCTGGATGTGCAGGTAATGGGCCGCGGCCACGCCTGGCTCGACACCGGCACTCACGAAAGCCTGCTCGAAGCCAGCCTGTTCATTCAGACCATCGAAAAGCGCCAGGGCCTCAAGATCGCCTGCCCCGAAGAAATTGCCTGGCGCGCCGGCTGGATCGATGCCGAACACCTGCAAAAGCTCGCCGCCCCGCTGGCCAAGAACGGCTACGGCCAGTACCTGCTGCGCATCCTCGACGAAAAGGTCTTCTGATGAACGTCGTCCAGACCGCCATCCCCGGCCTGCTGATCCTTGAGCCCAAGGTCTTTGGGGATAGTCGCGGCTTCTTCATGGAAAGCTTCAACGCCAGGGCTTTCCAGGAGGCCACCGGGCTCGAGGTGAACTTCGTGCAGGACAACCATTCCCGCTCCGGCAAAGGTGTGCTGCGCGGTCTGCACTACCAGATCGAGCAAGCCCAGGGAAAGCTGGTGCGCGTCGTGCGTGGCTCGGTGCTCGACGTGGCCGTCGACCTGCGCAAGGCCTCGCCGACCTTCGGTAAGTGGGAGGGGGTCGAGCTCAGCGAGGAGAACAGCCGTCAGTTGTGGATTCCGCCGGGCTTCGCCCACGGCTTCCTGGTGACCAGCGAGTGGGCCGACTTCCTTTACAAGACCACCGATTACTACGCCCCGCAGTTCGAGCGCAGCCTGGCCTGGAACGACCCGACGGTGGGTGTGGTGTGGCCGCTGACCGGCGAGCCGCAATTGTCAGCCAAGGATGTGGCCGGCAAGGCGCTGGCCGAGTGCGAAACGTTCGCCTGAATATTCTTTAATTTCTTTCGGAAAAAAATGACCACAATCGCAATAATCGGCCTCGGCTACGTCGGCCTGCCCCTCGCCGTCGAATTCGGCAAGAAGATGAAGACCGTCGGTTTTGACCTGTCCGTGGAGAAGGTGGAGTCCTACGGCCGCTTCATCGACCCGACCGGCGAGGTGAGCACCGAAGACCTGAAGGCCGCCACCCAGCTCACCTGCAGCACCGACCCGAAGATCATCGGCGAAGCCGACTTCATCATCGTGGCCGTGCCCACCCCGGTGGACGACGCCCACCAGCCGGATTTCACTCCCTTGGTGAAGTCCTCCGAGAGCGTCGGCAAGCACCTCAAGAAGGGTGCCATCGTGGTGTACGAATCCACCGTCTATCCGGGCGCCACCGAGGAAGTGTGCATCCCCATCCTCGAGAAGTTCTCCGGCCTCAAGTGGAAGCAGGACTTCAACGTCGGCTACTCCCCCGAGCGGATCAACCCGGGCGACAAGGAACGCACCGTCACCAAGATCATGAAGGTGGTCTCCGGCGACACGCCCGAGACCCTCAAGAAGGTCGAGGAAGTGTACGGTGCGGTGATCACCGCCGGCGTGTATCCGGCCAGTTCCATCAAGGTGGCCGAGGCCGCCAAGGTGATCGAAAACACCCAGCGCGACCTCAACATCGCCCTGATGAACGAGCTGTCGGTGATCTTCCACAAGATCGGCATCGACACCATCGAAGTCCTGAAGGCCGCCGGCACCAAGTGGAACTTCCTGCCCTTCCGTCCGGGTCTGGTGGGCGGTCACTGCATCGGCGTCGATCCCTACTATCTGACCCACAAGGCCGACATGCTGGGCTACCACCCGCAGGTCATCCTGGCCGGCCGTCGCATCAACGACAGCATGGGCAAGTACGTGGCCGAGCAGACCGTCAAGGAGATGATCAGCGCCGGGCACAACATCAAGGGCGCCAACGTCATCGTGCTGGGCCTGACCTTCAAGGAAAACTGTCCCGACCTGCGCAACAGCAAGGTCATTGACGTGATCCGCGAGCTGCAGAGCTTCGGCTGCAACGTGCTGGTGCACGATCCGGTGGCTGAGTCCGCCGAGGCTGAACACGAGTACGGTGTGAGCCTGACGGCCTGGGACGATCTGCCCCGTGCGGCTGCCATTGTGGCTGCAGTGGCCCATTCCGTGTACGCGGAGCTGGGTGTGGCGCGGCTGTGCGAGAAGCTGGTGCCCAAAGGCGTGTTCACCGATGTGAAGAGCTTTTACGACCCGGTGGCCCTTGAAGCGGCTGGCGCGAAAGTGTGGCGGCTTTGATGGGCTGACCTGTGGGCGGTGGCAGGGCCCACGCTTTTGTGTAATGCGCGGGAGCGCTGGTGTAGCAACGCGTGCCCGTTTCAATTTGTGCCAGGGCTTGCTCGCCCATGGCGTTTAAGGATCTTGTGATGGCAAAAGGAATGATCCTGGCCGCAGGCCAGGGAACCCGGGTGCGCCCGCTTACTAAGAACGTGCCCAAGCCCATGGTGCCCATTCTCGGCAAGCCGCTGATGGAGTATCTGATCGAGCATCTGGCCCGGCATGAGGTGCGGCAGATCATGGTGAATGTGGCGTTCAACCATTACAAGATCGAGGATTTCTTCGGCGACGGCCGGCGCTGGGGCGTGGAGATGGGCTATTCCTACGAGGGCAAGCGGGACCACGGCGACATCGTGCCCAAGCCCCTCGGCTCGGCGGGCGGGATGCGCCGGATCCAGGATTTTGGTGGTTTCTTCGACGAGACGACGCTGGTGCTGTGCGGGGATGCCATTGTCGATCTGGACATTTCCGCAGCCATTGCCGAGCACAAGGCCAAAGGTGCTCTGGCCACGGTGGTCACCGTGGAAGTGCCCCTGGAGCAGGTGAAGAACTACGGGGTGGTGGTGGCCGATGTGGAGGGACGCATCCAGTCCTTCCAGGAAAAGCCTGCGCCCGAGGAGGCGAAGTCGCGGCTGGCGAGTACGGGGATCTACATTTTCGAGCCCGAGATCCTCGACTACATTCCCGAGGGGGTGGAGTTTGATATTGGTGGGCAGTTGTTTCCCAGGTTGGTCGAGTTGGGCGTGCCGTTTTATGCCCAGCGGCACGAGTTCAACTGGATCGACATCGGCCGGCTGACCGACTATTGGGACGTGCTGCAGCGGGTGCTGCGCGGTGAGGTGGCCCAGATGCACATGCCGGGCACCGAGGTGCGGCCGGGGGTGTGGGTGGGGCTCAATACCTCGGTGGCCTGGGACAGCGTGCAGATTGTAGGGCCGGTGTATATCGGCTCAAACGTACGCATCGAGCCTGGTTCATCCGTGATCGGCCCCACCTGGATCGGCCACGGCAGCCACCTCCGCGCCGGCTCGCGGGTAGAGAAGAGCATCCTGTTTGAATACACACGGATAGGCGAGGGGATGCGCTTTTCCGAGAAGATCCTGTCGCCCCAGTATTGCGTGGATAGGAGCGGCGACGCAGTGTATGTGGGGGATGACACCTGCACCCTGCGCTGGGGAGATGCCCGGGCGTAAAGCACCGGCCCGTCGTCAGCCCGTAGGGGCGACTTCAGTCGCCCTCCGAGCGCCAATCACAGGTAGGCCGTTGATCGAAGTGCGCGGGCGACTGAAGTCGCCCCTACAACGCACCCCTACAACGCGCGGCAGCGGTCGTAGGGGTGGTGGCCGCTGCTTGGCGTGGTGTGGGGCTGGCTCACGCCGCAGCGGCTTTGACTATCTCCGCCAGGGTGTGTGCAAGCCGGGAGACCTGGTCGCCATCGCGCCCTTCCACCATCACCCGCAGCAGAGGCTCGGTGCCGGAGGGGCGGAGCAGGATGCGGCCGGTGTCGGCCAGTTCGGCTTCTGCTGCGGCCACGGCTGCCTTGATGGCTTCGTTGGCGGCCCAGTTGAAGCCGGGCTTGATCCGCACATTGACCAGTTTCTGCGGGTAGAAAACCAGATCCGCGCAGATCTCCTTCAGGGTCAGGCCGTGGCTCTGTAGTGCCGCCAGCACCTGCAGGCCGGCGATGATGCCGTCCCCGGTGGTGTGATGATCCAGGCAGATGATGTGGCCGGAGTTTTCGCCACCCAGTGTCCAGCCCTTTTCGTGCAGCACTTCCAGCACATAGCGGTCGCCCACCTTGGCCCGTGCAAAGGGGATGCCGAGGCGTGCCAGGGCATGCTCGAAGCCGAGATTGCTCATCAGCGTTCCGACTACGCCCGGTACGGGGCGTCCGCTGAGTTGCGCGGCCTTGGCGATCACGTAGAGGATCTTGTCGCCGTCGTACACCTCGCCGTCGGCATCGACCATAACGATGCGGTCTCCGTCGCCGTCGAGGGCAATGCCCAGGTCGGCGCTGCTCTTCAGCACGGCGTCGCGGATGCTCTGGGGTGACGTGGCCCCGACCTTGTCGTTGATGTTCATGCCGTTGGGTTCGGCGCCCACCACGACGAGTTCGGCCCCCAGCTCGTGGAAGACCTTGGGGGCCACCATGTAGGCGGCGCCGTGGGCGCAGTCGAGCGCAATCTTCAGGCTCCGCAGATCGAGCTCGTTGGGGAAGGTGCTCTTGCAGAACTCCACGTAGCGCCCCCGGGCGTCGTCGATCCGCCGCGCCTTGCCGAGTTTGGCGGACGATTCGCAGCCCATGGGCTCGTCGAGGCGGGACTCGATCTCCAGCTCCACCGCGTCGGGGAGCTTGGTGCCCGCCGCCGAGAAGAACTTGATGCCGTTGTCTTCAAACGGGTTATGGGAGGCCGAAATCACCACGCCCACCTGCAGGCGCAGGGCGCGGGTCAGGTAGGCAATGGCGGGCGTGGGCAGCGGGCCGGCCAGATACACATCCACCCCCGCCGCCGAAAACCCGGCCTCCAGCACGGACTCCAGCATGTAGCCGGAAATCCGCGTGTCCTTGCCAATGATCACCGCCGGGTGCTCACCTGGGCGCAGATGCTCATGGGCCACCAGCGTCTTGCCCGCGGCGTAACCCAGCTGCATGCAGAAGTCGGGCTTGATGGGCGCCTGACCAACGCACCCTCTTACGCCATCCGTACCAAAATACCGTCGGGACATTCTTACCTCTTAGAAAATAAAACGAGCTTGAATCGGTTGCAGAACAGCGGGCCTCAAGAGCGTCAGACCGTTTGGAGCACCCGCTTCTCGATGTGAAGTCCGGCAGCGGTCACCCTGTTCACAAGCGCATCGAGACCGAACCAATTCCTCCAATAAGTCGTGGAAACGTTTCGTGGCCAAGCAAGGGAGCGCCCCCCCGGAACTCGACAGCGTTAGTCATTTACGACCATACAAACTCTTATATAAACAGGCAAGTTCACTCCACCGTCACGCTCTTCGCCAAATTCCGCGGCTTGTCCACATCCGTGCCCTTCACCAGCGCGGCGTGGTAGCTGAGCAGTTGCAGGGGGATGACGTGGAGGATGGGGGAGAGCATGCCGTAGTGTTCGGGCAGGTGCAGGATGTGCACGCCTTCGCTCTCGGGGATCTCGCTGCCGGCGTCGGCAAACACATAGAGCTCGCCGCCGCGGGCTTTCACTTCCTGCAGGTTGCTCTTGAGCTTCTCGAGCAGGCTGTCGTTGGGGGCCACGGAGATGACGGGCATGTCCTTGTCCACCAGGGCCAGGGGGCCGTGCTTGAGCTCGCCGGCGGGGTAGGCCTCGGCGTGGATGTAGGAGATTTCCTTGAGCTTGAGGGCGCCTTCGAGGGCGATGGGGTAGTGCTCGCCGCGGCCCAGGAAGAGGGCGTGTTGCTTGTCGGCGAAACGCTGGGCCCAGCGTTCGATCTCGGGTTCGAGCTCGACGACCTTGGCGACGGCCACGGGGAGGTGGCGCAGCTGGGTGAGGTGTTCGGCTTCGGCGGTTTCGCTGAGGTGGCCGTTGACCTTGGCCAGGGCCAGGGTAAGCAGGGCCAGGGCGGCGAGCTGGGTGGTGAAGGCCTTGGTGGAGGCGACACCGATCTCGGGGCCGGCGCGGGTGACGAAGCGCAGGGCGGTTTCGCGGACGATGGCGGACTCGGGCACGTTGCAGATGGCCAGGGTCTTGGTCATGCCCAGGCCCTTGGCAAA
The DNA here is from genome assembly GCF_028689785.1 of Zoogloea sp. Classification (GTDB taxonomy): domain Bacteria; phylum Pseudomonadota; class Gammaproteobacteria; order Burkholderiales; family Rhodocyclaceae; genus Zoogloea. The sequence continues at coordinate 1,088 of NZ_JAQVCN010000016.1, read as the reverse complement.
CTTGAGGGCGGCCAGGGTGTCGGCGGTTTCGCCGGACTGGGAGATGACGACGACCAGGGTGTCGGGGTCGGGCACGGATTCGCGGTAGCGGTATTCGCTGGCGATCTCGACGGTGCACTGGAGCTTGGCGACGGATTCGATCCAGTAGCGGGCGACGAGGCCGGCGTGGTAGCTGGTGCCGCAGGCGAGGATGAGGACGCGGCGGGTGGCGCCGAAGATGCCTACGGCGTCGGAGCCGAAGAGCTGCGGGGAGATGCCGCCACCGCCGGCGATCATTTCGAGGGTGTTGCCCAGGGCCTGGGGCTGCTCGAAGATCTCTTTCTGCATGTAGTGGCGGTACTTGCCCAGCTCGACGGCGTCAGCCGACAGGCTGGAGATGTTGACCGGGCGCTCGACGGGGGTGCCGTCGGAGAGGGTGACGCGGAAGCCTTCGAGGGTCAGCTCGGCCACGTCGCCGTCTTCCAGGTACACCACCTTGCGGGTGACCTGCAGCAGGGCGGCGGTGTCGGAAGCGGCGTAGTGGCCGTCTTCGCCGATGCCCAGGAGCAGGGGCGAGCCCTTGCGGGCGACGATGGCGCGGTGGGGTTCGGCTTCGCTCACGACGCCGATGGCGTAGGCGCCGATCAGCTGACCGATGGTGACGCGCACGGCCTCGAAGAGGTCGGGGGTGGTCTTGAGGGTGTCGTGGAGCAGGTGGGCGATGGCTTCGGTGTCGGTGTCGGAGGTGAAGGCGTAGCCCTTGGCCTGCAGGGCGCTGCGCAGGGCCTCGAAGTTTTCGATGATGCCGTTATGCACCACGGCGAGGCCGTCGGAGATGTGGGGGTGGGCGTTGCGCTCGCAGGGCACGCCGTGGGTGGCCCAGCGGGTGTGGGCGATGCCGATCTCGGCGGCAAGCTGGGTGGCGTCGGCCTGGGCGGTGAGCTCGGCGACGCGGCCGACGGCACGCAGGCGCTGGAGCTGACCGTCCTTGAGCACGGCCAGCCCGGCGGAGTCATAGCCCCGGTATTCCAGCTTGCGCAGGCCTTCGAGCAGTACGGGGACGATGTTGCGACGGGCAATAGCGGTAACGATGCCACACATGGTGGGGG
>NZ_JAQVCN010000002.1 GCF_028689785.1 Zoogloea sp. | reverse complement strand
TCTACAAGCTCGCCATTACCACCAACCGCCGTGGCCACCACCGGCAAACCGCCCGCCATGGCTTCGAGGATGGTGTTGGAAATTCCTTCCGCCTGAGAGGGAAGCACGAAACAGTCAAAGCCCCGCCTGACATTCGGCACATCCCCCCGCTCACCCGCCAGCCAGACGTGATCCTGAACACGCTCTCGTGCAATCTCTGCCTCCAGAGTGCCCCGCATCGGCCCATCTCCAGCCAGCACCAGACGCGTTCCGGAGGCCAGATCGGGCCGCCGCCGGATCAGCAGTACAAAAGCACGTAGAAGGTTCATCTGATCCTTCACCGCCTGCAAACGCCCCACCGTCCCCACGACGTAATGCCCATGACCGTTGAACGGCGAGCCATCGATCGGGGCTCGCTGCGGCCCGCGGGCTTCGAAGCGCCTCAGGTCCACCCCGTTGCAGATCCGCGTCACACGGCTCTCCGGAATCCCGATGGCCTCACGCAGATAGGCCTTGAGGTGCCCCGAAAGCGCGATGTAATGGGTCACGAAAGGGCGATGGAGACGGCGGATCAAGCGATACTTGGGATTGGTCCCGTCCGGATCGGTGACATCCCAGCCATGCTCGCCATGAATGCGCACCGGCACACCCGCAAGCCATGCCGGCAAGCTTGTCTCGAGCGCTGCGAGGTTGCGGGTATGCACGACATCTGGGCGGTACTTCCGAAACAGACGGAAGAGCGCCGGAAAGAGCTTGAAGCTGTGACCCGGAGGTTTGTGCAGTGCGACAAATTCTACATCCGGGCGGGTCACCCGGGCACAGAACACCGGGTCACATTTTGTCAGCGCGACCACCACGTGCCGAAAACGTCGGCTATCGAGGCGATTGATCAGATTCACGACACCATTCTCCAGCCCGCCGACAGCGAAGCTGAAGACCACGTGCATCACCAGAATCCGTTCGTCCTTTTCGGCCGGGCTCATTGCTGAACAGGCCGGGCGGCAGCGGCGATCTGGTCGAGCAGCGCCCGCCCATTGGCCTGATGGAAGGCCTGCAAAGCGGCCCCCGCCTTCACGTCATCCTCCGCCGATGCCCAGACTGCACCGAACACCGAGGTATCCGGGTGCCCCTGCAGACGCCCCAGCACCAGCAAGCCCTTGGCAAGGTAATCACTGGTGACCAGGCGACCGTTGATCCAGTAGCCCGACCACACCAAAGCCTTCATCGACTCCCGGGATATCCGCGTTGCAAGCCAGCGCCCCGCCCCCGAGTCCGGCCCCTGGGCTTCGTTAAGGCGGTTCCAATGCGGATCATTGGGCAGCACCAAGGTGTTCTGGCTCTGGACAAGCTCATGCCCCGGCTGCTGATTGGCATAACTGGCGATATACACCGAAACAACATGCGTTCCGTCCGTGTAGTGACGCAGGCTGTCTTCCCGGAACCCCATGAACGAGGGTTTGAACTCAGCTCTGGACGCCTGAGTTTCTGTCCAGGGAGCAACAACCGTCAGCTGTGGGATCGACGCAGCCGTCTCCGGATGGAGCAGTTCGAAGTGCTCCACGTAGCGCAGCGCGAGAGGCGCCGCGGCAATCGCCAACGCCAGCGGCAGAACCCGGGCAAAACCCCCGCGAGACGCGGTGGCGTCGGCCATCGACAAGGGCCGATCCACCTCGACCGGATCAAGATCCTCACGCCAACGCCCGCCTATCCAGAACATCAGAATGATGACGATGCCGAAGAACAACCACCCATAAAGCAGGTGATCCACCCCGGTGGCAATACGGTTGTCACTCAGATATCCGAGCATGACAATCATGTAGGCCCGCAGCCAGTTGGCGATCACCGGCACGACAATCGCAGCGGCCACGAAGAGCAGGCGACGCTTCAGGGAGCGGTAACTCAGGTAGGCATACAGTGTGCCTACCATCAGCGAGGCGATCAGATACCGCACCCCGCTGCAGGCCTCAACCACAGACCAGCGCCCGTTGGGGATCACGAAATGAAGCCCCTCCTGGTAAACCGGCACACCGGACAAGCGGACCGCGGCCACGGTGAACTCGGCCGTGTAGTCCATCATGACAGGCAGTAGGAATTCGCCGATCGGCACTCCGAAAAGCAGGAACAGAATGGGGAAAGCCAGGGGACGCGCCAGGCGGAAGCCAAGGACGCCGATTAGGCTGAAAACCAGGACGAAGGCCAGGGCCGCATGGGCTACCGAGGCAACGCTGGCCAACTCACCCAACAGCCAGCCGAAACCGGCAGCCAGAATGGGTAACACCATGATCAGTGAAGGCTGCACTGACAGGCCAGCCAGCCGGTCCCTGTTGCGCCATGCCAGCCATCCGGAAATCGGCAGTACGAGGAGGCCGTGGGCAAAGGTGTCGGAGCGCCACCAGATGGACGAAACCTCTTGGGCCGTCCCGAAATACCAGGCAACCACCCAGACCAGGACGGCCGCAATGGCGGAGAACACCTGCACAAGCGGGCTCATGAAGTTTTCCTGTGTTGTGGGTGGTGGTGATGCACCGCCTGCCGTCTGCGAGGACGGCATCTGCAGACAGATACAGTAGGCATGATGCGGGCCCGCTTCTTAGCCAAGATTGCGGACCAGTGCCGGTCCGAGACGATTGGCAACAGCGAGAGGCAAGCGCCGCCACATGGCGATGAAGGCGCGATACTTGGGATTCAGGGGATTGTTCTGAGGTATGGCATCCCGCTTGAAGAGGCGGTATTCATACGACAGGGGGGTTGGTTCAAAACCCCAGTTCTTCTTAAAGCTGAACGGACCGGTACCGACCTTGCTGCGGCCATAGTCGAAGATGCGGCAACCCCGGGCACAGGCGTGGCGCATCAACTCCCAGTATTTGAAGTCGTTGGCTGCCAGATCCCGAGCGGCCAGATCGTCCCCGGCGTAATAAGGCAGAATTTCTTCACGGAAGTAGAAGCTCAGCACACTGGAGAGAAGCTTGCCATCAGCCGTTGTCACGGTAAGGATGTCGCAATCCTTGCCGAAGACCGACAGCAGGGTCTGAAAAAACTTCTTCGACAAGGCCGGCGTACCGTGGCGCAGCACGTTATCGGAGTACAGGGCGAAGAAACGATCCGGAGTGCTGTCGAAGCTGGCCACCAGGCCATTCTTGATACCCTTGCGAACCATCGCGCGCTGCTTGCGCGGAATCGCCGCCATGTTGGCCTCTTCGTCCGGAAAGATCTCCTTGCGAAACGTGAAGTACACATCCTGCCGCGGCCAGTCCGTGTGACGGGCGCAGAGATTGCGGTACTCGAGATGCTGGACGCCAGCCTTGCGAGCCAGATCGTCAGCCGCTGCCTCAAGAGCCGCAACGGCTTCAGCGTCGTCCCCCGCGACCCCCCCGTAAACCGCGAAGGGCAAGGATGTGAGGGCATGGCCGAACAAGCGGCTCTTCACTTCTGCCAGGGGTAGAACGGCAACAATCCTGTTGTCCCGCTCGGCGAGCAGATAATGGGTGCGGTGACGAAAGACGTCCCGCATGATCCCGCGCCACTCGATCCGGTGAAAGAAGGTAGCGCCGGGGCAGGCAAACACAAACTCGTTCCAACGCGCAGAGTCAGCCTCTGCGAAGGGACGCACTTTGACAACGGAAACCATGCTGGGAAACCTTAAACAGACAGACCCTGGCCGGGCAAAAACACTTCGTCCATCCGCCCCCAGGAAAAGTCCTGGAGAAGACGCTGAAGACGGGCCTCGGTTTGAGCGAGGTTAACGTAGTGCCTGAAGCGCGCCTTGGCGGATGCCTCATGCACCACGGGCTGCCCGGGATCGATTTCCCAAGGATGGAAATAGAAGATTGCAGGCTTGCGATCTTCCTGATTAACCTTGCGGATACCCCAGGCCGACACGGGGTAAGGTAAAAGGCGGAAGTAGCCGCCTCCCCCAACCGGCCAGTTGCGACCAAAACGCCGCACCGTGGTGATGGGAATCTCGACGAGCCCCGAGCCCACCGTGTAAGGGAAACGCGGGGCGTCAGGAACGCCGTAATGATCGTGCTTCACCGGGTACACACTGGAACTGTATGCGTAGCCGGCCTCTTCGATGCAGCCGTGGGCCCAGGGATTGGACAGGCCGACCGAGAAGCTCGGCGCGCGATAGCCCCGCACCTCGCAGCCCCCAATGTCTTCAAGCACCACCTTGGCGAGCCTGATGTCTGCCAGAAAAGCCTCGGGCGACTGATCACTGGCACGCTCGTGGGCATAGCCATGACTCGCGAGCTCATGCCCTCCGGCAACAATCTGCCGCACCAACTCGGGATAACGCTCCGCGATCCAGCCCAGTGTGAAGAAGGTCCCCCGGGCACCGCTGCGGGCAAGCATTTCCAGGATGCGCTCGACGTTGCGCTCAACCCGGCAGGGTGTGCTGTTCCAGACGTCCTTCGGAAAATGGGACGCTAGGGCGGAGACCTGGAAATAGTCTTCCACGTCGATGGTCAGGGCGTTTGTCACCCCTCCCCGGTCGGAATGCGATACGGTCATTTGGTCACCGCCTCTTTACCGTCACCACCGGCTGGCTGTTGCGCGGAGCCGATCAACTGACTGAGGGCATTCAGGGTGGTCGAGAGGGTCCGTTCAAGCAGAGCCAGGCGCTCCTCGAAGCGAGCCGCATCATAGCCAGGCCCCACATTGGCGAGGGCCCGGGCAGCCTCGGGATTGGCCAGGATACGCTGGATGTCGATAGCCGCAGGCTGCACTTCCGAAAACGTCGCCAGAGAGGGAGACCCGCTCTGGAGTGCCGCCGGCACCACCTGCTCCTCGCTCATTTCTGCCGCAACCTGCTCGACAAGTTCGGCGCTAATCCGGCGCTGATCGCCCAGAAAAGCAGCCAGCATGATGCGGTCGCAGAGGGCATTGATGCGGCGGGGAATCCCCTGGCTGTGATTGAAGATGGCCTTCATGGCCTCGACATCGAACGTCGGATTGCCCTTCCAGCCAACACATCCGAGGCGGTGCTCGACGTAGGCCTGAGTTTCGGTTACGTCCAGAGGACCGAGGTGGTAGGACGCAATGACCCGCTGACGCAACTGGACCATCTCCGGGCTCTGCATGATGGTGCGAAACTCGGGCTGCCCGACCAGAAAGCTCTGCAGCAGGGCATGGTCTTCAAGCTGGAAGTTGGAGAGCATGCGCAGTTCTTCGACTGCACGTTGGGTCAGGTTCTGAGCTTCGTCGACAATCAACAGAGCACGTTTGCCAGCCGCCGTGGTGGACACGAGAAAGGCCTCGATCGCCAGCAGCAGGTCGCTCTTGACGAGATGTTTGCTGGGAATGCCAAAGGCCGCCGCAACCAGCCGCAGAATGTCGTCCGCATCAATCTGGGTGCTGACCAGATTGGCGGCGACGATCTTGCCGGGGTCGAGCTTCTCCAGGAGGCTGCGCACCAGCAATGTCTTGCCCGCGCCGACCTCGCCGGTCACAACGATAAAACCCTCGTTCTGGTGTAGTCCGTACTCAAGATAGGCCATCGCCCGGCGATGCCCACGACTGCCATAGAAAAAGGAGGGGTCCGGATTCAACTGAAAGGGTTTTCCTCGCAGACCGAAATAGGCTTCGTACATGAGTGCTCTCAGAACCGGATGGAAACCGAGCCGATGACGGCGTTCTCGGTATAGGACGTAGTCCCCTTGCCCTCACTATTGCGGATCATCAGGGAGCCGTTTGTCTTGGGCGTGAACTGGGTCATGACACCCGCCGTAATGCGACGGGTACGGTTGCTTAGATCGACACCGGTAGTCGAGCCCTCCTGTTGGCTGCGCATCAGCGTGAGAGCAACGGTGGCCGAGGTGATCGGCGTCACCAGATGGGTAAGGCTGACCGAACCACTCGTATCCTTGATATGGGTATTGGAGGTGAAATCAGGTCCGAGCGCGAAATCCTGGGTGGTCAAAGCGGAACGCTCCGAACGAAAGACAGTGAACTGGAGCGTGTTCCTCGGGCTGGTCACCATCATGTCCAGGTTGATGCGTCGATCGAGAAAAACCCCGCTCGAAAGCACCGCCTGGCTGGTTCCCAGTCGTGTTGGCAGACCCCGATCGGCAATGTAGGCGCGGACGAAGGCGTCGCGCTCGGCAAAATCGGGGAAGCGGGCAGCGGTCATCGACATCAGCAAGCCATAGGTGTCGAACTGAGTCATCGAGTTGAGGGACTGGCTGGTATTGCTCGCGTCCTTCGAATATCGCGCCGAAATCACATAGCGGCCACTCTGGTGGCTGGCGCTCATCAGGTAGCCGGGGCCGAAGAAGCGGTCTTCCCACAAGCCGGAGAACTTGGTCATGGGACTCGCAACCCAGTCCAGGCCAACGCCGGTAATGGTCGAACGCTTGTCATCCACCGTACGGAAGTTGTTGGACTCCGACCCTACGATGAGGCGCATCTGCACCTGGGGATTGAACTGAAACAGGGCGCTCCCCCGAAGCGAGCTGTTGTTGAGGTCGCGCCGGTCGGAATACTGGATGATGCTGTCAGAGAAGGCCAGAGACCAACCAGCCTTGCCAAACGCATTCGGATCAGTGAGGTTGGCCGACAGGGTACGCGTCTGCATCTTCTGGACCACCGTCGACGATGTGTCTGTATCCGAAAGGGAATAGCGCACCTCGGCCTTGCCTGTGGAGGCAAAACGCCCGATCAGGTAAGGACTGACGACGAAGTTGCGGACATTCGTCTGGTTGCTGCGCCCGGTCAGGCTGTCCCCGGACTGGACGCCAAGACTGGACAAGGCCTCCTGACTGACCGAGGCCTTGAGATCGACAAAAGCCAGGTTCTCCCAGGCCGTCACCTTGCCATCACCACGCAGCGTCAGGAAGCCGCGACTGAGGTCGGAATCCCGGCCGTAGAGCGACGCATTGAATGCTGCCTGCAGGTTTCCCGAAACCCGCCCACCATTGGACCTCGCAGTCACACTCGGGCTGATCATGGTGATCCAGTCGCCTTTGGCATCCGGGCCATTACGCAACTGAACGTTATCAGTGATGGTTTCCGACACATTGACGGCGGTCTGGAAGATCGGCGCCTGGGCCTCGGAAAAGGCCGGGGTGGCGAACGCCGCAGACAGGGCGGCAACGCACAGACTCGGCAAGGAGCCATGATGCCGGAGGTGACGACGGAGCTTCACGCGCCCTCCCTTGGTCCTTGACCGTAGCCATAACCGTAGCCGTAGCCGTAGCCGTAACCATAGGAACCACCGCTGGTCTGCTGGGCCTTGTTAAGCAGCATAAGCCTGACCGGGCAGGAGTCGATGGTAGCGAGGGCCTGCTTGACGGCCGCCTGGGTAGTACGATTCGACTCGACAACCATCACGATCTGCCCCATGTGCGTCGCCAGCACGCGGGATTCGGTGGTCACCAGGAGCGGCGGCGAGTCAAACACGATGATCCGGTCGGAGTAACGCTCGGCGAGTTCGGCCAACAGATGGTTCATGGCATCACTGGCCAAGAGCTCCGTGGCACGGGGGTGCGGCGTACCTGCCGGCAGCAGGCTGAGCTTCTCGATGTTGGTCTTCAGGAGCACGTCGCCCAGTTGCATGTCGTTCGATGTGAGCACATCCATCAGGCCCTTTCGCGGCGGCAGCCCCAGGATGTTGAGCACCGAAGGACGGGAGACATCGGCGTCGATCAGCAGCACCGTGTGGTCCAGCTCCATGGCCATGCTGATAGCCAGGTTGATGGAGCTGAAGCTCTTGCCCTCACCGGGCAAGGAGCTCGTCACCATGATGAGATTGGCGTTTTTGACTTCCGCAGCACCCTTGCCCTGCACGTTGCGCAGCAGCGGACGCTTGACGATACGGAACTCATCGCCGATCAGCGAACGCGGTGCATTGGGGGTCACGATACCGATGGAGTGGAGACGATCAAGATCGATATCGACGAAACGGTCAGGGTTGTGCGCCCGGGGGGGTGCCGGAGCCACAGCAGCCGGCTCCTTCACTTCGGGCCGCTCAACGGCAGCGGCAACGGGCACAGGCGGGATTGCAGCGGGTGCATCAGGAACAACTGGCTCCTGGCGCGCGGCAGCATTGTCGTTACCAGCGGCGCGCTGGAGTTGCTCAAGCCGCTCGACGGCCTTTTCAATAATGCTCATATTTGCCCCTCAAGCCATTCTGGCCAACATCAACCAGACGGTCATAGCGCCAAACAAACCCACCAGGGCTCCCACCCCACCAAGAAATGCGATCCTTCCACGACGCAGGTTCCGCGCACGATCCGGATCGGAAATCATGCTGACGGCGCCGAGCACTGCAAGGCCGGTCACATCACGCAGCACATTGGTATCCGAGAAGGTGGGGCGAATCTGACTGATCAGGAAGCTGATGGCCGCCCCCATCAGCAGGGCAGCAAACCCAGCGGCCGGCATCAGGAGCAGACGGTTGGGCGCCGCCGGCTTGTTCGGCACCGTAGGCGGATCGATCAGGCGGAAATCTGCAACCCCCGAGGTCGCCCCCATTTCGACTGCCATGGTGGCCGACTCACGACGGGCCACGAGCTGGTCGTAGTTGCGCTTATTGACGTCGTAGTCCCGGTTGAGCTGGGTGAACTCAGCCTCGATCTGCGGCAGCATGCGGGATGCGGCCGACAGGGACTGGACCCGGCTCTCATACTCGGAAACCCGGGCACGGAGCGAAGCCACATTGGCCTCGGCTTCGGCCAGTGACATCTTCAACTGCTGATACACCGGATTGGAGCCCGCGGAACTCGACATGCCGGTAGGCGCAGCCTTCCGGCGCGACTGGATTTCCTGGAGCTTCTGGGCCTCGAGCAACTCGATGGTCTTGCGGGCACCAACTACGTCGGGGTGCTGCTCGGTGTAACGCTGGAGCAGACCATCCAGGCTCTTTTTAAGGGCTTCAATGCGACCATCCAGCTCTGGCACCGAAACCGCAGCCAGCGCAGCGCTGCTCACATTGTCGGGCAGCAGGACCGGCTCCTCGCCAACGATCTGGCGCTTGAGGGCATCTCGCGAGTTTTCCGCTTCACGCAGGGCAAGGCGTGCCTGGTTGAGCTGCTCGCTCGCTTCATTCATCTTGGAGAAGTAATCCCGGCCACCACTACCGACCGTGGAGAGATTGCGCAGCTTGTATTCCTTGAGACGGTTTTCGGCCTCTTCGAGCTTCTGCTCGTAGGCTCTGATCTGCTCTTCAATGAACTTGCGTGCCGTATCCGAATCCTTGCGCTTGTCGCCGAGGCCGGACTCGACAAACATGGATACCATGGACTGCACGACGCGCTTGGCACGTTCGGCATCCGTATCGGTGTAAGCGAGGGTATAAAGGTTGTCCCGACCTGCAACGCGGATCTCCAGCGACTTCGTGACGCTGGCAATGAGCGCCTCCCGCTCTTCCTTGGTCTTGACCGTCAGGTCCAGGTCGGCCATGCGGATCAGCTTCTCCACATTGGGACGGCTGATCAGCGTGCGGCTGAGAATACTGATCTGCTGATCCACGTTAGGCTGCACGGCGAGCCCGGACATCAGCGGCTTGAGAATCGACTGAGTGTCTACATACACCCGGGCCGAAGACTCATAGCGGTCAGGCAGCAGGTAAACCGTCGCCGCAGCGATCGGGCCGACGATCCACGCAGCAGCCAAGCCCCACCAGCGATAGAGCCACATGCCGCGGAGTATCACCGACAGCTGTCTTAGTATGTCTTCCATTGGGAGATTCCGAAGGCGACTCCCCGGGGCAGCCCGGGGAGGAGATCAAGAAGAATGGGTCAGAACCAGCTTTGAGGAATGATCAGCACATCGCCCGGCTTGAGCTCGACGTTTGCGGAAACGTCGCCACGCTTGATGAGGTCACGAAGACGGACGGAGTACTGCTTACCGTTCTCGGAGGTGCGCAGCAGCACCGCCCTGTTGCCGTCAGCGAAATCGGTGATGCCGCCTACTGCGATCATCAGATCAAGCATTGTCATCTTCTGCTTGAACGGCAAAGTCATCGGCTTGGCGGCCTCGCCCACAACACGAACCTGCTCGGAATAAGGACCGACGAAGTTGCTGACGATCACCGTCACGACCGGATCGCGAATGTACTTGGCCAGCGCTTTCTCGATTTCGCGGGCCAGCGTCGACGCATCGCGCCCGGCGGCAGGAAGGTCTTCAACCAGCGGCGTCGTGATCTTGCCGTCGGGGCGCACCGGAACCATCATTGACAATTCAGGATTTCGCCACACAACGATATTGACGGAATCACCCGGCCCGATCAGATAATTGTAATCAGCGTTCGTGGCAGCAGCCGGCGCAGCGGGATAAGGTGTAGCACACCCCGTCAGCCCGGCAGCAAGGCAGGCCAGTGCGCCTATCGTCAATAATCGTTTCATATAAATCTTCCCCTCAATTAGGCCCGACTGCAGCCTTCTGATGATAACAAGCGGATATTACGGCAGCCCGGACGCGACTCCGGAGAAAAACGTCACGCCGCCCCGCAACGGGCACACGCCTTGACGATTCGGGTTTGGAAAAAACTCCAAAAACACCCAGAACCCTCATATAGCGACCCAAAACGGGACGACCTAACAACTAGAAAGACCAGCGCGCCTCGGTATAAACCCGATCACGATCGTCATAGCGACCAAACACTCCGGTGGGCTTGCCACCGAAGACATCCACACCAAAAGTAACCCTGAGGTTCTTCGCGGCAGACCACTTGACCTTCGGTCTGAACATGAAATCGGTGCGGTTGAGCATTGAAACCAGCAGTGCCTCGGTTTCCCAAGCCTGCGTAATGCGAGTATTCAGCAGGATGCTGGCCCCACCCTCGGTACGATCCGCGCCGATGGACGGATCATGATTGGCAGCACGTCGTGCAAAATACTGCACATTGATCCGACCATCATTGAACGCCGGCACATCAACCCCGATGACGTAATCAATGGTGTCTTGACGCACGAGCCCGTTGGGGGCTGTCGGATCATCAGAGAGAAACTGCCTCCCTCTCGTATGCACTGCTTCACCCTTGAGCACGAACTCGCCGAAATCCTTGGCCACCGTTCCGCCGATCTGGGTGATTCGATCATGACGCGGCTGGAATTCGTTCACACCAACGACGTAGAAGGTCTGGGCCACGTCGAGACTACGATAATAGAAGCCCGACACATCCCAGCCACCGATCAGGCGGGACAGCCGCCCCCCCCAGTTGGTATTGCCCAGAGACGCATCCGGCTTAACCTCGCCACGCACATTGGCGCCCCTGGGCAGCGGATAGAACTCGGCCCCCGGCTTGCCGATCTTGTCGTAGCTAGGCGAGGGAATCCACACCAATTCGGCATGGGTCTCACCAAAGTAGTACTCAGCGCGGGCTGCCCACTGGGGAATACGTAGTTGTTCGAAATCAGGCAGATAGAAAGAGCGCAGATCCCTGGCCGAGACCACATCGGCAAAGAACAGGCCAACCATCTCGCCCCACACGATATGTTGCCGACCGAGGCGGATGTCCACTTCACCGGCCGAGAAATCCACGTAGGTCTCGCGCAGATCGAATTGATACTGCTGATCGCGCCGCACTGCGTCAGGATAAAAGCCGGAATCTATGGCGAAAACCGCATCGGCGTCAGCACGCCCGGATATCTTCCACTTGAATCCGGCCCCACCCCCTTGCGCACTCAACTCGGCACGAGAGCGAGCCATCGACCAGTGCTCCCGATCTGCATAGGTTCTGGCCAAATCAAACTGGAGAACACCTCCCGTCTTGGTCTTCCCACCCTCGTCGAGTTCGAGGTCGAGATCATCGTCGGCTGCTGCTGCCGGGCCCCCTAAGGCCAGCATCGCCAGGCTCAGGACGATTACAGTGGGCTTTGAGCTGAAAGGCTTCATCTATTCCTCATACTTTGGATTGCGATCAGATGTCGGGATCGTCATCCGGCTTGCGTCGATCCTGAACGAATTTCCAGGCGCCATCGCGCTTCAGGCCGAGGGCGGTGATCTGACCGTCTTCCATCCTGACCAGGCGATCGGCCCGGTTCATGACCCGTTTATCATGGGTGGAAAACACGAAGGTTGTCCCGTCATTCTGGTTGATGTCCCGCATGAGGTTGAGAATGCTCTCCCCCGTACGGCGATCCAGGTTGGCGGTAGGCTCGTCAGCCAGCACGACACGCGAGTGGGTCACCAGCGCCCGGGCAATGGCCACCCGCTGCCGCTGTCCGCCTGAAAGCTGGTTCGGGCGGTGATGCGCATACTTGGTCAACCCGACCTTGGAGAGGTAATGACTCACCCGATCCTTGCGCTCCTGGGCTGACAGCTCCGGCATCTGCAAGAGCGGGTACTCGACGTTTTCGAAGGCCGACAGCACAGGCAACAAGTTAAAGGTCTGGAAAATGAAGCCGATGGTTCTTGCCCGTACATCAGCGAGATCATCGGGTGTCTGGCCCGACAGGTCCTTTCCTTCGATTTCAACACGCCCCTTGCTTGGCGTATCAATGCACCCCATGATATTGAGCAGCGTTGACTTTCCACTCCCGGACGGCCCGGCAATGGCCATGAAAACACCCTCTTCAACGGTCAGTGACACCCCTTCCAGTGCGGTAACCTCCTGGTCGCCAAGAAGATAGGTCTTGCTTAAATCGTCAACACGGATGATCGGCATTTGTGCACTGAACTATGTTGTTTGCTTTCTAAGGATAACACCATGAGCTTCAACTTTTACTTGCCCGGCTTGCGCGACAGCTGCAGGGCGCTCATGACGGTCGCCGCCATCGGACTGTCGGCCCTCGCCCTTGCCGACGACGTGGAGACGGCCCGCAACGCTGTTGCCCGCGCTGATGAAGTGCGCTTCCCCCGCGACGGCTTTCAGGTACAGATCAACATCGAGTCAAGCATCCCCGGCGAACCCATGGAGGAAAGAAAGTACCGCATTCTTTCCAAGGGCAATGAGAACACCATCGTGCAAACCCTGGAGCCGGCCACCGATCGTGGTCAGGCCATGCTCATGCGAGGGCGCGACCTTTGGGTCTTCATGCCGAATATCTCCCAACCAGTGCGCCTGTCTTTGGCCCAACGGCTGACGGGCCAGGTGGCCAACGGTGATCTGGCGCGTGCCAACTTCTCCGGTGACTACGAACCCAAAATTCTCCGTACCGAGACCATCGACGGAGAGAAGATGTATGTACTCGAACTCACCGCGGTAGACCGCGGCGTCACCTACGCAAAGGTGCTCTACTGGGTAAGACAATCGAACAACTGGCCCCATCGGGCCGAGTTCTATTCCCTCTCCGATCGCCTGCTCAAAGTGACACGCTACGAGAAATTCCAGAATCTCGGCGGACGTATCCGCCCCACCCAGCTGGTGATGGAGGATGCCCTCAAGAAGGGGGAGGTTTCAGTGCTGCGCTACTCGCAGATGGCCGCCAAGGATCTCCCGGACCGGGTGTTTACGAAACAGTACATGGACAAGCTCAATCGCGTCGATTGAGGCAGCGCCGCTGAGGCCCTTCAAACGAACAGGCCAGCAGCTGGATCCTCTGCCCCGAACAGGCCTTCCCGCGCCATCCCATCCAGTGCCGCCTCCAAAAGGGCCTCAGGCCCTTCGTGGGGCGGCGCTAGCCTGATGCGACGGCCGACACCTGCGACCACGACATCCACACCCTCCGCATCAAGCCCCTCCACCCGCACCCCGACGGGAAGCCTGCCAGCAAGCGCTTCGAGCAGCACAGCCTCCTGTTGCACGGGAAGCACCGCAGGGAGAGGAACAGCATCCACCCACCCCATGCGGCCAAAACCACCGATGAAACGGGCCCTGAGCGGCCTCATGCGGAAAAAAGCAAACCCTCCCAGCGCAAGATACTCGGCAGACTCCGGGCTATAGCGCAAAAAACGCGCACACGCCGCCGAGTCCAGCACCACCCGCTCGACCGTCCCCAGCAAGGTCAGCCGAGACTGCTCCAGCACACCACCCTGCCCTTCCGCGAGCAGCAGGCTGGCACGGGAATCGTCCAGAAGATTCCTGGTGTGCTCCGCCAGACTGCTGAGCAGGAAGAGAGGCTGACACGCCTCGTCAAGCACATAGGGCAGCAGACTCACAAACGGGAAGCCCGGCATAGTCACTGAATGGCTGCCAAGCGCCCCGCTACGGCCCCGCCGGAGCAAATCACGAGCTTCGGCGTAATCCAGCTTCATCGCCGATGAGACTCAGCCAGCGCGCTGGCGACGCGCTTCGAAAAGGCACAGACCGCTGGCGACCGACACGTTGAGGCTCTCAACGGTGCCGTACATCGGGATGCTGATCAACTCATCACAAGTCTCCCGGGTCAGACGACGCAGACCATCTCCCTCGGCTCCCAGCACCCAGGCAATCGATCCCTTCTGGTCCACGGTATAGATGGACTTCTCCGCTTCGCCGGCCGCCCCCAGGATCCACACGCCAGCCTCCTGCATTTCGCGCAAGGCCCGGGCAAGGTTGGTCACGGTGATGTAGGGGACAGTATCGGCCGCGCCGCTGGCCACCTTGACAGCCGTCGCATTCAGCCCGACGGCCTTATCCTTCGGCGCGATGACCGCATGGGCACCGGCTGCATCGGCCACCCGCAGACAAGCCCCCAGGTTATGCGGATCCTGAATACCGTCCAACACCAGAAACAAGGCCGGCTCAGTCAGGCCATCCAGCACATCAGGCAACTTCAGCTCCTTCCGACGGCCATCCACCCGAGCGACAACGCCCTGATGGCGGCGCGTCCCAACCATTCGATCAAGGCGCTCCCCCTCTGACGGGATGATGCGGGTTCCGAGCTGCTCCGCATGGCGAAGCAGATCTCTCGCCCGAGCATCGTTGCGCTGGGCGTCAGTGAATATCTCGAAAATGCCCTCAGGATCCTGACGAAGCTTGGCGAGAACGGCATGGAAGCCGTAAATGAGACGGGAACTGGTGTTGTCAGACACGAGGCTTGGCTTTCTTCTTTGTGCTGTCCGCAGCGCTCTTGCGCGGCTTCGCGGTTTTGGCCTTGGCTTTGGCCTTGGCCTTCGTTTTTGCTTTTACGGCCTTCGGCGCGGGCCCGGATTCTACCGCCTTGAGAGGCGCTTCGGGCTGGTTTGGCGGGGCAGAACGACGACGCCCTGCCGAGGCCGCCCCCTCAACGACAACCTGCTCCGACACAACACGTGTCGCCTTGGTGCGCGTCGTCTTTCCCACCCGTTCCGTGACACGCTCGGGCCCCTGGAGAAGACGGAAATCGATCTTGCTGGCCTCCATGTTGACCCGCACCAGCTGCACCCGAACCTGATCAGACAGGCGGTAACGCTGGCCGGTGCGCTCGCCTACCAAGGCGTGCTGGGCATCATCAAAGTGGAAATAATCGCTCCCCAGATCCGAGATATGCACCAGCCCCTCCACGAAAACGTCGTGGAGGGCCACAAAGAGCCCGAAAGGCACTACCGCCGAGACGCTGCCTTCAAACTCCTCGCCGATCCGGTCCTGCATGTAGTAACACTTGAGCCAGTTCTCTACATCCCGATCCGCCTCGTCGGCACGGCGCTCGGTCATCGAGCAATGCATTCCAATTGCGTCCCAATCGCCGTTCTCCTGCGCAGGTGTGTACTGCTGCCCCAGCAACGCCGCCTTGATCGCACGATGCACCAGAAGATCGGGGTAGCGCCGGATGGGCGACGTAAAGTGGGTGTACGCCTCGTAGGCCAGACCGAAGTGCCCGACGTTATCCGGGCTGTACACCGCTTGGCGCAAGGAGCGAAGCATCACCGTCTGGAGAAGCTGCAGATCCGGCCGAGCCTTGATGCTCTCAAGCAAGCGGGCGTAATCCCCTGCTTTTGGCTCCTCCCCACCGCCCAGCTGCAGACCAAACTCGCCGAGAAAATCGCGCAGCTTGGCGAGCTTTTCCGGGGTCGGGCCTTCGTGGACGCGGTACAGAACCGGATGCTCCTGACCCTGCAGGAACTCGGACGCACAGACATTGGCGGCCAGCATGCATTCTTCGATCAAGCGATGGGCATCGTTGCGACTCTCCGGAACGATCTTCTCGATCTTGCCGTTGTCGTCGAAAACCATCCGGGTTTCCTGGGTCTCGAAATCAATCGCCCCACGCTTTGCCCGGGCCTTGAGCAACACCCGGAAGAGCTTGTCGAGATTCTGCAGATGGGGAAGCAGGCCTCCCACAATCTCAAGCGCCGCCGGATCATTCTCATAAAGGGCCGCCGCAACCTGGTTGTAGGTGAGACGAGCCTTAGAGAACATAACCGCCGGATAGAAGCGATACTGTTTGATCACCCCCGTCTGGGAGATTGCCATATCACAGACCATGCACAGACGCTCGACCTGCGGATTCAAGGAGCACAGCCCATTGGAGAGCTTCTCCGGCAACATCGGGATCACCCGGCGGGGGAAGTAAACCGAATTACCCCGATCGTAGGCCTCCCCATCCAACGCCGAACCGACGGTCACATAATGGGAAACATCCGCGATAGCCACAACGAGCCGGAAGCCCCGCCCCTGGCGCTCGCAATACACCGCATCGTCGAAGTCCCTGGCCGTTTCCCCATCAATGGTAACCAACGGAAGGGCCGTGAGATCCTCCCTGCCCTTCCAGTCCATCTTGCGGACCTTGTCGGGCAGACGCCGCGTCTGTTCCTTCGCCGCCTTCCCGAACTCGAAAGGCAGCTCGTGCTTGCGCAAGGCAATCTCGATCTCCATACCGGGATCTGCATAGTTGCCAAGCACCTCAACGACCTTGCCGATCGGCTGGGCATAGCGGGTCGGTTGCTCGACCAGTTCCACCACCACAACCTGTCCCGCCACAGCTTTCGACCTGGCGCCCGGAGCCAGTAAGATCTCCTGGGAGATGCGGCGATTCTCCGGAACCACCAGAGTCACCCCGTTCTCCACCAACACCCGGCCGACAACCCGGTTGTTGGCGCGCTCAAGCACCTCGACGATCTTGCCTTCCGGCCTCCCGCGTCGATCAAGGCCAGCAATACGCACCATCACCCGATCACCGTGAAGGACCTCGCGCATCTCGTTGGGCCCAAGGAAAATATCAGCCCCCTCGTCGTCGGTCACCACAAAGCCGTAGCCCTCCGGATGACCTTGCACCGTACCGCGAATGAGATCCGCCTTGGCGGGCAGCAGGTAGGCGCCGCTCCGGTTGCGCATGACCTGCCCGTCGCGCTGCATCGCAAACATGCGACGTTCAAAGAACTCCGTCTCCGCCACCTGGATGTCAAGGGCGGTCGCGAGATCGGCGAACGGCATGGGGACGCCGTGGTCTGCCAACGTCTGGATAATGAATTCCCGGCTGGGCAGCGGAAAATCGTACTTCTGAGACTCCCGCTCGAAGAAGGGATCGCTGCGACGCAGCTTGCTAAGTTTTTTAGTGTTTTTGGCTTTTGATATTGACACGGATAATTTCTACTCTATAATTTTGAGCTCGTTGCCCAGATGGCGAAATTGGTAGACGCGCTAGTTTCAGGTACTAGTGCCGCGAGGCGTGGAGGTTCGAGTCCTCTTCTGGGCACCAGGATGTTTCGGAGAAGCCGGTCGATTGACCGGCTTTTTTGTTGTTGCTTCAATTGTGCTGAATGGATTGAAAAGTGTGGGCGCCAAGGCTTTTGCGTTTGCATCAGTTTGTTCTATAATAGCGCTTTCGTTGCCCAGATGGCGAAATTGGTAGACGCGCTAGTTTCAGGTACTAGTGCCGCGAGGCGTGGAGGTTCGAGTCCTCTTCTGGGCACCAGACACTTCAGAATGGCCGGTCAATCATGACCGGCCATTCTGTTTTTGATTCCAGACATTCCTGGCTTCAAAGACGCTTACTCAAATATTTCTTGCTATTTATTCAGAGCCATCTATAATGGCGCCTTCGTTGCCCAGATGGCGAAATTGGTAGACGCGCTAGTTTCAGGTACTAGTGCCGCGAGGCGTGGAGGTTCGAGTCCTCTTCTGGGCACCAGACACATCAAGAAAGCCGGTCATTTCGACCGGCTTTTTTGTATTTCGGACCCGCAACTTCCACCCCTGCCCTCTTCGGCGATTCCGCTGCAGCAATAAGCACGAAGCCCCGGAAGCAGGCACTAGATCCGCCTGCTTCCGGGGCTTTGGCAGCAAAGCCAGGCTCAGGCGCCGAAAGGATGACGCTTCAGGATGGTTTCATCACGCTCCGGACCGGTGGACACGACATCGATGGAAATCTCACAGATCTCCTCGATACGATGCAGATAGGCCCGAGCTTCGGGAGGAAGTGCATCCCAGGTACGCGCACCAAAGGTCGTTCCGCTCCAACCCGGCATGGTTTCGAGAATAGGCTCGCAACGCACCACCTCCTCGGCCCCCATCGGCAGCAGATCGATACGCTTGCCGTCGAGCATGTAACCCGTGCACAGCTTGAGCTCGGTCAGACCATCCAGAACGTCCAGCTTGGTGATGCACAAGCCTGACACGCCATTGATGATGATCGAGCGCTTCAGCGCGGCCAGATCAAGCCATCCGCAGCGGCGCTTGCGACCAGTAACGGTGCCAAACTCACGACCAACGGTGGACATCTGGTAACCCGGGGTGCCCGGGGTCTCAAAATCCAGCTCGGTGGGGAAAGGACCGCCACCTACGCGGGTACAGTAAGCCTTGGTAATACCCAGCACATAATGCAACCGGCCCGGACCTACACCAGACCCTGCCGCAGCCTGACCGGCCACACAGTTGCTCGACGTGACGAAAGGATAGGTGCCGTGATCGATGTCCAGCAACGTGCCCTGCGCACCTTCGAACAGCAGATTTCCGCCGGCCTTGTTGATGGCGTAAAGATCTGCGGACACATCGGTCACCATCGGCCGGATCTCTTCGGCATCGGCCATGGCCTGGTCGAACACAGCCTGAAACTCGACAGGTTCGGCGCCCAGGTACTGGGTGAGAACAAAATTGTGATAGTCGAGCACCTCCGCCAGCTTTTCCGCAAAGCGCTTCGGATCGAACAGATCGTAGACCCTCAGGGCACGACGGGAAACTTTGTCTTCGTAGGTGGGGCCAATGCCTTTGCCGGTCGTACCAATCTTGTCACCGGCACTCTTCTTAGCCTCCCGGGCACGGTCGAGCGCCGAGTGGTAGCCAAGAATGACCGGACAGCCCGGACTGATCCGCAAGCGCTCGCGGACCTTGATGCCGCCCGCCTCCAGCCCGCGAACCTCCTCCAACAAGTGATGAATGTCCAGCACCACGCCGTTACCGATGTAGCACTGCACCCCCTCCCGGACGATGCCGGATGGCACCAGATTCAGCTTGTACTCGGTGGTGCCAACTACAAGGGTATGACCTGCATTATGCCCCCCCTGAAAACGCACCACGCCTTGAGCCTGATCGGTCAGCCAGTCGACGATCTTGCCTTTGCCTTCGTCACCCCACTGGGTACCGACCACAACTACGTTCTTTGCCATTTTTCCTACTCTCCCTGAAGCGGTTCAACCTGCCAGGCACCGCCCCGCAAAACTAGACGCCGATCACAACCGGCCTCACGCCACGTGCCATCATGGCCGGGCAATTCAACGACTACATTCTCCCCCGCCTGACGCAGGCGGGCTACCGCCTCGTCAAAACCAGCCTGCCCCGCACCTGAGGCAAGGACGGCACCGGGCAACAGTGGATCAGCCACCTGCGCAGCCAGCTCTCGCAGATCGAGGCTGAAGCCGGTGGCCGGACGCCCACGACCAAAGGCACGACCGACGCTGTCGTAACGCCCCCCGAGCGCCAGCGCCACCGGGGAACAGCCACCATACGCGGCAAACACCACACCGCTGTGGTAATGGTAGCCGCGCAAATCCGCCAGATCGAAGCTGATGGGCAGATCCGCCAAGCGCGCCGCCAGCTGCTCGAGATCATCGAGCGCCGCACGAATCTCGTCATCGTCGGGCAGCAGGGTACGCGCCCTTCCCAGTACATCGGCAGAACCATACAGTGTCGGCAGGGCCAACAGTCCGGTACGCACATCGGCCACTACATCGCCCAGCAAGTCATGCAGGCCAGGAATGTCCTTGGCCTGCAGACAGTCGAACAGGCTCTCCTCGCGATCAACCGCCAGGCCCGCCTTACGGGACAAGGCCCTGAACAGCCCCACATGACCAAGATCGATCCGGGAAGTACCGACACCGGCGATGCTCAGGGTATCGGCCAGCAGACGGATCACCTCCGCATCTGCTTCAAGCCCGGCGTGGCCGTACAGCTCGGCCCCCAGTTGGAGCGGCTCACGGGTCGCGGTCAGGGACGACGGAACCGCATGGGCAACGGTACCGCAGTAGCACAGACGGGTCACGCCCTTGCGATTGAGCAAATGGGCGTCAATGCGGGCAACCTGGGTCGTGATGTCAGCCCGCACACCCATGGTGCGGCCGGACAGCTGATCCACAAGTTTGAGGGTCTTCAGCTGGAGATCCTGCCCTGCCCCTGTCAGCAAGGACTCGAGATACTCGAGCAACGGGGGCGCGACGAGCTGATATCCGTTCAAACGAAAGGCATCGAGCAGCCGACGGCGCAGATCTTCCAGCTTCGCGGCCTCTGCGGGCAGGGCGTCCTGGATATATTCGGGTAGAACCCAACGCAACATGGGTAGAGCGCCTCAGGAAAAGACAATCAGAATGGCGAGGCCGAGAACCATCGAACCCAGACCGAAAAAACGGATTTGCCCGTCAGCCAGACGGATCAGACGGGCAAAAGTCTCCCGCCACTTGGCGGGAGCAACAAAAGGAATAATGCCTTCCAGCACCAACATCAGTGCAAAAGCGATGATCAGGGTCTGCCCCATTACTTCCCGCTTTTGCCCGAATCAGCCCCGCCAGAACGACCACCGGAACCTTTCAAGTACTTGAAGAACTCCGAATTCGGCTCGACGACCATCACATCAGACTTGCTCTTGAAGCTGCTGCGATAAGCCTCAAGACTACGATAAAAGGCATAGAACTCGGGGCTTTGACCAAAGGCCTGAGCATAGATCGCAGAGGCCTTGGCATCCCCTTCACCCTTCACCATCTGGGCAGAGCGGTAGGCCTCGGCGATGATCACCTCGCGTTGCTTGTCGGCATCGGCCTTGATCTTTTCAGCCTCCGCGCCCCCCTCGGAGCGTAACTCGTTAGCCACGCGCTTCCGCTCAGCCTCCATGCGGCGATACACCGACTCGGAAACTTCCGCGGGGAGGTCCACCCGCTTCAGGCGCACATCGACAATCTGGACACCGATCTTGCGGGAATCCAGGTCGGCCTTCACCCGCATGTCATCCATGATCTTGTTCTGTTCGCCGGACACTACATCATGCACGGTCCGCTTACCGAACTCCTCACGCAGACCGGCATTCACCGTTTGTTCAAGACGCGTCCTCGCCCGGGCCTCATCGCCACCGACAGAGATGTAATAGAGCTTCGGATCGACAATGCGCCATTTGACAAAAAGATCCACCAGCACATTCTTCTTTTCCGACGTAATAAAGCGCTCGGGCTCCGTCGTATCTAGGGTCAGAATGCGGCTGTCGAAGTAGCGCACGTTCTGGATCAGCGGAATCTTCATGTGCAGACCGGGCTCACTGATCTGCTCCTTGACCTCCCCCAACTGGAAGACCAAGGCGTGCTGACGCTGATCCACGGTAAACAGGGACATGGACAACACGGCAACAACAAACAACCCTACACCGACAAAAAGTGACAGGCGCTCTCTCATCAACGTTCTCCCCGATCGCGATTGCGTGTGGCTTCCCGGGTTCTGGCCTCACCCGACAGGGCATCCGCACGGGGCGGTGTAATAGTGCTCTCTACGGTAGGCGCGATGACCGGGCGTGCCACCTGGGCCGGATCAGCCGTCGCCGTCGTACCCGCAGCCGCGGTCGCCTGCATCAGCTTGTCGAGGGGGAGGTAAAGCAGATTGCCGCTGCCCTTGGCATCGACCATGATCTTCGAGGTGCTGGACAGCACCTGCTGCATGGTGTCGATATACATACGCTGACGGGTCACTTCCGGCGCCTTGGCGTATTCGGTCAGAATCTGCTTGAAACGTGAAGCGTCACCCTCGGCCTGTGCCACTACCCTGCCCTTGTAAGCATCGGCCTCCTCAAGCAGGCGCGAAGCCGCACCCCGTGCCCGCGGAATCACGTCGTTGGCGTAAGCCTGGCCTTCGTTCTTCTGGCGCTCACGATCCTGACCGGCTTTCACGGCATCGTCGAAAGCCGCCTGGACCTGCTCGGGAGGTTGCGCGTTTTGCATGGTCACCTTGCTCACCTGGATCCCTGTCGCGTAACGATCGAGGATATCCTGGGTTAGCTTCTGAGCACTTGCCGCCACCTGCTCACGCCCCTCGTAGAGCACGAAGTCCATCTTGCTCTTACCCACGATTTCGCGCACAGCAGTTTCAGCTGCCTGAATCACAGAATCATCGGCCCCACGGTTGTTGAACAAGTAGTGCTGTGGATCCTTGAGGATGTATTGCACTGCAAACTGGATGTTCACGATGTTCTCATCGTCGGTCAGCATCAAGGCTTCCTTGAGCACCTTGTTCCGCTCGGAGCCCCGATAGCCGATTTCAACAGTCCGCACACCGGTCAGATTCACCAGTTCATGAGTCTGGAAGGGATAAGGCAGGCGCCAACGCAGGCCGGGCTCGGTTGCCTCCTGAAAACGGCCGAATTGCAGGACGATGCCTCGCTGGCTTGCGTCGACAATGTAGAAGCCGCTAGCCAGCCAGACAACGGCTCCAAAGGCGGCAATCAGACCGAGGCCACCACCGAACTGACGGAAATTGAACTCCGGCAGTCGATTCCCGCCATCGCCACCGCCCGAACCACCACTGCGGCCGGGCTCACGGCCGAACATGCTGGACAGCCGGCGATTGAAATCGCGCCACAACTCTTCGAGGTCAGGGGGCCCCTGATTGTCTCCGCCGCCGCGATTGTCGCCGCCACCACGGTTGCCCCATTTGGGATCATTAAGGGACATGAGAATGCCTGAGATCACGGTATGTATCCGCTCCGGGAAGTGGGGTAACTGGAACGCGTCAATATGACTCGTCCCGGGATTCCGAGATGGCTGCCAACGAAGCCTTGTGTTTCAGTGCCACATCAGCAAGAACCTGACGCAGCAGAACGAGCCCTTCGCCCGACCTGGCGCTGAGCAAAACGCGCGAGATGTTACCACAAGCGTCCTGCTGCACTTCCGCGCTGGCCATGCTCGCATCGATCTTGTTCCAGACCTGGATTTGCGGAAGCACTCCAGCCCCGATCTCCTCGAGCACACCATTGACAGCCTCAATCTGCCCCTCCCTGTCGTCACTGGATGAGTCGACGACATGCAGCAACAAATCGGCTGACACCGTCTCCTCCAGCGTCGCGTGAAAGGCCGCGACCAGGGAGTGAGGCAGATCTCGAATGAATCCGACCGTATCGGAGAGGACGATGTTCCCGGCCTCACCAAGAAAAAGACGGCGAGAAGTCGTATCCAAGGTGGCGAACAGTTGATCAGCCGCGTAGGCACCCGCCTTGGTCAAGGCATTGAAAAGCGTGGATTTACCCGCATTGGTATAACCGACCAAGGACACGCTCAGCACGTCACGCCGCTCTCGGGAACGCCTTCGCACGGCACGCTGGCGCTCAAGCACACGCAAGCGGGCCTTGAGCATCTTGACGCGCTCACCGAGCAGCCGGCGGTCAGTCTCCAGTTGCTTCTCACCTGGCCCACGCAAGCCGATCCCCCCTTTTTGCCGCTCCAGGTGAGTCCAGCCCCGGACGAGGCGGGTGGAAAGATGCTGTAACTGGGCCAGTTCGACCTGCAGCTTGCCTTCGTGGCTCTTGGCTCGGAGGGCGAAAATATCAAGAATCAGGGCCGACCTGTCCACCACTCGGCAATTGAGCTTGCGTTCGAGATTGCGCTGCTGGGCGGCGGTAATGTCGTGGTTGAAGATGACGAGGTCAGCCTCATTCATCTGCGCGAGCTCACCGATCTCTTCTGCCTTGCCTTTGCCAACATAAAAAGCGGGATCGGGCGCTTGGCGACGCCCCTGGACAATACCCGCGACGCAGGCCCCCGCGCTGCCGGCCAAAAGGGCAACTTCGGCAAGGCGCTCCTCAATGCCACCTTGCCCAAAATCGACCTGCACCAGAACCGCGCGGTTCCCTGCCGAGGGGCGCTCAAACACGCGTCAGCCCGCTTGATCTGCAGCCGGCAAGCGGCTCTTGAAGGGGTATCAGCTTGCTGCCTCGTTCTGTTCCTGCTGGATGTTGACCGGTCGCGCGGGAACGACGGTCGAAATGGCATGCTTGTAAACCATTTGGGTTACGGTGTTCTTCAGCAGAACAACATACTGGTCGAAAGATTCGACCTGACCTTGCAACTTGATGCCGTTCACGAGATAGATGGAAACGGGCACATGCTCGCGCCGCAATGCGTTGAGGAACGGATCTTGTAAAAGTTGCCCCTTGTTGCTCATGGTAGAACCTCTATGGTTTTAGTTTGGAATAATTATAGAGCCTTTTGCTGCACTGCCACAAAATGGCAGCAAGCCGCTCGATGGTGTGGAAAACGGTTCTTCAATCCTTGTTGGCGTAAGGATTGTGGGACGACTTGAATTGTATCCGCAATGGCGTGCCCTGCAATTTGAACGCCTCCTGGAAGCTCCGCTCCAGGAACCGGACATATGACGGCGGCACATGATCGAGGGCACTACCGTGGACAACGATCACCGGCGGGTTCATCCCCCCCTGGTGCGCATAGCGCATCTTGGGACGGAAACCGCCATGCCGCGGTGGCTGCTGGCGGACGATCGTGTCGAGGAGCAGACGGGTCAGCTTGGGCGTGGATAGCTTGGTCATCGCCGCCTCATAGGCCCCGTCAACAGCCTTCAACATGGGGACGATGCCCTGCCCTTTCAAGGCCGAGACGTAAAGAAAGCGCGCAAAGCCCAGGAAAGGCAGCTTGCGGGCGATGTCTTCCTTGATGCGCTCGCGACGATAGTCGTCCACACTGTCCCACTTGTTCACGGCGACCACCAGCGCCCTGCCGGCTTCTACCGCAAACCCCCCGATATGGGCGTCCTGGTCGGATATCTCCTGACTGGCATCAAGAACCAGGACAACGACATTGCACTGCTCCACCGCCTGCAAGGTCTTGATGACCGAGAACTTCTCAACCGCCTCGAAAACCTTGCCACGTTTGCGCAGACCCGCAGTGTCAATAAGGGTGTAATGCCTGCCATTGCGCTCGAAGGGCACCTCGATGGCATCCCGTGTGGTGCCGGGCATATCGAAGGCAATCACCCGCTCCTCGCCGATCAGGGTATTGACGAGGGTGGACTTGCCTACATTCGGTCGCCCGACGATGGCCACACGCGGGCCCTTTTCGTCGGGGAGATCGTCATCATCATCCTCAGGAAAAGACTCCAGAATCAATTCCATCAAAGAATTGACGTTGTCACCATGGGCCGAAGAAATACATAGGGGATCACCGATGCCCAAGGCGTGAAATTCGGCCGATACCATTGCCCTGTTCATGCCTTCAGCCTTGTTCACCACCAGGAAGGTGGGCCGACCGGCGCGGCGCAGACGGCTGGCGATCTGTTCATCGTGAGGGGTCAGCCCGGAACGGGCATCAACCATGAAAACCAGCGCATCGGCTTCGGCAATCGCCTGCTCCGCCTGCTTGGCCATCTCATGAACGATGCCATCCTTCGCAACGGGGTCGAAACCCGCGGTGTCGACCACCAGGAATTCCCGTTCGAGCGCCCGTCCCATACCGTAACGGCGGTCCCGGGTCAGGCCGGGAAAATCGGCAACCAGAGCATCACGCGTCTTGGTGAGGCGATTGAAGAGGGTAGATTTGCCCACATTGGGGCGTCCAACCAGGACCAGGGTGGGTTTCACGCGTCGGCGACTCCGTTATTGAACGCCAAGGGCGTAAACACTTCCGTCCTGCGTCTGAACGACGATGCCGCCGCCAACACGCTGGATATCAGCAAGAATCGGGCTGGAATCTGTGCGTTGCCGCCCGACAAGGCCGCCATCGTCCTTGCGAAGGATGTGGACATAACCTTCAGCATCACCTACGACGACGTATTCGCCGACAACCCTGGGGCGCCCCACGCCACGTCCGGCCAGTTGGTCCTGCTTCCAGGCGCTCGCACCAGTGGACAGGTCGAGGGCATGCACCGCCCCTTTTTCGTCAGTGACAAAGACCTGACGGCCGTCCTGGTCTAGCCCCCTGGAGCTGGACATATCCCGCGTCCAAAGGGTTGAGCCGTTGGCCAGATCGAAGCAGGCGACTCGGCCTTGATAGGCCACGGCACATGCTGCACGGGTACCCAGCACCGGGACACTCGTGATGTCGGCAATCCGCTCCAACTCGGTGGCACCGCGCGGAACGGCAACCGCTCCTTCCCACATCAGACTGCCATTGACGGCATTCACGGCCACCAGCTTGCCACCAGGAAAACCGGCAAAGACTGCATTGCCCTCCAACACCACCCCCGCCGCATTGCGCAGCGAAAGGGCAGGCAAGGCGCGCTGGTAAACCCAGCGCTGCTTACCGTCGGCCGGATCAAGGCCGAAGAGACGACTGTCGGCACTACGCACAACCACCATGCCATCCGACAGCACCGGCGCAGCAAGAATCTCCGCATTGACCCGCACGCGCCATTTGATCTTGCCCGACTCAGCATCCAGGGCGATGACCTCCCCCTTGGGCGACCCCACCACCACGAGTTGTGCATTGGCGCCGACACCGCCGGAAATTGGGGAATCAATGGATGTCTTCCATACGCTACGCCCGGCCTGGAGGCGGACTACAGAACCATCCGCAGCCGCTGCAAAAACCGAATCGGCTGCAACGGCAGGCTGGAACACGAAGCGCCCGGCCCCACCGACACGCCCCTTCCAGAGTTCGGTTGCGTTCAGCGAACTGGTAATAGGCTTGAGAGGCGGAATCTTGGAGTTCGAAGAGGAGAACGGATTCAGGGACGAACACGCGCCCAGAATCAGGGCGCCCGCCACAACCAAGGCCAGACGGCGCGCCTTCATTGAGCACCCCCGACAGCATCCAGTTTGGCTTGGGCGATCTCGCGCAGGGCTGATGCTTCCTGCTTTACAGCAGCACTCAACGCATCGACGGCCGCCTGATAGGCAGCGCGCGCTTCTGCCGGTTTGCCCTGGGCCACCAGGATGTCACCCTTCAGATCTGCAAAGCGGGCCGCCAGATCGGCATCGGCCGGGGCCTGGAGCTGAGCGAGCGCCTCGTCATAGGCCTTCTCGTCCAGCAGCACAGTCGCCAGACGCAAGCGCGCCAGACTGCGCAGGGCCGGATCATTGGCCTTCTCAGCCGCCCAGGCGAGGGGCACACGAGCGTTCTTCAGATCACCGGCCTCGCTCTGCACCTTTGCAGACAGCAAGGCCGCCAGATCGGCATAGGGCGTGCCGCTGTACTTCTCGATGATCGTACCGGCTGCTTCCCGCGCTTTCTGGGCGTTGTGTTCGCCCGCAGCCTGCTGCACCACGGCGTAAAGAGCCGAAGCCTCGGCGCCCTGCTTGCCTTTGTACCAGTTCCAGCCCTGCCAGCCAACTGAAGCCAAGGCAGCCACCACCGCAACGACCGTCACCACACTGCCATAGCTTTCCCACCAGCCCTTGATCTGGGAAATCTGTTCCTGTTCTTCGAGGTCAAATGCTGCCATCGTCTTCTTCCGATTCGAGTAGGCGATCCGCCAGGGTTTCGGGGAGAGCGTCCATCGGGACGCGAATCTGTTCGCTGCCGTCGCGCAGAGGCTTGAGACTGACCTCTCCTGCCACGGCCTCATCGTCGCCGATGACCACGGCAAAGAGCGCGCCGGATGCATCAGCACGTTTCATCTGGGACTTGAAGCCACCACCACCACAGTGCAGGGTCACGGAGAACCCTGTGCCGCGCAGCGCTTCCGCAACGCGGAACGCCGCGCGCTGCGCTGCCTCGCCTGCGTGGACCACATAGACATCCGGCACCACGCGCTCGGCCTCGCCACCGCACTCCTGCCACAGGGCCAGAAGTCGCTCCACACCCATCGCAAAACCGGCGGCCGGTGCGGGCTTGCCGCCAAGCTGGGCCACCAGCCCATCGTAGCGGCCACCGGCACAGATCGTGCCCTGAGCCCCCAGGCGGGTGGTAACCCACTCGAAAACCGTGCGGTTGTAGTAGTCGAGGCCGCGCACCAGGCGATGATTGATCCGGTACGGCAGCCCGGCATCCTTCAGCAGGGTCTGAACCCCATCGAAGTGCTTCAGGGACTCCTCGCCCAGAAAATCGGCTAGACGCGGCGCCGCTTCAACGATGCCCTGAAGATCCGGATTCTTGGTATCCAGGATACGCAGCGGATTCGAATACAGACGCCGCTGACCGTCTTCATCGAGACGGTCCTTGTGCTGCTCAAGGTAAGAGATCAGGGCTGCGCGATGCGCCGCCCGCTCGTCGCTGCTGCCCAGGGAGTTAATTTCCAGGCGCACGTCATCGAGGCCCAGATCATCCCAGAGACGGGCGCACATCAGAATGTGCTCGGCGTCGATGTCCGGACCTTCATACCCCAGCGCCTCAACACCCACCTGATGAAACTGGCGATAGCGCCCCTTCTGCGGGCGCTCGTGGCGGAACATGGGGCCGTGGTAGTAAAGCCGGCGGGGATTGCCGAAAAGCAGGTTGTGCTGGATGGCAGCCCTTACGCAGGAGGCGGTGCCCTCGGGGCGCAGGGTAAGGTGCTCACCGTTGAGAGCATCCTCGAAGGAATACATCTCCTTCTCGACGATATCGGTCACCTCACCGATGGCGCGCTTGAAAAGCGGCGTCGGCTCGACGATGGGCATGCGGATGGGGCGGTAACCGTAGCTGTGCAGCCAGTTGCGGACGATGTCCTCAAACTGCTCCCACACTTCGGCGTCGTCGGGCAGGATGTCGTTCATCCCGCGCACGGCCTGGAGGACTTTGCTCATGATTTATTGTGTGCTTCGTGGGGGACACCCGACCACTCAGGCCGGAGCGCCCTTGCGGCGATAGGTACGGACCACATACCTTTCAATGATGGTCTTGAATTCGCTGGCGATGTTGTCGCCACGCAGGGTCTGGGTCTTCACTCCATCCTCGAAGACCGGCGCGGCGGGCGACTCACCGGTGCCCGGCAGGGAGATCCCGATATTGGCATGCTTGCTCTCACCCGGCCCGTTCACGATGCAGCCCATGACAGCGAGCGTCATATTCTCGACCCCATCAAACTGCTCCCGCCAGATCGGCATGTTGTCGCGGACATGGTTCTGCACATCGGAAGCCAGCTCCTGGAACAGGGTGCTGGTGGTGCGGCCGCAGCCCGGGCAGGCCGTGACCATCGGCGTAAATGCACGCAAACCCATGGTCTGGAGAATCTCCTGGGCGACGATGACCTCCTGGCTGCGGCTGCCATTGGGCTCCGGCGTCAATGACACACGGATGGTGTCGCCGATACCCTCCTGCAGCAACACGGCAAGCGCCGCGGTGGAGCCGACAATGCCCTTCGACCCCATGCCGGCCTCGGTCAGCCCCAGATGCAGCGGGTAGTCGCACTTCGCCGCCAGATCTCGATACACGGCGATCAGGTCCTGCACGCTGCTGACCTTAGCGGACAGGATGATCTTGTCGCCACCAAGCCCGTACTCCTCAGCCTTCGCCGCCGACTCGAGAGCCGAGGTAACCAATGCCTCGCGCATGACGGCACCGGCATCGCGGGGAATCGCGCGACGGGCGTTCTCGTCCATGATCCGCGCCAGCACCGACTGATCGAGGCTGCCCCAGTTAACACCGATGCGCACCGGCTTGTCGAAACGGCATGCCATCTCGACAATGGAGGCGAACTGGGTGTCACGCTTGGCGCCCTGCCCCACGTTGCCCGGATTGATACGGAACTTGGCCAGGGCTTCGGCACAGGCCGGATTATCGGCCAGCAACTTATGCCCGTTGTAGTGAAAATCCCCCACCAGAGGAACATCCAGATTCATGGACAGGAGCTTGTCCCGGATCTTCGGCACGGCCTTTGCCGCCTCGTCATTATTGACGGTGATCCGTACCAGCTCCGAACCGGCCCGAGCCAACTGAGCAACCTGCATCGAAGTCGCAAAATCGTCAGCCGTATCGGTGTTGGTCATCGACTGGACGACGATAGGTCCGCCAGACCCCACCACCACCTGACCGATCCGCACCTCGCGGGTAACACGACGGACGGCAGCCCGCCCGGAAAGAAGAAGATCCATGGTTTCTGCCCTCAATCCAGCTTGAGACGGGCAACCGTCACCTTGGTGGAAGCATTCAGATTGACCGGGGTGCCGTTACGCTCGAGCTTCACGTAGCGGGCATTGCCGACAACCAGTGAAAAGGGAGCACGCGCTTCGACCTGCTCCCGGGAGCCCGCCTTGCCGAGGCGGGAAAAAATGATCTTGCCGCTTGCATCCTTGATCTCGACCCAGGCGTCCTGGGTGAATTCGAAGACGAGCCGGTCTACACCATCAGCGGCCTTTGGCGCCTCCACCGCAGCAGGGGTGGCAACCGTCGCCGCCTCATTGGGCATCGCTGGAGGCGTCGGCGCAGCTAGCGGCGCCGGGGCTCCCTCTGCAGGGGCGGCAACGATCGGACCAACCGGCACCGGCGTGACCGTCTCGCCCGATGGCGCAGGCTCGGATTGCGGAACCACTTCAACAGGCGTCGGAAGGCTGGCAGCCAGCTCTTCAGTCGGCTTGGATCGCAGGGTGTCGTAATACCAGCCCGCCACAACAACGCCGAGGAGAGCCAGCGCGGCAAGAATGCCGGGGATCACGGAACGGCGGAAGCGGCCGCGACCGATCTCGGGCATCTCCCCCTGGGCATTGGAACTGGGTGCCAACTCCACGTTGGCATCCGCTTCGGGCTGCTTGAGCTGGGCCAGGAAGGGGGCCGGGTCAATCTTCAGCAGACGGGCGTAATTACGCAGGAAGCCCCGGGTGAAAGCATAGCCCGGCAGCAGGTCGAATCGCCCTGCTTCAAGGGCTTCGATCTGGCGCGGGTTGAGCTTGAGGGCGTGTGCCACTTCGGAAATGCTGAGCCCCTGGGCTTCACGGGTACGTCGCAGGCCATCGCCAGCCCGGAATTCTTCGACCGGGTTCGGGGAGGACGGCAGAGCTTGAGAATCTGTCACTGATACAACCCTTGCTGGAAAGCTTGATATTCAGGAGACGCGGGGAAGCGTCGGCGCAACTGCTGCACAAGAGCTGCCTCGGCCACCCGATCACCGAGCCGGCGCTCCACCCGAACGCCAAGCCACAGACTTTCGGCAGTCGGCTCTCCTCCCTCATGCAGAGCGGCGATATATCGCCGTGAAGCCTCATACGCACCACGCCGGTAGGCAATGGCAGCCAGATGGTAGATGGCCTGGAGATTGGTCGCATCCGTCTCGAGGGAGCGGAGAAAGTGCTCCTCGGCTGCTCGATCGTTCTTCAGACGCAGCTGACACAGCCCCGCATTGTTCAGGGCGCGGGCCGGACTCTGATAGTACGGATTGCGGGCTGCGGTGGTCAGGAGCTCAAGCCCCGCCTGCTCCTTGCCGACGGAGCACAGGAACCAGCCGTAGGAATTCATCACCTCCGGATCGCCTGGAGCGAGACGCAGCGCATGGGCAAAATTAGCCTCCGCGATCT
Organism: Zoogloea sp.; assembly: GCF_028689785.1. Classification (GTDB taxonomy): domain Bacteria; phylum Pseudomonadota; class Gammaproteobacteria; order Burkholderiales; family Rhodocyclaceae; genus Zoogloea. The sequence continues at coordinate 175,600 of NZ_JAQVCN010000002.1, read as the reverse complement.
CGTTCTCTTCGAGATACATATGCACCTGACCCATCAGCTGATAGACCGGTGCATAGCCGGAGTCGTAGGCGGCCGCGACGCGGGCCTCGTCCAGGGCAACCCCGAAACGACCCGCCTGAAAATACGCCTGGCCAAGCTCCACGTGCACCTTGGCCTTGCGTCGTCCGTCATTCTTTACCGGCTGCTCGGAAACCGGACGCTCCAGGCGTGCCACACCGCCGGGGATCTGCGGCCCTGCGCAGGCAGACAGCAGCAACGGGATAGAAAGAAGCAGCACAAGGCGTTTCACGCTCAGAGCTCCTGGATCGGCACGATACGGGTCGTGCGGCGGGTCTTGTCCTGCACCTGGCCGGCCAGCTGACCGCAGGCCGCGTCCACGTCGTCACCACGGGTCTTGCGTGTTGTAGTGACAATCCCTGCATCGATCAGAATCTCGGCAAAACGCCGGATCCGGGGTGCCGGAGAACGCTCGAAGCCAGACCCAGGAAACGGATTGAACGGAATCAGATTGAACTTGCAAGGCACATCCCGCACGAGGGCAACGAGCTCCCGGGCGTGGGCATCGGAATCGTTGATGCCGTCCAGCATCACGTATTCGAAGGTGATGAAATCCCGCGGGGCCTTCTCGAGGTAGCGCCGGCAGGCCGCCATCAGCTCGCGCAGGGGGTATTTCTGATTGATCGGCACCAGCTTGTCCCGCAGGGCATCATTGGATGCGTGCAGGGACACGGCGAGGGCCGTGGGGCAGGCGTCGCGCAGACGATCCATGGCCGGCACGATACCGGAGGTGGATACGGTGACGCGCCGCCGGGATAAACCGTAGGCGTTGTCGTCGAGCATCAGCTTCAGGGCCGACACGACGTTGTCGAAGTTGGCGAGAGGCTCGCCCATACCCATCATCACCACATTGCTGATGACCCGCTCGCCGTCACCGTTGGCGCCCAGCATGCGATTGGCAAGCCACAACTGACCAATGATCTCGGCAGCACTCAGATTGCGGTTGAAGCCCTGCTTACCAGTGGAGCAGAAGGCGCAATCGAGGGCGCACCCGGCCTGGGAGGAGATGCACAGGGTGCCGCGGTTGGTTTCGGGAATGAACACCGTTTCCACCGCATTGGCATTGCCTACATCTAGCAACCACTTGCGTGTTCCATCGCTGGAGACACTGTCACGCACCGGCACCGGCGGCGTGATGCAAGCCGCCCCCGCGAGCTTGGCCCGCAGGGACTTGGCCACGTCGGTCATCTGGTCGAAATCGGTGGCGCCGAACCGATGCACCCAGCGGAGCACCTGCTTGGCACGGAATGGTTTCTCACCCTGCTGGACGAACCAGTCGGTGAGGGCTTCGGCATCGAAATCGAGGAGATTGACCACGGGCAGTTCCATCCTTGGCAGCGGGAAGAAGGGCTTTCATCCCGCAACCAGAGATCATTAGCGGCTGTAAACGTTCATGCCGGGGAAGAAGAAAGCGACTTCCACAGCAGCGGTTTCGGGGGCATCAGAGCCATGCACGGCATTGGCGTCGATGGATTCGGCGAAATCGGCCCGGATGGTGCCCTTGTCGGCCTTCTTCGGGTCGGTGGCGCCCATCAGCTCACGGTTCTTGGCGATCGCGTTTTCGCCCTCCAGGGCCTGGATCATCACCGGGCCGGAAGTCATGAAAGAGACCAGATCCTTGAAGAAGGGGCGCTCCTTGTGCACGGCGTAGAACTCACCGGCTTCACGCTCGGAAAGGTGCACGAGCTTGGCGGCAATGATCTTCAGGCCGGCGTTTTCGAAACGGGCGTAGATCTGGCCAATCACGTTCTTGGCAACAGCGTCGGGTTTGATGATGGAAAGGGTGCGTTCAATGGCCATGGGGCAGACTCCAGTGAGACAAAGGATGATCAAAAAGCTCAAGAGCGGAATTTTAGCAGGTTGGCGCTGCAGAACGGCGCTTTTCAACGCACAAGACTCAACACGACCCGACCCAAGAAACTGACACGACAGCCTGTGACGAACCCGATTCAGGGGTGCAGGGTGATTCAGCACAGACTCCATGGTCTGACGAGGAGTGCCCGCCGGCATGAGGGGGCATCGGAGGAAAGGTCTCCGAGCCGGGAAATCAGGGGCTCGGGGGCAAAAAAAAAGGGTGCGCATCGCGCACCCCCAACCCCAACAGAGAGACTTCAGTCTTGGCGCTATCGCACCAGGAAAACGCATTTTGTTGCTCGTGTTCGCGTCTTCAACCTGGAGCGAAGTATGCGCACCTCCCTGCCTGGGTGTCTTGATTTGGGTCAAAAACCCTGCAGATAGCGTGGTGAAATTTCATCCCATCAGCGTGGCACTCCGCCCTCCCCGTCCTTGGTCGCGGGCTTCACCACCGGCGGCGCATCGTCGTCAACAACAACCCGATAACCCGGCCCTTCAAGATCATCGAACTGTCCGCTCCGCACCGACCACCAGAATACGACCCCAATCACGAAAACCAGCACGACAGAAAGGGGAATCAACAGGTAAAGACTTTCCATGGAACCCTCAGCGGGGAAGCCTGCGCTGTAGGCGCAGGGCGTTCAGGACAACGAAGAGCGAGCTCGCCGACATGCCGATACCTGCCATCCAGGGCGTTACAAGCCCGAACATGGCAAGGGGGACGGCTGAAAAATTATAGGCAAACGACCACCACAGATTCTGCCGAATGATGGTCAGCGCTCGACGAGACAGGGTCACCCCCTCTGCCAGGGAGGCAAGATGACCGCTCAGCAGGACGATATCCGCCTGGTTGCGGGCAAGGTCGGTGCCGCCGCCCATGGCCACGGACACCTGCGCCTGGGCTAGCACTGGCGCGTCATTCACGCCATCCCCCACCATTGCGATCACGGCGTCCCCCTTCTGCAGGGCCAGCAGGCCACGATGCTTGTCCTCGGGGGTCATCGCGCCGATGGCCTGGGCAACACCCAGGCGGCGCCCCAACTCCTCTACCGTCGAAGGCGTATCACCGCTGAAGATGGACAGCGCGATGCCCTTGCCACGCAGGGAGTCGAACGCCGCAGGGCAATCGTCCCGCAGACCATCCGATAGGGCAAAACCCGCCAGCCAGCCATGCGCCGAACCGAGCGCAATCACGGTCCGACCGGAACGTTCATCTTTGAGCAGCACATCCGGTACCGGCGACCCGACCAGATCCGCCACGAAAGTGGGCCTGCCGATGCGATAGGCCACCCCGTCAAGCGAGCCCGACACCCCTTGCCCTGTTGTCGCCGCCAGCCCGCCAATGACCGGCAAGGCCTCCGCTCCGGCACGCAGGCGCAGCGCCACGGCGATGGCATGTTCGGACCCCTGCTCAAGAGCAGCGGCCAGAGCCAGTACGCCCATCTCGTCAGCATTACCGAGCAGGCGGACCTGCTCGACACGCATCTCGCCATAAGTGAGGGTACCCGTCTTGTCGAAGACAAAATGGCTGGCCCGGGCCAGCGCCTCGATAGCATGCCCGCGGGTCACCAGCACGCCCATCCGGGCCAGGGAATCGGTGGCTACCGTAAGCGCCACTGGCGTAGCGAGAGAAAGAGCGCAGGGGCAACTCACCACAAGCACCGACACGAACACCCACAGGGCCCGGTCCGGATCGGCCCACCACCACCAGGCTGCCGTCACCACTGACAGCACCAGCAAGGCCAGAATGAAATAGGCAGCAACGCGATCAGCCTGCTGAACCACCCGGGGCTTCTCGGCGGAGGCCCGTTCCATGAGATGCCGGATCGCCGCCAGACGGGTGTTTTCACCGGTCCGGCTGACCTTCACCACCAGCGGGCTGCCGATATTGACACTTCCCCCCGTGACGTCGGCGCCCGGCGCCTTGGCCACGGGCCGGCTTTCACCCGTCAGCAACGCCTCATTGGCTTCACTGTGTCCTTCGATGACGACCCCATCCACCGGCATCGTCTCCCCCGGCTTCACCCGGATCACCTCACCTGGGCTCAACTGCGAGACGGGCACCCGCTCTCCTTCGAGTGACGGATAGGCCGCCAGACGCTCTGCGAAGGCCGGGATCACCTTACCGAGCTCTTCCACCCCGCGCACGGCTTTCTGGCGCGCCAGCATTTCCACGTAGCGCCCGCACAGCAGAAAGAAGACGAACATCGTCACCGAGTCGAAATAGACCTCCCCCTTTCCGGTGAAAGTGGCCCAGCAACTCGCCACGAAGGCTGCCCCCACGCCCAGGGCGACGGGCACGTCCATGCCCAGGCGGCGCAGGCGCACATCACGCAGAGCGTGGCTGAAGAAGGGGGCGGCAGAGTACAGCACCACTGGCGCGGTAAGGATCAGGCTGGCCCAGCGCATCAACAGCTCGATGTCGGCGGTCATGTCGCCCGGGTCTGCCACGTACACCGGGAAGGCATACATCATCACCTGCATCATGCCGAACCCGGCCACGAACAGGCGCCACAGGGCAGAGCGCCGCTCCCGCTGGGAGATCTGCTCGGAGCGGGCGGCATCGTAGGGATAGGCCCGGTAGCCAATGGCCTGGATGGCGCCAAGAATGTCGGAGAGCTTGATCTTGCGCTCGTCCCAACGCACCCGGGCACGCCGGGTAGCGTAGTTGATATCCACGGCGATTACCCCCGGCTGCTGTGCCACATGCTGCTCATTCAGCCAGATGCACGCGGCACAGGTGATGCCTTCGAGAATCAGGTCGGCCTCCCGGTCATGCTCGCCGATGGGTTTGACGAAGCCCTTCTGGAAATCCGGGTGATCGAACAGGCCCAGTTCCTTGAGTTCTTCCGGCATGGCCTCGCGGGCCTGCTCGGGCAGGGTGTCACGACGCTTGTAGTAATCCACCAGCCCGCTGCTCACGATGGACTGAGCTACGGCCTGGCAGCCTGTGCAGCACATCTGATGGGGAGCCCCATCAATCTCCACCGGGAGATCCACATCGGCGGGAATGGGCAGGCCGCAGTGATAACAGTCGTGCTCGGACGACGGGAGGGAGTCGGACAAAGCAGGCCTCGCTGACAACACACGCAACCGGACGGCCGCGGTAAACGCGCTCTTTTATCACAAAGCGCAGGCCCGGCAAAACGTGCCTGGAACGCTGAAAACCAAAAGCGCGCCACCAGGGCGCGCTTTTGGTCGTTCCGCGGACGGAAGTCAGATCATGCCCAGCATACGTGGCAAGACTGTGCAATGAATGATCGAACCAGGATCATCAGGAGATCATGCCAAGCCAGCGCGGGAACCACAGGGACAGACCGGGCCAATAGGTAACCAGCCCCAGGAAGACCAGCATCGACAGCAGCCACGGCCACACGGCCACGGTCAGCTCGGTGATGCCCATCTTGGTGATGCCCGAGGCCACATACAGATTAAGCCCCACTGGCGGGTGGCACATCCCCACTTCCATGTTCACCACCATGATGATGCCGAAATGCACCGGGTCGATCCCCAGCTTCATCGCCACCGGAAACAGGATCGGGGCGAAGATCAGCACGATGGACGAGGGCTCCATGAAATTGCCGGCCAGCAGCAGCAGCACGTTCACCGCCAGCAGGAAGGCGATCACCCCCAGCCCATTGCCCAGCATCCACTCGGCCAGGGCCTGGGGGATGTTCTCGTTGGTCATGATGAAGCTGAACAGCACGGCGTTGGTGATGATGTAGAGCAGCATCGCCGACATGTTGGCCGAGTTGAGCAGCACCTTGGGCACGTCCTTCAGGGGCATGTCCTTGTAGATGAACACGGCCACGAAGAAGGCGTACATGGCGCTCATGGCAGCTGCTTCGGTGGGGGTGAACATGCCGGTGTAGATCCCGCCCATCACCACCACGATAAGCAGCAGACCCCACACGGACTCCTTGAAGGCCTTGATCCGCTCCGCGGCGCTCGCCTTGGGCTGACGCGGATAGTCGAACTTCTTGGCCCGATACCAGGTGACGCCCCCCAATACCCCGGCCAGAGCCAGGCCCGGCACCACGCCGGCCATGAACAACGCGCCAACCGAGGTGTTGGTGGCCACGGAGTACATCACCATGACGATGGACGGCGGGATGAGGATGCCCAACGCACCGGCCGTAGTGATGATCCCCGCCCCGAACTTGTTGGGGAAGCCCGCCCGCACCATGGCCGGCAGCAGGATGGAGCCGATGGCCACCACCGTGGCCGGGCTGGAGCCGGATACTGCAGCAAACAGCGCGCAGGCAAGCACGCCGGCCAGGCCCAATCCACCGTACCAGTGGCCGACCATGGAGGTGGCGAAGTTGATCATCCGCTTGGCCACACCACCGTGGGTCAGGAAGTTACCCGCCAGGATGAAGAACGGGATGGCCATGATCTCGAACTTCTCGATGCCGGTGAATAGCTTGAGGGCCACCGACTCCAGGGGAACCTGGGTCATCGTGAAGAGGAAGGAAAGCACGGTGAGGCCGAGGGAGATTGAAATCGGCATCCCCGTCAGCATCAGGGCCAGCAGGATGCCGAAGATGATGGCGGCGTTCATTTGCGGTCTCCTTCACGTTCGCCGAGGGGCTTGTGCTTGAGGTCGTGGGCGTGGAGGTTGTCATCCAGCGAATACGGGTTTGCATCCACCTTCGGCAATTCGTCTTCCAGACCATCCACATGACCATGGTCGTGGTGGGGCAGCTCACCGGTCCTGAGGAAACCCCAGGTAACCTGCAGGAAGCGGAAGCACATCAGGCTGGAACCCAGGGGGATGGCGCTGTACACGATCCAGGTGGGCCACTCCAGGTCCGGCGTGGTGGGGCCTTCGGGGATATCGCCGATCTCGGCACCGGTCATGTGCAGGAAGGCGTAGTGGGCACCGTTCTCCCATACAAAGTGGCCGCCCAGGGTCGCGACGATACCGGTAAAGAGGGCTCCGGCAAGCAGGCCGAAAATGATGAACTTGCTGCGGTTACTGTCGGAGAGGCGGTTGATCAGAACATCGACGCCCACGTGGATGCCGGTACGCACGCCATAGGCAGCGCCGAACTTCGCCATCCACACGAACATGATGATGCACAGCTCCTGGGCCCAGCTGAAGTTGAGCGAGAGCAGCCAGTCTTGCAGGCCGGGAATGCTGATACCCGCCAGATAGCGGTGCACCACCGACAAAAAAATGATGGCCGTAGCCCCGCCCATCAGGAAGGTGATGATCCACTCTTCCAGGCGATCTAGTAGTTTCATGATGAATCCTCGCAGTGAAGTGCGATCGGAAGCCCGGAAAGGAATCCGGGCCGGAGCCCCCCGCAGCGCGGAGGGCTCATTCAGATGTGAGGCGGGTGTCGCTTACAGCTTCGCGGGGTCGAAGCCGGTTTCCTTGTAGATGGACTGGATCAGATCCTTGCCGATGCGCCCTTCCATCTTCTGGTGCACCGGGACCATGGCCTTCTTGAAGGCCAGCTTCTCTTCCTTGGTCGGCACGTAGATCTGGGTCTTGCCGCTCTTCTTGATGCCTTCCAGAGACTTGTCGTTCTCTTCCTGGGCGATCTTGTTGGCGTAAACGGTGGATTCCTTCATCGCGGTTTCCAGTTGGCCACGGATGTCGGCAGGCAAGCCGTCCCAGAACTTCTTGTTGGCGATGACCGCGTAGCCCAGGTAACCGTGATCGGTCACGGTCAGGTGCTTCTGCACCTCATGCATCTTCTGGGTGAACATGTTGGAGTGGGGGTTCTCGGTGCCATCCACCACACCAGTCTGCAGGGCCTGGTAGACCTCGGAGAAAGCCATCACTTGGGGCAGGCCACCCACCGAGCGGACTTCCTCTTCAAGCACCTTGGAGGACTGGATGCGCAGCTTCTTGCCCTTCAGGTCAGCCGGGGTGCGGATCGGGGTGTTGGCGGAAAACGACTTGAAACCGTTGTCCCAGTAGGCCAGACCGACGATTCCCTTGGGTTCGAGCTTCTTCAGGATGCTGGCACCGACGGGCCCCTGGGTGATGCGGTGCAATTCGTTGTAATCATCGAAGATGTAGGGCAGATCGAAGACCTCGAACTCCTTCACGCCCAGGGGGCCGAACTTGGCGAGGGATGGGGCCAGCATCTGCACGGCGCCCAGCTGGAGCGCCTCCAGCTCTTCCTTGTCCTTGTACAGTGCACTATTGGCGTACACCTCGACCTTGACCTTACCCTTGGTCAGCTCCTCGGCGCGCTTCTTGAAGTACTCTGAGGCCTTGCCCTTGGGCGTATCCGCGGCCACCACGTGACTGAACTTGATCACGATCGGAGCCTGGGCAGACGCCGAGGCACAGAAACCCAGTGCAACAAGGCTGAACATTACAGTGCGCAGTTTCATTTTTTGTCTCCGTAATTGGAAGTTGTACTTGGTTAGAGCTGCCGAGGTAACGACAGGCTGCCCGTGTACTATCGACAAGCCCAGGACCCGCATCAATTGTGGTCATCCCCACTGTGGAAAGTTCCGATGGCCCTTCCAGCCCACTCCGGCGATAACGTGATCCCACTCCACCCGTGATTCTCGACCCTTTGCCACCCACCCCAACCTCCCCGCCCCCAAGCTGGTACTGGAGCCTGCCTTACGCTGCCGTCGCGCTGTTCATCGCCACCATGGCGGCACTGCTGTGGCTGACCCACCGGCAGGACAGCGAGGAACAGCGCGCCACACTGATCAACGATGTGCTGTGGATGGAACAGAACCTCGGTTTCCAGTTCGAGCGCAACAACAATCACCTCACCCAGCTTGGCCCCGATCTGCTCAAGGGCGGCCCTCTCTCGTCCACCACGCAGGCGCGGCTGCGTCAGGCGCTCGATCCGGAAAGCGGCCTCATCCGCATTCTCTGGCTGCACATCAATGGCGAAGTGCGAGGCGCCCAGCCTCCCTATACCGACAGCCACCTGGTGGGCGAGACAGGAGGCACCTTTCCCTCCAACTCTGCCTATCGCCTGTCCCGCTCCATGGGTCGGCCGGTGTATAGCGATGCCTACGCGGTCATCGAAAACCAGACCCAGTTCGAGGTACACGTACCGATATTCGACGGGGGGCGCTACCTCGGGTCGGTGGTCGGTGTGTACTCCCTCAACAACATGGTCTCCCATCAGGTTCCATGGTGGTTCTCGGAGCGCTACCGGGTGTCGGTGGCCAACCATCTGGGGGTGGAGATCGCCGCCAAATCAAGGGTTTCCCCCCTCTCCAGCCTGGCCTACGAGATCCCCTTCGAGCCACCCGGCCATGGCCTCACCCTCAATGTCACCGCCTACAAGAGCGAAGTACGCTGGATTCCATTGCTCCTCATGGGCTCCCTCGGGGTGCTGGCTGCGGCCATCGTCTGGAGCCTGTGGCAGCTACGTCGCCACATGCAGCGCCGGCAGGCAGCCGAGCAAGCCCTGCGCGCCGAACATGCCTTCCGCAAAGCCATGGAGGACTCCCTCAACACCGGCATGCGTGCCCGCGACCTCAAGGGCCGAATCACCTATGTCAACCCGGCCTTCTGTCGCATGGTCGGCTGGAGCGCAGAGGAGCTGGTCGGCCTGCTGCCCCCCATGCCCTACTGGGCGCCAGAAGCCCTGGAGCGGACCCTGACCGTCCACGAAATGGTCCTCGGCGGGAATGCACCCGCTCAGGGCATCGAGATTCGCCTGATGCGCCGCAATGGCGAGCGTTTCGACGCCCTGCTGATCGAAGCGCCACTGATCGATTCGGAGGGTCGGCACATCGGCTGGATGGGGTCGATGGTGGACGTCACCGAGCAGAAGCACGCCCAGGAGCTCTACCGCCAGCAGCAGGAACGCCTGCAGGCCACCGCCCGGCTGGTCACCATGGGAGAAATGGCCTCCACCCTGGCCCATGAGCTCAACCAACCTCTGGCCGCCATATCCAGCTACAACACTGGCTGCATCAACATGATCGACAAGGGGGACATGTCCCCCGGCGAGCTCAGTGGCATCCTCGAAAAGATCGGCAAACAGGCCCAGCGAGCAGGGCAGATCATCCGGCGGGTCCATGCCTTTGTCCGACGCAGCGAACCCAAGTGCGAGCCCGTCGACGTCAATGCCATCCTGCGCGAAGCCGTAGGCCTGGTGGAGCCCGACGCCGAGCGGCGCGGGGTGAGCATCCAGCAGGATCTGGCCGAGGCTCTACCTGCCGTCGCCGCCGACCCGGTGATGATCGAACAGGTGGCCATCAACCTTATCCGCAACGGCATGGATGCCATGGCCGACGCACCCCGCCCCCAGCGCAACCTCAATCTCACCACCCGCCTGCAGGACGGCATGCTGATCCTGAGCGTTGCCGACCGGGGCAAGGGCATTCCCCCCGAAGTGGCAGAGAAGCTCTTCGCCCCTTTCTTCACCACCAAGGAAGAAGGAATGGGCATGGGGCTCAACATCTGCCGCTCCATCGCCGAGTTGCACCGGGGCCGCCTGAGCTTCGAGGACAACCCCGGGGGTGGTACGATTTTCCACTTCTCCCTTCCCGTCCAGCCATGACCGCACCCCTCGCCCACATCGTCGACGACGACGAAGCCATCCGCGATGCCCTCACCTGGCTGCTGCGTACCCGCAATGTCTCGGCCCGAACCTGGTCTTCGGCCGAGGAGTTCCTCGCCGGATGGCAGCCGGACTTCAATGGCTGCATCGTGCTGGACATCCGGATGCGTGAAATGAGTGGCCTTGAGTGCTTCGACGCCCTGCTCGAACGCCGCAACCCCATGCCAGTGATCTTCCTCACCGGTCACGGGGACGTGCCCATGGCCGTCGGCACTCTCAAGAAAGGCGCCTTCGATTTTCTCGAAAAGCCCTTTGACGACAATGCCTTGGTGGACGTGGTGATCCGGGCCATGGAAAGCGATGCCCGCCGCCTGGCCAACCAGGAAACCCAGGCGACCGTAAGCGGCCGCCTGGCCCAGCTCACCCCCCGGGAGCACGAGGTGATGCATCTGGTCCTCGCCGGCAAGTTCAACAAAGTGATTGCGGATGAGCTGAACATCTCCATGCGTACAGTGGAAGTGCACCGCTCCCGCGTGTTCGAGAAAATGGGGGTGCGCTCAGCAGTCGAGCTGGCCCAGCTGCTCTCCCCCGGGCGCGACTGAATTCAGGCGGTTCCGGACCAGCCTGCCACCACCCCAGGCTCACCCGGCGGACAACGGAACTCCGCAGCAACCCCTACCCCGGCCACCCAGGCCAGGCGGCCATCCACCCACAGCAAAGGCAGCAAGGGGCGATACCAGGGCGGAACGGCCGCTTCCTGCAACAGATTCTTCAGGCTCCGACCCGGGCCATCGGGCCTCAGACGCAGCCGCTCGCCGCCACTCCTCCCACGCAGCTCACAGCACACCCCGGTCAGGGCCGCAGCCGCAATCCCTTGCCCCACCGCCGGAACAAGGCTCACCAAGCCCCCCGCCCAGCCCACCGTCTGCTCGTCCGTCCACGCACGCGCTGCAGGAACGGCAGGCAGTTCAGCCGGTTCGATCCACCAACCATCGCGGTATACACAGACGGCGTGCGTCCCGAGCACCAGCCGCCAGCCGGCTGCAGCCGTGCCACGGCGCAATTGCCGCTCCGCCTCGCACAGCCGGTCTTCGTCGGGCATCAGGGCCCCGGCGCGTTCCAGGGCACGGCGCATCACGTTGCGCAGACGGGGCGGCGCCAGACTCAAGGCTGCGGCATGACTGAAGCGCCCCGCCTCCCCACCTCCCATGGCCGCAAGATCCAGGTCGGCCAGATCATCGAGGAGATCGGCCGCCTCCGCGCACAGACGCCCGGTTCGGGCCAGCGCGGCAGCTGCGCCCGGCTGGCGCACCTCGATGCGGGGCAGCACGTCCAGACGCAGAAAATTGCGGGAAAAGCGCAGGTCCTGGTTGCTCGGATCCTCGACCCAGTCCAGGGCATGCGCCGTGGCGTAGGCCTGCAGATCCCGACGCGGCGCCTCCAGAAACGGACGCCAGATGCCGGCCCCTCCAGACCGGGCATCGAACACCCGCATACCCCCCGCTCCCCGCACCCCCGCCCCCCGGAGGGCGCGAAAAAGCACGGTTTCGGCCTGATCGTCCCGGTGATGAGCCAGAACCAGCAACGCACCGTCGGCGTCTTCTCCCAGGGCGGCATGGCGGGCCTCCCGCGCTGCGGCCTCAAGCCCGCCCGGGTGATCACGCCGGACCACCACCTCACGCACCGCAAATGGAACGTCCAGGCGCTCGCACAGCCGGGCACACGACTGTGCCCACGCGGCCGAACCGGGAATCAGCCCATGACTGACATGGATCGCCGTGAGTTCGAAGCCGAGCGCCTCGCGCAAACCGGCGAGGACATGCAGGAGAACACAGGAATCAAGCCCGCCGCTGAGGCCGACCCTGAGCCGGGCCGGCGCGACGGGAAGCTGCCGCCACTGACGGACGACAGCGGCAACGAGCTCAGTCGACGGCAATTTCCTTGAACTTGCCGTAGCTCATCAAACGCTCGAAACGCCGCTCAAGCAGTTCGGAGGGAGACAATTCGGAAACCTGGCGCAGGGCATCCTGGAGCGCCCGCTTGAGGTTCTGGGACATGGCTCGATGATCCCGATGGGCGCCCCCCACCGGCTCACTCACCACCTTGTCGATCAGGCCCAGGGACTTGAGCCGGGATGCGGTGATACCCATTGTCTCCGCCGCATCGGGCGCACGCTCGGCACTCTTCCAGAGGATGGAAGCGCAACCTTCCGGCGAAATCACGGAGTAGGTGGAGTACTGGAGCATCAGCAACTGGTCGCCGACGGCAATCGCCAGCGCACCACCGGAACCGCCCTCGCCGATGATGGTGCAGATCAGCGGCACCTTCAGCTCGGCCATCACGAACAGGTTGTGGCCGATGGCTTCGGACTGGCCCCGCTCTTCGGCGTCGATGCCCGGGTAGGCGCCGGGCGTGTCAACAAAGGTGAACACCGGCAGATTGAACTTCTCGGCCAGTTTCATCAGTCGCATGGCCTTGCGATAGCCCTCCGGCCGGGGCATGCCGAAATTGCGGTGGATCTTCTCTTTGGTGTCACGCCCCTTCTGGTGACCGATGATCATGCAGGACTGGCCATTGAAGCGGGCCAGACCGCCCACGATGGCCTTGTCGTCGGCAAAGCTGCGATCCCCGTGGAGCTCTTCGAAGTCGGTGAAGATGTGCTGCACGTAGTCGAGGGTGTAGGGACGCTGGGGGTGGCGTGCCACCAGGGCACACTGCCAGGGTGTCAGCTTGCCGTAGATGTCCTTGGTCAGGCCGTAGTTCTTCTGTTCCAGGCGGCCGATCTCCTCGGAGATGTCCACCGCCGAATCATCCTGCACAAAGCGTAGTTCTTCGATCTTTGCCTCGAGTTCCGCAATAGGCTGTTCAAAATCTAGGAACGTGGTTTTCATCAGGTCGAGCTCACAAAAATTTTTGCCATTTTACCCCATCGCCCTCCGCGACGGGCGCCACGGCCATGCCAAACGCGGCCGAACGCGGAAAATCGCATTGCTGCAGGGCGCCATAAGCCGCTAACATCGACCCTCTTTGCCCTTGCAACACCCTGATTCCATGGCCTCGATGAACCTCCTCCGCGCCCTTGCCACGGTCAGCGGCATGACCCTGCTTTCGCGCATCCTGGGGTTCGTGCGTGACTTCGTGCAGGCCCGCGCTTTTGGCGCCGGCATCGAGATGGACGCCTTCGTGGTGGCCTTCCGGTTGCCCAACCTGCTGCGCCGCATGTTCGCCGAGGGGGCCTTCTCCCAAGCCTTCGTCCCCATCCTCGCCGAATACAAAAACAAGCGCGGCGAGGAGGAAACCCACCGCCTGATCAATCACGTGGCAAGCGCCCTCGGGCTGGTGGTGCTGATCGTCTCCATTCTCGGCGCCCTGGCCGCCCCTGCCATCATTTACGCCACCGCCCCAGGCTTTTCGGACGACATCAAAAAGTTCGAGCTCACCGTCGAACTGACCCGCATCACCTTCCCCTACATCTTCTTCATGGCCCTGGTGGCTCTCGCCGGTGGCGTGCTCAACACCTGGAGCCGTTTCGCGATCCCGGCCTTCACCCCGGTGCTGCTCAACTTGAGCTTCATCGGCATGGCCCTGTTCGCCGCGCCCTACTTCAACCCGCCCATCCTTGCCCTGGGCTGGGCAGTGTTCATTGGTGGGCTGGCCCAGGTGCTGCTGCAACTGCGCCCCCTGGCACAGATCGGCATGCTGCCACGCTTCTCCCTCAACTTCTCCGACCCGGGCGTGCGGCGCATCCTGAAGCTCATGGGCCCCGCCATGCTGGGCGTCTCGGTGAGCCAGATCTCACTGCTCATCAATACCGTTTTTGCCTCCTTCCTGCCCAGCGGCAGCGTATCCTGGCTGTATTATGCCGACCGCCTGATGGAGTTTCCGGCCGGCATGCTGGGCGTAGCGCTGGGCACCATCCTGCTGCCCAGCCTTTCCAAGATGCACGCCGACGAGAAGCCCGCCGAATTTTCAGCCCTGCTCGACTGGGGCCTGCGCCTGACCCTGATGCTGACCCTGCCCGCCTCCCTCGGCCTGGCTCTGCTGGCGGTGCCGCTGATCAGCACCCTGTTCCACCACGGGGCCTTCGGCGCCGACGACGTCCTGCAAACCCGCACCGCCCTGATCGCCTACAGCATCGGCCTGACCGGGCTGATCCTGGTGAAGGTGCTGGCGCCGGCCTTCTACTCCCGCCAGGATGTGCGCACTCCGGTGCGCATCGGCATCTTCTCGCTGGTCATCACCCAACTGATGAACCTCGTCTTCATCGGCCCCTTCCAGCACGCCGGCCTGGCCCTGTCCATCGGCCTGGCCTCCTGCGTCAATGCCGGCCTGCTTTACCACGGCCTGCGCAAACGAGCGGTCTACACCCCTCTCCCCGGCTGGGGCAGGTTTGCGGCAAAGCTGCTCGTCGCCCTCATCGCGCTTGGGCTGTCCGTGCATTTTGCTGCCGGCAGCAACGCCCTGTGGCTGACTGCATCCGGGCTTGAGCGGGTGCTGCGCCTGCTGGCCCTCGTGATCGGCGGCATGAGCGTCTATTTTGCGGTGCTGTTTGCCCTCGGCTTCCGGGTCAGGGACTTCCGTCGCGGCAGTGCATGAGTGGCAACGCACCGGCCAAACTTGGCTAAAATCCCCTGACTTAAAGGGGAGAGCACAACACAATGCAAGTGACTAGCCAGAGCTTTGCCGATGGGGCCGTGATTCCCGGCTCCTTCACTTTCTGCATTCCCGCCGCCGAAGGGCACGTCTGCCTTGGCAGCAACCGCAATCCGCAGCTCAGCTGGAGCGGAGCACCAGCGGGCACCCGCAGCTTCACCGTGATTTGCCACGACCCCGACGTACCCAGTCGCGGGGACGACGTAAACCAGGAAGGCCGGCAGGTTCCCGCCGAACTTCCGCGGGTGGATTTCTTCCATTGGGTGCTGATCGACCTGCCAGAAAACACCACGAGCATCGCCGAGGGGGAACACTCCCACGAAGTGACGCCCAACGGCAAGCCGGGCCCCGACCTGCCCGACGGGAGCCGTCACGGCCTCAATGACTACACCGGCTGGTTTGCCAACGACGAGCAGATGAAGGGCAACTACTTCGGCTACGACGGCCCCTGCCCGCCCTGGAATGATTCGATCCGCCACCGCTACGTGTTCACGGTGTACGCGCTTGATGTACCCACGCTTTCCGTGTCCGGCCCCTTCGACGGCCAGCAGGCACGCAATGCCATGGTCGGTCACATCCTGGCCAAGGCCAGCCTCACCGTCACCTACAGCCTCAACCCGGCAGTTCCGGCCTGACGTCGCCGCAGAGTGCGGGCGTGCTCCTGCCCTCAGGGTTCGTAGCCCGGCAGCTTCCGCTCCAGCAGCGGGAGTTGCAGATGCAGGTAGTCCGGCAGTCCATCCACGAAGCGCGGCAGATCCTCACCCGCAATCAGCGGCCGGCACCAGTTACGAAAATCCTCAGTCACGCCCAGACCATCCGGCGCAATGAAATCGGGCGGCAGCGTGCGTTCCAGGTTGGCCACCTTCTCGAAGGCCTGCAAGGTGGTGCGCCAGCGATAGGGCCGCCCGGACAGGCGCTTGATACCGATGACCCCGGGGCTTCCGGCCAAAGCCCGGCGCACGGCAGCCTTGCCCACCGCAAAGGCCTGGGCGGTGTCGGTCTTTGAAGCCAGATGACGCGCAGCACGCTGCAGGTAGTCCGCCACTGCGTAGTGCACCTTGTAACCCAGCGCCGAATGAATGCGATCGGCGATGGCCTCCCCAGCCCCGCCCAACTGCACGTAACCTTTGGGATGCTGCGCCTGCATCGACAGGATCTGCCCGTCCGGCCCACGCAAACCTTCGGCAACAACGATAGCGCAAGACCCGAGGCGCTCAACCGTCTCCCGCACCCGGGCCAGGAAGGGCCTCTCGTCGAAAGGCACTTCGGGCAGCAGGATGATATGCGGTGCGCAATCAGATCGATCGGCGGCCAGCGCACATGCCGCTGCCAGCCAGCCGGCATTACGCCCCATCACTTCCAGCACAAAGGCCCGGCCGCCGGTGGTGGTCATGGCCCGCAAATCCAGCCCCACCTCCCGGACCGAGGTGGCCAGGTACTTCGCTGCAGAGCCGAAGCCCGGGCAGCAATCGGTATGCACGATGTCGTTGTCGATGGTCTTGGGCACGCCCACCACGGTCAGAGGATAGCCCCGGGCGCGGGCCGCAGCCTGGATCTGCCGGCAGGTTTCCATGGAGCCGTTGCCGCCGTTGTAGAGGAAGTAACCCACATCATGGGCGGCCAGCACCTGAAAGAGCCGGTCATACTGGGCCGGGTTGCGTTCCTCCGCATCCAGATCAAAGCGGCACGACCCGAAGGCGCCCCCCGGCGTGCCCCGCAGTCGCGCCAGATCATCGGCCGAGATGGCAGCCGTATCCACCAGGGTCTCGCGCAACACCCCGAGAATGCCGTTGCGTGCGGCCAGCACCCGGCCGATGCGCTCGCCGGTCTCCCGGGCGGTGGCGATCACCCCCGCCGCCGAAGCATTGATCACTGCCGTCACGCCGCCCGACTGGGCGTACAGAAGATTCATGGCCATCATTCGATCACCCGCAGCGGGACACCTGAAAAAGACAAGGGCCGACCCTTGGGCCGGCCCTCAGCGCCTGGCAATCGGAGCTTACTTGAGTGCTGCGAAAGCCCGCTCGCGGATCTCGTCAACCTTGCCGAGACCAGCGATCTTGCGATACTGGGGTGCGGTCGCATCGCCCTTGGCCGCCCAGTCGGAATAATAGGCAACCAGCGGCTTGGTCTGGGCGTGGTACACGTCGAGACGCTTCTTGACGGTTTCTTCCTTGTCGTCGTCACGCTGGATCAGCGCTTCACCGGTCTCGTCGTCCTTGCCTTCCACCTTAGGCGGATTGAACTTGACGTGATAGGTGCGGCCGGAAGCAACGTGCACACGGCGACCGGACATGCGACCGATGATTTCCTCGTCGGGCACATCGATCTCGAGCACGAAATCGATGGGCACGCCGGCGGCCTTCATGGCCTCGGCCTGGGGAATGGTGCGGGGGAAACCGTCGAACATGTAGCCGGACTGACAGTCGGCCTCCTTCAGACGGTCTTTCACCAGGCCAATGATAATGTCATCAGACACCAGGCCACCCGCATCCATGACCTTCTTGGCCTCAATGCCCAGGGGAGTACCGGCCTTGACGGCAGCACGCAGCATGTCGCCCGTGGAGATCTGGGGAATACCGAACTTTTCCTTGATGTAATTGGCTTGGGTGCCTTTGCCGGCGCCCGGCGGTCCCAACAGAATCAGACGCATGTCTTTCCCTCCTCTGGTTATTGTCGATGCGACATGGGATTGCGAAACTATCGCGAAACTTCCGCTAGGTCAAACGCCCGGCGGACACGTTCCAGATCTTCAGCGGTATCCACTCCGGCCGGAGGTGCGTGATCCAGCACCATCACCCGGATGGGGAAACCATGGGCCATGGCCCGCAATTGTTCGAGAGCTTCCCACTGCTCAAGCGGCGACGCCGCGAGCGTGGAGTAGCGCTTGAGAAAACCCGCGCGATAAGCGTAGAGGCCGATGTGGCGGTAAGCCGGCAACCCGGCAGGCAGCACATCACGGTCGGCCGCAAAGGCATCCCGTGCCCAGGGTATCGGGGCCCGGGAAAAATACAGGGCCCGCCCCCGCGCATCGAGCACCAGCTTGACCACGTTAGGGTTGAAGAATTCATCAGCGGAAACCAGCGGATGACAGGCCGTAGCAATGGCGGCCTCGCAGTCCTCCGCCAGAGCTGCAGCCGCATCGCCGATCAAGCCGGGCGGAATCAACGGCTCATCGCCCTGCACGTTCACCACTACGGTATCGTCGGACCAACCCAGACGCGTTGCCACCTCGGCCAGGCGGTCGGTGCCCGAGGGATGCTCGGCGCCGGTCAGGATCACCTGCCCACCCGCAGCCTCCACAACCTCGGCGATGCCCTGGTGATCAGTGGCCACCCACACCTCATCCGCCCCAGCTTCGCGAGCCCGGTCAAGGACCCGCACAATCATGGGCTTGCCCAGGATGTCCAGCAGCGGCTTGCCAGGCAGTCGCGACGAGGCGTGGCGCGCCGGTATGACGATCTTGAAACTCATTTCAACGGGCCTGGGCCAGCTCTTCCTCGGTCAGCGGACGGGCTTCGTCCTCGAGCATCACAGGAATGCCGTCGCGGATCGGGTAGGCCAGCCGGGCGCTGATGCTCCACAGCTCCTGCCTGTCCTTGCGGAAGTCGAGCGGCCCCTTGGTAATCGGGCAAACCAGGATTTCAAGCAGTCGGGGGTCCATCGAGCTTCTCCACAATCAGTTCCGCCGCGCCTGGCGCTACCCGCGCCCGGACCGGCCACACCCAGCTGTCTGCCGGGGCGAAAGGCCGGCATTTTACCGCATCCTTCTCGGTCATCAGCAGGACATCGCCGTCTTCTATGGCCAAATCGGCCACCGTATAACTGTAATGGTCGGGAAACGGGCGCCGCTCAAGCGTCAGGCCCATCGCTTCGAGCTGCCCGAAGAAGCGTTCGGGCCGGCCGATACCCGCCATGGCACACACGCGACGCCCACGGAAACGCGCCGGCTCGCAGCGCTCTGAGCGGTTCGCCACTCGCTCGAAAACATCACCCGCCAGGGAAAACTCGAACACCGGGGTTCCAACCAGCCGGCGCCTCAGCCCGGCAGAAAGGGCGCCATGGGCCATCACCAGGGTGCTGGCGGCGATCCGCCCGACGCCTTCCCGCAGGGGGCCTGCCGGCAGGCGCAGCCCGTTGCCGAGGGTCGCCTCATCCACCACAACCACTTCCACGTCCCGGCCAAGCCGGTAATGCTGCAGACCATCGTCGGTAATGATCACATCCACCGCCGGATACGCCGTCAGCAAGGCCCGGCCGGTCGCCGGCCGATCGCGCCCGACGAACACCGGGCAGCCCGAGACGGCCGCCATCAGCACCGGCTCATCACCGAAGTGACCTGGATCGCCGCCCGACGTCACCTCGGCCCCCCCTTCCACACGTCCGCCATAGCCCCGGCTGATGATGCCGGGCGTGTAGCCCCGCGCCTTCAGTTCAGCCGCCAGCCAGAGGGCCACCGGCGTCTTGCCGCTGCCTCCCACGGCAATGTTGCCGACCACGATGACCGGCACGGGCAAACGCTCGACGCGCAGCACGCCGGCGCGGTAGAACCAGCGCCGCGCAGCAGACAACAGGGAAAAAAGCAGGGAGAGAGGAAACAGGGCCAGAGCACGCAGGCCCCGGTGCCGCCAGAACTCCGGGGCGCTGCGCGGCATACCCGACAGCGTCAGCGCTGGGCCGCCTGGGTGGCGAAGGAGATGTGCACCAGCCCGGCCTGCTGGGCCGCCTGCATCACGTCGATCACACGCTGGTGGGCGGCCTTGGCATCAGCGTTGATGATGACCACCGGATCCTTGGCATCGGGCGGCACCACTGCCTGCATGGCCGCGACGATGGCCTGCAGGCCAGAGCCATTCACCGGACGCTTGTTGATGACCACATCACCCGCCGCGGTGACTGCCACGTTGACCTCGACGGTCTTCTCGCTGCTGGCCTGAGCATCGGCCGTAGGCAGGTTGATCTCCAGCCCGGCAAAACGCGAATAGGTGGTGGTCAGCATCAGGAAGATGATGATCACCAGCAGCACATCGATCAGCGGGATCAGGTTGATCTCCGGCTCCTCGCGGGAGCGGCCACGGCCAAAGTTCATGTCAGGCCCTCAGCGGCGATCGCCGTGGATCATCTCGACCAGGCGAATGGCCTGCTGTTCCATGTCGATCACCAGACTATCCACCGTTGCCCGGAAATGACGCCAGAAGATCATGCTGGGAATGGCAATCACCAGACCGAAGCCGGTGTTGTACAGGGCGATGGAGATGCCCTGGGCCAGCTGCTGGGGGTTGGAACCGCCGGGCGCCTGGGAGCCGAAGATCTCGATCATGCCGACGATGGTGCCAAACAGGCCCATCAGCGGGCTGATGGAGGCGATGGTGCCGAGGGTGGTCAGGAAGCGCTCCAGATCGTGAGACACGGCACGGCCGGTTTCTTCGATGGATTCCTTCATCACCTCCCGGGTGCTGCGCACATTGCGCAGGCCAGCAGCAAAAACCCGACCGAGGGGGGAGCTCAGGGCAACCCGGTTGATCATCTCCGGGGTGGCGCCACCCTGGCGCAATTCGACGACAACCTTCTCGAGGAGCCCGTCCGGCAGGATCTTGCTGCGGCGCAAGGTGATGAGCCGCTCGATGATCAAGGCCACGGCCACGATGGAAGCAAACAACAAGGGCCAGATTGGCCAGCCTGCAGCCTGGATGATGGCGAACACTCGAGCACTCCTGGGAATCCAATCAAGCTCGTGAATGTAACCCGGCAAACATCCCCTAGGCAACAGAGTTACATCCCGAGACAATCCACAAAATCTGTGGATAACTTTGTGGATTGATGCCCGACGATGCCCCTAAACCCGCAGTCCGTAAGGCTTTTTAGTCCTCGGGTCAAAAAATGAGCAACAACAACAGTTGTTTAAAATCAATAGCTTAGGTATTTTCCGGCAAGTCAAGCCCGATCAGGCGATTTTTTTGGGCTGATCCGGCGTAGATGTGGATTCCGGTAGAATCCGCCGCCATGAATTCCCCTTCGACAAGCCTCCGCAATGGCGCTGCCGACGTCGTTTCCGTGTCCTGGCTCAACCGCGCTGCCCGGGAGGCACTGGAAGGCAGCTTTCCCCTGATGTGGATCGCCGGCGAGGTCTCCACCCTCACCCGCGCCGCTTCCGGGCACCTCTATTTCACCCTCAAGGACGACCAGGCCCAGGTGCGCTGCACCATGTGGCGCAACCGCGCCCAATCCCTGTCCTTCCGGCTGGAGCACGGGATGCGGGTGGAAGTGCGTGCCCTGGTCACCCTGTTCGAGCCCCGCGGGGACTACCAGCTCAGCGTCGAGAACGTGCGCCAGGCCGGGGTTGGCAATCTGTATGAAGCCTTCCTGCGCCTCAAGGCCCGGCTTGAGGCCGAAGGCCTGTTCGACCCGGCCCACAAACGCGCCCTGCCGCGCTTTCCCCGCGGCATTGCCGTAGTCACCTCACCCCAGGCCGCCGCCTGGCGGGACGTGACCGCCGCCCTGGCCCGGCGGGCGCCCCAGATGTCGGTATGCCTCTACCCCACCCCCGTACAGGGCGACACCGCCCCGGCGCTGATTGCATCGGCCATCCAGCTCGCCGGAGCCCGAGCCGCCATGGACGGTAACGACGTGCTGCTACTGGTGCGCGGCGGTGGCAGCCTCGAAGACCTGGCCGCCTTCAACGACGAAAGGGTGGCCCGGGCGATCCGCGCCTGCCCGCTGCCGGTAGTGGTCGGCGTGGGCCACGAAACCGACTTCAGCATTGCCGATTTCAGCGCCGATCTGCGCGCCGCCACCCCCACGGCCGCCGCCGAGCTGGCCAGCGCGGCCTACGTCGAGCTGCGTGAGAACCTCGAACAGCTGGCAGCCCGACTGCGGCGCGGCATGGAAAGACGCATCGACGCCGCCGCCCAGCGCCTGGACCGGGCAGCAGCACGCCTCAGCCACCCACGGCAGCGCCTGGAGCGCAGCCAGTTGCGCCTCGCAATCCTGGATCAAGGCCTGCGCGCCAGCATGGCCCGCCACCTGGCCGGCCGCCAGACCTGCGTCGCCGGTCTGGGCCTGCGTCTCAAGGCCAGGCGCCCGGACACAGCCCAAAAGCTGGCGCACCTGAACGCCCTGGGCCAGCGCCTTCAGCGCGCCACCCACGGCCTGCTGGCACGTCATCAGGCGCGGCTGGACGCCCTGCAGCAGCACCTTGCCCACCTCGACCCCCGTGCCGTGCTGGCCCGCGGCTACAGCATCACCCGCAACGCCGATGGCAGCATCGTGCGCAGTGTCACCAAGCTGGCTGCGGGTTCAAGCGTCCGCATCGAGTTGAGCGACGGCTCGGTCGGAGCCACAGTGAACACGGATTGAAAAGGCGACGCTTTGCGCGTGCCCAATATCCTTACTGATTGTGCAGGAAACCCAATCCCGACTAGAATAGTCGGGCAATTTCCAAACCCCCGGAGAAAACCACATGGCTCACACCCTGCCCGAACTGCCCTACGCCAAGAACGCCCTGGCCCCCCACCTGTCCGAAGAAACCTTCGACTACCACTACGCGAAGCACCACAACGCCTACGTGGTTAACCTGAACAACCTGATCCCCGGCACCGAGTACGAGAACCTCTCCATCGAAGAGACTTTCCTCAAGGCCCCCGCTGGTGGCATCTACAACAACGCTGCCCAGGTGTGGAACCACACCTTTTTCTGGAGCAGCATGAAGCCGAACGGCGGCGGTGCGCCCACCGGCGCCCTGGCCGATGCCATCAACGCCAAGTGGGGCTCCTTCGACGACTTCAAGAAGGCCTTCCAGGCTTCCGCCGTGGGCAACTTCGGCTCCGGCTGGACCTGGCTGGTCAAGAAGGCCGACGGCACCGTCGACATCGTCAACACCGGCGCCGCCGGCAACCCGCTGAAGACCGGCGAAGGCAAGCCCCTGCTGACCATCGACGTTTGGGAACACGCCTACTACATCGACTATCGCAACCTGCGTCCGAAGTTCGTCGAGACCTTCCTGGCCAGCCTGGCCAACTGGGACTTCGCGTCCGCCAACTTCGCCTGAAGCCGGCTGCCTCAACCCGGTTTTCCGGGCTGAGGCCCAGTACGAAGGGAGCCCTCGTGGCTCCCTTTCTCATTTTCCGCCGCCCCTCACGCCAAGGAGAACGCAATGCCTGAATGGCGCCCCCGGGCCACGCTCGCCCTCAAAAAACTGGGGAGCCTGCTCGCCCTCGCCGGCCTGGCACTCCTGCCACCAGCAGCCGAAGCCGAAGCCCTGCCCCTCCCCGCCGAAGTCATGGCCGACGCCCGGATCGATCAGCGTGAGCGGGACGGACTGTGGGAAAAGACCCTGATCGTCCGTTTCCCCGAAGCGCGGCGAGCCTTGTCCACCAGCGACGGGCTCGTGGACAGCCGCGCTGCCATCAACCACGGCGCCCACCCGGAACTCTGGAAACGCGTATCCACGCGCTTCAACGGCCAGGACGGCCGCGGCGGCAAGGCCTACACCGAGCATGTACTCGGCACCGCGGCCGAAGGCCTCGGGCTGAGCAAGGCAGAGGTGACCCACATGGCCACCGCAGCCGATCTGGACAACCTGGCCATCGTCACCCGCAGCCACGGCCCGCTCACCGTCACCGTGCTGGCCACTGCCGGCGCCAAGAGCAACGCCATCCGCACCGGCGTGGACGAAGGCCGCTACATCGAGGGTGCCGAGCCTGCCGGCACCATCAACATCCTGGTGCTCAGCAACATCCGCCTGACCGACGCCGCCCTGGCCAGGGCGCTGATCACCGTCACCGAAGGCAAGACCGCTGCCCTGGAAGACCTGCAGGTGGCCAGCACCTACACCCCGGGTGTGCAGGCCACCGGCACGGGCACCGACAGCATCATCGTGGTTTCCGGCACCAGCACGCCAACCGCCAGCTACACCGGTGGCCACAGCCGCATCGGCGAGCTGATCGGCAAGGCCACCTACAGCGCAGTGGTCGAATCCCTAGGCAAGCAGAACGGCTTCTTCCTGCCCGGCACCCGACGCTTTGCCGACCCGCTGTCGGCCCTGCCCAAGCCCGCCGGCCACCTGCGCCTGGCGCTGCTCCACCTGGACCCGACACCGGGCGAGATCGCCGCCAACCGGGCGCAGATCGAGGCCGGCATCCGCGAGGCCGTCCGCCAGGGCGCAGACTGGGTGGTCACCCCCGAGCTGGCGGAGACCGGCTACAACTTCGCCAAGCGCATCGGCACCGACTGGATCGCCCCCTTTCCCGACACCTGGATGAGCACCCTCGCCGCCATCGCCCGGGACAACAAGGTGGCCTTGTTTGTGGGCTTCGCCGAACGGGATGCCCGCCATCACACCCTGCACAATAGCGTCGCGGTGATCGACCGCACTGGAAAGATCCTGGGCGCCTATCGCAAGCAGCGCGTCCATGGTGGGGCCGAGAGCTGGTCCGTGGCCGGCTCAGGCGGCCAGCCCTTCGTGGTGGATGGCGTGCCCGTGGGGGTGCTGATCTGCGCCGACAGCTACGCGCCGGAACCCGCCGCCCGCCAGCGTGAACAGGGCGCAGCCCTCCTCCTTGTGCCGGCCAACTGGCCGCCGGTGGACGGCATGGGGCCGGGCGACGTATGGGAGCGTCGATCCCGCGAGACCGGCATTCCGGTGGTGGTCAACAACCGCACGGGGCGCGAGCCGGAGCTGGACTTCACCCACGGCGAGAGCGCCATCTCGGTGGCCGGCCGCCGGCAGTTCAGCTTCAGCACCCCCGCCGGGCGCATGCTGCTGGTGGACTGGAACAGGGCAGACGGCTTCAACCCGCTCACTGGTGTGATCACGCCTTTCCCCGGCGCAAAACACTGAGAGCCTGCTGGCCCCTGCGAGGTCGAATTTATTCGACCTCGACACGCCAAGCCATCGACATGCCGGCGATCACAAGTCCGCGGTCGAATGAATTCGACCCCACAGGCTTAGCTGCGCTGGCCTTTGATCGCCAGCCCTTGCGCTCAGGCCGTCAGGAAAGCCTCCAGCGCCCGCGCCACCTGCAGGGGCTGGTCGTGCTGCACGTTGTGGCCTGAATCCGTGATGGTCACGACCTGGCGCTGGGGAAAGCAGCCGATGCGGCGCTCGAACTCCACCGGGTCGTCCCCCATCCGGTCATCCACGAAGCCCTTGTCGGCAATCAGCAGCAGCACCGGCGCCTCGATCTTGCGCCAGGCGGCCAGGGAGTCGTCGATGTGGTAGAGCGACGGGCCATGTACCCGGTGCCAGGGGTCGCAGGCCATCTCGATCTGCCCGTCCGGCCGGGGCCGGCTTACCGCGTGGGACAAAAAATCGGCCTGCTCGGGCGTGAGTCGCGGATTGACCATACGCAGGCGTCGCGCCAGGGCTGCCGCATCCGCATACGGACGCACCTGGGGCCTCTCCGCCACGGCATCCATCCACTGCACCAGCTGCATCGGCGCATCCACCTCCGGCGGCGGCCGGAGCCCCAGGAAGTCCAGCATGGCCAGCCGCGCCACCCGCTGAGGGCGCACCGCCGCATAGGTGGCAGCGATGTTGGCCCCCATGCTGTGCCCCACCAGCGTAGCCGGACCATCCGGCGAAAAGTGGTCGAGCAGCACGTCCAGATCGGCGTAGTAGTCGGGGAACCAGTACGGCCGGTCCAGCCACTCGCTGGCGCCATAGCCCCGCCAGTCCGGCGCGATGATGTGCCAGGGCTGTTCGAGGGCCTCCACCAGAAACTGGAAGGTGGGCGAGGAATCCATCCAGCCGTGGAGCAGGAAGAAAGTGGGTGCATCCCGCGGGCCCCAGTGGCGCACATGGTGGCGCAGGCCGCGGATGTCGAGGTATTCGGAGGTGCCGGTATCACGCATCGGCCAGACTCTACAGATGGCGTTCCAGGAAGGCCAGGGTCCGGGTCCAGGCCAGCGCCGCCTGGGCCGGGTCGTATACCTGGGGCCGGGTGGCGTTGAAGAAACCGTGGGCCGCCTCGTAGTGGTGGATCTCCGGCTGGGCACCAGCGCCGCACATGGCCTGCTCCAGCGCCCCGGCGGCGGCCGGGGTACACCAGGTGTCGCGGCTGGCGAAGTGCCCCTGGAAAGGAATGCGGATCTGCGCCGGATCGGCGAAATCCCTGGGCGGAATGCCGTAAAAGCACACCGCTGCCGCCACTTCAGGCAGATGCACGGCACTGGCCACCGTCAGCGCGCCGCCCATGCAGAAACCCAGCACCGCCACCGGCCCACTGCCCGCCTTCTGCAAATGCGCCACCGCACCGCGAATGTCCTGGAAGGTGGCGCCAGCAAAGTCGAGGCCGTCCATCATGTGACTGGCTTCATCCGGGTCCTGGGTAATGCGGCCACCGAAGAGATCCGGCGCCAGCGCATTGAAGCCCGCTGCAGCAAAGCGATTGACGACGCTGCAGATCTGCGGATTGAGCCCCCACCACTCCTGGAGCACCACCACACCCGGGCGGTCGGCGCCGGCTTGGGCGAAGTGGCCACGGCAGAAACTGCCATCGGGGCGGGGAAAGTCGATCAGTCCAGGCTGGGTGGGGTTCATCGGATCACTCATGAAATAAGATTGCGCGGCCCTGGCCAGATCACCCCAAGGGAGGTATGGCAGGGCGTTCGGAACACGCCGACGATGGCGGGAGGGCCGGCAGGGGCGATTGAAGTCACCTCCGCAGGACGACCCGAAGCGTCTTACTTGTACTCGCTCGGCTTGCTGAGCACGGCAGCGGTCATGCGCGAGATGCACACCAGCTTGCCTTCCTCGTTGGTGATGCGCACTTCCCAGACGTGGCTGGTCCGGCCGATGTGCAGGGGCCGGGCCTCGCCATAGACCCAGCCGCCGGTCACCGCGCGGACGTGGTTGGCGTTGATCTCCTGACCGACGCAGTGGTATTTGGCCGGGTCGACCGCATGGGCCGCCGACCAGGAAGCCAGGGTCTCGGCAAAGGCCACCGACACGCCGCCATGCAGTGCCCCGGCGGGCTGGCGGGTGCGCTGATCCACGGGCATGCGGCCGCGCAGGTAGTCTTCGCCGATCTCGATCAGTTCCATGCCCAGATGGCCGTTGGCGCAGGTGGCGCCACGGGCATTGACTTCTTCCAGGGTGAAGGGGGCAAACCAGATACTCATTGGGGGTCACTCCATCTTGTTGTTGCCGACGCCTTGGGCGCCGGTTAAAGGATCATCTGGGTGCAACGGTACAACACCAACTGGCGGCCGGTGGCCTCATCGGTGACCACCGCGTCCCAAACCTGGGTCCTGCGCCCCAGATGCACCGCCGTGGCGACGCAGGCAATGGCACCCTCCGTGAGGGTGCCCAGGTGGTTGCTCTTCAGCTCAATGGTGGCAAAGGAGCGGGCGCCGGCCGGCAGGTGCGCCATGGTCGCATGGCCGGTGGTGGTATCGGCCAGGGCGATCAGGCTGGCCGCGTGCAGACGCTGGTTGGGGGCCATGTGGATGGGCCGCAGGGGCATGCGGCTGCTCGCCCGCCCCTGCTCCAGGCTCAGGAATTCAACGCCCAGCGCGCCCGGCAGGCAGTCGGCCGCATCCCGGTTGAGGCTGTCCACGCTGAGATCAGTGCGCAGGATGCTCATCTCAGTGCTTCGCCCCCAGGTAGGCCTCGATCACCCGCGGGTTCCGGGCCAGCTCGCTGGCCTTGCCCTCCAGGGTCACGTCGCCCACCTCCAGCACGTAGCCGTAGTCAGACACCTTCAAGGCCGCGCGGGAGTTCTGCTCGATCAGCAGGGTCGCCACGCCGGTATCACGGAGATGGGAGATCACCTGAAAGACCTCGGCCATCACCCGCGGTGCCAACCCCAGGGAGGGCTCGTCGAGCATCAGCACCTTGGGGTCGCTCATCAGCGCCCGGCCGATGGCCACCATCTGCCGCTCGCCGCCGGACATGGTGCCCGCCAGCTGGTGGCGGCGCTCCTTGAGGCGCGGAAAGACGGCGTAGATGCCCTCCAGCCCGTCCCGGTAGGACCAGCCCGCCTTGCGCCGCCGGTAGGCACCCAGCACCAGGTTGTCCTCCACGGTCATGGTGGTGAACAGCTCGCGCTTCTCGGGCACCAGGGCCAGACCCTTGCCCAGGCGCAGTTCGATGGCGTGGTGGGACACGTCCTGCCCCTGATAGAGCACCTCGCCCTCGGCCTGCCCCTCGCTGGGCAGGGCGCCCATGATGGCGTTGAGCAGGGACGACTTGCCGGCCCCGTTGGGGCCGATCACGGTGACGATCTCGCCGGCCCGCAGGCTGATCGAGGTGGCCCGCAGAGCCTCGACCTTGCCATAGCGCACGCTCAGGTTGCGGGTTTCAAGAACGGGTTTGCTGTTGTTGTCGGCGCTCATTCCACACCTCCCAGGTAGGCCGCCAGCACGGCTTCATTGTTCTGGATCTCGGCGGGCAGGCCTTCGGCGATCTTGCTGCCGAACTCCATCACCACCAGCCGGTCGGTCAGGCCCATCACGAAGTCCATGTCGTGCTCCACCAGCAGCACCGACATGCCCTCACCCCTGAGCTGGCGGATCAGGTCGGCCAGGGCCTCCTTCTCCTTCAGGCGCAGGCCGGCGGCGGGCTCGTCGAGGAGCAGCAGCGTCGGATCGGTGCACAGGGCGCGGGCGATCTCGAGGATGCGTTGCTGACCCAGGGCCAGGCTGCCCGCCGGGGTGTGCATGTACTCACCCAGGCCCACCCGGCGGATCTGCTCGGCGGCCAGGAAAAGCAGCCGCGCTTCTTCATGGCGGTCCAGCCGCAGGGCCGCCGCCAGGGGGCTGCTGCGACCGCGCAGGTGCGCCCCCATGGCCACGTTCTCCAGCACCGACAGGTGCGGGATGAGGTGCACATGCTGGAAGCTGCGGCCGATGCCCATGCGCACGATGTGCCGGGAATCCAGCTGGTCGATGCGCTCGCCGCAGAAGCGGATCTCGCCGCTGGTGGCGGGCAACACCCCGGTCACCAGGTTGAACATGGTGGACTTGCCTGCCCCGTTGGGGCCGATCAGGCCGACCACCTCGCCGGCACGGATCTCGAAGGCCATGTCCTTCACCGCCACCAGCCCGCCGAACTGCTTGCGGGCGTCGCTGACCTCGAGGATCAGCGCCCCGGCCTGGGGCCGGGCCCGGCGCGGCAGGTCGCTGTAGCCATCGGGGGCGATGGCCGGCGCCACCACCTCCGGCTCGGGCGGATGGAACTTCGCCCACATGCTGGCCACCCAGGGCCACAGGCCGTCCCGCGACCACAGCAGGAGCAGCACGATCATCACCCCGAAGACCACGATCTCGAAGTTGCCGTTGCTGCCCAGCAGCAGGGGCAGCCAATCCTGCAGCTGGCTCTTCAGGCCGGTCATCACCACCGCGCCGAGGATCGCCCCCCACACGTGGCCGATACCGCCCACCACCGCCATGAACAGGTACTCGATGCCCATGTGCAGGCCAAAGGGCGTGGCGCTCACCGAGCGCTGCAGGTGGGCATACAGCCAGCCCGACAAACTTGCCATCAGCGCCGCCAGCACGAAGATCAGGATCTTGTACTGGGCGGTGTGGATGCCCATGGCCTCGGGCATGGTCTTGCCCTTGGCCAGGGCCCGGATGGCGCGGCCGGGCCGGGAGTTGAGCAGGTTGAGCACCAGCATCAGGCAGCCCCCGAGGCACAGCCAGATCACCCCGTACATCACCCGCGGTGAAGACAGATCGATGCCGAACACGCTCAGGGCCGGGATACCCGACAGCCCATCATACTTGCCCAGGAACTCGATGGTCCCGAACAGGTAGTACAGGGACAGCCCCCAGGCGATGGTGGCCAGGGGCAGGAAGTGGCCCGACAGGCGCACGGTGACGCTGCCGATCAACGCCGCCGCCAGGCCCGAAACCACCAGCCCGGCCCCCAGGCCCACCCACGGGGACCAGCCCAGGGTGGTGCTGAGATAGGCCGTGGTGTAAGCCCCCAGGCCAACGAAGGCCGCCTGCCCGAAGGAGGTCAGGCCACCGATGCCGGTGAGCAGCACCAGGCCGAGGGCCACGATGGAATACAGGCCGATGTAGTTGCCGATGGTGATCCAGTAGCCCGGCACGGGCAGAAACGGAAACACGAAAAACCAGCCGAACATCAGCCACTGGAGCTTCTTGGTGGACATCTTCATTCTTCGTCTCCATGGCCGGAAGTCAGCGAACGCCAGGCCAGCACCGGGATGATCAGCGTGAACACGATCACCTCCTTGTACGCACTCGCCCAGTAGGAGGAATAGCTCTCGAGCAGGCCGACCAGCAACGCCCCTGCCGCCGCCAGCGGATAGCTGGCCAGACCGCCGACGATGGCCGCCACGAAGCCCTTCAGGGCCACCACGAACCCGGTGTCGTAACCCACGGTGTTGAGGGGCGCGATGAGGGTACCGGCCAGGGTGCCCAGGCCGGCCGCCAGGCCGAAGGCCATGCGCCCGGCCTGGCTGGTGCCGATGCCCACCAGCTGCGCACCCTTGCGGTTCACCGCCGTGGCGCGCAGGGCCTTGCCATACAGCGTGCGGTCGAAGAACAGGTAGAGCAGGCCGATCAGGCTGCCCGCCACCGCCATCACCACCACGCTCTGCCCCGACACGGGCATCTCGCCCAGGGCAGTGCTCCACTCCGTGAAGGCGTGGGTGGTCGAACCTTCTGGCCCGAAGATGAACAGCCCCATGCCCAGCAGGGCGAAATGCACGCCCACCGAGACGATCAGCAGCACCAGCACCGAGGCCTCGGCCATGGGCTGGAAGGCGACGCGATAGATCATGATGCCCAAGGGCACGGTGATGGCCAGGGTGAACAGGATCTGCACCGCCATCGGCATGCCCTGCCAGTCGAAGCTGTGGGCCAGCAGCCAGATGAACTGGGGGTAGATCAGGTTCTCGATGACGCTCCACATGAGCAGGCGCCGCGGCAGCGGCTTGTAGCGCCGCTGGCGCAGGGCCGAACCCAGCTCCACCAGAAAGGTGAGCACGCCGATACCGATGAGCAGCCAGATCAGCCTGGGAAACTGGCTGCTCTGCAAGGCCGCCACGGTGAGGGCACCGAAGCCGATGAACTCCCCCTGGGGCAGAAAGATGATGCGCGTCACCGAAAACACCAGCACCAGGGCCATGGCCAGCAGGGCGTAGACCGCCCCGTTGGTGACCCCGTCCTGGGCCAGGATCGCGAAGATACTGAAATCCATGAAAATCTCCTCCGGCCGGGTTCAGCTATTGACGACGAAGGCGTCGGCAAGGAAGCGCTCCGCCGGCAGCCCCGCCGTGGCGGTGAAGCTGCTGCGCGCCGCATCGATCATCAGCGGGTTGCCGCAGGCATACACCTCGTGGGCTGAGAGATCGGGCAGATCCGCCAGCACCGCCGCGTGCACGAAACCACGCCGTCCAGCCCACTCCGGACCAGCCTCGGAGAGCACCGGCACCAGGCGAATGCCCGGGTACTGCGCCTCCCAGGCGGCCACGCTGTCCACCGCGTACAGGTCGGCCCGCTGGCGGCCGCCCCAGTACAGCACCGCCCCACGGCGGGCCATCTCGGCGCCGTGGGTCTTGAGCAGCGCGGCGATGGGGGCGTAGCCCGTGCCCGAAGCCAGCAGCACGATGGGCGCGTCGCCCGGCTGCAGCACGAAGTCGCCGTAGGGCCCCTCGATGCGCAGCAGGCCGCCGGCCTTGAGCTTGTCGTAGGCGTGGGTGGAGAAACGCCCGCCTTCCATGCGGCGCACGTGCCACTCGATGACACCCGCCTCCTCCGGATCGTTGGCCATGCTGTAGCTGCGCTTCGCCCCGTCCTTGAGGATCACGCTGGCGTACTGGCCGGCCTTGAAGCTGAAGCCGGCGGCGGGCGGCACCTGCAGGCGGATCACCACCACATCGTGGGACGGGCGGCTCACCTCCACCACCTTGGCGCCGGTGGTGACCACCCGCTGCCCCGGCTCGGCCGGCACCTTGGGCGCGTCCAGCAGCAGCTCGGCGGTGGGCACGGCCTGGCAGGTGCGGCACTGGCCGGCCGGCACATCGGTGCCGTCCGGACGGGTCGGGGCGTGTTCCACCGCCCCTTCCAGCAAGCCCAGGTGGCAGCTGTTGCAGGTGCCGGTGCGGCAGCTGTGGGGCAGCCAGTAGCCGGCGGCCAGGGCGGCGTCGAGCACCGTCTGGCCCGGCGCACATTCAAAGCTGCCGCCGTTTGGCGACAGCCGGACGAGGAGATTCGTGCCCATGATGCTCAGCCCGCTTCGCTCATGGTGGGAATGGCATGCACGGCGTCGTGCTCATGGCCCTTCAGCAGGTCCAGGGCCACGTCCACGATCATGTCCTCCTGCCCGCCCACCATGCGGCGGCGGCCCAGCTCGACCAGGATGTCCACCGCCTTCAGGCCATACTTCTTGGCGGCCACTTCGGAATGGCGCAGGAAGCTGGAATACACGCCGGCATAGCCCAGGGCGAGGGTCTCCCGGTCCACCCGCACCGGGCGGTCCTGCAGGGGGCGCACGATGTCGTCGGCGGCGTCCATCAGGGTGTACAGCTTGCAGCCGTGGTTCCAGCCCATGCGGTCGGCTGCGGCGATGAAGACTTCCAGGGGGGCGTTGCCGGCCCCGGCGCCCATGCCCGACAGGCTGGCGTCCACCCGGTCGCAGCCCTCCTCCACCGCTACGATGGAATTGGCCACGCCCAGGCTGAGGTTGTGGTGGGCATGGATGCCGGTCTCGGTTTCGGGCTTCAGCACATCCTTGAAGGCCCGGAAGCGCTCGCGCACATCGTTCATGGACAGGGCGCCGCCCGAATCCACCACGTAGCAGCAGGTGGCGCCGTAGCTCTCCATCAGCTTGGCCTGCTGGGCCAGGGCCTGGGGCGTGGTCATGTGGCTCATCATCAGAAAGCCGACGGCCTCCATGCCCAGTTCCCGGGCCACCTCGATATGCTGGCGCGACACGTCGGCCTCGGTGCAGTGGGTGGCCACGCGCACGATGCGGGCGCCGGCGCTGTAGGCGGCCTTCAGGTCATGCACGGTGCCGATGCCGGGGAGCAGCAGGGTCGCCACCTTGGCATGCTTCACCGTGTCGGCCACCGCCTCGATCCACTCCAGGTCGGTGTGGGCGCCAAAGCCGTAGTTGAAGCTGGAGCCCTGCAGGCCGTCGCCGTGGGCCACCTCGATGGAATCCACCTTGGCCTTGTCCAGGGCACGGGCAATCTGCACGGCCTGCTCGACGCTGTACTGGTGGCGGATGGCGTGGGAGCCGTCGCGCAGGGTCACGTCGGAGATGTAGATCTTCTTGTCGGGGTTCATGTGCGGTCTCCTCAGGCAGCGGTGGCGGCGGTGGCCAGGATGCGGGCGGCCATGCGTTCGGCGGTGGTCTTGGCGGCGGACGTCATGATGTCCAGATTGCCGGCATAGGCCGGCAGGTAGTGGGCGGCGCCTTCCACTTCGAGAAACACGGAGGTCTTGAGGCCGCTCATGCGCGGGCCGACGCCGGGGATGTTGATGGGGCGCGAGGCCGGAATGATGTCGAACTGCACCTTCTGCTTGAGGCGGTAGCCGGCCACGTACTTCTGCACGTCGGCGGCCATGCGCTCCACCGAGGCGGCGATCTCGTCCTCGTCGGCCATCTCCGACAGGCAGTACACCGTGTCACGCATCATCAGCGGCGGCTCGGCCGGGTTGAGGATGATGATGGCCTTGCCCTTGGCCGCCCCGCCCACCACTTCGATGGCTTTGGAGGTGGTCTCGGTAAACTCGTCGATGTTGGCGCGGGTGCCGGGGCCGGCCGACTTGCTGGAGATGGAGGCGATGATCTCGCCGTAATGCACCTTGGCCACGCGGCTCACCGCCGCCACCATGGGGATGGTGGCCTGGCCGCCGCAGGTGACCATGTTCACGTTGAGGGCGTCGTCATGCAGGGCGCCATTGACCACCGGGATGCAGTAGGGGCCGATGGCCGCCGGGGTCAGATCCACCATGCGGATGCCGGGCTTGAGGCTGCGCAGAAAGGCGTCGTTCTTGACGTGGGCTCCGGCGCTGGTGGCGTCGAAAACGATGTCGATGTCGGCAAACACCGGCAGGCGGGTCAGCCCTTCCACCCCTTCGTGGGTGGTGGCGACGCCCATCCGGGCCGCCCGGGCAAGGCCATCCGAGGTCGGGTCGATGCCCACCATGGCACCCATCTCTAGGTGCTCGCCGTGGCGCAGGATCTTGATCATCAGGTCGGTGCCGATGTTGCCGGAGCCGACAATGGCTACCTTCAGTTTCTTGTTCATGATTGCTCCCGTGGGGAAATTCAGGCCGAGCGCGCCCCGGCCGGGCATGGCCAGGGGCGCTGCGTCCTTGGGGATTTATTTGAGGAAGACCACCCGGTCGAGCTTGGGCGAGGTGTGCAGGCTGAGGACTTCATCCGCCCGGCGGGCCAGAACCGCCCGCTGGTTGATGTAGCCCTTGTCGGTGATCTCGCCCGCGTCCATGCTCGGCGGTTCGTCGAGCAGCATGGCCCGGGTTGGGCTCTGGGACGACCCGCCGCCGCCCTCGGCCTTGAGCTTGCGCAGCCCTTCGCGCACGTGGGCATGGAGCTGATCGGCCGGTACATCCTTGGCGGCGGGTGCCGGGAAAACCAGCAGGCCCACCTCGTCCCGGTCGTGGCCGGTGACCACCACGTCCTGGGCGTAAGGCGCGAGGGCCGTGACGGCGCGGACCCGCAGAGTGCCCACCGATACCCAGGTGCCGGTGGTGAGCTTGAAGTCCTCGGCTACCCGCCCGTTGAAGGCGATGCCCCGCTCCGGCCGGGCCGGGTCGATCAAGAGGCCGGCGTCACCGATCTTGTAGTAGCCGTCCTCGTCGAAGGCCTCGGCGGTCTTCTCCGGGTTGTTGAGATAGCCCGGGAACACCTGCGGCCCCTTGACGCGCATCTCCAGCTTGTCACCGTTGGGCAGGAACTTGATGGAGGTGCCGGCCACCGGCAGGCCGATGCAGCCGGGGCCGTCGAGGCGCCAGTGCACATTGGTGAGCAGCGGCGAGGCTTCGGTGGCGCCCCAGGCGGAGGTGAACCAAACCTTCTCGCCGAGCACCTTCTGGGCGGATTTTTCCAGGCGGTCCCAGGTGGACTGGGGCAAGGCCGCCGCGGCATAGAACACCGCCCGCAGGCGCCCGAAGAAATCCCGGGCGAAGGATTCGTCCTGCTCCAGGAAGGCGATCAGGGCATCGAAGCCACGGGGCACATTGAAGTACAGGTTGGGCTGCACCTCCCGCAGGTTGCGCACCGACTTCTCCATCAGGCCCGGCACCGGGCGGCCTTCGTCGATGTAGAAGCTGCCGCCGTTGCACAGCACCAGGTTGAAGTTGTGGTTGGCACCGAAGGTGTGGCTCCAGGGCAGCCAGGACACGATCACCGGCTTCTCTTCCTTGAGGAAAGGCCAGCTCTGCTGGATCTGCTTCTGGTTGGCGCAGAGCATGCGGTGGGTGTTGATGGCGATCTTCGGCCGCCCGGTGGAGCCCGAGGTGAGCAGGTACTTGGCGTGGGTCTCCGGGGTGATCTTGGCAAACTCGGCCATCACCGCCGGGGTTTCCCGGGTGCGCATCAGCTCGGCCAGGGACAGGCTGCCGTCCAGCTGGTAGGCGTTGGTGCTCAGGATCACCGGGCAGGACACGGCGCTGGCGCGGATTGCCGAGGCATACACCGCGCCGTCGCCCGCATACACCACGCCGGGGGCCAGCTCCTGGAGGATGGTGGCGACCTTGCTGTAGTCCTTGGCCAGCCGCGAGTAGGCGCTGGACACCGTGGCGAAGGGCCGCCCGATGTGCATGGTGGCCAAGGTCAGCAAGGCCTGATCGAGGCTGTTGTCGGACAGGCACACCACTGGCGCCGTGGGCCCAATGCCCAAGTCGAGCAGCCCCTGGGCCAGCTTGCCGACCTGTTCGCGGACCTGGGCATAGGTCATGCGCACCCATTCGCCCTCCGCATCCCGCTCCGCCAGGAACAGGGCATTGGGGGTGCGGGCGGCCCAGTATTCCAGCCAGTCGCCGATGCAGCGGGTGACCTCTTCCAGGGGGTCGGAACAGGCCAGGATGAAGCCGCCCCTGGAGAGGTCGATGCGGGTCACCCTGGGCGGGGCCAGCATGCCGGGATTGTCAAAAAAGCTCATGGCCGCCTCCGCTTACTTCAACAGCTTCCAGCTGTTCTGTTCGATGGTGATCAAGGTGCGGGCGCCTTCACCGAGGCCGGAGTGATCGGTGGCCGACATGGTGTTGATACCATGGGTCAGGGGCAGGTTGCTGGTCTTCTCCAGGGCATCGCGCAGGGCGGCACGGAATTCCGGCGTACCCGGCGCGGCCTTTTTGCCAACGGTGGCCACGGCCTTGTCGAGGAGCAGGTAGGCGTCATGGGCGTAGGCACCGAAGGGGTTGCGGGAGCCGGCGCCGTGTTTGCCCTCATAAGCCTTCAGGTAGCTCAGGGCGACCTTCTTGCTCGGGTTGCTGTCGGGCAACTGTTCAGCCACCAGCACCAGTCCGGTGGGCAGGATCAGGCCTTCGTCGGTGTTGCCGGCGACGCGCAGGAAGTCGTTGTTGGCGGCGCCGTGGGTCTGGTAGAACTGGCCCTTGAAGCCACGCTCGCGCAGGGCGCGCATGGGCAGCGCCGCCGGGGTGCCGCTGGCGGCGATGAAAATGGCGTCAGGCTTCTTGCCGACCAGCTTCAACGCCTGGGCAGTCACCGACTGGTCGGTGCGGGCATAGCGCTCGACCGCCACCAGCTTGATGCCGCTGGCTTCGGCGCGCTTTTCCACGTCCTTCAGCCAGGCTTCGCCATAGGCGTCGCTGAAGCCGATGAAGGCGATGGTCTTGGTGTCGCGCTTCTTCATCTCCTCGAACAGGGCTGCAGACATCACGCCCACGCCATGGGGCAGCGGAAACACCCACTGGATCTGCTTGGGCGGGAACGGCGCCAGGGCGATCTGCGGGATCTTCGCTTCGCTGGCCACCTCGGCCACGGCCAGGGAGGTGGGCACGGTGGTGGAGC
This sequence comes from Zoogloea sp., assembly GCF_028689785.1. Classification (GTDB taxonomy): domain Bacteria; phylum Pseudomonadota; class Gammaproteobacteria; order Burkholderiales; family Rhodocyclaceae; genus Zoogloea. Next base: position 138,559 of record NZ_JAQVCN010000002.1, on the reverse strand, counting down.
CGATGATGGCGTCCACCTTGTCGGCGTCGGCAAAACGGCGGGCGTTCTTGCCGGCGGCGGTGGGGTCGGAGGCGTCGTCGAGGAGGACGTAGTTCACCGGCAGGCCGCCCAGGGTCTTGGGCAGCAGCTCGATGGTGTTCTTCTGGGCAATGCCCAGGGAGGCGGCCGGACCGGTGGAGCTGACGCTCACACCGATGGTGACGGTCTGGGCCTGGGCCTGGCTGGCGCCGCCGAAGGCGAGCATCAGGGCGGCGGACAGGCTGGCAAGAAAGTGGCGGCGGTTCATGGTGTTCGTCTCCTCAGGGTTGATTTTGTAACTGCTATAAACACGGTGAAACGGGGTTCAAGCGGTGCGGCAGTCGACGCTGCCAAGTCCGGCGATGGACAGGTGCAGGTGGTCGCCGGCGACGAAGGGGAACATGGGCCCCAGGGCGCCGGAGAGGATCACGTCACCGGCCTTGAGGGGGTCGCCGAGCTGCTGCATGTTGCGGGCCAGCCAGTAGGCGGCGAGCAGCGGATTGCCCAGGCAGGCGACGCCGCTGCCCACCGACACGGTGTGGCCGTTCTTGCGGAAATCCATGCCGGCCAGGGCGAAATCCACCGTGCCGATGGCGCGGGGTTCGAGGCCCAGCACGTAGAGCCCGCAGGAGGCGTTGTCGGCCACCGTATCCACAAGGGTCAGCTTCCAGTCCTGGATGGCGCTGTCCACGATCTCAATGGCCGGCAGGGCGTATTCGAGCCCGAGCAGGAAACGCCCCCAGCTCAGGCTCTCGCTGTCCAGGTCGCGCCCCACCACAAAGGCGATTTCGCCCTCGGCCTTGGGCTGGATCAAGCGGCTGGCCGGCACTTCGCTGCCCGACAGAAACTCCATGTCGGCAAACAGCACGCCGTAGTCGGGCTGGTCCACGCCCAGCTGCTGCTGCACGGCCTGGGAGGTGAGGCCGATCTTCTTGCCCACCACGCGGCGGCCTTCGGCGATGTCGAGCAGGCTGTTGCAGCGGGCCACGGCGTAGGCCTCGTCGGCGCCGTGGATGCCGAACTGCTCGGAGATGCGGGGGATGGCCACGCGCGTGGCGCGGGCCTGCCGCAGGGCCGCGGCGGCGGCCTTGATCTTGTCCTGATTCATGCTGTGTTCTCGGGGAAAGGGGTCGGCCTTACAGGGCCGGGTTACATGGCTGGGTAACGGCTGCGCAGCCGGGTCAGGTCGGCCAGCTCGTCGTCGAGACAGGCGGCGTATTCCCGGTACAGCTGGCGGACGATGGCGTCGGTGCCGGCGATGGCGTCGATGCCGCCCACCCCGTGGCCGGCGGACCACACCGTCTTCCAGGCCTTGGGGGCTTCGACGATGTCGCCGGAGAAGTCGATCTTCTTCTCTTCGCGCAGCTGTTCCGGGGTAAAACCGGCCTTGTCGAGGGTGGGTTTGAGCCAGTTGGCGAGCACGCCCGACACCGCCTTGGTGGCCACCAGGTCTTCCAGGCTGCTCGTGACAATGAGATCCCGGTAGGCCGGCTCGGCCAGGCTTTCGGGGGTGGCGATGAAGCGCGTGCCGGCCAGCACGAAGTCGGCCCCCAGCAGCTGGGCGGCGCGGATGTCGGTGCCGGTGGTGATGGCGCCGGCCAGGCCGAGGGGGCCAGACCAGAACTTGCGCACCTCAGCGAGCAGCGCAAAGGGGTGGTAGTGGCCGGTGTGCCCCCCTGCCCCCTGGGTCACCAGCACCAGCACGTCGGCACCGGCGTCGGCGGCCTTGCGGGCCAGGGCCGGGTTGATCACGTCGGCCATCACGATGCCGCCGTAGCCATGCACGATGTCGAGCACCCGGCGCGGGCTGCCCAGGGCGGTGGACACGATCTTGGGCTGGAACTCCTGCACCAGGGCCAGTTCCGCGTCGAAGCGGTCGTAGCTGCTGTGCACGATCATGTTGAGGGACCACGGCGCGCCGGGGCGGTCGGCCTGGATGGCGTCGCGGGTGTGGGCCATCCACTCCCGGAGGGTGTCCACGTTGCGGGCGTTGGCCGCCGGGTAGGAACCGATGATGCCGGCCCTGGCGCAGGCAATCACCAGCTCGGGCCCCGAGACCAGGAACATCGGTGCGGCCATCAGCGGCAGGGTGCTGCGGCCGATGATGTCGACAAAGTCCTGCTGCGGCGCAGTCAGGCTACGCGTGAAGCTCATTTCTTCCTCCGTTGGGTGCTCTTTGCTGCGTCGTTTCTTATGTTTTTTGGCGCGGGCGGGGCAGGCTCATCGCATGGGGCGTATCTCCCATCCACCGTCGCTCTGGATCACCGTGGCGGTGGTGGCCCGGCTGTTGTCCCGGGACGCCAGCAGCACGTAATGGCCGGCGTGGTCCTCGGGCTGGGCGATCATCTTCAGGGGCATCGCGTTGGCGACGTTCTCCTGGAAGTTGGGGATCTCCGACAGGCGCCGTTCGCCCTTGCCCAGGCTCTCCGGGCCGCGCAGGGGCGTGACCGTTCCCCCGGGTGCCACACCATTCACCCGCACGTCGGGGGCGAATTCGTAGGCCAGCTGCCTGATCAGCCCCAGCCCGGCGTGCTTGGAGGCCACGTAAAGCGGGCCGCCGCCGCCGGCATAGAAAGCCGAGTTGGACAGGGTGAAGATCATGCTGCCCTTGCTCTCGCGCAGGGCCGCCGCCGCGGCGCGGGCGGCCAGCACATAGCCCTTCACATTGACGCCGAAGATCTCGTCGAAGCTCTTGTCCAGCTCGTCGAGGCTCATCTTCTCGAGGCGGGTGAAGAAATCCCACACACCGGCATTGCCCACCAGGGTGTCGAGCTTGCCGAAGCGCCGCAGGGTGGCATCCACCGCTTTCTGGTTGTCGGCGCCGGAGCGCACGTCACCAAGGCTGGTGACCACCTGGTCGCCAAACTCGGCGAGCAGGCTGTCGGCCTGCTCCTGGCTGCGCACCATCACGCCCACCCCTGTGCATCCTTCAGCAATGTAGCGTTTGACGACGGCGCGGCCGATACCCGAGCCGCCTCCTGTCACCAGTGCCACGTAGCCATTGAGCCAGCCCATGGTCGTGCCTCAGAGGAAGGTGTTGAGGTTCTTGGCCATCAGCACCGACTGGGTGATGATGATCTTGCGCCGGGCCAGCCTGAAGCCGTCGCCATCGGCCCGCAGCACGTCCTCGCGACGCCCCACCAGCAGGTCGTTGTCCTTCTCGACACGGCTGCGGTAGTTGACGAAAGTGCTATGCACGATGAACTCGCCGGGGGCTTCGCCCTGGTACACCTCGATGCCGGCGACCACGTGGGCATGCCGGGTGGCCGGGTCTTCGGCCCAGGCGGTGGGCTGCTTGAAGCGGGTGACGCGACGGGTCAGGTCCACCAGGTTGTCGTTGTAGAGGGCGCCCCGGTCCACCGCGTAAGTACCGTTCTTGTCGGCACGGCGGCGGTTTTCCATGGTCGGCATCCAGTAGTGGATGTCCTCGGCCATCAGGGCCAGCCAGTCGTCCCAGCGCTCGTTGTCGAGCAGGCGGGCCTCCCGGTAGAGGAATTGCTCAACCCGGCGCTGGGTCTCGGCATCCACCCCGATCTCGGGCAAGGCGGTCTTGGCGTTCATACACCCTCCTTCATCTTCGGCACGTCGCGTTGGGGCACGTTTTTCCAGCTCTCGGACTTCATCAGGTCGAGCCAGCGCTGGTAGAAGGCGCGCTGGTTGGCCTCGTTGATCTGGCCCTGGAAGACGTTGCCGGGCAGGTCGGTATCCTCGACGCGGGTGTCGTGGCCCAGGCCCAAGTAGAGGTCCTGCTGGCGGGTGACGAAGCCGGCATTGCTGCGGGTGGAGTATTCCCAGTTCTCGCCGTCGTCCATCTCGAAGACGCCGGAGGGGCTGAAGGTCATCATGGTGCCCTTGCGCCATTTGTCCTTGATTTCCTGGGGCGCATTCTTATTGACGAAGGTCCAGGTGTGCAGCTCGATCTGCCCCGGGCCGCGGGGGTGCCAGGTGCGGAAGGTGTTCTGACCGGGCAGGAAGGAGGTATTGGGGAACAGGGTGCAGGATGAGATGGCGCCGATCATCTTCGAGCGCAGATCACCCAGGCGCTCGGCCACCTTGGGCTGCAGCACGTACAGGTACTTGAGCAGCTCCTTTTCGCCCAGGGTGGCGCAGTTGCCAACGATGTCCTGGTTGAACTCCCAGCCGTGGCCGTTGAAGTTCACGTGGTAGGACTGTTCGGGCGTCTTGTGCACCTCGGCCACCGGGCCGCCGACCATGGCCTTGGCGCCGGAGTCGTGGGTCCAGAGCGCGTGCAGAATGTCGCCGACGAAGTTCTCGGAGGCGTACTTCCAGTTGCATTGGATCACCGACTTGACGCAGCCGCCGATGAATTCGGTGCCGCCCTCGTCCATGTCGAAGATGGCGTCCAGGTAGTAGCGCATGTCGCCCAGGTATTCGGCCAGGCTGGGCGCGTCCGGGTCGAGGGTGGCGAAGATCAGGCCGCGGTAGCTGTCGATCTGCGCCACCGGGTGCAGGCCGTGCTCGGACTTGTCGATACCGGCCGCTTCATAGGTTTCAGAGGCGGCCATGCCCTTCAGGCCGCCATCGATGCCGAAAGCCCAGCCGTGATAGTTGCACACGAACTGGCGGGCGTTGCCCAGATCGGCAAAGCACACCTTGTTGCCCCGGTGCGGGCAGGTGTTGAGGAAGCCCTTCACGCTGCCGTCCTTCTGGCGGACGATCAGCACGTTGTCCTCACCCATGTAGGTGGACACGTAATCGCCGGCCTTGGGGATCTGGGATTCGTGGGCCACGAACAGCCAGCAGCGGGCAAAGATGCGCTCCAGCTCCTGTTCGTAGATGTCCCGGTCCCAGAACAGGTCGCGGGACATGCGGCCCTTTTCCAGGTTCATCAGCTGATCCAGGTTCTCGATGGACTGGGCGATGGGCCGGCGCTTGAGGCGAATCGGCGTGGCGCCTTGGGTTGTGCACATGGTGGTGTGTCTCCTCGCTACGTGTTGTTGTCAGACGGCGTCGGCCGCTTCGTCGGATTCCTGGTCCAGATCCACCAGCACGTCGTCACCTTCATCGATCACTTTGAAGGTGCGGATGGGGTGCTCACAGGGAAAGCTCATGGGCTGGCCGGTGGGGATATGGAAGGTGCCGTCATGCACCGGGCAGGCAATGCAGTCGTCGTCCACGATGTCACCCTCGGAGAGCGAGGCGGTGGCATGGGTGCACCCGTCCTGGGTGGCGTAGAAGGTGCCGTTGAGGTTGTAAACCGCGAGCGCCTGGCCGCCGACTTCGCACTTGCGCACCTTGCCGGGTTCGAGATCGCCACGCTTGAGCAGCAGAATCGGATGGGACATGGGTGTTCCTCAGGCAAACAGTTGCACGAAGCCCAGGCCGGTGACCCATTCACGGACCGGGGCGTAATCGATGATTTCCCCGCGGGCGCCGGGCATGGCGCCCATGGCCACGGCCCACTGGCGAATTTCCATGCCGCCATTGCCACCGTTGTCGAGGATGTAGTCGTCGGACAGGGCCTGGATGGCGGCGAGGTTGCCGGTGCAGGCGTAGTCCATGATTTCCCTGTCGAAGGCCTCGTTGACCTTGCCCATCTCGGGAGTACCGACCCAGTGGCTGATGCCGCCACTGCCGATCACCACCACGCGCTCGTCGTCGGGCATGGCCTCGACCGCCGCCTTGATGGCGCCGCCCAGCTCGATGGCCCGCTTCATCTTGATGAAGGGGTCGACGCCCGCCGCGATGTACACCGGGATGGTGCCGATGGACTGACCGCGGGCGCGCACCGGGTCGATGATCAGGCGGTCGGGGATGGCCACCGCGTGGTCCACCGTGAAGGCCCGCGCCACGGCCCAGTCAAAGCCATTGGCGTGGCCGTGATCGGCGATGAAGCCGGCCAGCTTTTCGCTGGCGGGGATGATCTGGCGCTTGAGGCCGGGCAGCACATCCAGCGGGCCGTCCACATCGCCGGTACCGATGATGTACTGGGGCAGGCAGCCGGTGCCGAAGTTGAAGTAGTGGTCGGCGCCGATGATCACCACGCTGGTGGCCTCCAGCCCGGCCAGACGCTCGGCACAGGTGTCGAAGGCACCCCACATGCGCTTGCGGATGTCTTCCGCCGGCGCCTCGGGCGCGACGAACATCACCGGGTCATGCGGCACGAGAAAGCCGCCTACGATTTTTCCCACGGGAAACTCCTGAGTTCTTATTGCTTGAGGCCGGCCGAGAAGACCTGGCCTTCGGCGGCGGCGGCACCACGCAGGGCCTTCATGTAGGCGGCGGGGTGGCGGTTGGGGGCGTTCTCGGTCCAGAAACCGAGGGTAAGCATCGGATTGACCCCGTGCTTCTGCATTCCAGCCACATCGAAGCCGGTGACCATGGCGCGCTCCTCTTCGCTGAGGGCGTAGCGGGCCAGCAGGCCTTCCGGGTCTTCCTTGAAGCGCTGCTTGACGGTGCGATCGACGCACAACTGGTGCATCAGCTTTTCCAGCACATTGCGGCTCATGGTCAGCTCCGGGGTCAGGCGCAGAAATCGCGCACGAGCTGCAGGAAGCGGGTGCGGTGCTCCGTCTGTACCCAGTGGCCGCACTGACCAAACAGATGCAGTTCGGCCTTGGGAATCGCCCGGGCCAGCAGGAAACCGCACTCGGGGGGCACCACGCCATCCTCACGACCGTGCAGGACGAGGGTGGGCGCTTCGATCTTGACCACGGAGGCTTCGGGGAAGCCCTTGACGAGGGTAGGGCCATCGCTGTTGGGCTTGGGGATCAGCTTGCGCAAGGCGTCCTGGGCGCCGGGGCGGGCGCTGGCCTCGAAGCGGGTGCGGATCATCTCCTCGGTGATGATGTCCTGGTTGAACGGGAACAGACGCATGGTCTTTTCCATGTTTTCCATGGACGGCTCGTATTCCCACGCGGAGCGCAGGCCCGGGGTCTGCACGAACTCACCGGCCGGGGTACCCAGCAGCACCAGCTTGTCCACCCGCTGGGGGGCAAACAGGGCCAGGCCGATGGAGAGTGCGCCGCCGAAGGAGTTGCCGACAAAGGAGGCCTTCTCGATGTCGAGGGCATCCATGATCCCGGTGAGGTGGCGGACCCACAGCTTGATGTCGTACTTGCTGTCGGCCTTGAACTCGGTAAAGCCGAAGCCGGCGATGTCCGGGGCAATCACCCGGAAGTGCGGCGCCAGATCGGGCATGACCTTGCCCCAGTTGGTCCAGGCCGAAACGCCGGGGCCCGAGCCATGCAACAGGAACAGCGGCTTGCCGCTGCCTTCTTCCAGGTAGTTGGTCTGGTGCTCTGCGGCAAGAAGGGTCTTGCCAATGCCGGGGTGCTTTTCCATTCTGTCTCCGTGTTCAATACACATGTGTATGTGTATGGTACGGATATTTTCCTGCATGGCAAGCGTTTTTGATCCAGATCAAGGCCAAAGAGCATCCAGTTTATGACTTTTCGTTTTATTTTCAATGCAATAAAAGCATAAACAATTTTTACCCATCCATAGACAAACCAAAGACATAGATTTTCAATACACTTATGTATGTTTATAGACATCAACAAACTCCCCCCTTCAGCCCCCTCCGGACAGCATCCGCCCACCTGGCGCCAGGCCGGAAATGCACGGGGAAGCTGATACAATCCGCCATCCGCTGGCCCCCCTTTTCTCATGTCTGCAACCGACTCTCCCGCCCCTCCCGCCTCCCCCTCTACAGCGTCCGGAAAAGTGCAGCTCACCCCGGCCGACTGGATCAAGGCCGCCACTGACGTTTTGGTGGACAAGAGCATCGATGCCGTGCGCGTCGACGTGCTGGCCAAGGGCCTCAAGGTCACCCGTGGCAGCTTCTACTGGCATTTCCAGGATAGGGACGACCTGCTCAAGCAGTTGCTCAGGTCGTGGCGCGATGCGGCCACCGAGCAGATCATCGGCCGCTTCGAAGGGAGCGGCGCCGATCCGGAAGCCCTGGTGCGAGAGCTTGCCTCCCTGCCCTTCCGCGGCACGGCGGCCTTCAACTCGGCCTCCATCGAACTGGCTATCCGCGCCTGGGCACGGCGGGACGACATGGCCCGCCAGGTCGTGGACGAAGTGGACGCCAAGCGCCTCTCCTATGTATCCCAGTGCTTTGTGGCTCTGGGCTTCAACTTCCAGGAGGCGGGCATGCGCGCCTTCGTGCTGTACAGCTACATGATCAGTGAATCGCTGATGCGCGGTCAGGGCACCGAAACCCAGCGCCAGCAGCGCCGGGAGTTCGTCGAGAAGTTTTTGCTGCAAAAGCCCTGACCCTAGAGCCCAGCCCGGAACTCATGCCCGCCGGGCAAGTCTGGAATGGAACCCCTGCACTGACCTTCCCCCAGGAGCCCTGCGTGACAGCAACCCCAATTCAGTTCATCGGCGCTGCACTCTTCGCCATCGCCATCCTGCACACCTTTGCCACCAAGTTCTTTGAGAAGCTGGCCCACGCCGGGCCCCGGCACGCGGGCCTGTGGCACCTGCTGGGCGAAATCGAGGTCGTGTTCGGTTTCTGGGCCATGATCCTGATGGTGGCCATGTTCGCCCTGCTCGGCTCGGCGCCGGCTATCGAGTACATCGAGTCACGCAACTTCACCGAGCCCATGTTCGTCTTTGCGATCATGGTCATCGCCGGCACCCGGCCCATCCTGCAGGCCGCCTCCGCTCTGGTGCGCCTGATCGCCCGGGCCCTTCCCATGCCCGGCTCTGCGGCGGCCTATTTCACGGTGCTGTCCGTCGTGCCCCTGCTCGGCTCCTTCATCACCGAGCCCGCCGCCATGACTCTTGCGGCACTCATCCTGCGCGACCAGTTCTTCATCCGTGGCCTCAGCACCCGGCTGATGTACGCCACCCTGGGAGTGCTCTTCGTCAACATCTCCATCGGCGGCACCCTCACGCCCTTCGCCGCACCGCCGGTGCTCATGGTGGCCGGCCCCTGGGGCTGGGACATCCACTTCATGCTCAGCCAGTTCGGCTGGAAGGCCGCCATCGCCGTCGGCGTCAACGCCCTGGGTGCGACCCTGCTCTTCTACCGTGAGCTGGCCGCGCTGGCCCCTGCCCCCCGGGATGAAAGCACGCCCCGTGTACCCCTCATCCTCACCCTGGTACACATCCTCTTCCTCTGCGGCGTGGTGGTCTTTGCCCACCACCCGGCCATCTTCATGGGCCTGTTCCTGTTCTTCCTGGGGGTGGCCCACGCCTACATCCGCCATCAGGACCGTCTGATCCTGAAGGAGGGCCTGTTGGTTGCCTTCTTTCTGGCGGGGCTGGTGGTGCTGGGTGGCCAGCAGCAATGGTGGCTCCAGCCCCTGCTGATGAGCATGAGCAGTGACGCCGTCTTCATCGGCGCCACCGCCCTCACCGCCGTCACCGACAACGCCGCCCTGACCTACCTGGGCTCCCTCGTCGAAGGCCTCTCCGATGACTTCAAGTACGCCCTGGTTGCCGGCGCGGTGACCGGTGGTGGCCTCACCATCATCGCCAACGCCCCCAACCCGGCCGGCGTATCCATCCTCAAGGGCAGCTTCAGTGACGAGGCGGTGAATCCGCTGGGGCTGCTCGCAGCAGCCATTGCACCGACGCTGGTGGCGGGGCTGGCGTTCAGGTTGTTGTAAGGCGACGCCTGCCCTCGATGCACTGATACAGACCGCCGGGGCGGACGGTCTATTTCACGCTCGTGCCTTCCGCAATCCCGTGTCTGTCACGAGAAAACACAGGAGACTGACGGGCAGCGCTAGCAGTATGCAAGGCTGTTGTCTGCGTGCTCGCCAAGGGCAGGTCAGGCCTCATCGCGAAGTGCCATGAGGCTGCCAGCACCGCTTGAACGTTGAAGCGGAACGCGCTGTTGTCGGCGTTGGCTAGAACATCGCAGACCTTGTGATAGCAGGGGTCATAGGCCGCACCACTGGTTCCGCCCCAGAGTGCTGCCTGCTCTGCCGATTTGATACCGTCGTGGCCAGAGAAGATGCCTCCGACAGGAATGCCGGCCGATACAAACGACAGATGGTCAGTCGACAGCCACAGCGCCACTCCACGGGGCTGAACCCCATGCCAGCGATAGTAGTCTTCGAGAACGCGCTCGATCTCGCCAGAACCCGCCGGCCCGGCAACACCCCCCCCTGATCCATCGCCGTCGTACACGAAGAACCCGGCGTTGGGCGAGCCGATCATGTCGAAGTTCAAGTAGAGCGCCAGAGCCTCCTTCTCCGCGGGCGAAAGCGCCCCGACGTAGAACTGCGACCCCAGGTCGCCTGGCTCTTCGGCCCCCCAGAGGGCGATACGGACGGTGTTGTAAGGCCTGGACTTGGCCACGTGCGCTGCGGCCAAGAGCAACGCCGCCACGCCGCTCCCGTTGTCGTTGATACCCGGCCCGGCATTTACCGAATCGAGATGAGCACCCATCATCACAACGCGCTCCGGGTTGGAACCGGCAAACTCGGCGATCACGTTGCTCGTGCGGATATTTCCACGGACGGTCTGCGCCTCCAGCCGCATCCGAAGCCCCTCCGTTCGGGCCAGACGCTCGCCGGCCTCCTGCGTGGTTGATACAACAGGAATGTTGGGAGTGAAGTCTTCCAGCAAGTTGATCCTGAGCTCTCCCTCCACATTGTTGTAGATCACGACCCCGCTCGCTCCTGCAAGGTAAGCGTTCCGGGCCTTCACCGGGAAGGTGCAGTCACCACGTCTGATCAAGGCAATACTGCCCACCGGAAAGCCATCAAAGGCCGTTGCCGTGCACCCGGTTAGCGAAGACGGCTGAGCGACGGCCGCCGTCACGCTTCCGCTCCCTGAGTACAGCGCAATGATGTTGGCAATGCTGCCACCCGCAGCCGGCGCAACTTGCTCCAGGCGGCCCGGTGCAACCCAGAAGAAGCCATCAAAGTCGAAATACTGCCGACTCACCGAGAACCCAAGGTTTCGTAGAACACGCTCGGCATAGGTCGCGGACACATCGAAGCCGGCTGATCCGGCGGCACGGTGACCTCCGTTCGCGTCGGCGATTGCCTGCAGAGCGGCCAGATGCTTGCGGGCAGCATCCGCCACCGAGCTCGTCATATCCGCTCGAAGTACCGCAAAGCCGGCGCCGTCGGACAACTGGACATGGCGGTAGCGCCGTCGCCCCACAGAGATATACAACGAATTGTCAGGCCCCATCGCGAGAGCATCGGGCAGCCGCAGGCGACCGGGCAAGGCACCGGTCACCACCTTGCCACCGATGAGATTGGGGTCGTCGTTGCTTACACCCGAACTCGGCGCGTTCGTGGGAAGCACACCGATCACGGTGCTGACAGTTCCGTCGGGCCCGATCTTTCTGATGGCTTCGTTGAGCACATCGGACACATAGACATTCCCGACATTGTCCACGACGATGCCTTCGGCGTAGTTGAAGCGTGCGCCATTGGCAGGCCCATCCATGGCACCCATCGTCCCGGTCGTCGTCGAGCCTGCCAGGATCGACGCCTTGCCAGCCGTGTCGATCTTCAGCACTGATGAACTGTCTCTCCACCCAAAGCACCGGTCGATGCACGCGACCATCATGCCCGTATTGACGGTAAGGTAGAGCGACCCAACCGAGTCAACAGCCATCCGCCCAGGATTGGAATAGGCCCCCAGGAGACCACCGGCAACAGGCTTCACCTCTCCGGTGGTCAACAGCTTGCGCACCTGCCGGCCCACAGCCGGGTCGGCTCCGAGGCTGTCCACGACGAAGACGTTCCCGCCGCGGTCAACCGCTAGCTCGCGGGGCGCCATCCAGCGTACCGAGCTGGCCTGGCCGTCGACCACAGCCGCCTGGCCCGCAACCCCGGATACGGTGGTGACATCGCCTGATGGACTCACCTTCCGGATGACCGCATTGCCCGTATCGCTCACGAACAGGTTTCCATCCCCGTCCGAGGCCACCCCGTAAATCCCGCTGAAGCGGGCCGCCGACCCGCTGCCATCGCTGTAACCGCAGCTGCCGCCCACAAAATCCTGCACAAGCCCGTCGGGGCCGACACGCCTGATTGCACAGTCGTAGGCCAGGTACAGCAGGCCCGACGGCGCCACCGTCATCGTCGTGAAGTACTGGTCTTCAGGCTTTGACAGCATCGCCCCCCGCTCGGAATCGGGATCACCGGTCACTACAGACATAAGGTGCTGGACCACCGGCACCTCACCACCGCCACCGCCAGTACTCCCGCCACTGCCGCCGCTCCCCCCACCTCCCCCACCTCCCCCACCGCCACACGAGGCCAGGAGGACGGCACCGATCAAGACAACGATCCGGGCAGCTCGTCTGCTGTTCAACACATTCATTCCGCTTCCTCATTCAACAGCAACTGCCATCGCAACGCCGCACTTCACCGCATGGCGAGGCATACCAATCGACTCAAATGGCATCACTCTAGCCAGACTGATGACACAATGATATGAAGTGATTCACTTCGCCCCATCCTCGTCTGAGGAATAAGCTTCGAAGTATTAATTGGTTCGGCCGGCCGGGTTCGGCACCTAGACTCAGATTCCCCCCGCAGCACCCCGGAGGTCGCAGCATGCAGCACACAACTTTGATCGTTCCCGGCTTTCACGGCAGTGGCCCGGCCCACTGGCAGAGCTGGATGGAGGCGCAGTTGCCCGATGCGCAACGCGTCACGGGTATCGACTGGGAGCAACCTGTGCTGGCCCACTGGGCCCAGGCCGTGCGCGACGGCATCGACCGTGCGCCGGGCCCGGTGTGGCTGGTGGCCCACAGCTTCGGCTGCCTGGCGGCGGTTCTGGCGGCGGGCAGCCGCCGCGAACGGGTGGCCGGCCTCATGCTGGTGGCGCCGGCCGACCCGGAGCGTTTCACGCCCCAGGGCTTGCGTGACGCCAAAACGCTGCCGGAGTTGCCCAGCCTGGCACGCTGGATTCCCCGTAGCCCTCTGGGCGCGCCCAGTCTGGTGGTGGCCAGCACCAACGACCCCTGGGTGCGCCTGTCTTCAGCGGCCTACTGGGCCCAGTGTTGGGGCAGCCAGCTTGAGAACATAGGTGCTGCCGGGCATATCAACGTTGATTCGGGCCACGGCCCCTGGCCTCATGGCCTGGCGCTTTTCAAGGCACTGCAGGCCGCCCAGGGCGACATACCCCTGGGCACCATCACATGCCGCTCCCGGTGCTGCGACAGCCTTCCAGTGCTGCACGAGACAGCTTGAAAGCGCCCATGCGGCAGCATGGATGACGCGCATCGGCAATGCCGCCTGCTCACATCAGCCTCCGTGGTCGAATTTATTGGCGATGTTCGCGTTAAGCGTGGAAAGCGTTTTCGCTTTGACAGACAAGGCTCACCGAGCCCGGCGAGGCACACAAAAATCGGGATTTGCCGCGGAAACCCTTACACTGCCAGGCCCCGCAAACGGACGATTGACGTCCTGCCGGTCTTCAAGAGGTTTAAAGATGTACCCGACTCACGATGCAGATGCCCTCCTCATGCTGGCCGCCACGCTGGCCACCAAGCGCCGCCCGGCCGAGCTGATGGAGGTCATCGCCGCCTTCGACCTACTGCAGGAGCCGGTGCCCTCCAGCGGCCGCCTGATCGACAGCATCCAACGCCTGTCGGCCCACGGCCTGCTGTGCGAGGTGGACGGCGGCCTGGCCCTGAGTGCCGAAGGGCAGCTGCTCATGTCTGCCCTGCCCAAGCGCGGCGACACCGCCCAGCGCGTGTTCTTTGTACGGGAAAAGCTGTCAGCCCATCCGGGTCGCGCGGAACATCCATCGATCAGCCTGGATATGGCCCGGGTGGATGCCGCAGTCCTGGCCCAGCGTGCCCAGGCCAAGGCCCCGGGCAAGAACCTGCTGATGCCCAAGCCCAAGCTTGAAGAGGATGAAAGGCGTCGGCCCGCCCCCTGGCACAAGCACCCCGGCGCCCAGCGGCGCCGCTGACGTACCCTTGTGGGGTCGAATTCATTCGACCCCACAGCCCCTCCAGCCAGCGTCGGAGCATCTTGGAAGGGATGCGGGTTCATCCGCCTCTCAGTAGGATGAATCCCCATCCGCATCCGGGCGTAGGGCTGCCCGGACCACGGTTTCGGACAGATCCGCCGAACACAGCTCGATGAACCGATAGGCAAAGCCGCGCAGGAAGTGCCCCTTGCGCACGGCGATGCGGGTCACGTTCTCGTCGAACAAATGGCTGCTGGCCAGCATGCGCAGACCCTGGTCGCGGTTCGGGTCATAGGCCATCGAGGCCACGATGCCCACTCCCAGGCCCAGCTCCACATAGGCCTTGATCACGTCGGCGTCCAGCGCCGACATGACGACGTCGGGCGTCAGGTTGGCCTTGGCGAAGGTCTCGTCAATACGTGCCCGGCCGGTGAAGCCCTCGTGGTAGGTGATGACCGGATGTTCGGCCACCGCATCGAGGGTCAGCGGTTCGACCGACTCCAGGGCATGCCCTGCCGGCACGATCACCGAGTGATGCCAGCCATAGTATGGAAAGGACACGAAGTCACTGACGCCCGCCAGGGACTCGGTGGCGATGCCGATGTCGGCGCGCCCGTCCTGCAGCATGGTGACGATCTCGGTGGGGCTGGCCTGGTGCAGAACCAGGTGCACCTTGGGGAAGGCCTGCTTGAACTGGGTGACCACCCGGGGCAGCGCGTAACGGGCCTGGGTGTGGGTGGTCACTACGGTGAGTTGGCCGTGATCCTTGTTGCTGAACTGCTCGGCGATACTCTTGATGTTGCGGGCATCCATGAGCATGCGGTCGACGATGTGCACCAGCTCCTGCCCCGGCTCGGTAAGCCCGAGCAGGCGCTTGCCCTTGCGGATGAAGAGCTCCAGGCCCAGTTCGTCTTCCAGATCCTTGATGTGCTTGGACACCCCCGACTGGGAGGTGAACAAGGCATTGGCCACCTCCGTCAGGTTGAAATTGCGGCGCACCGTTTCATGAATGATGCGCAGTTGCTGAAAATTCATCAGATCACCCAGTTTGGCGCCTGGCTGGCGCCATTTGCCGCTGCATTGCGTTCAAAGATTCTCAGACGCGAGGGTACCAGACGCACGGCCTGACCTTCTTCCAGCCCCAGGCGTTGTACCTCGTCCCGGGTGATTTCCACCTCGAAGAGCTGCCCGGTGGAGCCGTTCAGGCCATCCAGCTCGATGCGCGCAGTGACACCGAAAGCCAGGATGCGGCTGATGCGTGCCGCTACCCCGCCCGCCTCCTGGGAGTCAACCACGATGGTGAGCTCATGGGGACGGGCAAAGGCGAAGACCTCGGAGCCATGGGCCAGATCCACCTTGCCAGTGGCCAGACGATCATCCCCCACGTGCACCGCACCGCCATCCACCCTGCCGTGGAACAGGTTCACCGAACCCAGGAAGCCATACACGAAAGGCGAGGCCGGATGGCGGTAGACCTCTTCCGGCGTCCCCACCTGCTCTACCTTGCCGTGGTCCATCAGCACCACCCGGTCGGCCACTTCCAGGGCTTCTTCCTGGTCGTGGGTAACGAAAATGGAGGTGATGTGCAGCTCGTCATGGAGGCGCCGCAGCCAGCGCCGCAGCTCCTTGCGCACCTTGGCATCGAGGGCGCCGAAGGGCTCGTCGAGGAGCAGCACCCGCGGCTCCACCGCCAGGGCCCGGGCCAGGGCGATACGCTGACGCTGGCCGCCGGAAAGCTGGGCCGGGAAGCGGTCGGCCACCCAGTCGAGCTGCACCAGCTTGAGCAGCTCCGTCACCTTGGCCTTGATGGCCTTCTCGGAAGGCCGCGTGCTGCGCGGCTTCATGCGCATGCCGAAGGCCACGTTGTCGAAGACGGTCATGTGCCGGAACAGGGCGTAGTGCTGGAACACAAAACCCACCTGACGCTCACGCACATGAGTATCGGAGGCGTCCTGCCCTTCCAGCAACACCTGCCCCCCATCGGCCGACTCCAGGCCGGCGATGATGCGCAGCAGGGTGGTCTTGCCGCAGCCCGACGGGCCCAGCAGAGCCACCAGCTCGCCGGTGGGGAAGTCCAGGGACACGTCCTGCAGCGCCGTGAAGCTGCCGAACTGCTTGCGGATGTTCTTGACTTCGATGCTCATATCATTCGTCCTCGGATTCAATGGAGGCCTTGCCGGCCTGGCGTTCGACCCACACCTTGATGACCAGGGTCACGATGGCCAGCAGGGCCAGCACGGAGGCCACGGCGAAGGCAGCGGCGAACTGGTATTCGTTGTAGAGAATTTCCACGTGCAGGGGCATGGTGTTGGTGTAACCGCGGATATGGCCCGACACCACACTGACCGCGCCAAACTCGCCCATGGCACGGGCGTTGCAAAGGATCACTCCGTAGAGCAGGCCCCACTTCACGTTGGGCAGGGTGACATGCCAGAAAACCTGCCAGCCCTTGGCACCAAGCACCACAGCCGCCTCTTCCTCTTCCTTCCCCTGGGCCTCCATCAGCGGGATCAGCTCCCGGGCGACGAAGGGGAAGGTAACAAACACGGTGGCCAGCACGATGCCGGGGATGGCAAAGATCACCTTCAGGTCATGCTCGGACAGCCATGGGCCAAACCAGCCCTGGGCCCCGAACACCAGCACGTAGATCAGGCCCGACACCACCGGCGACACCGAGAAGGGCAGATCAATCAGGGTGATCAGGAAGTGCTTGCCCCGAAAATCGAACTTGGTGATCGCCCAAGCCGCCGACACCCCGAAGACCAGGTTAAGAGGCACCGAGATGGCCGCGGCGATCAGGGTCAGCTTGATCGCCGACAGGGCATCGGGATCAAGCAGCGCCCCGATATAAGTCTCCCAGCCCTTGCGGAAAGCCTCGACGAACACCGCCACCAGGGGCAACAACAAGAAGAACGCGAAGAAGCTAAGGGCAATGGTGATCAGCCCCCACTTGATCAGCGCCGGCTCACGGGTCGCGGCTTTCGATTCAAAGCGGGCGGCGTGATCCGCCGACCCATGCAGCACTGCAGCAGCACCAGCCATCAGCGGGCCCTCCCGGTACGTTTCGCCGTCCATGCCTGCAGCCCGTTGATGATCAGCAGCAGGATGAAGGAGAAGATCAGCATAACCACGGCCACCGCTGTAGCGCCGGCATAGTCGTATTGTTCAAGCTTTGTGATGATCATCAGCGGAGTGATCTCCGACACCATGGGGATATTGCCGGCGATGAAGATCACCGAGCCGTATTCCCCCACCGCCCGGGCAAAGGCCAGGGCAAAGCCGGTCAGCAGCGCCGGGAAGAGGGTCGGAAAGACCACGTGGAGGAAGGCCTGCCAGCGGTTGGCGCCAAGGCTCACTGCCGCCTCTTCATACTCGGTCTCCAGGTCCTCAAGGATGGGCTGAACTGTGCGCACCACGAAGGGCAGGCCAATGAAGACCAGCGCCACCAGCACGCCCAGGGGCGTGAAGGCGACCTTGATGCCCAAGGGTTCAAGCACACTGCCCACCCAACCGTTCTTGGCATACAGGGCAGTCAGGGCAATGCCCGCCACCGCCGTGGGCAGGGCAAAGGGCAAATCCACCAGGGCATCCACCAGGCGCTTGCCGGGGAAGGAATAGCGCACCAGCACCCATGCCAGCATCAGGCCGAAGACGGCGTTGATGCCGGCGGCGATCAGGGATGCACCGAAAGAAAGCTGGTAGGACGCCAGCACCCGGGGCGACGTGGCGGCTGCCCAGAAGTGGTCGAAACCCAGGGAGCCGGCCTTGAGGAACACCGCGGCCAGCGGAATGAGCACGATCAGCGACAGATAGCCGATGGTGTAGCCCAGGCTCAGGCCGAAACCCGGCAAGACACGGAAGGAGGTGGATGACGCCATCAGCGTTTCACCACGATCTGGTCATACACACCACCGTCGGAGAAGTGCGTCTTCTGCACTGCGTCCCAGCCCCCCAGGCGCTCTTCCACGCTGAAAGTCTTCACGCTCGGGAAACGGCTGGCGTATTTCTTGAGCACGGCCGGATCACGGGGGCGGAAATAGTGCTTGGCAATGATCTCCTGGCCTTCCGGCGAGAACAGGAAGTTGAGGTAGGCCTCGGCCGCCTTGCGGGTGCCGCGCTTGTCCACCACCTTGCTCACCACGGCCACCGGGGCCGCGGCCTCGATGGACAGGGACGGGTAGACCACGTCGAACTTGTCGCCGCCCACTTCCTGATCGATCAGGGTCGCCTCGTTTTCAAAGGTGATCAGCACGTCGCCGATGTCGCGCTGGGTGAAGGTGGTGGTGGCGCCCCGCCCGCCACCATCCAACACCGGCACATTGGCGAACAGCTTGCTCACGAAATCCCGGGCGCCGGCGTCGTTGCCGGATTTCTGCAGGGCATAGCCCCAGGCGGCGAGATAGGTGTAGCGGCCGTTGCCGGAGGTCTTGGGGTTGGGCACGATCACCTGCAGGCCCGGCCGGATCAGGTCGGACCAGTCCTTGATGCCCTTGGGGTTGCCCTTGCGCACCAGGAAGATGGTGGTCGTGGTGTACGGCGCCGCCGCATGGGGGAAGGCCTTGCGCCAGTCCGCGCGGACCAGTCCGTTCTTGGCCAGCATCTCGATATCGGGCGGCTGATTCATGGTCACCACGTCCGCCTCCAGGCCCGCCACCACCGACCCCACCTGCTTGCTGGAACCGCCGTGGGACTGATTGATGGTCAGCTTGTCACTGGCAGAACGTTGCCAGCGTGCGATGAAGGCCGGATTGATGTCCTTATAGAGCTCCCGGGATACATCGTAGGACACATTGAGCAGCGTAGTGTCGGCAGAAGCCGGGGCCGCCTGCAGCACGGCAAGGCCGGCGAGGATGACAACGATGGGGCGAAGCGCAGCGCGAATCGGCGACATGGAAAGCTCCTTTGTTCGAATAGGGTTCGAGTCTAAGGAGGCACCGCGGCGCACCAAACCAATAAAAATGGCTTTATATATTCCGTAGCGTGCAATACAAAAGATCCTATCCTTTCATGTGGTTATTAACCCTCGCCATCGGGACATCCACCAGGCCGCCTACAATGCAAACCTCAGCCGCAGGATCTGCCTCCATGAAAAGCACCATCACCCTCCTCACCACCCTGCTGGTCACGGCCTGCGCGCCCTTGGGCGGCCCCAAGCTTCAGCCCGGCAATACGCTGCAGGACACCTACCGCATGCTGGGCGAGCCCGCAATGCGCTGGCGTCAGGCAGATGGCGGAGAACAGCTCGCCTTTCCTACCGGGCCGATGGGCTATCACACCTGGATGGTGCACACCGACGACGCCGGCAGGGTGAGATCCGTGGACAACGTGATGGACATGACCCACTTCGCGCGCATCCAGCCCGGCATGAGCCAGGATGAGGTGCTGCGCATCCTCGGGCCGTCCTATCCGGGCTGGACGATCTACTACAAGGCCCGGGACGAGCTGGTTTGGGAGTGGCGCTACTGTGATGTATGGTCAGAGCCCGCACGCTTCGACGTGCTCTTCGACGGCAGCAGCGGGAAGGTGCGCAGCACCCTGAGCCAGGTGGAGAGACTGTCCCAGCCCTGGGGCCGTGGCGACCGCCGGGAATGGTGCGGCCGCTAGTCTTCCTGTGCCAGGGGGGGCAGCACCGACAGCAGCACCTTGTCCACCCGGTTGCGGTCCATGTCCATGACTTCGAAGCGCCAGCCTGCGGCATCAAAATGGTCGGTCGGTGCCGGCACCCGGCCCAGGGTGTGCATGATGAAGCCGCCCAGGGTGTTGAAGGAGTTCTCGTCCTCCCCGGGCAGGTCATCCACGATATCGAGCACCGACTTCAGCCGTTCAATGCCCACGTCGCCATCCACCAGCCAGGAGCCATCCTCCCGCTGCAGCATGTCCCGGTCTTCCGGCGCCTCGGGCACCGACAGTTCGCCAACAATGGCCGCCAAGACATCGGTGAGGGTCACCAGGCCCTGCACGTCACCATACTCGTCGATGAGCAGCGCAAACTGCAGGCGGGCGCGGCGGAAGCTCTCCAGCAGCTGGGTGGTGCTCACCGTCTCGGGCACATACAGGGGCGGACGCAGCAGCGCTTCCAGATCGGCCAGGGTGACGCCTCCGCCTCCCAGGGCCTTCTTCAGCAGATCTCCGGTCTGGAGCACGCCGAGCACATGCTCAAGGCCATCCCGGCACACCACCACGCGGGAATAGGTGGTCTCCATCAGACGCTGCCAGACGATCTTCTCGTCTTCTTCGAGATCGATGACGAACATCTCCCGGCGCGGCGTCATGATCGCCGAAATGCGCTGCTCGTCCAGGCGCAGCACGTTGGAGACGATCTCCTGCTCGCTCTCGTGGAAGACGCCGGCCTCGGCGCCCTGCTCCATCAGCACCTTGATCTCGTCGTCGGTCACCGGCGGCTCATCCTTGCGACGGGCGCCGAGCAGCCGCAGGATCGCCGCCGACGAGCCCGACAGCACCGCCACCAACGGGTGCGCCAGCCGGGCCAGGATCATCATCGGACGGGCGATCAGGGTGGCGATGCCCTCCGGTGCCAGCAGGGCCAGACGCTTGGGAACGAGTTCGCCTACCACTACCGAAAAATAGGTCAGGCCAACCACGGTGAGGGTCAGAGCCACACCCCGGGCATAGGGCTCGATCATTGCAAAGCTGCCCAGCCATTCGGCCAAGGGGTCAGCCACGGCGGCCTCGCCAATGGCACCACTGAGAATGCCCACCGAAGTGATGCCCACCTGGATGGTGGACAGGAAGCCTGACGGCTCCTGGTGCAGCACCAGGGCGGAACTCGCACCCGGACTGCCGTCGTCCGCCAGATTCTGCAGGCGTGACTTACGGGATGAAACCACTGCCATTTCCGACATGGCAAAAACGCCATTGAGCAGAATCAGCAGCAACAACAGGACTATATCCATCAGCAAGGCCACCCCATGTCATAAAGACCGCGGCCCCAGGGTCGAAAGGAAGGCATTGTAGCCGGCCCTTTGGGCTTGCCGTAAACCAAAGCACTGCGCCACAGGGCACCTGAAGCCGGTTGTCACCCCATGTAAAAGCCCACCCGCCACCCTGCCGGCGGGTCTAGAATCCGGCCGATGTTTCAACCGCACTACCAACCTTCCCCGCGGCCCCTGCGCCTGGCCATCGCCTTTTCGCTGCTGGTCCACGCTCTTGCCTTGCTGATCCATATCAGCCCGCCTCCCCAGGAACGACCCGAAGCATCCCCGCTGCAGGCACGGCTGGCACCTGTCCGGCCAGCCCGCAAGCCCCCCGCCGAAACCCGCCCCGCACCGCCCCCCACCCCGAGCAAGGCGCGGCAAGTCAAGCCTCCCCCCAAGGAGCCGCGGCCACAGATACTCACGGCGCGCAAGAACGCGGCGCCGACGGTGCGCGCGGCCGAACCAACACCCAGATGGAGCGTGGCCCAGAAGCAGGAGATGGACAATTTCCTCAACGAGCTGGCCACCGAAGCCAAGGCCCGCCCCAAGCCTGATCTGGCCGAGCGCTCCATGGCCATGGCCCGGGACATCGCCCGCGAAGCCGGCCGGGACACCCACGAGCGGCCCCAGGACGGCGGCAGCCGTCGCCGCAGCGACCTCACCGACCTCATCGAGCGCATCCCCGACAGCCCGCCGGTGGACCCGTTCAGCCTGGAGTTCTACATGGACGCCCTGGTCAAGAAGCTGAACCGCAGTGCCTCCTTCGTCAAGAACGACCCCCGCGCCCGGGGCATGCACAGCGCCGCAGTAGAGGTGCGCCTCAACCCGGACGGTAGCCTGAAGAGCTTCAAGGTGGTCAATGCCGGCGACCAGCAGGAAGAGATCGCCTTCGTAAAATCGGTGGTCGAGCGGGCCGTGCCCTTTGCTGCCTTCCCGCCCGACATCGGCAGATCGGCACGCTCCCTGGCACTGATGATCTGCATCCAGCCCACCGGCCTGGGCGGTGACGGCTTCGGCTTTACCCGCCGCCCCGAGGGCAGCCGCTGCTAAGGATTCCCGCCGGGCTGCCGTATCATCGGCACACTCTCTGCCGGAGGCACGCCCAATGCCTTACCTCCTCGCCCTCGACCAGGGCACCAGCAGCAGCCGCGCCCTCGTCTTCGACGAACGGGGCCACGTCCTGGCCACCGCCCAGCAGGAATTCCGCCAGTCCTACCCCGCACCTGGCCTCGTCGAACACGACGCCCTGGAGATCTGGCACAGCCAGCTCGACTGCGCCCGCCAGGCCCTCGCCGCCGCGGGCATCAGCGCCCGCGAGGTGGCCGCCATCGGCATCGCCAACCAGCGGGAAACCACCGTGTTATGGGAGCGTGCCACCGGGCTGCCGCTGGCCCCCGCCATCGTCTGGCAGGACCGCCGCACCGTTGCCGACTGTGAGAGTCTGCGCCAGGCCGGCCACGCCCCCCTGATCCAAAGCCGCAGCGGGCTCGAACTGGACGCCTACTTTTCGGCCACCAAGCTGGCGTGGCTGCTGGATCACATCCCGGGTGCTCGTGCCAGGGCCGCAGCCGGCGAGCTGGCCTTCGGCACCATCGACAGCTGGCTGGTCTGGCAGCTCAGCGCCGGCACCCGCCACGTCACCGACGCCAGCAATGCCTCACGCACCCTGCTCTTCGACATCCACCGCCAGTGCTGGGACGCGGAGCTGCTGGCCCTCTTCGACATCCCCGCCGCGCTGCTGCCGGAGGTGGTGGACAGCAGCGGCGTGCTCGGCGAGACGGCCGCCTCGCTGTTCGGCGTGGCCATCCCCATCGGCGGGCTGGCCGGCGATCAGCAGGCCGCCACCTTCGGCCAGGCCTGCCTGCAACCCGGCATGGCCAAGAACACCTACGGCACAGGCTGCTTCCTGATGCTCAACACCGGCGCCCAGGCGGTAACTTCGCGGCAGCGCCTGCTCACCACCCTGGGCTGGCGCATTGGCACGCGCACCGACTACATGCTCGAGGGCAGCGTCTTCATCGGCGGAGCGGTGGTCCAGTGGCTGCGCGACGGCCTCGGCCTGATCGATCGGGCCGCCGACATCGAAGCCCTCGCCGCCTCGGTACCGGACAGCAATGGCGCCCTGCTCGTCCCGGCCTTCGCCGGCCTCGGCGCCCCCTACTGGGACGGCTACGCCCGCGGCACCCTGGTCGGGCTGACCCGCGGCGTGGGCAAGGCCCACATCGCCCGGGCGGCGCTGGACGCCATCGCCCTGCAAACCGTCGATCTGGTGCACGCCATGAACCGCGACGGCGCCGGCCCCCTCACTGAACTGCGGGCAGACGGCGGCGCAGCGCGCAACAACCTGCTCCTGCAGATCCAGGCCGACCTGCTCGGCGTACCGGTGATCCGCCCCCGCCAGACCGAGACCACGGCCCTGGGCGCCGCCCTGCTGGCCGGGCTGGCTGTGGGCATCTGGCACACCCCGGACGAGCTGGCCCACCTGTGGCAGGCGGAACGGGTTTTTGAACCCGGTCGCAGCGCCGACTGGCGCGACCAACGTCTGGCTGAATGGCATCGGGCAGTGGAGCGCAGCCGCGACTGGGCCCGGCCATGAAACGCGAGGCCCTGCTCGCCCGCCTGCGCAGCACACCCCGATGGGACGTGCTGGTCATCGGTGGAGGAGCAACGGGGCTGGGCTGTGCGGTGGACGCCGCCGCCCGGGGCTACACCACGCTCCTGCTGGAGGCCCACGACTTCGCAAAAGGCACCAGCTCCCGCTCCACCAAGCTCATCCATGGCGGCGTGCGCTACCTGGCCCAGGGGCGCCTCGGGCTGGTTCGCGAAGCGCTTGAGGAGCGCGCCATCCTGCTCGCCAATGCACCGCACCTGGTGCATCCCCAGCGCTTCGTGGTGCCGGTGTATCGCCAGTGGGACCGCCTGATGCTTGGCGTCGGCCTCACCGCCTACGACTGGCTGGCCGGCAGCCGCAGCCTCGGGGCGAGCCGCCTGCTGTCGGCCGGCGACACCGTAGCTGCCCTGCCCACCGTGAAGCGGGAAGGACTGCTCGGGGGCATCGCCTACATGGATGCCCGCTTCGACGATGCCCGCCTGGCCATCACCCTGATGCACTCGGTGCTCGATCTGGGGGGCCTGGCCATCAACTACCTGCCCGTCACCGCCCTGCGCCATGAGGGCGGGCGGGTAGCGGGTGTCGACGCCCATGATGGGGAGAGCGGCGAGCACTTCAGCATTGCCGCCCGGGTGGTCATCAACGCCGGCGGCGTATGGGCCGACGCCCTACGCCAGCTCGACGACCGCCAGGCCCCCGCCCAGCTGGCCCCCAGCCAGGGTGCGCACCTGGTCCTCGACCGGGATTTCCTGCCCACCGACTCCGCCCTGCTGATCCCCCACACGCCTGACGGCCGGGTGCTCTTTGCCATTCCGTGGAAGGGCAAGGTCCTGCTCGGCACCACCGACACACCCCGCACCGATCTACCCCTGGAGCCCCGCCCCCTGGCTGGCGAGATCGATTTCATCCTGGAAACCGCCGGCCGCTACCTCACCCGCCCGCCCCGGCGGAATGATGTGCGCAGCGCCTTCGCCGGCCTGCGCCCGCTGATCGGCAGCGGGCCAGCGGGCGTGAAGGGCGGCGGCACCGCGACCCTGTCCCGCGAACACCTGATCCAGGTTTCCCGGCAGGGGCTGGTGTCGGTGGCCGGCGGAAAATGGACCACCTACCGGCGCATGGGCGAGCAGATCGTCGATGCCGCCATCCCCGTCGGCGGCCTGCCGAAACGGCCCTGCAGCACCCGCGGGCTTCCTCTCCATGGCCATCCTGGCACGCCCTGCGAGGATGTCTTCGGCCTCGACCGCCCCAGGGTAGACGCCCTGCCCGGCGCCCGCCGGCGGCTCCACCCTGCCCTCACCCTCACCGAAGCCGAAGTCCGCCATGCCATCCGCCACGAGCAGGCCCGCAGCGTCGAGGACGTCCTCGCCCGCCGCCACCGCGCCCTGTTCATCGACGCCCGCAGCGCCCGCGACGCCGCCCCGGCGGTCGCCGCCCTGCTGGCGGAAGCGCTGGGCCTCGATGACAAGCAGACCCGTGAGCAGACAGAAGCCTTCCAGCACCTGGCCGAGGGCTTCCTCACCCCGCGTTGACGTGAGCCGGTCAATCAAGGCGCGAAGGTCGAATCCATCCTGACCTCCTTCGTTTGACCCGTCGTCTGACGGTCGATGCGGTCTTTCCGCAGGGGTGACTTCAGTCGCCCATCCGCGCGCCGATCACGGGCATCCCCTTTATCGAAGTTCGCGGGCGACTGAAGTCGCCCCCACAGCCCCTCCGTCTCCAATAGCCCCTTCAGCTTCACCCATGGGGTGATCCGGCCGAGGAAACCCAAGCACCCGCCAGCATTGGGTATGCGTCCGCTTCAGGGAGGACAACGGAGGAAAGCCGGCTCACTCCACCGCCCCACGTGAAAAGAGCGACTCGCGTCGCTCTTTTCACTGTACTTCGGGCACCGCCCGAGCCAGGCTCAGGCCTCAGCGATGCGCCTGGCGATATGCTCCAGCGCCTCCTCCACCTGGTCGATCAGGATCAGGCACAGGTCGCCGGCCTGCAGGCGACCCAGGGCCTGGTCGATGGCCAGAAACTCGCCACGGATCTCGCACACATTCTTCGTCCGCGGAGCATCCACCAAGCCCTGTTGCAGCAGGGCCAGCACCTCGCCGTCGGCGCGGCCGCGCTGGCATTCGTCCTGGTACAACACCACGTCGTCGAAAACGGCGCCGAGAATGCGGGTCTGTTCGCGGATGTCCTCGTCGCGGCGGTCGCCCGCCCCGCTGATGACCACCGAGCGGCGCGCGGCAGGCATGCTTTCAACGGCCTGCACCAGGGCCAGGATGGCATCCGGATTGTGGCCGTAGTCGGCGATCAGGGTAGCGCCCTTGTAATCGAAGATGTTGAAGCGGCCCGGTGCCGTGGCCGCATCGTTGATGAAGGTGGCAACGCCCTTGAGGATGGTGTCCACCGACAAGCCCAACGCCCAGGCTGCGGCGATGGAGGCCATGGCGTTCTCGATCTGGAAGGAGATCGTGCCGTTGCGGGTGATGGGGATACCGGCCAGGGGCACGCGGAATTTCTCTTCACCCTCTACCGCCACGATGGCGTTGTCATCCACAAAAACCACGCGGTGCCCCTGCACCCGATGGGTGTTGAGCACGTGGTTGTGCTGGTCGGCCGCGAAATACAGCACCGAGCCCGGGCAGGCGCTGTACATCTTCACCACCATGGGGTCGGCAGCGTTGAGCACCGCCGTGCCGTGGGGGGCGACGTTCTGCACGATCACGCGCTTGACTACGGCCAGATCTTCCACCGTACTGATGTAGGACAGGCCCAGGTGATCACCCATGCCGATGTTGGTCACCACCGCCACGTCACAACGGTCGAAGGCCAGGCCTTCGCGCAGTACGCCACCACGGGCGGTTTCGAAGACCGCCGCATCCACATCCGGGTGCAGCAGGATGTTGCGGGCGCTGCGCGGGCCACTGCAGTCGCCGGTATCGATGCGGCGCTTGCCCACATACACGCCGTCGGAATTGGTCATACCCACCCGGTTGCCGGCCACGCCCAGGATGTGGGCGGTGAGGCGCACGGTGGTGGTCTTGCCGTTGGTGCCGGCCACCGCCACCACCGGGATGCGGCCGTTCTCGCCGGGCTTGAACATGTTGGCGACGATCGCCTCGCCCACCGGGCGGCCTTTACCGTAGGACGGCTGCAGGTGCATGCGCAGACCAGGGGCGGCATTGCACTCGACGATGCCACCACTCTGGGCCTCCATGGGTTCGAGCATGCTTTCGCACACCACGTCCACGCCGCAGATGTCGAGGCCGATGTTGCGGGCCGCAGCGATGGCGCGCTCTGCCACCTCGGGGTGCACGTCGTCGGTCACATCGGTGGCCGTACCGCCGGTGGACAGGTTGGCGTTGTTGCGCAGGATCACCCGCTTGCCCTTGGGCGGAACGGACTCGGCGTCGTAACCCTGCTTGGCGAGGGTGGCCAGGGCAATCTCGTCGAAGCGGATCTTGGTGAGGGAGGTGGCATGGCCCACACCCCGTCGCGGATCACTGTTCACATGATCGACCAGCTCGCGGATGGTGCGTTTGCCGTCCCCCACCACCAGCGGTGGATCACGCCGAGCGGCGGCGATGAGCTTGTTGCCGATGACCAGCAGACGATAGTCGTGCCCCGGCAGGTAGCGCTCGACGAGCACATCGTCGCTGATTTCCTCGGCCACGCGAAAGGCGTTCATCACTTCTTCCTGGGTACGCAGCTTGACCGCCACACCCTTGCCCTGATTACCGTCACGGGGCTTGACCACCACCAGCCCGCCAATCTCGCGGGCCGCCAGCCAGGCGTCCTCGGCGCTGGTCACCGAACGCCCCAGGGGCACCGGCACGCCAGCAGCGCGCAGCAGGGTCTTGGTGAGCTCCTTGTCCTGAGCGATGGACTCGGCGACGGCACTGGTGAGGTCGGTCTCGGCAGCCTGGATGCGGCGCTGCTTGCTGCCCCAGCCAAATTGCACCAGGCTGCCTTCGGTGAGGCGGCGATAGGGAATACCCCGGGCCACGGCGGCCTGCACAATGGAGCCAGTGGAAGGCCCGAGGCGCACGTCCTCATCCAGCTCCTGCAGACGCGCCAGAGCGCTGGTCAGATCAAAGGCGCCATCGCTTTCGGCGGCACGACAAAGCTCGATGGCCAGGTCAAAGGCGAGACGCCCCACCTTCTCTTCGGTGTATTCGACCACTACCTGAAAGACGCCTTCCTCAAGAGTCTTGGAGGTGCGGCTGAAGGTTACCGGGCAACCGGCGCTGGACTGCAGGCCAAGGGCCGCCATTTCGAGAGCGTGGGCCACTGAGATGGCACCCAGGTGGCTCTCGGCCTCGAGAAAGCCCATCTCGGGAAACAGATTGCGCAGGCGTGCCTCGTAACCCGGCACGGCGTCGATGTCGCACTCCGCCGGGGAGCAGGACACGATGGCCTCGATCGCGGTGTGCCGGCTCCACAGATTGGGGCCGCGCAGAGCCCGGATGCGTGAAACTTCCATGGATTTCAGTCCTTGTCTCTTATTGTCGCCAACCGCACTGGGGCGGCCGGCCGATATGTCGGTTCAGTTGAACGTGCGCTTCAGTCGTTACGCAGGGGGGCCTTGGGGTCGTAGGGCGTGACACCGGCACGGATCATGGCCGAAGAGATGCCCAGGGCCCAGGCCCCGGCGATGGCACCGAGCAGGTTGGAGAGCACGCCCGGCGCAGCCGCAGCATCCCCCGCCAGCATGGCGATCCGGTCCAGCTGGACCACCGGCTCTTCCGCGGCCCCGCTGGCCAGCACCACCGCACCGTCACGGATGTAGACGGTGCGCTTGCCCTCTGCCCGTGCCGTGGCAATGGCGGCTGCCTCGGCATCAAGGCCATAAAAGATCACCTCGCCGTCCGACAGCTCGGCCATTTCGACCACCGCCGCATCTTCGGCGTTGAGCACGGCAACGCCGTAGGAGAGCACCAGGTCCACCTGCGTGCGGAAGACGTTCCAGACCTTCTCGGCGCTGTCGATGTAGAACTCGCCGAAATGCAGCTCGGGATCAACGTTGGTGACGACGCCCACCAGGCAGCGGTCATACACCGTGCCATCCGCCAGAATGCTGCGGCAGCTGTTCTCGAACACCGCGGCCTCGACGGAGCGGTTCATCAGCACCCGCTCGGCGGCATCCCAGTTGGTGCCCTCGGCAGTTTCCACCTGGCGGCCGTCCAGGAACACGCCCTCGCTGCAGGCCAGGCCGGTGTATTGGCCGGAGATACGCAGCAGGTGGGCGATGAGGCGCGCCACCGGGGTCTTGCCGCGGCTGCCCGTCACCCCGACCACAGGGATGCGGGCATCCTCGTCCTTCTCGAAGAGGTGATCGACGATGGCCTCACCCACCGGGCGGGGCTGACCGACCGCCGGTTTGATGTGCATCAGCAGGCCAGGGCCGGCATTGACCTCGACGATGGCGCCCTGCTGCCCTGCGAGGGGCTGGGAAATGTCTTCACACACCAAGTCCACGCCGGCGATGTCCAGACCGACGATCCGCGCCGCCAGGCAGGCCAGCTCGGCGGTGTCGGGGTGGACCTCGTCGGTCACGTCGAAGGCCATGTTGCTGGTCCGGACGATCATCACCTCCTGGCCGGCCGCCGGCACCGAGGCGCCGGTGAAGCCCTGGCGGGCCACCTCCATCTGCGCCGCCGGGTAGTTGTCGAGCTTGATCAGGTAGAGGGGGAACTCATGCTCCACCCCCCGGCGCGGATCGGAGTTGATCTGGCTCTCGATGAGTTCGTCGATGCTGTGCTTGCCATCGCCGAGCACCGACACCATGTCGCCCTTGTTGGCCGCTACCATCTTGCCGCCCACCACCAGCAGACGGTGCTCGGCGCCGCGGATGAAGCGCTCGACAATCACCTCGGAGCCTTCGGCTGCAGTCAGTGGGTAGAGCTCACGGATCTCGTCGGCACTGCGCACATTGGTGAACACACCGCGGGCGTGGTTGCCGTCACTGGGCTTGATCACTACCGGGAAGCCGATGTCCTCAGCCGCCTCGATGGCATCCTCGACGCCATCCACAATGCGGCCTTCGGGCACCGGTACGCCGCAGGATTCGAGCAGGCTCTTGGTCAGATCCTTCTCGCGGGAGATGCTCTCGGCGATGGCTGGGGTCCGGTCGGTCTCGGCCGTCCAGATACGGCGCTGGCGGGCACCGTAACCCAACTGCACCAGGTTGCCCTCGGCCAGCAGGCGGATGAAGGGGATACGGCGGGATTTGTCGGCGGCAGCCTCGACGATGCAGCGGGTGCTCGGGCCGAGCATGTAGGTGTCGACCAGGTCACGCAGGCGCAGCACAGCGGCATCCACATCGTAAGGACGATCCTCGATGGCCGCCATCAGCAGGTCGTGGCCCATGTTGAGGGCGGCCATGGAAACGTCCTTCTGCCAGGCGCGGATCACCACCTTGTACACACCACGGATGGCGGTTTCCCGGGCCTTGCCGAAGCCACCCGTCATGCCCGCCAGGTTCTGCAGCTCCAGCGTCACGTGTTCAAGGATGTGCCCAGGCCAGGTGCCGTCCCGCAAGCGCTTGAGAAAACCACCCCGCTCGCCGATGCTGCAGCGGTGCTCGACCAGGGTCGGCAACATCGTGGTGATCCGCTCGTAGAAACCGGGGATCACGTTGGACGGGCAGTCTTCCAGGTCATGGATATCGACCCAGGCCTCAAGGACGGAACGGTAGGTCCAGATGTTCGGACCCCGCAGATGGAGCACGTTCAGGAATTCGATCGTTTTGTTGGTCATGGGCAAGGCTGTGGAAGTGACGAGCTGGGTAGCGGCACGGTGTAACAAAAACTGAGCCTTCGCTTAACGCGGCAGAGCACGGTTGGATTACCGGAGAAAAAAATATCGATGCGTCGATGATTCTGCCCGAACGCCGGGTGTACGTGCCTGTAACGAGTCAGTAAACTTCGGACGCAATTTTGCCCCACGCCGGCCCTTTCCTGTGGCCCTTTTGTCAGGCCCTTTTGTCGGGTCTTTTTCTCAGGCCACCTCGCGTCCCAAAAATGAATTCCGCGCCTGCACAACTTCCTTCCACCTATTCCGACTACCTCGGCCCCGCCGTCCCCGAAGCCTGGCGTGCCCGCCTCGACGCCGCCCTGAACCTCGGCGAGAAGGTCCTGGCCACCCTCAGCCTCGACCTGGACACCCGGCTGCAGTTCCGCAGCGGCATCGTTGCCCTGACCGACAGTCGCCTGATGGCCTGGGATCTGGACGCAGACGCCTGGCAGGCCTGGCCTTTCCGCGAAGGCCTGCAACTGCGCCACCGGGATCACGGCGGCGTGGCGGCTCTCGATCTGGTGGACAGCAGCGGCAAGCTGGCCGGCTGGCGCTTTACCCTGGCCCAGGACCCCGCCGCCCGCAACCTGTCCGACCGCTTCAAGGCCCAGCTTGAGTGCGTGCTGGCGGGCCGCCAGCCGACCCCGCCCGAGCCCCTCACCTGCCCCACCTGTGACGCGCCCCTGCCGCCGGGCACCGACGAGTGCCCCACCTGCGCCCGGGAGATCCACACCCCGCCATCCACCTGGACCCTCTTCCGCCTGTGGCGCTTTGCCCAGCCCTACAAGGGGCAGTTGCTGGCCGGCTTCGTCCTGACCCTGCTGTCCACGGCTGCCACGCTGGTCCCCCCCTATCTCACCATGCCGCTGATGGATGAGGTGCTGATCCCCTTCCAGAACGGCGCTCCCATCGACAGCCATCGCGTCATGATGATGCTTGGCGGCCTGCTCCTCGCCGCTGTGTTCGCCTGGGCCCTGGGCTGGGCCAAGACCTACATCCTTGCCCTGGTCAGCGAGCGCATCGGTGCCGACCTGCGCACCACCACCTACGAACACCTGCAAGGCCTGTCCCTGGAGTACTTTGGCGGCAAACGCACCGGCGACCTGATGGCGCGGATCGGCGCCGAGACCGACCGGATCTGCCTGTTCCTGTCCATGAATTTGCTGGACTTCGCCACCGACGTGCTGATGATCACCATGACGGCGGTCATCCTGGTGTCCATCAACCCCTGGCTGGCCCTGGTCACACTGGTGCCCCTGCCCTTCATCGCCTGGCTGATCCACACCGTTCGTGACAAGCTGCGCTACGGCTTCGAGCAGGTGGACCGGGTGTGGTCCGAAGTCACCAGCGTGCTCGCCGACACCATCCCCGGCATCCGGGTGGTCAAGGCCTTCGCCCAGGAGAAACGCGAGGTCGGCCGCTTCCGCGACGCCAACGCCCGCAACCTGGCGGTGAATGACCGGGTGAACAAGATCTGGTCGGTGTTCTCCCCCACCGTCACCCTGATGACCGAAATCGGTCTGCTCGTGGTGTGGGGCTTCGGCATCTGGCTGGTCTCCGAGAACGACGTCACGGTCGGCACCCTGGCCGCCTTCCTTGCCTACATCTCGCGCTTCTACACCCGCCTCGACTCCATGAGCCGCATCGTGTCGGTCACGCAGAAGGCCGCCGCCGGCGCCAAGCGCATCTTCGACATCCTCGACCACGTCTCCAGCGTGCCCGACCCCGCCACGCCCCAGCACCTGCCCAAGGTCACCGGCGCCATCGAGGTCAAGCGGGTCGGCTTCCGTTACGGCAACCGCACCATCCTGCGCGGTGTTGACCTCAATATTGCGCCGGGCGAGATGATCGGCCTGGTCGGCCACTCGGGCTCTGGCAAGAGCACCCTGGTGAACCTGATCTGCCGCTTCTACGACGTGACCGACGGCTCCATCCGCATCGAAGGCATGGACATCCGCTCGGTGCCCGTATCCGAATACCGCCGCAACATCGGCCTGGTGCTGCAGGAGCCCTTCCTGTTCTTCGGCACCATCGCCGAGAACATCGCCTACGGCAAACCCGACGCCACCCGTGAAGAGATCATCTCCGCGGCCCGCGCCGCCCACGCCCACGACTTCATCCTGCGCCTGCCCCAGGGCTACGACTCCCTGGTCGGCGAGCGCGGCCAGGCCCTGTCCGGCGGCGAGCGCCAGCGCATCTCCATCGCCCGCGCCCTGCTCATCGACCCGCGCATCCTGATCCTCGACGAGGCCACCTCGGCGGTGGATACCGAAACCGAGATGGAAATCCAGGCTGCGCTGGAAAACCTCATCCGCGGCCGCACCACCATCGCCATCGCCCACCGCCTGTCCACCCTGCGCAAGGCCGACCGGCTGGTGGTGCTGGACCGGGGCCAGATCGTCGAGATCGGCAACCACGACGCGCTGATGGAAAGACAGGGCGCCTACTTCCGCCTCTACGAAGCCCAGACCCGCAAACTGGACGACGACGCCATCGGCGCCGAGCCCCGCGTACCCCAGCACCGCGAACACGCGCCCGCCTGAAGACCGACCATGCCCCAGCAGAATCTCGACATCACCCGCAACAGCTTCGGCCAGTTGCTCTTCACCGACACCGAAGGCAAAGCCCACCTGGTCACCCCGGTGCGCGCCTTCCCTATCGGCGCCCCCTCCGAGAACATCGGCCTGATCAACACCGACGGCGAAGAAGTGGCCTGGATCGACAAACTGAGCGATCTGCCCGAAGGCGCCCGCCAGCTCATCGCCGACGAGATGGCCAGCCGCGAGTTCATGCCGGTGATCCAGCGCATCCGCCGCGTCTCCAGCTTTGCCACCCCCAGCACCTGGGATCTGGAGACCGACCGGGGCGACACCAGCATGGTGCTCAAAGGTGAGGAAGACATCCGCCGTCTCACCTCGCCCGCGCTAATGATCACCGACAGCCGCGGCATCACCTTCCTGATCCGCGATCGCTACGCCCTCGACAGCCACAGCAAGCGCCTGCTCGACCGCTTCCTGTAGAGCGAGACGCAAACAAAGGAAAAGCCCGCCAGTGGCTGCCCCTTGGGGGCGCCACTAGCGGGCTTTTCCTTGAGGCAGACGTGCCCCGGGAAGGGCCCCGTCGCCGCGGAGCTCAGTTGCCGCGCTTGGTTTCGATCTCGACGACCTGGAACACGCCGCTGGCATCCAGGTAGCCCTTGGCCTCCACGTAGGGCTGGCTGCCCTGCACATAGCGGCCACCGTCGTCCCACCTGGCGCCGGACAGGTTCGCGTTGAGCACGCTGTCTCCGCTCAGGGTGCAGCTCGACGGATAGCTCACGCAACTCAGGGTCGCGTAGATCTCGAACTTGCTGCTGCCACTGGACAGCACACCACCGGAGCCAGAGGTCAGACTCGCCGTAGCCCCCTTCAGCTCGACCTTGGTGGCCAGCAGCACGCCGTTCTGATAGGTGCCCTTGACCTCCACGTAGCTGTTGTTGCCCAGCGAATTGACGCCGTACTCGAAGCGCGCCTGGCTGGCATCAACGGGCACGCCCTGAACGGTAAAACTGGACAGGGAGCTGAAGTTGGCGACGACACCGTAGAGCTCCTGCTTGTAGGTGCCGCTGTAGGCCACCTGACCGTTGGCCCCCAGCACCTGCAGACTGCGGCCGCTGCCCTCGATTTCAATCCGGCTGGCCACCAGCGTAGCGCCCGACAAATTGCCCTTCACCTCGACAAAACTCCCGATGGCGGGCGCAGCCATGGTACCGAGGCTGACTGGGGTGCCGGAGACGGTGATCGTGCTGCCGCTGACCGAATCCACGACCCCCTTGATCTTCACGGAACTGCCGGAGACCGGGTTTGCGCTGCCCGACACCAGGGTCACCGCCCCCAGCGCCAGCACCCGGCTCGCCACCACCTGGCCATTGACCGGGGCGGCGGCAGCCAGGATGCGCACATCGCTGCCGGCAGCAATGCCCGCACCGGCCGGCGATACCGTGTCGGCCGCATAGAACACGCTGAGGCCATTGCGCAAGGTGAGGCTGCCTGCCCCCACCGAGGCCACGATGCCACGCAGGGCCACGCCGGAAACGCTGCCCGAGGCACTGCCACGGACTTCAATGCGCGTGGCGGTAAAACTGCCATCGGCCTGGGGCAGGCCATAAACCTCCACGTAGCTGCCAGCCACAAGCGCCGCCAGCCCGCTCAGGCCGGAGTCGAACACCGTCGTCCCGGTCACCTTCACGGTCTGGCCGCCCACATTCAGGGTCGCGGCATTCACGTCCACCCCGCCGACCGTACCGCGCAGGCCGCCCACAATGCGGATGCGGGCAGCGCTGCCCGTCCCCTTCACGTCGTCCACATCACCGCTCACCGACACCACGGTGCCGAGCCGGATCGGCGAGGCGTACTCGGTGTTCCCGTAAGGATCGTCCGCATCATGGACCGTGGCACCAAGGGTCTCGAAACGGACACCATTCACCACGATCGAGCCCAGGCCGGAAACCGGCCCGGTATAGGTCACTGCCGCCGGAGTGGCCGGCGCTGCGGAACCGGCGGAAATGCCGGTCCCGCCGCCACCGCCACCACCGCAGCCAGACAGTGCCGTAGCGGCACCCAGGCTGAGCAGGAACAGGGTTCTGGTTGTGGGCTTGAATGGACGAACTGGGTTCATGGGCGGGTTCTCCTCTGGGATTGGTCAGGATTGGGGGCCTGCCCGAACGGACCGGGCGACGGCCGAACTATCCCGGGCACAACTTAAGCCCCGCTTAAACCCCGGTGGCATCAGTCCCCCCCGCCACAACCTCCTCCACCACACCCACTGCCACCGTCGCCGGCATCTCCGCCGCCGCTGTCCGAATCACCGGAGCACCCTCCTCCTCCGCCACTGCAGCCGATATCGCTGGCGCAGTAGGCATCCCCCGACTGCGTCCCGTCCGGCCCCATGCAGTTGAGGGCATAGCGAAAGCCGTCAGGGATCAGCAACAGGCCATCCAGCGCAAAAAGCATGGGCAGGCGCTCGGGCTTGCGCGGGTTGATGCCGTCAAAACGGCAGGCGTGCAGCCAGGTACGACGCAAGCCCTGCCGGGCGCTGCGGGGGGTGGCCATGTATTCCGCCGGTGTGTGATCGAGAAAACGGCCCAGGCCCTGACGGCAGAACAACCGGTAGCCCTTGGTGAACAGAATGAACTCGTGCCAGGCCACGTCCACCGCCTGACTGGGCATGGACACCATCCGCCCCCGCGCCGCCAGCGCCACCTGAAAGAAAGTGCGCAGCTCACGCAACACCATCTCGGCCTGGGCATCACTGAGATGCGGATAGCGCTCGCAGACCTTGCGCGCCAGCCCCGCCGGAAACCGGAAATCCGCCAGGAAGCGCAGCCGTGCGCGCCGCTGCCAGCGCCGCCAGGCAAGGCCCACCAACGCCAGTACAGCGGCCGCCAGCAGCACCCGCGGGAGCCACTCACCGGTCTGCACCTGAGGATGGGTGAGGAGGCCGCCAAGCACTGCAAGGACCAACGCAACACCAAAGATCCGGCGCTTTTCCATCATCCCCTTCACCGCCCTTTCCTGCCCTGAAGATCATGCCGGCATTCTACCCACGGCCTCCGGTGGCCGCTGGAGCACGGGAGATCACACCGCTTTAACATTTTCGCAGCCGCCCGGTAACGCGAGCTTCTTAGTCTTGCCGCGAAGGCCATTCGGCCGATTTCGGGAGACGCCATGAAGGAATTTTTGCGCGCGCTGGAGAACCAGCGCTGGGACGACCACCGCTTTTACCACCACAGCCGGATCAATCAGACCCTGCACCTGATCAGCGCCATCAGCTTCCTGATCGCCTACTCGCTGCTCTTCGTGGATCCGGTAAAGGCCGCCCTGATTGGCTGGCTGATCTCCATGGTCACCCGCCAGTCCGGCCACTTCTTCTTCGAACCTCTGGGCTTTGACGAAGAGAACCAGGTCAGCAATGACTACAAGGAGGCCGTCAAGGTAGGCTACAACCTTCAGCGCAAGGTCGTGCTGCTGTCCATCTGGGCCTTCATTCCGGTGGCTCTGTGGCTCAACCCGACCATGTTCGGGCTCTTCGAGGCCCACACCGACATGACCGGCTACATCGATCACCTGGGCGCCCTGTGGCTGAGCCTGGGCGTGGGCGGGCTGCTGTTCCGCACGGTGCACCTGTTTTTCCTCCGCGACGTGCAGACGGGCCTGGTGTGGCTGGTCAAGATCCTCACCGACCCTTACCACGACATCAAGCTCTACCACCGTTCGCCCCTGCTTTTGCTGCGCGAACTGCGCGAGCGCCAAGCGGCCTGATCGTCCTGCGCTGGGGCGCCCCCCTTCGGGAGGGGGGCCCCATGCGTTCAATCACCCCGCTTCAGAAAACGCCGGAACAGCATCTCTTTCAGGATGCGCCGGCGGATCGCCTTGTTGGTCAGCGTCCCGTCATGCCACCACCAGCCATCGGCCTCCATGCGCCGGGCCGCCATAACAAAGCGGTCGGCCACCTCGGCAAAATCAGCCTCCGTGTAATTGAGGCTGAAGATGAAACGCCCCGTCCCCACCCAGCTCAGGGCCAGCCCCTCCGCCCGCATGTAGTACTGGAGCATCCAGTTGTAGCGGCTCGGGCGGGTATAGGTCACCGTCCAGATCGACGACAGATTGGCCACCCGGACAGGCAGCCCTTCGGCCTCGAAGCGCGCATTCAGGCGGCCGGCCCGGGCGTTCCAGAGATCGTCCAGGCCGTGATAAACGGCTTGAATCTCCGGGGCCTCGAGACGTTCCAGGAACTCCGCCATGGCCCCCATCACCCAGGGGTGGGAATTGAAGGTGCCCCGGGCAAAGCAGATGTCCGCCGGGCGGTCGTCACGGAAGCGCTTCATCAGCGCCCGGCGCCCGCACACCACCCCCACCGGCAGGCCGCCGCCGAGGGTCTTGCCGTAGGTCACCATGTCGGCCCGCACGCCGAAATACTCTTGGGCGCCCCCTGGCGCAAGCCGGAAGCCCACGAAGACCTCGTCGAAAATCAACACAATGCCGCGCTCATCACAGACCTGGCGCAGCGCCTTCAGCCATGCGGTGTAGGCAGCCCTGTCGAAGCCCGCCCGCCGGCTGCTGTCCACCAGAGACGAATCCCCCGGCGCAGCGCCATTGGGGTGCAGGGCCTGCAGGGGGTTCACCAGCACGCAGGCAATGTCCTTGCGCCGGCGCAGCACGCGAAGGGCGTCGGGGTGCATGTCCTTCAGGGTGTAGGTCTGGTTGGCCGCCGTGGGGTTGCCGACGCCAGGCTGCACCTCGCCCCACCAGCCGTGGTAAGCGCCACAGAAACGGACCAGATGGCTGCGTCCGGTGTGGTAGCGGGCCAGGCGCACCGCCTGCATCACTGCCTCGGTGCCCGACATGTGGAAGGACACCTCGTCCAGCCCGGAGATGGCCTTCAGGCGCATCACGTTGTAAGCAAGCAGCGGGTGATAGGCACCGAGCACCGGCCCCAGGGCCGCCACCCGCTCGCTCCCCCGGGCCATGCAGGTCTTGTAGAAATCGTAGCCGAAGACATTCACCCCGTAGGCGCCGCCCAGATCGTGGAAGACGTTGCCGTCCAGATCGGTCACGGTCACGCCCCCCGAGGACTCCAGAAAGGCCCCGCCCTTGAGGTGCTGGCGCAGGAAGCGGCTGTACTGAAAGGGCACCCGGTAGGCGCTGGTGAACTGCAGGTCGGATACCCCCTCCTGGACCTCCGCGGTCAGGGCCGCGCTCTCGGCAAAGCGCTGCCGGTAGAGGGCGGCCAGCCTGAAGAAGCCCTCCCTGCGCCGTGCCACCACCTCGGCCGGCGCATCATCGGAGTTGAAGAATCCGGCTTCGTCGTACTCATAGAAAGGCAGCAGCTTTGCCACCCGACGGGACATCTTGGCATGCCCGGTCAGGGAGGGGTGTTTCCCCTTCGACAGCTCCAGACGCCGCTTCATCTTGAGGATCAGCCCGGGCAATGCCACTGCGCCCAGGCCGGCCAACACCAATGCATCTTCCACGTGCGCGTTCTCCGCTACTGAAAGATGACTGATTTAACCGACCCCCGTTACAGCGCCATGAATCGTCCGACCCCGCCCCGCCGCCTGATCACCCGCCTGCTGGATCAGGAAGACATCAACTTCCTGATCACCAACCGCGTGCCCCGCGCCCTGCTCACCCGCTTCATGGGCTGGTTCAGCAAGATCGAACAGCCCCTGGTAGCCCGGCTGTCCATCGGCATCTGGCGTCTGTTTGCCGATCTGGATCTGTCGGAAGCCCGGGAGCGTCATTTTGCCAGCATGCACGCTTGCTTCACCCGGGCACTGAAGCCCGGCGCCCGCCCCATTGACAGCGATGCGGCAGTGCTGTGCAGCCCGTGCGATGCCATCGTCGGCGCCTGCGGTGATCTGGATGGCACCACAGCCCTGCAGGCCAAGGGCGCGCCCTATCCGCTGATCGACCTGCTGGGCAGCCAGCAGAGGGTAGACGCCTGCCGGGACGGCCACTACGTCACCCTACGGCTCAAGTCCAGCATGTACCACCGCTTCCACGCCCCGGCCGACCTGCAGGTTGAGCATGTGACCTACATCGCCGGAGACACCTGGAACGTCAATCCGCCCACCCTGAGGCGCATTGAGAAGCTCTACTGCAAGAACGAGCGGGCGGTCATCCAGGCCCGCCTCATCGGCCACGACGCGGTGCTGACCATCGTCCCGGTGGCCGCCATTCTCGTCGCCAGCATCCGCCTGCGCTGGCTGGACGTGCTGCTGCACATGCGCTATTCAGGGCCCACGGAGATCCCGGCCAGCGCCGTTTTTCACAAGGGTCAGGAAATGGGCTGGTTCGAACACGGCTCCACCATCATCCTGTTCGTACCGCCGGGATTTGCCCTGTGCGACGGCATCGCGGAAGGCCGGCCGATCCGGATGGGTGAAGCACTGTTGCGGGCTCAATAGAAAAGCCCTCTCTCCGCAGGGAGAAAGGGCTGGATCAATGCACCGGAACTGCCCGCCGGTACCCGGTGGGCGATCAACGATCAGCAGTGAGCTGGGCGATGAAAGCCGCTTCCTTTTCAGCCGGAAAGGCATGTTCTGCCATCACGCGCTGCACTGCACGGGGGTCACTGCCCTCGCCATTCACATGAAACTCGATACCGATCGTACGACCATTGGCGGCCAGGGTCATGAAGGCACTACGCCAGCGCTGGGACTCGGCCAAACGTTCGCGGACTTCGTTTTCATTGCGGATCACGACACCCGCGGCCTTGAGGGAATCCAGAAACTCTGCGTAGGACTCGTTGCAATAACTGCCCATCGACTTCTCCTGTTAAAACCGGCGATTTGGCGCCTGTGTGTCCTTAACGCGAAGGTCAGTCGGCTGGATGACACGATTTCAAAGTTTTTTTCGGCCCCGTGGAATTTCCGTATCGGCGCTGAAAACGGCCGAGGTACGCATTCAGCCGCACGGATCAGCGACTCGGCCTCGCTGGCGATGTCCTGGGCGACGGAGACAGCGCGTTT
This sequence comes from Zoogloea sp., assembly GCF_028689785.1. Taxonomy (GTDB): domain Bacteria; phylum Pseudomonadota; class Gammaproteobacteria; order Burkholderiales; family Rhodocyclaceae; genus Zoogloea. The sequence goes on along the minus strand of NZ_JAQVCN010000002.1, from coordinate 98,829 downwards.
CGCCACCACGCCCCTCGCCCCGAGTCTGGCAACCAAGACGCAATCAGCCCGGCGGGATGACTACGGTGCCTTGTGTGAATGGACTGAACCCGATTCAGCAATCAGTGGAACAGCAGCTGCCCATCTTGCGCAGTCACTCCGGATTTCAGCCAATCAAATGCCCCAGAATGGGGTTGAGCATGGCCTCACCGAGCCGCTTGCTGCGCTCACCATTCCAGCCCACCAGGCCATCCGGCAGATTGGCGTTGTCCTTGAAGGGCATCTCCAGGGTCAGGGACACGCAGCCGAAGCGATGGGCCACCCACTTGGACGCCAGGGTCAGCAGCTCATCGCGGAAGCGCCCGCTCTGGTAGCCCTGCTCGGTCTGGAAATCAGGGCTGGCGGCCTGCAGGCTGTCAACAAAGCGGGCCTGGCGCACCTGCTGGGTCGGCGTGAAGCCCGGCACTTCCTCGGCGGTGGAAAAGAACACGTAGGGCAGCGCCTCGTCCCCGTGAACGTCCAGGAACAACTCGACGCCGCTGGCCTCCATGGCATCACGCACGAGCAGCACTTCGGGGCTGGTATCGGGACTGGGCTCACGCCACTCGCGGTTGAGGTTGGCGCCGGCAGCGTTGGTACGCAGGTTGCCGCGGATGGCTCCGTCGGGGTTCATGTTGGGCACGATGTAGAGCACGGCTTTTTCGCGGATGCGCCGGGCCACCGGGTCGGCACCGTCGAGCAGGCGCTCAAGCAGCCCCTCGACAAACCACTCGGCCATGCTCTCGCCCGGATGCTGCCGGGCGATGATCCACACTGGCGCCTTGCCCGGCCCCGGCCGTCCTACCGTGACGAGGTCCAGGTCACGCCCCTCCACCGTGGCGCCCAGATTGCTCACCGAGGCAAAGGGCGACATCTCGACCCGCCCCAGCAGATCAAGATGACGCTCATGGGAATACGGCTCGAAATAGGCGTAATAGATGCTGTTGCGCTCGGGCGTGTGCTCGACGATGAGCTGGCCGTTTTCGTAGCGCGTGCCGCGGATGCGGAACCAGTGGCGCCGGTCGTAGGACGCCACACAGCGGTAGTCAGGCCAGCCATCAGGATAGGCCGCCTCGGCCGCGTTCTCGAAGACCAGCCTCACGGGCTGGCCAGCGGCACCGTGCAGACGGAAGTGAAACCACTGGCGAAAGGCGGCGTCGCCGTGGATGCCCTGGTCGGCGCGGATGCGCAGGCGGATGTCGTCGGCCCGGGCCAGGGACAGCACCTCGATGGCGCCGGAATCAAAATTGCTGCTGATGCGAAGGGTCATGTTGAGCGGACTTCAGGCTGCGTACTGGGTCAGGGCGTAGAGGGCGAGGCCGATGAGGCCACCCACGAAGGTGCCGTTGAGGCGGATGAACTGCAGGTCGCGGCCGACGCTGACCTCCACCTCGCGCACCAGATCCTCGTCTTTCCAGGCTTTCATGGTGGCGGCGATGTGCTGGGCCAGGCCGTCGCGGAGCTCGGGCGCCAGACTCTCGACGGTGCGCTCCAGGTGTTCGTTGAAGGACTCGCGCAGGGACGGGTTGTCGGCAAGCGCAGCCCCCAGGGCCGCCACGGCCGAGCCCAGGTGGCGGCGCACCCGGGAGTCGGAGCGCTGCATGTCCCGGGCCAGCCAGGCGCGCAGGTCGTCCCACAGCTCGCGCAGGCTGGCGCCCACGGCCGGGTGAGCCAGGAACTCGCGCTTGGCCTGATCGACCCGGGCGCGGAAGCCCTGATCGTCCCCGAGCCGATCGATGTAGGCCGCAATCAGTTCATCGAAGGCCTGACGCCGGGGATGGGCCGGATCACGGGCAACCTCGTCGATCAACCCGTGCACACCGGTCAGGATGCCGGCCGAGACGCGCTCTCCCAGCTCGGCGGGGTTGATGCCGACGAGGCCCAGGGTGGCCACTACCTTGGGGTACTCATGCCCGGCCACATCCACGATCATTCGGGCAAAGCTCTGGCGCACCGCCGGGTCGTCCAGCCAGTGGGCCAGCCGGGCCAGGGCTTCGTCGACCAGGGCCTGATGGCGCCCCTGCTCGGTGAGCAGGGCGAGCAGCCGGCCGAGCCCATCGGCCATGTCGATGCTGCCGGCCCTCCGCCGCAGGGCGTGCAGAAAGAGGCGACGCACCCGCGGGTCATCCATGAAATCCACCGACTCGGCCAGCACCACCACCAGCCGGCCGGCCAGCAAGTCGCCATTGCCGGGGGTGCGCAGCCAGGCGGCCACACGCTCGGCGGGCTGGGCCGAACGCAGCCGCGCCACCAGGGACGCCGTGTCGAGAAAACGGTCGCGGATGAATTCCGCCAGGTTGTCGGCCAGGCGCGCCTTGTTGCGGGGCAGGATGGCGGTGTGGGGCACCGGCACGCCCAGCGGATGGCGGAACAGCGCTACCACGGCAAACCAGTCGGCCAGGGCACCGATCAGGGCCGCCTCGGCAAAGGCGCCCACCCAGTGCCAGCCCTGCAGCCGCGCCACCACCAGCAGCACCGCCACCGCCACCAGGGCGCCGGTGGCCAGACGCTTCATGCGGGCCAGGCCCGCCACCTTGTCCGGATGTGCCACGGGCCACCTCACTCCTGACGGCGCCGAAACACCCAGCGGGCGTCGTCGGAGACCTCGGGGGCAAAGGCGTAACCGTCCCCGGCAAAGCCCTTCAGCTGTTCAACCTCCTGCAGCCGCCCGGTGATGGCGTGGCGGGCCATCAGGCCGCGGGCACGCTTGGCATAGAAGCTGATGATCTTGTAGCGGCCGCCCTTCCAGTCCTCAAAGGCCATATTGAGAAGCCGCCCTTTGAGCCTGGCGGGTTTGACTGACTTGAAGTACTCCTCGGAGGCCAGATTGACCAGCACCGGCTCGCGCCCGGCCTCCTCCTCGACGGCGAGCAGGCGGTTGAGGGCCTCGGTCTGGGTCATGCCCCAGAAAGCGTAAAGATCCTTGCCCCGCGGGTTGGCAAAGCGCGTGCCCATCTCTAGCCGGTAGGGCTGCATCAGGTCGAGGGGCTTGAGGAGGCCATACAGACCCGAGAGGATGCGCAGCTGCGCTTGGGCGTAGTCGAGGTCGGCCTCGGACAGGCTGCGAGCGTCGAGGCCGTCGTAGACATCGCCATTGAAGGCCAGCACCGCCGGGCGGGCATTGGCCGGGGTAAAGGGCTGCGACCACTCGGCATAGCGCGCCACGTTGAGGGCCGCCAGGGTGTCAGACAGGCCCATCAGCCTCGCCACCTCGGCGTGGGACAGCTCGCGCAGGCCGGCGATCAGCTCGGCCGCATCCTTGAGGTAGTCGGGGTCGGTAAAGCGGGGAGTGGCCAAGGGCGACTCGTAATCGAGGGCCTTGGCCGGAGACAACACGAAAATCATCGAAACAGTCCGGAAGATCGGGAGACGCCCAATCTTATCAAACCGGCACCCCGCTTCAGGGCAGGGGTTCGAGGTGGGTAGTGACTTCCAGGCCGGGAATGGCCGATTCCAGCTCGGCCTCGATCTCATCCAGGAGATCATGCCCCTTGCGCACCGACCAGTCGCCGGGTACCAGCACCACCACCTGCAGGAAGGAGGATGCACCGGCACGGCGGGTGCGCAGCCCCTGGTAGCGCACGCCGCGCATCTGGTAGGCATCGAGCGCCGCCTGCGCCCGGGCCAGGCTGTCGGCATCCAGGCTGCGGTCCATCAAACCATCCACGGACTCCCGCAGCAGGCCCACCGCCTCCCAGGTGATGTGCAGGCCTACCACGATGGCGATCAGTGCATCCAGGCGTAGCCAGCCGGTCCATGCCACCAGGGCCACCCCGAGGATCACCCCGAGGGAGGTCCACACGTCGGTCATGAGATGGCGGGAGTCGGCCCGCAAAGCGATGGAGTTGAGCCGCTCGCCGGCTTTGCCGAGGACTCGGGCCACCACGAAGTTGATGGCAGTCGCCGCTGCTGACCAGGCCAGGCCCCACCCGGGTGATTCAATAGGGCGCGGGGCCATCAGCCGCTCGCCGGCAGTCCAGATGATGGCCACCGCGGCCCCCAGGATCAGAAAGCCTTCGAAACCGCTCGAAAAATACTCGGCCTTGCCGTGGCCGTAGGGGTGATTGCCGTCGGGCGGATCACGGGTGATGAGGATCATCCATAACGCAAAGCCCGCCCCCGCCAGATTGACGAAGGACTCCAGCGCATCGGACAGCAGCCCCACCGACCCGGTGATCGACCAAGCCAGGGTCTTGAGGGAGATGGTCGCCAGGGCTGCCGCGATGGACAGCCAGGCGTAATGGTGTCGCTCAAGAACCGGCACGCCGGCGCCTCAACCGCGCTCGACGTCAGTAACGCCCTTGACCTCGCGGATCAGTGTGAGAGCGCGCTGGATCTGGTGCACGCCCTGCACCTCGAGGGTGAAGCGCATGCGCGCCGCACCCTTGCGGCTAAGGGTGTTGACGGCGATCACGTTGAGCTTTTCCCGGGACAGCACTTCGGAGATGTCCCGCAGCAGGCCCTGACGGTCCATGGCATGAACCAGCACGTCCACCGGAAACACCGCCTCCTTGGGGCTGGCCGCGCCGCCCCACTGGGCGCTGATGAGCCGCTCTGGGTGGGAGCGGACGAGCTGCTGGAAATCACGGCACTCGACCCGATGGATGGAGACACCGCGCCCGCGAGTGACGTAACCCTGAATGGCGTCCGGAGGCGCCGGCTTGCAGCAGCGGCCGAGGGAGGTCATGAGCTTGCCAACCCCGACGATCAGGATGGTGTCGCCGGCATCACCGGAGTGGCTCTGACCCAGCACCACCTCGGGGATGTCCTGGGACTGGTCGCCCCCCTCGGCGCCGCGCAGGGCCACCTGGATGGCCCGGGGCCCTACCTCGCCGCGACCTGCGGCGACGAACAGGGCGTCCGGCCCCTTGAAGCCCAGGCGCGTGGCCAGATCGTCCAGATTGACCTGACCATGGCCCTCACGCTGGATCTCCCGGGCGAGCACGCTGCGCCCGCGCACCAGCAGCTCCTCCTCCTCAAGGGCGCTGAAATACTGCTTGATCTTCTGCCGGCCACGATTGGTGACCACGTAGTTCTGGTGGGGGTTGAGCCAGTCCCGGGATGGCCCGCCCTCCTTGGTGGACATGATCTCCACCGTCTGGCCGCTCTCCAGGGGCGTGTTGAGGGTCACCAGCTGACCGTTGACCTTAGCGCCGCGGCAGCGATGGCCGAGGTCGGTATGTACCCGGTAGGCAAAGTCGATGGGAGTGGCGCCGCGAGGCAGATCGATCACCCGCCCCTGCGGGGTGAGCACGTAGATGGTGTCATCCAGGGACGCCCGCTTGAACTGCTCCAGCCAGTCGGCCGAATCGGTCACCTCATCGCGCCACGACAGCAGGCTGCGCAGGAGGGCGATCTTTTCGTCGTAATCGCCGCTGGAGGGGCCGCTGCCTTCCTTGTAACGCCAGTGGGCGGCCACGCCCAGCTCGGCGTGGTTGTGCATGTCGTAAGTGCGGATCTGCACTTCCAGGGCCCGACCGTCACCGGCATATACAGCGGTATGCAGGGACTGGTAGTTGTTGCCCTTGGGCATGGAGATGTAGTCGTCGAACTCCTTGGGGATCGGCGTCCAGATCTGGTGCACGATGCCCAACACCGCGTAGCAGTCCTTGACCTCCTTCACCAGTACCCGCAGGGCCCGCACATCGTAGATCTGCGAGAAATCGAGCCGCTTGGAGCGCATCTTGTTGTAAATGCTGTAGATGTGCTTGGGCCGGCCATACACCTCGGCAGTGACGCCGATGGACTCCACCTCGCTCTTCAGGCGCACCACCGCATCGACGATGAACTGCTCCCGCTCCACCCGACGCTCATCAAGCATGCGGGCAATGCGTTTGTAGGTGTCGGGCTCGAGAAAACGGAAAGAAAGATCCTCAAGCTCCCACTTGAGCTGCCAGATGCCCAGCCGATTGGCCAGAGGAGCGTAGATGTCGAGGCTCTCTCGGGCGATGGACTCGCGGGTACGCCCGGGGTGGTCAGTAAAGTAACGCAGGGTCTGGGTGCGGGACGCGACCCGCAGCAGCACCACGCGGATATCCTCGACCATGGCCAGCAGCATCTTGCGCAGCACCTCGCTCTGGGCGCGGATCTCTGGCGCGCTGGCGGTGGTGGTCATGCGGGTGATCACACGCAGGCCGTTGAGGCGGCGCAGGCCGTCCACCAGCCGGGCGACGCCGTCGCCGTATCGGGTGGCGATTTCCTCGTTGGGGTGGTCGAGCACGTCGCCCACCGCAAAACACAGGGCGGCAATGCGGGTATCGGCGTCGAGGCGCAGGGATGCCGCAATCAGCGCCGTACCGAGGGCGTGCTGCCACACCTGCTCCTGGGTGCCGAGGGTCCGGCTGTCATAGATGGGCTGCACCCAGGCAAGGGCATCACCCACACGGTGGGCATCGTCGGGCAGCAGGCCCTCGCACAGCAGCTCAGCTGACGAAAGCGCGGACACGGACTGAGATATCGAATGAGTAACGGCGACCATGCCGGCATTATCCTATAGGCTGAGCAGTGAAAGTTTGATCTTGATCGCCCTGCCGGTGATAACGGGCGCGCCACTCCGACTCCGCGTCGGCCCTTTCGGTTTCATCGACATTTATCCCGAGCCCATGTTTTCCGCCTTTCGCCGCTGGCGCCGCCAGCGCGCCGCCGACCGCCACACCATAGCACCCGAGCAATGGAGCGCCGTCGAGAGCAGCCTGCCCTTTCTCGACTACCTGCCCCCCGAAGACCGCCCGCGCCTGCGCCGCATGTCCCTGGAGTTCCTCGCCGACAAGCAGGTACATGGTGCCGAGGGCGTGGTCATCACCGACACCCTCCTCCTCTCCATCGCCCTGCAGGCCTGCCTGCCGGTGCTGAACATCGGGCTCGACGCCTATGCCGGCTGGGTCGGCATCATTGTGTACCCCGGCGATTTCGTGATTCCCCGCAGCATCACCGACGAAGATGGCGTGGTGCACGAATACGACGACGAGGTGCTCGGCGAGGCCTGGGAAGGGGGCCCGGTACTGCTATCGTGGTTCGAAGGTGAAAGCCCTTTCGACGGCATCAACGTAGTGATCCACGAGTTCGCCCACAAGCTCGACATGGGCAATGGCGAGGTCGATGGCTACCCGCAGCTCCCGGCGTCCCTTTCCACCCGGGACTGGGCCCAGGCCTTCCGGCCTGCCTACGACGATTTCTGCAACCGGGTGGACCGGGGCGAGGACACCGCCCTCGACCCCTACGGCGCCGAGCACCCAGGGGAGTTCTTTGCGGTGATGAGCGAGGCTTTCTTCGAGACCCCTGGCCTCCTCAGATCCGAGTACCCCGCCGTCTACGAACAGCTGTCCCGTTACTTCGGACAAGACCCGGCCCTGCGTGAAGCCCAGCTTGGGCACCTTGCCTCCGGGTCATCAACAGGCTCTCTTTGATTTGCCTGGCGGTGCTGTCTACATTGCTTAGGCCGCTCCGGCATTCATGACAGAAAGTGGAGAGCAATTCATGGCCATCACCTGGATTCTTGTCGCCAACGCAAGTCTTGCCCGTCTGTATGCCAATCTGGGGCCCAACAAGGGCCTGCAGTTGGTCAAGGAGATCGCCCACCCCGAAAGCCGCATGAAAAATGCCGACCTTGCCTCCGACAGGGCCGGGCAGCTGCAGGCCGCCGGCAGTGGTCACGGGGCACGGGAGCAACCCACCACCCCAAAGTTGAATGCCGCCAGGGCCTTCGCCCAGCGCTTGGCGAAAGAGCTCTACATGGGCCGCAGCCGCAACCAGTTCGGCCGCGCCATCCTCATCGCTCCCCCCGCCTTCATGGGCATGCTCAACGCCACCCTGGACCGTCCCACAGCCCAGCTGGTAACCGACCGCTTTGAAAAGGACTATACCAAGTCGCCCGAGCCAGCCCTGTGCGGGCGTCTGGAGCAGTGCCTGTTCGTCTGACCTCCCTGCGGCCCCCCTGCGCCCATCCGCCGCGCTGACGGCCTAGACCGGCCCGAGGGGTACGCCGCGCTTGCAGGCAGCTGTGACCAGGGTCGCAACTGCCTGCTCTTTTGCCCCTCCCCGGCCGCCATCCGTGAGGAAGTGCCGGCGCCCGACGGGCCCGGGCTTCTATTCTCGCCACCATCCCATCCAGATTGGTGCGCCCATGAAAACAACGTCCCTCGCCGGCTTCGCCCTTGCCTTCGTTACCGCAGCCATCGCCCTTCCCGCCCATGCAAACCCGCTGACCATCGATGGCAACTTCGCCGACTGGGGTGTCAAGAACAATGGCACGCTCGCAGGATGGACACCGAACAGCGGCGTGCTATTTACCGTGGAAGACCAGAGCAACGCCAACGGCGGCTACCTGAGCCCCGGCTGGGGCGGCCAGGCTTACGACGCCGAAGCCATGTACCTGACCTGGTACACCAAGGCTGATGGCCAGACCTACCTGGCCCTGGGCCTGATTACCGGCCACGATCCGAACACCCCCACCAGCGGCAACAGCTATGGCCGTGGTGACTTCGCCATCGACTTCGGCCGTGACGGCAGCTTCGAATTCGGCGTACTCACCGCAGACCGCAGCAGCACACTGCATCAGGGCGACGTGGTGAGCACCACCAACGCCGACTGGGCCACCGGCCTATGGAGCGCCCCCGGCGTCTATGACCCGGCCCACTCCACCTACATCACCAAGGTGAATACCGGGACCGATGTGGGCAATGCCAGCATGGCCATCTCCAACCGCTTCGGCAACATGGGTACCCTGGGCGGCAACCACTGGTTCTACGAGGTGGAGATCCCGGTGTCGGCCTTCGGCAACCACTGGGTCGGCAACACCCCCTCCGAGAGCTTCGACGTGCAATGGACGATGCTCTGCGCAAACGACATCATCATCCTCGACCCGCCTGCTGCAACGGTGTCCGAACCGGCCTCCCTGGCCCTGGCACTGGGTGCATTCGGCCTCGCCGGCCTGGCCCGTCGGCGCAAACCAGTGCGTCATTAAGCAGAAAGCACGAAGCCGGCAATTGCCGGCTTCCTCGCATTCAGATCAGACCTTCTGCCGCGCAGCCCTCAGGCCTCCACCCGCGCCATCAGCGCCACAGCCTGGGCAGCGATGCCCTCGCCGCGGCCGGTGAAACCCAGCTTCTCGGTGGTCTTGCCCTTGATGTTGACGGCAGCCGGATCAATGCCCAGATCGGCCGCGATGTTGGCCGCCATGGCCGGCACGTGGGGCAGGATGCGCGGCGCCCGGGCGATCACCGTGGCGTCCACGTTCACCGTCACCCAGCCCGCTGCCCGGGCCGCCTCCGCCGCTTCGCGGAGCAAGACGCGGGAGTCCGCCCCTTCGAAACGCGGGTCTGTATCCGGGAAATGCCGGCCGATATCTCCCAACCCGGCGGCGCCGAGTATGGCGTCGGTGATGGTGTGAAGCAGGACATCGGCGTCCGAATGCCCGAGCAGACCCTTGGCAAAGGGAATCGTCACGCCGCCGATGATCAGCGGGCGACCGGGAACCAGGGCATGAACATCAAACCCCTGGCCGATACGAAACGGAACGTGCATCTTCAAGCCTCGCGGTGCTGGAGAATCCACTCGGCCAGGTGCAGGTCGAGGGGAAAAGTGACTTTCAGGTTGGTCGGGTCGCCACGCACCAGACGCGGGCGCAGGCCCATGGCCTCGATGGCGCTGGCCTCGTCGGTGACCTGACGCGCACTTTCGAGGGCCCGCTTGAGCATCACGTAGCGGAACATCTGCGGCGTCTGGGCCTGCCACAGACCCTCGCGGGGCACGGTGCCGGCGATGTGGTGGGTGCTGTCCTCCCGCTTCAGGGTGTCGGCCACTGGCACTGCCAGAATGCCGCCCACATCGTCGTGCATCAACTCGCGCACCAGCCCCTCGATGTGCCAGGGGGCCAGGCACGGCCGGGCAGCATCATGAACGAGAATCCAGTCGCCCTCCGAAGTGTCATCAGCAATGGCCCGCAGACCGTTGAGCACACTGTCGGCACGGGATGCACCGCCACAGAACAGGGGCACCAGGCGATCACCGAACGAAGACCAGTCGTGACGGTCCCATTCCTGGTCACCGACCGAGAGCACTACATAGACGCGGTCTATCATCGGTGACTCGCACAGAACAGCCAAGGTATGGCGGATCAGAGGCTCGCCGAGAAGGGAAAGATATTGTTTGGGTTGTTCGCTGCGCATCCGGCTGCCGCTACCGGCAGCGGGCACAATGGCGAAGCAACGTGTCGTAGAGGTTCGCATCCGCGCAATTCTACTCAATGTCCCTCCGCCTTCTGCCGCTGATTGTGTCTTCCTGCCTCCTGAAAGCACGCCATGCTCTTCTCGCTGCCTTTTGAACCCCGCCAGCTGGAAGCCCTCGCCCTGGCCACAGCCATTGGCCTGCTGATGGGCCTGGAGCGAGAGCGCCGCCCCAACGCGCTGGCCGGCGTGCGGACCTTCGGGCTCACCGGGCTGCTCGGCGCCATCGCCGCCCTGCTTACCGAACAGCTGGCCACCCCAGCCTTGCTCATCGCCGGTTTTGCCCTGGTGGCACTGATGATCATCGCCGCCAACTTCCGCCATCCGGAGCCCAATGACCCCGGTACCACGTCGGTGATCGCCCTGCTGGTGTGCTACACCCTCGGAGCCATGGTGTGGCTGGGTCACGGCCGGCTGGCGGTGATGGCGGCGGTCGGGTCCACCATGCTGTTGTACTTCAAGTCCGAACTACGCGGCGTGGCCTCCAGGCTAACGGCCCAGGACTGGCGATCCATCCTTCAGTTCTCGGTGCTCTCGCTGATCGTGCTGCCCATCCTGCCCAACCGGGGCTTCGGCCCCTACGAGGCTGTCAACCCTCACCAGGTGTGGCTGATGATCGTGCTCATCTCGGGCGTCAGCCTGGCCGGCTACATGGCCCTGCGTCTGGTTGGCGCCCGCTATGGCGCCCCACTGCTGGGTCTGCTCGGCGGGCTGGTGTCGAGTACCGCGACAACCATGGTGTTCTCCCGTCATGCCCGTGAAAACCCGGCCATGACCACCACTGCCAGCCTGGTGATCCTCCTCGCCAACCTGATCATGGTGCTACGCATCCTGGCCATCGCCGGCGCCCTGTCGGCTCCAGTGGTACCCCTGCTGGCCACTGGCTGCACCCTGGCGATCCTGCTCGGTGCAGTCATGCTCGGCCGCGACTGGCGCCAGCTGGCCGGCAAGGACGCCCTGCCCGTTCCGGAAACCCGCAACCCGACTGAACTCAGCGCCGCCATCGGCTTCGGCCTGCTCTACGCCGCAGTCCTCCTGTGTGCGGCCTGGCTGTCGGACATTGCCGGGCGCGGGGGGCTCTACCTGCTGGCCCTGGCCTCCGGCCTGACCGACGTGGACGCCATCACCCTGTCTACCCTGCGCCTGCACACAGTGGGCAAGGTAGAGACCCAGCCGGCTGCCGTCGCGATCCTGCTGGCCATGCTCGCCAACCTGGCGTTCAAGTCGGGGCTGGCCTTCACCCTTGGCGGAAACGCCCTCGGCCGGCATGTGCTTGGCGGCATGCTCGCCGTGGGCGTTGGCCTGGGCGGCGGCATCGCATGGCTGCTGCACTCCTCCCTATAATGGAGAGCTTGGGGGTGTCCCCGTCTCGACATAAGGACCGAAGGAAACCATGGCTCACGCGTCCCAACGTCTGCCGGCTGTCGCCGGGCTGTTTTATCCGGCCGACTCCCACAGTCTCCACGCCCAGGTAGCCGGCTTTCTGTCGGCAGCGATGCCGGCCGAGGTGGTCGATGCCCCCAAGGCCCTGATCGTGCCCCACGCCGGCTATATCTACTCGGGGGCCGTGGCTGCCTGTGCCTATGCCGAGCTCACGCAGCGCCGCGAGACCATCCGGCGGGTGCTGGTCCTGTGTCCGACCCACCGGGTCGCCATTCGCGGGATGGCACTGCCCGCCGCCCAGACCTTCATCACCCCTCTTGGCGCCGTGGCCGTTGACCGAGAGGCTTGGCTGAGGGCGCGGGAAATGCCTGGCGTGATCGTGGACGACCGCCCCCACGCCAACGAACACGGCATCGAAGTCCAACTGCCCTTCCTGCAGAGTACCCTCCATCACTTCGAGATCCTGCCCCTTGCTGTCGGCCAGATAGATGCCCACCTCGTTGCCAGCCTGCTTGAAGCCCTGTGGGGTGGCCCCGAGACCCTGATCGTCATCAGCTCCGATCTGTCCCACTACCATCCCTACCGCCAGGCCCAGTGGCGCGACAAGGCCACCGTCGCCCAGATTCGCCAGTTCGACGCCACCCTCAACGGCGAACAGGCCTGTGGTGCAGCTGCCATCAACGGCCTGCTGCTGGCGGCCCCCCGTCACCAGCTCACCCCTCACGTGCTCGATCTGCGCAACTCCGGCGACACTGCGGGCGACCGCGACCAGGTCGTAGGCTACGCAGCCATCGCCTTTGCCGAGAACATCAACCATGCCCGTCACTGACACCCTCGGGCCGGCCCTGCTGGCCCAGGCCCGCCACGCGATTGCCGCCGCCCTGGAACAGCCAGCGGACGGCAGCGTTGAACACCCGCAGTTCGCCGAACGTGGCGCCTGCTTTGTGACCCTGACCCTCGACGGAGCCTTGCGCGGCTGCATCGGCAGCCTCAACGCCCATCGCCCCCTGGGCGAGGACGTGCGCGAGAACGCCGTGGCCGCAGCCCTGCGCGACCCCCGCTTCCCGCCCCTCGACGCGGCCGAGCTCCAGCGTGTCGAGGTGGAAGTATCCCTGCTCGGGGAACCCGAATTCATCGACTTCCACGACGAAGCCGACGCCCTGAGCCAGCTCGTGCCCGGCCGGGACGGCGTGATCTTCTTCAATGGCTGCCAGAAAGCCACCTTCCTCCCCCAAGTGTGGGAGCAGCTGCCCGACCGGCGCAGCTTCATGGCGGCCCTCAAGCAGAAAGCCCGGCTGCCCGCCGACTTCTGGGGCCCCAACGTGATGCTGGCGCGCTATCAGGTACGCAAGTGGAAAGAGGAATCCGGCGGAAGCTAACGCCATGGACACCCACCCTGCCCGCTACTGGCATCTCCTCGACGACGGCCGCCTGCAGTGCGACCTGTGCCCGCGGGACTGCCGACTCCACGAGGGCCAGCGGGGTGCCTGTTTCGTGCGCCAGCGGGTCGGCGCCGGGATGGTGCTGAGCACCTACGGGCGCAGCTCGGGCTTCTGCATCGACCCCATCGAAAAGAAACCCCTCAATCACTTCCATCCAGGCAGCAGCGTGCTTTCCTTCGGCACAGCGGGCTGCAACCTGGCCTGCAAGTTCTGCCAGAACTGGGACATCTCCAAGAACCGCAGCATGGACCGACTGATGGATGCCGCAGCACCCGACGCGATCGCCGGGGCCGCCGCCCGCCATGCTTGCCACAGCGTGGCTTTCACCTACAACGACCCGGTGATTTTCGCGGAATACGCCATTGACACCGCCCTGGCCTGCCGGGCGCGGGGCATCGCCAGCGTCGCCGTCACTGCCGGCTATATGCACCCGACTCCACGCCGGGATTTCTACGCGGTGATGGATGCCGCCAACGTGGATCTCAAAGCCTTCACCGAAGACTTCTACGTGCACCAGACCGGCGCCCATCTCGCCCCGGTCCTCGACACCCTGCTTTATCTTCGCCACGAGACGCCGGTATGGCTGGAGATCACCACCCTGCTCATCCCTGGCCTCAACGACAGCGACACAGAGCTCGCAGCTCTGTCACGCTGGATCTGTGATGAGCTGGGCCCCGATGTGCCCCTGCATTTCACCGCCCTCCACCCGGATTACAAGCTCGACACCCTGCCGCCCACCCCACCGGCCACCCTCACCCGGGCCCGCCAGATCGCCCGCGCCGCCGGGCTGCACCATGTCTATACCGGTAACGTGCGCGACATCGACGGCGGCAGCACCCGCTGCCCATCCTGCGACAGCCTGCTGATCAAAAGAGACGGGTACCGGATCCTCTCCTACCGGCTCGATGCCAGCGGAGCCTGCATGGACTGCGGCCACAGGCTGGCCGGGCGTTTCGGCAATTTTGTCAGCCCATTCGGAGCGCGCCGTGTTCCAGTGCACATCGGCGATCAATAGGCGCCTGCACAGCCTTGCCGTGCCCGGCAGTGCATGCCATCGTAAACGGCAGAGTACCGCCCGACGCCTTCGATCATGATGAAACTGCGCCATAGCGCCCTCAGCATTGCCGCCGGCCCCGTCTGGCTGGAAGCTCTCCTGGCCCATTCACCCGACGCCGCCGGCCTGGTCCTGATTGCCCAGAATGCCGTCGGCAACCACCGTGACTCCCGGGAAGCCCACTTCGCCCGACGCCTGCAGGAAGACGGCTTCGCCACCCTGCTTTTCGACCTGCTCAACCACTACGAAGAGTCCCGCGACCCGGACACCCGCTTCAACACGCCCTTGCTCGGCCAGCGCATCCGCGCCGTATTCGAATGGCTGCGCCACCAGCCACCTCTCATCACCCTGCCGGTGGGGCTGGTAGCCAGCGGCACGGGCTGTGGTGCGGCAATCCGTGCGCTGGCCCATGAACCGGAAGCCGTAAGCGCTCTGGTGTGCCGCGGCGGCCGCCCCGGGCTGGCTGGCATCTCGCCCCTGCGACAGGTGCCCTGCCCGACCCGGCAGATCGTCGGCGAACGTGACGAGGGCCTGACCAACATCCGCCAGGCCTACGATCTGCTGACCTGCCCCAAAGACTGGCGCAGCATTGCGGGTACCGACGACTTCTTCCGCGAACCCGGCGCCCTGGACGATGCCGCCACCCAGGCCGCCGACTGGTTCCACCTTCACCTCATCCGCAGCACGCCGCCCCCCGAATCAAGCGCCTGAAACCAGCCCGTCGCCGACCTCAGCCCGCTGCCAGGCGCCGCTCCATGGCCTGATGGGGCAGACCTGCCTCCTCATACTCCGGCCCTACCGGCACAAAGCCGAAGCGCGCATAGAAACCCAGCGCGTGGGTCTGGGCGCTGAGGGCGAGCAACGGCTGGCCGCGTCGCAACGCCTCGTCGATGAGGGCCGCTAGCACAGCCGTGCCCACCCCATGGCCACGCCAGCCGGCACTCACCGCCATGCGCCCGATATGGCCGTCCGGCAGGAGACGCCCGGTGCCCACAGGCTCCTCACCAAGCAGTGCCAAGGCATGGCAGGACAGCGGATCGAACTCATCGAGCTCCATCTCCACCGGCACACCCTGCTCATCCACAAAGACCCGAAAGCGGATCGGCGCGACACGCTCGGCAAGTTCGTCCCACGTTCCCAGCACGATACGGACGGCCCCGTCGCCGCTCACGCCTCGATCTCCACTACGGTGCCGACTGGCACCAGGTCGAAGAGCTCAGCCACATCCCGGTTGCGCATGCGCACACAGCCGATGGACAGGGGAACGCCCATGGGCTCCGTGTCCGGAGTACCGTGGATATAGATGTAACGCTGCATGCTGTCCACCGCGCCGAGGCGATTGCGCCCAGGCTCAGTGCCCGACAGCCACAGGATGCGGGTCAGAATCCAATCCCGCTCCGGGGCGCTCTCAGCAAGCGCCGGTGTCCAAACCTCCCCGGTCGGTCGACGCCCCCGGAATGCCGCACCCAATGGCGCCCCTGCACCAATGCGCGCTCGCACGATGTGACGCCCACGGGGCGTACGGTAGCTGCCCTTCTCCTCGCCCGCACCGTTGCGGGCCGTGGACACGCGATAGCAACGCAAACAAGCACCGTCGTCGCCGAAAAGCCGCAGTGTCTGGGTAGGAATATGGATACGGATGTACACGGTATTCAGACTCCAGCAGCCCGTTTGCGGCGGGCAGCAAAAAAATCAGACAAAATCCCACCGCACTCCCCCGCCATCAGGCCTCCCTCGACTCGGGCGTGATGATTTAGGCGTGTTTCGGCAAAAAGATCGATTACGCTACCGGCAACCCCCGTTTTGGGGTCGCTGGCACCAAAAACAACCCTGCCGATACGTGCATGCATGATTGCGCCGGAGCACATGGCGCAGGGCTCAAGGGTGACGTACAGCGTACAGCCAGGAAGGCGGTAGTTACCGAGCGCTTCAGCCGCGCTGCGCAGGGCCATGACTTCGGCATGAGCTGTGGGATCATGCCGGAGAATGGGCTGATTGAAGCCCCGGCCAACGACGATGCCATCGGCAGAGACCACCAGGGCACCGACGGGTACCTCGCCACAGCGGCCTGCCTCGTGGGCAAGTTCGATGGCGGCCTGCATGAATAGCGTATCCTGCTGAGGGCTCGGAAATTTCATGGTGATGTACGGATTGTTGTTTCACAGGTTCGTTTAGGGATTTTAAAGCAGCATCGTGGAAAGACCCGGCACAACGACAACAGGCGCGCTATCGGTAGGGCCTGCGCGATGAACTCCATGCCGAGTTCTCGATCTGGCTCGAAACCGGCAGACGCCGCTTCGCCCCCGCGCCTCACCCCTGCCCTGCGGGCGGCGGGAGTCTACCTGCTGACAGCCTTGGTCCTTGTCGTCGTAAGGCAACTCATCACCGGCGGCGATGCCACTGCGCCCCTGCTGACAACCCCATGGCTGCTGCTGTTCCTTGTCGCCTCGGCGCTATACATCTTTCTCACCCTGAGGCGTGCCGGTAGTGGTTCGATGGCTCCGGCCACCCGAAGTATCGATGCCGACTACCGAACACTCTTTGACGCCAGCCCCGACCCTCAATGGCTCTACGATGCAGACAGTGGCCGTGTGCTGGCTGCCAATGCTGCCGCCCTCCGGCTCTACGGCCTTTCTGCCGACGCGCTGACAGCCACGCGGGCGGACACCCTCATCAGTCCCCTGCCGCTCCCGTCCACAGCCGCGGTGCTGCTCAACCACCAGCCTGCCGGTGGCACGGCGGTGGAGCTCGAAACCCGCATCCTTGAACAGCCCTTCGCCGGCCACGGCTGTCACCTGGTGGTGGTCCATGAGCAGGGCCAGCAGTTGCGCGCCGAGTCACGTTTTGCCGAGGCCCTGGCCAAGGTCCAGCATATCCTGTACCGCTTCGATCCGGTCCATGAATGCTACGACTACATCTCAGCCAAGGCCGAGGACTGGCTCGACACCCCGACCAAGACCCTGTGCTCCCCCGGCGGCTGGCAACATTTCGCCCGCCGTACCCCCCCGGAAGATCTCCGGCGGATGTGGATTGCCATCAGTGATGCCCTGAAAACCCCCGGGGATCATCCGGTCGAGATCAGCGTCGAATATCGCCTCGACGCCAGCAGCGGCCCCCTGTGGATTCATGACTCGATGACCCTGCTGCGCCACCCGGACGGCAGCCTCCGGGCCATCATCGGTGCCGCCTCAGACCAGACCACCCAGCGCGCTACCCGGGAATATCTCGGCGTAACCCTGCGCAGCATCGGCGACGCGGTGATCGCCACCGACGAAGGCAGCCGGATCACCCTGATGAACCCCGTGGCAGAGGCGCTCACCGGCTGGTCTGAAGACGAAGCCCGCGGCCTGCCCCTTGCCGATGTCTTCCGGATCATCAGCGAAGACACCGGCGAAGTGCTCGAAAGCCCTGCCGACAAGGTCATGCGCGACGGCCGACGCGTCGGGCTGGCCAACCACACCCTGCTGATCGATCGGGACGGCCGGCGTCGCCCCATCATAGACAGCGGTGCCCCCATCCTCATGGCGCCCCACCAGACGCCCCTCGGGGTTGTCGTGGTGTTCCGGGACCAGTCCGAGGAGCGAAGCATCGCCCGCACCGTCGCCGACCAGCAGGCCCGCTACCGGGCGCTTGTCGAGAACGCGCCGGTGGGCATCTTCCACTTCACCTCCGACCTTCTCGTCAGCTACTGCAACAGCCGGCTGGCCGACTTCTTCAAGTCTACCCCCGACCAGCTGGCCGGCATGGACCTGCACTCCCTGGGCGACCAGGCCATCCTGTCGATACTCCACAAGGCCCTGCTGGGCCAGCGGGGTGCCTACGATGGCCCGTTCGTCTCACCCCTGTCCACCGACATGCAGATTCTGTCGATCCGGGTAGCCCCCGAATACGATGCAGAAGGCAAGGTCTTCGGAGGCGTGGGCATCGTCGAGGACCGCACCGCCTTCCTCGAGACGGAAGAACAGCTGCGCGACACGCGCGAACGCTACGTGCTGGCCCAGCGGGGTACCAATGAAGGCCTCTGGGACTGGGACCCGAAAACCCGCTACCTCTATCTCTCCGCCCGCCTGCTGTCCCTCCTCGGACTGCACAGCGACACCCTGCGCACCACCGGCGAGGAGTGGCTGAAGCTGATCCACCCGGACGACCGGCCGCGCTTCCGGGCCGATTTTGTGGCCCACCTGCGCGGTGATACCGAACATTTCGAATCCGAATACCGTATTGCCGACAAGGACGGCAAGTTCCACTGGGTCCTGGCCAGGGGCCTTGCCCACCGCAACCAGCAGGGTCGGGCCGTACGCATCGTCGGCTCCATCGGCGACATCACCGCCCGCAAACTCGCCGAAGAGCAGCTCAAGGCCGAGCGCGATTTCTCCCGCGGCCTCATCGACAGCCTGCCGGCACCCTTCTTCCTGTTCGACCAGAGCGGCCACCTGCTGTTGTGGAACCGTTTCGTCAGCGACCTGACCGGGCTGGCCGACGACGTCCTGCTGCATGCCGAAGCCCAGAGCCTGGTGATTCCCGAACAGGAACCGCTGATGGCCCACCGCATCGAGACAGCGCTGATCTCCGGCGAGGCATCGGCCGAGGTGATGCTGCGGCGCGACGGCGGCGAGCC
The DNA here is from genome assembly GCF_028689785.1 of Zoogloea sp. Classification (GTDB taxonomy): domain Bacteria; phylum Pseudomonadota; class Gammaproteobacteria; order Burkholderiales; family Rhodocyclaceae; genus Zoogloea. The sequence goes on along the minus strand of NZ_JAQVCN010000002.1, from coordinate 80,091 downwards.
TGTGCCCTTCCTCGTGGTCGGCCGCCGGGTCATCCTCGACGGCAAGCCGCATATCGTCGGCGTGGGCACCGACCTGACCGAACGCAAGTTTGCCGAGCGGGCCATCAAGCGCCTCAACACCGAACTGGAACGGCGCGTGGCCGAACGAACCTCCCAGCTCAGCGCCGCCTTGAGCGAACTGGAGTCCTTCAGCTATTCGGTTTCCCACGATCTGCGGGCACCGCTGCGCGCCATCGAAGGCTATAGCGCCATTCTGGGCTCCGACTACGGCGACAAGCTCGACGATGAAGCCAAGGAGCTGCTGCGCCGGGTACGCGCCGCCGTGCATCGCATGGGCCAGCTGATCGACGACCTGCTGACCCTGTCACGGGTCAGCCGCAAGGAACTGGACCGCCGCCCCGTGGACCTCTCCAACCTCGCCCAGGTGATCTGCGACGAACTGCGCCAGCAGGAGCCCGAGCGGAACGTCAGCGTGCACATCGCCCCCCAGCTCCAGGTCGAAGGCGACCCCAGCCTGATGCGTACGGTGCTGGAAAACCTGCTGGGCAATGCCTGGAAATTCACCGGCCGGGTTGAGCACCCGTGCATCGAGTTCGATTACGCCCGCCACGAAGGCGTCGATGCCTTCGTGGTCCGCGACAACGGCGCCGGCTTTGACATGCGCTACCGGGAGAACCTGTTCCGGCCATTCCAGCGTCTGCACTCCGACCGGGAGTTCCCCGGCACGGGGATCGGCCTGGCAACAGTGGCCCGCATCGTTCACCGCCATGGTGGTGAGGTGTGGGCCGAAGGAGAAGTCGGCAAAGGCGCCTCGCTCTACTTCAGCATCGGCCAGCCTCCCGTCCTGCAGAACGTCAGCTGAGCGTGGGGCACAGCCTCCGCGGCATCCGAAAGCAGCCGTTCAGCGCAACAGCACGGGGTGATCGGAAAGTTCGTTGGGGTTGTCCAGCCGAGCCGGAAAATGCTTCTCCAGCAGATCGCCCACCGCCTTGACGGCGTCCACCGCCCCCTGCTCAAATCGACCACCACGGAAGGCCAGCTCCATCTGCCGGCAGATCCCTTCCCACTCGGCCTGGGCAACCCGGGCGGCAATGCCCCGGTCGGCCACGATCTCGACCCGACGGTCGAGCCACTGGACATACACCAGCACGCCGGTATTCTCCCCGGTGTCCCACACCCGGAGCTGCGAGAAGACCTCGACCGCCCGCTCCCGGGCCGACACGCCCTGGCGCAGGTCGGCCAGATCCAGGCCCGCCTCCACGGCAAAACGCAGCTCGCCCCGGTGACGCGTTTCCGATGCTTTCACCGCCTGCTCGATGGCAGCCAGCACGCCTGCCGGAAAGACCCGGTCCAGAACCCAGGCCGGGGTAAGCAGATGACGCAGAATGCGCAGCATGGACATCACCAGTCCCCCGAGGCGCCACCGCCACCAAATCCACCACCGCCGCCAGACCAGCCGCCTCCGCCGCCACCCCGCCCGAAACCGCCACCGCCCATTCCGCCTCCCATCCAGGGGCCGCCAATCCCGCGACCACCTCCGCCGGACCCCATGGCCAGAACGAATGCGAAAGCCAGCAACCCGCCCACCACACCAATCACGAGCACCCCCGAAAGGGTCCAGGCCGCGAAGCCCACGATCCCCGAGGCGAGACCGGCCCCCAGCAGACGACCGAAGATCGCTCTCAACACCCCCCCTACCACGATGGTGCCAATGATCCCGAGCACCAGCAGCTCCTCGAAGCCCGCCTCCTGCGTGCCACTCGCTGCCGTGGGGGGCGGCAGGGGCTCACCGGCGATGCGGGCCGCAATGGCGTCCACCCCGGCCTCGATACCACCTGCAAAATCCCCGCCCCGCAAATGCGGCGCCACCACGTCGGCGATGATGCGCTTGGCAATGGCATCGGGCACAGCCCCTTCCAGGCCCCGCCCCACCTCGATGCGCATGCGCCGATCATCTCGAGCAATCAGGAAGAGGATCCCGTCGTCGACACCCTGGCGGCCAAGACGCCAGGCTTCCGCCACCCGCAGCGCGTAGGATTCAACCGCCTCCGGCTGGGTAGTCGCCACCACCAGCACGGCCACCTGGGCACCTTTATCCTTCTCAAGGGCCACCAGGCGCGCCTCCAGGGCCTCGCGACGGGCCTCGGGCAACAGCCCCAGAGTATCGGTGACGTGGGCCGACAGACTCGGCAGAGCCTGCAGCTCCTGGGCGTGAAGCACCCCGGCCAGGCTGCACAGCAGCACCATGAAAAAACGCAGAAGCATGCTGCGGCCCAGGGCCTGCGACACGGATCGGACCTACTGGGCCTTGGCCGGCGCAGCCGCCGGAGCGGGAGCACCAAAATTCACCTTGGGCGGCTCGCTGATGGCCTGCTCGTTCTCGACGGTGAAGTTGGCCTTGGCCTTGGCACCGATGACCATGGCGGTCAGGTTGTTGGGGAAAGTGCGCACCGAGATGTTGTACTCCTGAACGGCCTTGATATAGCGGTTACGGGCCACGGTGATGCGGTTCTCGGTGCCTTCGAGCTGGGCCTGAAGGTCGCGGAAGTTGGCGTCGGCCTTGAGGTTGGGGTAGTTCTCGGACACCACCAACAGGCGAGACAGGGCACCGGACAGCTCCCCCTGGGCCTTCTGGAAGCGGGCCATAGCCTCGGGATCATTGACCAGCTCGGGGGTCACCTTCATGCCCGCCACACTGGCCCGAGCCTCGGTCACCCGGGTCAGAACTTCCTTTTCGTGGGCAGCATAACCCTGCACCACCTGCACCAGATTGGGAATCAGGTCGGCCCGGCGCTTGTACTGGTTGAGCACTTCAGACCAAGAGGCGTTGATCTGCTCGTCGTTGATCTGAATCTGGTTATAGCCGCAGCCCGAGAGCAGGAACAGCGAAAGGACCAAAGACAGAAGAGGCTTGATGGACATGGAGCACGCCCTCATGAAAGAGAAATCAGGTTGGAGCCGGCAGTCAAACAGACTCCGGCAAGGTCGCGGCCATTCTAGCGGCGCCCGGCGCACACGCGGGGCTCGCCGCCCCACGTATTGAAATCTTGCATTTCCAGCCCAGAAATGGCTCTTTCGAACCTCACGAGGCTTTCAGGCCAGCCATGGTACGGCGGGCAAAGCAGAGATCTTCCCAGGCCTTGGCCTTGTCTTGCAGATTGCGCAGCAGATAGGCCGGATGGTAGGTCACCACCACCGGAATGTCATTATGAGAGAACAGCTTGCCACGGGACGCTGCGATCCGGACCTCCTCGTTGAGCAAGGCCTGGGCCGCCGGGCGACCCAAGGCGACGATCAGTCGGGGCCGGATCAGGGCGATCTGGCGCTGCAGGTAAGGAAAGCAGGCAGCCAACTCGGCAGCCTCCGGGGTGCGATTGTTGGGCGGACGGCACTTGACTGCATTGGCGATGTACACATCCTCGCCACGCTTCAGATCGATGCGCGCCAGCATGGCGTCCAGCAGGCGCCCGGCCTGACCGACGAAGGGTTCACCACGCTCATCCTCCTCCGCCCCCGGGCCCTCGCCCACGAACAACCAGTCGGCCTGACGGTCGCCGACACCGGGCACGGCCTGCTTGCGACGCTTGCACAGGCCGCAGGCCTCGCAGCCGCGAATGGTCGCCTCCAGCGTCTCCCAATCCAGCCCGGATACTGCTCCGCCCACGTCGCTCCGCTGCATGGGCTGTACCGGAACAACTGGTGCAGCCGCCTGCTGCAGGCTCTCCCGCAGATCGGGGCGTGCCGGACGCGGCATGGGCGCGGAGGCAGACTGAAGCACCACTGGAACACGTTCGGGCGAGATTTCAGCCGGGGCCGGCTCCGCCTCCCCCTGCCCGGCGCCCCTCAGGCGCCACAGGGGTGCCAGCCCCATCTCCCGCAGAATCGCGTCACGTCGCAGGTTCATTCCACACACCTCACAGGGGCAGCCTCATGACCAGCGCGTCCTCGCGCCCATTGACCGCAGGGTAATAGCCCTTGCGCCGACCGATGGTCTCAAAGCCGGCCTTCCCGTACATGGCCAGGGCCGGCGTGTTGGACGGGCGCACCTCCAGGAACATCTGCCGTGCCCCCGCGGCCCGGGCCACGGCCCCCAGGTGATCGAGCAGGCGACGCCCGAGCCCCAGCCCCTGACGGGCCTTGCTGACACTAATGTTGAGAATGTGCGCCTCGTCCAGCACCATCATCAGCACCGCATAACCGACCCGCTGCCCGCCCTCGAACAGGGTCCAGCAACCGTACCCGGCAATGATCGAATCGGCAAAATTTTGCTCCGACCAAGGGAAGGGGTAAAGCTCACGATCCTGGGCCGCGATCCATTCCAGATCGTCGGTCTCCATAGGTACGAAATCCAGGGCAAGCACGCTCATCATGCCCTTCCCGGCCGCTTTGCCACACCTGTGACATTTTCAGCGCTCACGCCTTGCCCCCGCGGGCCAAGCGCTCGGCGGTGGTCATGGCGACCTTGTCGCGCACATAAAGGGGCGCGGCCAGGGCCGGATCAAGCAGCTCACCCCGCAGGAATCGCCCGCCCGCCAGGCGGGCAATGCTGGAAGCCAGGGGCACAGGCTCCCCGTCGAACCCGGCCAGACGGGCCCCCAGTGCCGGCACCAAGCGTTCCTGATAGGCCCGGAAGGCAGTGCCAAAGCCAAACCAGCTTCCCTCCGGTGGCAGACATACTTCGAGCGGTGTGGCACAGGCCGGCGCCATCACCTCCTCCAAGCCCCCCGCAGTCCGCCGGTAGGCAGCAAAATACACTTCGGACATGCGCGCGTCGGCAGCCACGAAAATGGCGTCCTCGCGGCACTGGCTGGCCAGTGCCTCCAGGTCACCCACCGGAATCACTGGCTTGCCAAGCCCCAGCGCCAAACCCTGGGCCACACCGCAGGCCAGGCGCAAACCAGTGAAAGCACCCGGCCCGGCGCCGAAGGCGATAGCATCGAGCTGAGCCAGGGCGACGCCACAACTGTCGAGGAGGGCGACGACCTCGGGAAGAAGGGTTTCCGAGTGACCAGGGCGGCCGGCAACCGGACGTTCAGTCAGGATGTCTCCGTCGAGCAAGGCAACGGAACCGGAATCGGTGGATGTTTCGAGGGCAAGAATCTTCATAGCGGCCGCATTCTACCGCCCTCCGGGCCTGAGGTCCGCCTGCGCGGAGGCCAGGCCTCAATCTGGACGGCGTGGTGGATTGCCGTAAACGTCGCGGCCTGCTTCGTGCACATCGCGACGCAACTGGCGACGCTCCTCCGGCGACCAGCGACGAGGATTTCGCTCATCCATCTCGCTGCGGCGCATCGGCTCGGCAGCAAAAGCCGGCATCTGACGCATCGGACGATCCTGGGGTGCCGCGTACTGGCGCAGAAAAGGGGTGAGACGCTCCCCCGGATCAGCCAGCGCACTACCGCCCGCAAGCAGCGAAGACAGCAGCACGACCACCCCGACGTGCAAGCCGTGACGAATCCATTTCGGTGAATCTATCCCGTGGCGCATGGTCCCTATCCTAACCCGGACCGGCGTTTTTCGGCATACCCGCCCGGCCCTGAATTGATTCTGGCAGCCCGCGCGGGGCTTGGAATCCACCTTTGTAAGAGAATGTTAGACCCCCACAGAGACTTACGTTTGCTTACCCGACCTTCGCAGCCGGCCTAGCCGGGCGATCGGTGAGCCGTTAGGATGAGGCCATGGAAAAAGAAAGCTATCGCATCCTTGTCGTCGATGACGACCTCCGCCTGCGCGACCTGCTCAAGCGCTACCTCGGCGAACAGGGCTTCAACGTCAAGGTGGTCAACGACGCTGCCCAGATGGACCGGGCCATTCTGCGCGAACACTTCGATCTGATGGTGCTTGACCTGATGCTGCCCGGGGAGGACGGCCTGTCGATCTGCCGGCGTCTGCGTGGCACAGGCAACCGGATTCCCATCGTGATGCTGACCGCCAAAGGCGATGACGTGGACCGCATCATCGGCCTCGAGATGGGTGCCGACGACTATCTGCCCAAGCCCTTCAACCCCCGCGAACTGGTGGCTCGCATCCATGCGGTGCTGCGCCGTCAGCCCCAAACGCCGCCAGGCGCCCCGGTGGCCGACGACGAGGACGTGAGCTTTGGCCAGATCGTCGTACAACTGGGCAACCGCATCCTGATCCGTAATGGCGAGGAAACCCTCCTCACCACTGGCGAGTTCGCCCTGCTCAAGGTCCTGTTACAGCATCCGCGCCAGCCCCTCTCCCGGGACCGCCTGATGGAGTTGGCCCGGGGTCGCGAATACGACGTGTTCGACCGTTCCATCGACGTTCAGATCTCGCGCCTGCGCAAGTTGATTGAAGAAGACCCCGGCAAACCCCGCTACATCCAGACCGTATGGGGTTTTGGCTATGTCTTCGTACCGGACGGCAACAAGCACGCTGCCTGAACCCGCCCCCATGGCGCCTGCCCGCTATCGTTCTTTCCTGGTGGGGGCGCCGCGTACCCTGCTGTGGCGCATCTTCTTGGTCGTCACCGTGCTGATGCTGGCATCGGTGGCCGTGTGGTCAGCCATTTTCAGCCATTTCGACCAGGCAAGCCGGGCCGCGCAAACAGCCCAGGCCGTCGTCAGCATCATCAATCTGACCCGCACCGCCCTGCTCAATGCCGACCCGTCCCTGCGCAAGGATCTCCTGCTTGACCTGGCCACCCAGGAAGGCATCCGCATTTACCCCGCCGAGGCCGATGACCGGACGACACCGCTCGAAGACAGCATTCTGGTGCGCAAGCTCACCGCCGATGTCCGCCACCAGCTTGGGCCAGACACCCGCTTCGCTGCATCCTGGGAAGGCCTGACCGGTTTCTGGGTCAGCTTCCACATCCAGGCCGACGACCCGGAGGACGCCGGCGAATTCTGGCTCATGCTCCCATCCGAACGCATCATGCGCCCCCATGCCCTGGAATGGATGTGGTGGGGCACTGCCGCCCTCAGCCTGGCCATGCTCGGCGCCTACATGATCGTCTCACGCCTCAACCGCCCCCTCAAGGCGCTGGCCTCTGCCGCCCGTACTGTGGGCCGGGGTGAAGTCCCGCCGCGACTCAGTGAGAGCGGCCCAGCCGAGCTGGCCGACCTGGCCCATGCGTTCAACCAGATGTCCAATGACCTTCAGGAGCTCGACGCGGACCGAGCCCTGATCCTTGCCGGTGTCTCCCACGATCTGCGCACGCCCCTTGCACGCCTGCGCCTGGGCGTCGAGATGTGCGGCGCCGATCCGGGTGAGGTCGATGCCATGGTCTCCGACATTGAGGACATGGATCGCATCATCGGGCAGTTCCTTGCCTTCTCGAAGCTTGACGGAGACGAGCCCCTGGAAGCCATGGATCTCGCCGAACTGGCCAACGATCTAGCCGGGCTCTACGCCCGCCGGGGCGTGCCGATCACGGTTCTTGCCACCACTGCGGCGCAGGCCCAGGTCCGCCCCCAGGCCCTGCGTCGGGCAGTCACCAATTTGATCGAGAACGCCCTGCATTACGCCGGCCACCCGCCTGAACTCGCCGTCGGCATGCTCGACGGACGTCCAATGATCGAAGTCCTCGACCGAGGCCCGGGGATTCCCGCTGAACAAACCGAAAAGGTGAAGCGCCCCTTCACCCGCCTGGAATCCGCCCGCAGCAACACCAAGGGCTCCGGCCTGGGGCTGGCCATCGTGGACCGCATCGTCCGTGGACAGCACGGCGAATTTCGCCTGCTCCCCCGTGAAGGTGGCGGCCTGCGTGCCAGCATCCTGCTGCGCGGTCATACCAAAAGCCTGAGTTGAAGCTAAAATCAGGTCCGTCACCCTCCACGTCGTGCTCCCATGATCCTGTTTCACCAGTTCTTCGATCCCACCAGCAGCACACTCAGCCATCTGCTTGCAGATCCCCTGACGGGCGACGCTGTCATCATCGACTCGGTCAAGGAGCACGTCGGTGCCTACATCACCTTTCTTCAGGAGCAGGAGCTTCAGCTGGCTTGGATATTGGAAACGCATGTCCATGCCGATCACATCACCGGAGCGGCCGGGCTGCGCGAGCTCACAGGGGCTCGCAGCGCCATTGGTGCCGGCGGCGGTGTCGGCTGTGCCGACCGCCTGCTCAGAGACGGCGATACCGTGGTCTTCGGCAACGAACTGATCCGCGTGATCCCGACCCCCGGCCATACCCCCGGCTGTGTCACCTACCACTGGCGTGACCGGCTATTCACCGGTGATGCCCTTATGATCGGAGGCTGCGGCCGCACCGACTTTCAGGGCGGCGACGCCGGAACCCTCTACGACAGCATCACCGAACGCCTCTTCGTGCAGCCTGACGAAACCCTGGTCTATCCGGGTCACGACTACCGCGGCGCCCGCGTTTCGTGCATCGGTCAGGAGAAAATCAGCAACCCGCGCCTGTCTGGCCGGAGTCGCAACGAGTTCATCGAACTGATGGCCAACCTCGACCTGCCCCGCCCGCGCATGATCGATGAAGCCCTGCCGGCCAATCTGCGTTGCGGCCGCATTGGAGAACACGACATCCATGGTGCCTGAGCAAACCACCCCTTACATCGAACTGGGCGGGGCCGAAGGCATCCGCCGCCTCGTGCATCGTTTCTACGCCCTCATGGACACCCTGCCGGAAGCCTGGGATGTGCGCCAGATGCACCCGGAAGACCTCTCCGGCTCTGAAGAAAAGCTCTTCAAGTACCTCAGTGGCTGGCTCGGCGGGCCGCCCCTGTTCGAACAGGAGTTCGGCCATCCCCGGCTGCGTGCCCGCCACCTCCTCTTCTCCATCGCCAGCGCCGAACGGGACCAATGGCTGATGTGCATGCGCCAGGCCTTTGACGAGTGCGTTCCCGACGGCCCCCTGCGCGAACGCCTGTGGGGCGCCATCGAGGGCCTGGCCGACCACATGCGCAACCGCGCCGAACCGACCTGATCCGCCCTTCCCCCTTCCGTACCACGCGCTCCGCACCCCGCTTGCCAAGCTCCGACCGATGAAATTCCTTTTCGACCTGTTTCCCATCATCCTGTTTTTCGTCGCCTACAAGTTCTCGGGGATCTTCGCCGCGACCGCCGTAGCCATTGTTGCCACCGTCGGGCAGATCGCCTGGGTGTGGTTCCGCCACCGCAAGGTGGATACCATGTTGTGGGTGAGCCTGGCCATCGTCACCGTATTCGGTGGCGCCACCCTGATCTTCCAGAACCCCACCTTCATCAAGTGGAAGCCCACGGTGCTGTATTGGTTCTTCGCGGGGGCGTTGTTGTTCTCAGCGCTGGTTCTGCGCAAGAACCTGATCCGCACGCTGATGGAAGCCCAACTCAAGCTACCCGACCCTTTGTGGGAGCGCCTCAACCTCGCCTGGGCCGCATTCTTTGCCGGCATGGGCGTACTCAACCTGTTTGTCGCTTACACCTACTCCGAAGACACCTGGGTCAATTTCAAGCTCTTCGGCGGCATGGGACTGATGCTCGTGTTCGTTGTGGCCCAGGGAATGATGCTGTCCCGTTACCTTGAAGAGGAACCCAAGTGATGCTGTATGCCCTGATCGGTGAAGATGCCCCCGGCAGCCACGAAAAACGCATGGCGGTGCGTGCCGAACATCTCGCCCGCCTCCAGGCTCTCCAGGCCGATGGTCGCCTGATCCTGGCGGGCCCCTGCCCCGCCGTCGATTCCGCCGACCCGGGCCCTGCCGGCTTCACAGGCAGTGTCATCGTTGCCGAGTTCGCCTCCCTGGCCGACGCGCAGGCCTGGGCCGATGCCGACCCCTACACCACCACCGGCGTGTTCGCCCGCTGCACGGTCAAGCCCTTCAAGAAGGTCTTTCCCCAATGAGCGTGATGGACACGATACGGGAGCGACTCGCAGCCCTGGCTCCGACCAGCCTAGAGCTGATTGATGACAGTCACCTCCACGCCGGCCATGCAGGCGCCCGCTCCGGCGGCGGGCACTTTCGCCTCAGCATCGTGTCCGAGTGCTTCCGCGGGAAAAACACCGTCGCCCGGCATCGGATCGTTTACGACGCCCTCGGCGAGATGATGCGCAAGGAGATCCACGCCCTTGCCATCCAGGCCCGCAGCCCCGAAGAAAACTGACTTTCAAACCGCAACACCCAAGCAAGGAAACCTGATGAAGATCGTCCCGAGCCGTCTGGCTCTGTCCCTCATCGCGGCCTTCGTCGCGATCCCCGCTTTCGCCCAGACTGTCGTCACCGTTAACGGCACCGCGATTCCCCAGGCCCGCGCCGACGTGATGATCGGTGAGCAAAAGGCCCAGGGCGCACCAGACTCCGAGCAACTGCGCAACGCGGTCAAGGAAGAGCTGATCCGTCGCGAGGTGCTCGCCCAGGAAGCCCGCAAGAAGGGCGTCGAAAAGGCTGGCAACGTGCAAGCCCAGATTGAACTCGCCCGTCAGGCCGTGCTGATCCGCGCCTACCTGCAGGACTACGTCAAGGCCCATCCGGTCACCGATGCCGAGATCAAGGCCGAATACGAGAAGATCAAGTCCCAGATGGGCGACAAGGAATACAAGGCACGCCACATCCTGGTCGAGAAGGAAGAAGAAGCCAAGGCCATCATCGCCAAGCTCGACAAAGGCGAGAAGTTCGAGGAATTGGCGAAGCAATCCAAGGATCCGGGCTCCAAGGACAAGGGCGGCGACCTGGGCTGGGCCAACCCGGCCGGTTTCGTCAAGCCGTTTGCCGACGGCCTGACCAAGCTCGAAAAGGGCAAGTACACCACCACCCCGGTGAAGTCCGACTTCGGCTACCACGTCATCAAGCTCGAGGACAGCCGCCCGGTCAAGGCACCGTCCTTCGACGAAGCCAAGGGTCAGCTCAAGCAACGCCTGGAGCAGATGCGCGTCGAACGTCACATTGCAGAGCTGCGCACCAAGGCCACCATCAAATAAGACCGGCGGCTGCGTACTTGCTAAAGAGAAAGGGGCCTCGCGGCCCCTTTCTCTTTGCTTCAAAACTCAGCAGCGGAGCAGATCAGAACTGATCCTCGGTCAACGCCAGGGCGCCAGCCGCGCCATTGACCACCGAGTAGGCCAGGCCGGGTGCCTGGGCCAGCAGGTGATCGGCATAGAAGCGCGCGGTGACGATCTTGGCCTTGTAGAAGGCGGCGTCGCCACTGCCTTCAGCCAGGCGGCGGGAGGCCACCAGGGCGGCACGGCCCATCTGCCAGCCACCGGCAACGATACCGAGCAGTTTGAGGAAGGGCACCGAACCCACCGAAGCCGCCTTGATGTCATTGCCATAGGTGGCAACGATATAGGCCACGGCCTCATCCACCGCGGTAACGGCAGCGGACAGCGCCTTGCGAATGGCCGCAAACTCTTCACCGACGGCCTCGCCCAACTGGGCTTCGACCTTGCGCATTTCGGCAATCACGGCCTTGACTGTCTGGCCGCCTTCCTTGGCGATCTTGCGACCGATCAGGTCGTTAGCCTGGATCGCCGTGGTGCCTTCATAGATCGCGGTGATGCGCGCATCACGGAAATGCTGGGCCGCGCCGGTTTCCTCGATGAAGCCCATGCCGCCGTGCACCTGCACCCCTGTGGAGGTGATCTCGATGGAGGCCTCGGTGAGCCAGCCCTTCACCACCGGGATCATCAGATCCATGAAGGCCTGGTTCTGGGCCCGCACGGCCTCGTCGGGGTGATGGTGAGCCATGTCGGTGGCGGCACCCACTACGTAGGCCAGCGCACGCTGTGCCTCAATCTGCGACTTCATGCTCATCAGCATACGGCGCACGTCGGCGTGATGGATGATGCTCACCTTCGGGCCGCCGCGCACGCCGGCCTCGGTCCCCTGGATGCGGTCCTTGGCATAGGCCAGGGCCTGTTGGTAAGCGCGCTCCGACAAGGCCAGGCCTTCCATGCCAACCGCAAAGCGGGCCTCGTTCATCATGATGAACATGTACTCAAGGCCGCGATTGGCTTCGCCCACCAGGGTGCCGATGGCGCCGCCGTTGTCGCCGAAGGCCAGCACGGCCGTCGGACTGGCGTGGATGCCCAGCTTGTGCTCGATGGACACGCAATGCACGTCGTTGCGCTCGCCCGGCGTACCGTCAGCCTTGAGCAGGAACTTGGGCACCACGAACAGGGAGATGCCCTTCACCCCCTCCGGTGCGTCCGGCAAGCGAGCCAGCACCAGGTGGATGATGTTGTCGGTCATGTCGTGCTCGCCATAGGTGATGAAGATCTTCTGGCCGAAGATCTTGTAGGTGCCATCACCCTGGGGCACCGCGCGAGTGCGAACGGCGGCAAGGTCGGAGCCGGCGGAGGGCTCGGTCAGGTTCATGGTGCCGGTCCATTCACCGCTCACCATCTTGGGCAAGTAGAGGGCCTTTTGTTCGTCGGTGCCACGCAGTTTGATGGATTCGATGGCGCCATTGGTGAGCATGGGGCACAGGGAGAAAGCCATATTGGCCGATTTCCACATTTCCATGACCGCCGTGGAGACCAGCTTGGGCAGCCCCTGGCCGCCATATTCGGGCTCGCAGGCCAATGCGGTCCAGCCGGCTTCGGCAAACTGCGTGTAGGCCTCCTTCCAGCCGGTGGCGGTACGCACTACACCGTTGTCCCAGGTGGCGCCTTCCTGGTCACCGGTCCAGTTGAGGGGCGCGATCACGCCGCTGGCAAATTTGTTGGCTTCTTCAAGAATGGCATCGACCAGATCGGAGGACGCATCCTCGCAGCCCGGCAGGGCGGCAACAGCGTCAAGGTCGGCGAGTTCGCGCAACACAAACTGCATGTCGCGAATGGGTGCGGTGTAGCTGCTCATTGTTTTTTCTCCACGGAATGTTGTTTTAGGTTTTACGACCCGTCGGGCCGGCTTACTTGTTCATCAGGTAACTTCTGTCATCAAAACTCGCCACCCACTCGGGGTAATACACCACCAGCAGGGTGAGGACCATGCCCGACAGCCATGCTTCGGCAAACCCCAGCAGCAGGAAGAACGGCAGGTACTCTGACAGCAGTTTGTCCGCCGGGTAAGCACCGGCGGCAAAGAGGGTCAGCGAAGCAATGACGCCCTGGAGCAGGACAATCACGGCAGCGCCGAGAAAGGCATTGACGAAAATATAGACGAAGAAGTGTCGCGGCAGCCAACGCCGGATGATGCGGGAATAGAGGCTGCCCAGCGCCACAGGGATCATTCCCATCACCAGGAAATTGATCGGGTAAGCGCCCCATTCGACGCTGCCGTTCAGCGTGACGCCTGCCAGGGCAAGACCCAGCACGACAAGGGCCATTTGCGGCCCGAAGATCAGGGTGCTTGCCATGGCGCCCAGCAGGTGAAGATTCAGGCCGGGATAGACACCGGCGTTGAGGCTCCACAGCAAGGTGAGGGCAACCGCTGCACCGAGAACAGCGTTGAGTTGATGCCCGTCGAGCAGACGGCGCCACGGGGCCGTACGAAGGATCCACAGCCCGCCCCCAACCCCACAGAGCGCAGCAAACACATGCCACGCTGTGGAGAAGAGCTCAGGCTGAAAGTTCATTCAGGCAGGCCCCGCGCCGTGCACTTGCTCAGACCGCTGCCGCGAGCTGGGGAACCGCCTCGAACAGATCGGCCACCAGACCATAGTCCGCCACCTGGAAGATGGGGGCTTCCGGATCCTTGTTGATCGCCACGATCACCTTGGAATCCTTCATGCCGGCCAGATGCTGGATGGCGCCGGAGATGCCTACAGCCAGGTAAAGCTGGGGTGCGACGATCTTGCCAGTCTGACCGACCTGATAGTCGTTGGGCACATAGCCCGCATCCACCGCCGCACGGCTGGCGCCGAGGGCCGCGCCGAGCTTGTCGGCCAGCGGCTCAAGCACGGCATGGTAGTTCTCGCCGCTGCCCATGCCGCGACCGCCGGAAACGATGATCTTGGCGGCGCCCAACTCGGGGCGGGCAGACTTGGTCAGCTCACGGCCAAGCAGTTTCGACAGGCCCGAATCGGCCACGGCAGAAAGTTGCTCCACCGCCGCACTGCCCCCCTCGCCCGCAGCTTCGAAAGCCGTGGTACGAACGGTGACGACCTTGACGGGATCAGCAGATTTGACCGTGGCCAAAGCGTTACCGGCGTAGATCGGGCGCACGAAGGTGTCGGCGGATTCAACGGCGACGATCTCGGAAATCTGGGCCACATCCAGCAGGGCAGCCACGCGGGGCAGTACGTTCTTGCCGAAGGTGGTGGCCGGGGCCAGCACGTGGCTGATCGAACCGGCGGATGCCCCCACGACGGCGAGGATCTGGGCTGCCACGTTTTCCGCGGACTGATCAGCAAAGACTGCCGAATCAGCCACCAGAACCTTGCTTACGCCAGCCACCCTGGAAGCAGCTTCGGCAGCCGCACCAGCACCGGTGCCCACCACCAGCACGGCAATGTCGCCCCCCAGCTTGGCTGCGGCGGTGACGGTGTTGAGGGTTGCGCCCTTCAGGGACGCGTTATCGTGCTCGGCAATCACCAGGACCGTCATCACAGCACCTTCGCTTCGTTCTTGAGTTTGTCGACCAGCTGAGTCACGTCAGCCACCATGACGCCCGCGCTGCGCTTGGGCGGTTCGACCACCTTGAGAGTGGTGAGGCGCGGAGCCACATCGACGCCCAGATCGGCCGGCTTGACGGTCTCGAGGGGCTTCTTCTTGGCCTTCATGATGTTCGGCAGGGTGGCGTAGCGCGGCTCGTTGAGGCGCAGGTCGGTGGTCACCACCGCCGGCAGGGCGATTTCGAGGGTCTCGAGGCCACCGTCGATCTCGCGGGTCACAGTGGCCTTACCGGCGCTGACCGCCACCTTGGAGGCGAAGGTGGCCTGGGGCCAACCCATCAGCGCAGACAGCATCTGGCCGGTCTGGTTGGCGTCGTCATCGATGGCCTGCTTGCCGCAGATCACCACCTGGGGTTGCTCCTTGTCACACAGAGCCTTCAGCAGCTTGGCCACGGCCAGGGGCTGCAGCTCCGCATCGGTCTCGACCAGAATGCCCCGGTCGGCGCCGATGGCCATGGCGGTACGCAGGGTTTCCTGGCATGCGCCCACGCCGCAGGAGACGGCAACCACTTCAGTGGCCACGCCGGCTTCCTTCAGGCGAACGGCTTCCTCGACAGCGATTTCGTCAAAGGGGTTCATGGACATTTTGACGTTGGCAATATCCACGCCGGTACCGTCACTTTTCACGCGGACCTTGACGTTGTAATCCACCACACGTTTAACGGGAACCAGAATCTTCAATGCTGCGCTCCTTGAAATTGGATTTTCTCCACCAGTTTTGTGGGTTTGCGACCGTAGCGGATTCCATCGGGAGACCTGCCCGCAAACCTGTTCTCCGACCACCAGCCCTGCGGCGCGACAGCACGCACGGAGACAGTTCGGTACAGCAGGCGGCAGCTTCTCACAGGCCGCCTTGCTTTGTCACTTTCCGTACGGTAGCGTATGGCCCTCAAACCGTCAATACTACGCCGTATGGAAAAGACTCCTCGCCTCCAGCTTGATCGTGCCACCTGGATCCAGGCCGCTCTCGACACCTTAGCCGACGAGGGCGTGACCGGCGTGCGTGTCGAAGTCCTGGCCAAGCGCCTGCATGTCACCAAGGGCAGTTTCTACTGGCACTTCAAAGACCGCCAAGACCTCCTGTCAGGGGTACTGGAGACCTGGAAGGACGGGCGTATCCGCGACATCATCAAACAGACCCGGCCCGAGACTGGCGACGAAGAGGCGCAGATCTTCCGCGTCATTGACGTTTACAGCACCAGCCGCAACCGAAAGGGCATCCTGATCGAGCTGGCCATGCGGGAATGGGCCCGCCGCGCCCCCGCCGCCGCCGCGATCGTCGAGGAGGTGGACACGTGGCGCCTGCGCTGCGCCCGAGAACTCTTCCTGGCATGCGGGGTGCCCATGCACGAGGCCTCGACCCGCAGCATGCTCCTGTACGCGTACGTGTTCGGCGTCTCGATGATGAACTGCGATAAATTCGACGGCGACATCACCCGCATGAAAGACGACATCCGCGAACTCATTGCCCGTAGCCGCACGCCCCTGGCAAGTCCGCAGCCCTGACATCCATCAGTCCTGGAATGGCCTGAAGCGCATTGCGGCCCGTGGCCGCAACCAGGGCACCCAGCTCCATCCCCCGCAATTCGGCCAGCACTTCGGCAAAACGGCGCAGGTTGGCCGGCACATTGCGCTGCCCTGCCCCCCAGGCCGGCGCAATGTCGGGGGCGTCGGTTTCCAGCACGATGCTGTCCAGGGGCAGACTTGCCGCCAGCTCCCGGATGCGTGTCGATCCACTGTAAGTCATGGCGCCACCGAAACCGAGATGAAAGCCCAGCCCGATGAAGGCCTCAGCCTGCTGACGGCTGCCATTGAAGGCGTGGGCGATCCCGCCGCGGGGGCGGAAACGGCGCAGCTGCTTCAGCACCGCATCCTGAGCGCGGCGGATGTGCAGCACCACCGGCAGGTCGAAATCCCGGGCAAGCCGGAGCTGCGCCTCGAAATACTGCAGCTGCAGCGGCATATCACCGTCGGGCACGAAACCATCCAGACCAATCTCGCCCACCGCCACCGCCCCCCCTGCCGCAAGCCGCTGGCGCAGGGTTTCCAGATCCGCAGCCTGCGCCGCCCGCACGTACATCGGGTGGATCCCGAAGGCGTGCCGGCAGTCCGGATTGTCGGTACTGAGCGCCGCCACCGCATCGAAGTTGGCAGCCCCGACCGCCGGCACCAGGAAGGCGCCGACACCGGCCCGCCGGGCCTCATCCAGCACCTTCCCCCGGTCCCCGTCGAACTCGGCGGCATCCAGGTGGCAGTGAGTATCGATCAGCACGAAGCCTACTGCCGGGGCCTCACTTGCCGGTCCACACCGGCTTGCGCTTGCTCATGAAGGCGTCGATGCCTTCAGCGGCGTCCTCGCACATCATGTTGCAGGCCATCACCTCGGCGGCGTGCTGGTAGGCGGCGTCGAGCCCCATCTCCAGTTGGCTGTAGAACATCTGCTTGCCCATGGCGATGGCCGCCGGGGACTTGGCGCAGATGGACGCCGTCAGGCGAGCCACCTCCTCGTCCAGCGCCTCCAGCGGTACCACGCGGTTCACCAGGCCACGACGACGCGCCTCGGCGGCATCGATGAAATCGCCGGTCACCAGCATCTCGAAGGCTTCCTTGCGCCCCATGTTGCGGGACAGCCCCACGCTCGGAGTGGCACAGAACAGCCCTACATTGATGCCCGATACCGCAAAGCGCGCCACATCAGAGGCCACCGCCAGATCACACATGGAGACCAGCTGACACCCCGCCGCCGTAGCAATGCCGTGAATGCGCGCAACCACCGGCTGGGGCATGTTCACGATCTGCATCATCACCTTGCCGCACAGGCGGAACAGGGCCTGCTGGAAGGCCTTAGTGTAATTGCCACGCATCTCCTTGAGGTCATGGCCGGCACAGAAGGCCTTGCCGGCGCCGGCAAGCACGACCACCCGCACCGACGGATCGGCGGCAATCGCCTCCAGCTCGGCCAGCAGAGCCTCAAGCATGTCCCGGGACAAGGCATTGAACTGGCCCGGCCGGTTGAGGGTCAGGGTGCTCACACCATCGGCATCGACGCGCAGCAGCATGGGCTCGGTGTGGGTTTCGGGGACTGCGTTCATGGTGTTCTCCTCCAGTCGATGAAATGCCGGCAAGTACCTGCCGGTCGTAAAAAATCAGCTACCACAACGGATGCGCAGACTGCCTGCAACTCCGGGAGGGGCGGCATCGAGCCCCTCCAGCCAGCTACGTATATCACTCTTCAGCTGCAACGCGCCGGCCCGCAGAGCGATCACCCCCCCCGCCGCATCCGCCGTTGGCGCCTCATGATCGACAGCAAAGGCGCGAACCGCCAGAGGTTGCTCGGTACGGGGCGCCAGCAGAGTGACCCGGGCCTCAATCACGCCCCGACTGAGCTGAGGTGAATCGAAGCGTTGGGTGAATTCGTCCAGATCTACCCGCAGCCTGCAACCGCCTGCGGGGGTCGCAGGATCCCCGGCACGCAGGGCACGTTTGAGCACCAGCTCGACGAGCTGTGCCGGCTGCGCCGCCCAGCGGCTGTCCTTGAATGCCTGGCGGCGCGTCGACTGGGCATAGACCAGCCGATAGGCCATGACATTGGAAGCCAGCCAGGGGGCCGGCACCACTTCAACATTACGCAGGGGCAGGCCCACCGGTATCAGCGTGGCTGCCTCCAGGGGGCCGAAGTCATGCACGGCGACTCCCGCCGTCGATGGCGGCAAGGCAGTACATCCACCGAGGGCAGAGAGCAGCAGGAGCAGGAGCAAACGCGGCATGGGGAGATGGGACTCCGGTCGGTAAAGGCTCATCAAATCATCGCCCAGGCTCGCGGAAGCCCGCCTCACCAGGCCCCGGTTGCGGTCGGCCACGCCCGAGGATGAGCATCTGAGGCGAGGAGTCGATCTCGTCGAGGAGCTCGGACAGTTGCCGCGACGTGGCGGTCAGCTCCTGGAGCAGCACATTGAAACGCGGCAGCGTGCTGCCGGTCAGGCCTTCCCCCGCAGTACCGGCAAGGTTGTCGAAGCGTTCGCTTAGGGTCTGCAGACGGACCAGCAGCTTGCGCCCCTCGATCACCATCGGCGTCGCTTCGGCGCTTGCCCGCTCCAGGTTCTCGAGGGTGCGGTCCACCCGCGCGAGCTTGTCCTTGCTGAAGGCCTGGCGCACGGCAGCCAAAGTGCGCGGCGCCTCCTGAAGCGTCCGGTCCAGCCCTCGGCTGGCCGCCTCCAGATTGGCCAGGGTGTCATCCACCCGCTTGAGATTATCCGCCCGGGTCAGGGTCGCCAGTCTATCGGTCATGTCGCGCAGTTGCCGCAGAGTCTGAAGGGCGGTATCGGAAAACTCATCGATGAGGCTTGGCCCCAGGGGAATCCGCGGCGCTTGCCCACCCTCTCCGGTCAGCGGCTGGCTGACTGTGCCGGGGTCGTCCAGGGCGATAAAGGCCAGCCCGGTCACACCCTGGGTTGCCATCCGGGCCCGGGTTGCGGTGGTGACGGGCAGGTCGGCACGGATGCGCACCCTTACCAGCACCTGGCGGGGATCGTCCGGATCAAGGGAAATGCCCGCCACCTTCCCCGCCACGATGCCGCGATACCGAACCGTGGCCTGGGGGTTGAGACCATTTACGCTGCCGGCACTCACCAGCACCACATCGCGGGTGGTCTCGCGCTTGTCTGAAAACCACCACAGAGCCAACACCACCGCGGCACTCAGCAGGATGGCAAACAGCCCGGCGGCGATGGCGTGAGCGCGGTTCTCCATCAGCCGGCCCCCTGCCCGCGGGCCAGCGCTGCCTGGCTGCGGATGCCATGAAAAAAACGTTCGATAAAGGGATCCTGCACGTTCATGATGTCGTCAAGGGTACCAAAGGCGAGTATACGCCCGGCCGAAAGTACAGCCACCCGGGTGGCCAGGGCTGCGAGGGTGTCTAGATCATGGGTTACCAGGATCACCGTCAGGCCGAGTGCCTGATGAAGGGAGCGGATCAGGGCCACAAAGGCGGCGCTCAGGTCGGGGTCTAGGCCGGCGGTGGGTTCATCAAGGAGCAGGAGCTCCGGCTCCAAGGCCAGGGCACGGGCCAGCGCAACCCGCTTGACCATGCCCCCCGAAAGCTCCGCCGGCATGCGCCGGGCCACCTCGGGCTCAAGCTCCACCATCGCCAGCTTGAGCAGCACCAGATCCCGCAACAGGCCTTCGTCCACAACACCAAACTCGCGCAGGGGGAAGGCAATGTTGTCGAAGACGTTGAACGCCGAAAACAGCGCCCCATGTTGAAAGAGCATGCCGAAACGCCGACGGCGGGCCAACTGCATCTGCCGTGAGCCTGAAAACAGTGGCTCACCGAACACCCGCAACTCCCCCTCATCCGGGGTCAGCAGCCCCACCATCTGGCGCAGCAGGGTAGTCTTGCCACTGCCCGACCCCCCCACCAGGGCAACCACCTCTCCAGCCGGCACGGCCAGATCGATGCCTTTGTGAACCCACTGCCTGCCAAAGCGGGTGGACACACCCTTCAGCTCAACGGGAAAGGCGCTCATCGGTAAGGCAGCCCAAAGGAGCGGGTGGCAATGGCGAAAACCGCATCCACCAGGATCACCACGGTGATGGAGGCCACCACCGACGCCGTGGTATTGGCGGAAAGGCTCTCGGTATTGGGGCGCACCCGCAAGCCGAAATAGCAGGCCACCAGAGCGATCAGCAGGCCGAAGACCGCACCTTTTGACAGCCCGATGACCAGGTTGGCGGCGGGCACCGCGCGGGGCAGTGCATTGAGGAAAAAGTCGAAGCTGAGGTCAAGCTGCAGGTTGGCCGACACCATGCCCCCAAAAATCGCCACTGCTGAGCCCCACAGGGTCAGCAAGGGCATCGCCAGGGTCAGTGCCACGACCTTGGGCAGCACCAGGCGCACGTGGCGGGAGATACCCATGGCGGTCAGGGCATCGATCTCTTCGGTGACCCGCATCACCCCCAGTTGGGCAGTCATGGCCGAGCCCGAGCGCCCCGCCACCAACACCGAAACCAGCACCGGGCCAAGCTCGCGGATGATGCCCAGACCAAGGATGTTGACGATGAACACATCCGCCCCGAAAGCCCGCAGCTGCAAGGCCGACAGATAGGACATCACCACCCCGATGAGAAAGCCCACCAGGGCCGTTACCGGCATCGCCCTCACCCCGACCTTGTAGAAATTGGCTGAGATCTCACGCAGCGGCCAGCGCTCGCGCTGGCGCAGCAAGCCCCCCAGGCCGATCACGATATGCCCGACCAGAATCACAAAGCCGAGCACATGGCGGGCAATCGCATACACGCCCCGCCCCAGCTGGGCGGTACCATCGAGAAAGCGATAGCCGGGCTCAAGGGGCAGAGCGTCCGCCGGCAGTGCCTCGGCCCGTGCCAGCACTGGCTCCAGGGCCACCGGCAGATCAAGCTGCAACGGACGCCGTCGCCCCCAGCGCCGCCACAGCAACAAGGCCCCGAAGCTGTCCAGGCGGGTCACCCCGGCCAGGCTCCAGCCGGCATCAGATGGCGCCAAATCAAGCTGCTGCTGGATATCCGGGGGCAAAGGGCACAGCAAGCGCAGGGTCCAGTCGCCGGATAAGAGCACCTGCACACCGTCCCCGCCGGCATCGATCCGGATGGCCGGGAGCGGGCGGATGGACTGGGTCACCCGCCGGCCTCAGGTCGCCGCAGAGCTGCGCGCCGACGCGCGCTCTAGGCGCACCTTAAGTGGCAAGCCGATGGCTTGCCACTGGCGCTCCTCTTCTTCCAGGGCCGCAGCCGTGAGGGGCAGATTGCGCAACCACTCGGCATCGGCCACCACCACGTGGCCGCGCCCCTCCCGCTTCAGACGCAGCGGGGGCACTCCACGACCATCACGGGCCCGGTGCACCACCGCAGCCAGGCGCAAGCACAGGATAAGCCGCCACTCGGGGCTCTCCGGCTCCAGGGAGCCGACCCGCGACAGCTTGCCCCGATGGGCCAGCACCATGCGCGCCAGGCGCCCCTGATCCATCCGGGAAAAACCCGGCATGTCGGCATTGGCCAGAATGTAGGCACTGTGCTTGTGGTAGCTGGAATGCGCCACCGACACCCCGATCTCGTGGAGCTGGGCCGCCCACTCGAGAAAGCGCCGGTCCACGTTTTCCTCTTCCGCCGCAGCCGGATCGAGCTGCAGCAGGAAGGTCCGGGCGGTTTCCGCGACCTGGCGGGAATGCGCACCGTCCACGTCGTAGCGGGCCACGAAGGCCGCCACGGTGGCGTCCCGCAGATCATGGTGGTGGTAGCGGCCGAGCAGGTCGTAGAGCACACCGAGACGCAGCGCCCCTTCAGAGAAGGTCATGCGCTCCAGGCCGAACTCTTCGAACACCGACCACATGATGGCGAAGCCGCCCGTCAGCACAGGCAGCCGGTCAGGGCGCAAACCTTCAAGCTGCAGATTGTTCACATTACCGGCCTTGAGCATCAGGGCACGCAGCCGCTCCAGGCCGGTGCGGGTAATGCCCCCGTCAGACAGACCATTGAGTTCGAGAATGTCCACAAGGGCCTTCGCCGAACCACTCGACCCCACCGCCTCCTGCCAGCCGATCTCCCGATAGGCATGGGAGATGGTCTGGATCTCTTTCAGCGCCGCCAGCTCGGCATCGCGCAGGCCACGCTTGTCCACCCGCCCGTCGGGAAAGTGCCGCAGGGAGAAGCTGACGCACCCCATGTACAACGACTCCAGGGCGATCGGCTGGAAGCTCTTGCCGATGACGAACTCGGTGGAACCGCCACCGATGTCCACCACCAATTGCTGGCGGTGGGGGTTCGGCAGGGTGTGGGCAACGCCCACGTAAATCAGGCGAGCCTCCTCCCGACCAGCGATCACCTCAATGGGAAAGCCCAGGGCGGCCTCGGCCTGCACCAGGAAGTGAGCGGCGTTCTTGGCCACCCGCAGGGTATTGGTCGCAACTGCCCGAACGGCATCCGGGGAGTAGTCGCGCAGGCGCTCATTGAAGCAGCGCAAGGCGCTGATGCCCCGAAACTGGGACGCGGCATCGAGCATGCGATCAGGGGACAGCCCAGCAGCCAGGCGCACGGACTCCTTGATACCATCGAGGGGATAGATCTGGTCATTGACGATCCGCCCGACCTGCAGGCGGAAACTGTTGGAGCCAAGATCGATGGCAGCAATCAACTCACGGTTCATGAATCACACACGATATGCGCCAAGGGCGCCAAGGGCCAGAATTCTAGCACTGGCGCCCCTTGGGCCCACGGGAATCAGTCCCCGAGCCCCATCGTCATCTATCTGAAACACTAGCGTCACATACTTCGGCTCAACCCGGACGATCACTAGGACGACGCATGCCCCACCACCATTCCGACCGCCACTTCAGCACCGATCACTTCATCAACCGGGAGCTCTCCCTGCTGCAGTTCCAGCGCCGCGTGCTCGCCCAGGCGGCCGACACGTCGGTCCCGCTGCTGGAGCGGCTCCGCTTTCTTTGCATCGTATCGAGCAACCTTGATGAGTTTTTTGAAGTGCGCGTTGCCGGCGTCAAGGAACAGCAGCGTCTCGGCAGCCTCACCCTGACCACCGACGGGCTGACCCCGGCCGAACTGCAATCGCGGATCAGCCGCGAAGTCCATAGCCTCATCACCGATCAGTACAACCTGCTCAACAACACCATCCTCCCCGCCCTGGCCGCCGAAGGGATCGTCTTCCTGCGCCGCTCGGTATGGACCGACGCCCAGCACCTGTGGGCCCGGGAGTATTTCATCCGGGAGGTGATGCCGGTGCTCACCCCAATCGGGCTTGACCCGGCCCACCCCTTCCCCCGGGTGCTTAACAAGAGTCTCAATTTTGCCGTCGAACTGGAGGGTCGCGACGCCTTCGGGCGCAGCTCCGGCGCCGCCATCGTGCAGGCGCCCCGGGCCCTGCCCCGGGTTATCCGCCTGCCCAAGGAGCTGACCGGCGTCGATTACGGCTTCGTCTTCCTGTCGTCCCTGCTCCACGCCCACGTGGGCGAGCTCTTTGAAGGCATGAACGTGCTGGGCTGCTACCAGTTCCGGGTCACTCGCAACTCCGACATGTTTGTGGACGAGGAGGAGGTCAAGGATCTGCGCGTCACCCTCAAGGGCGAACTGCAGCAGCGCCACTACGGCGACGCCGTGCGTCTCGAGATTGCCGACAACTGCTCCGAGACCATGGCGAGCTTCCTGATGACCCAGTTCGAGCTGGGCCGGGACGATGTCTATCGGGTGCCCGGCATGGTCAACCCGGTGCGCCTCAACCAGGTACCCGACTGGGTCGAGCGCCCCGATCTCAAATATCGCTCCTTCCGCCCTGCCCGCCCCCGGGGGCTCGAGAAGCACGAAAACATCTTCCGTGCCATCCGCCGCCAGGACATCCTGCTGCACCACCCCTTCCAGAGCTTCGAGCCAGTCATCGAACTGCTCAAGGCCGCCGCCGACGACGCCGACGTGGTCGCCGTCAAGATGACGGTGTATCGCACCGGCACCGACTCCGTGCTGATGGAACACCTGGTCCGCGCCGCCCAGAAGGGCAAGGAAGTGACCGTGGTCCTCGAGCTGATGGCCCGCTTCGACGAAGAAGCCAACATCAGCTGGGCCGCCCGCCTCGAAGAAGTCGGCGCCCACGTGGTGTATGGCGTGTTCGGCTACAAGACCCACGCCAAGATGCTGCTGCTGGTGCGCCGCGAGGAAGGCACCCTGCGCCGCTACGCCCACCTGGGCACCGGCAACTACCACCCGCGGACCACCCGCTTCTACACCGACTTCGGCCTGCTCACGGCGAATGAAGAAATCGGCGCCGACGTGGCCGAGGTGTTCAAGCAGCTCACCGGACTCGGTCAGGCGGGCAAGATGCGTCACCTGTGGCAAGCGCCCTTCAGCCTGCAGCCCAACGTGGTGCAGGCCATCAAGGACGAAGCCGAGATCGCCCGGGCCGGGCGCAAGGGCCGCATCATCGTCAAGGTCAATGCCCTGCTCGAACCCGAGACCATCGAGGCCCTGTACGAAGCCTCCCAGGCCGGCGTCGAGATCGACGTGATCGCCCGCAGCGTGTGCGCCCTCAAGCCGGGCGTACCGGGGCTGTCCGACAACATCCGGGTACGCTCCATCGTCGGGCGTTTCCTTGAGCACCACCGCATCTTCTACTTCGGCGCAGATGGCGCCGAGAAACTCTACCTGTCCAGCGCCGACTGGATGGAGCGCAACTTCTTCAAGCGCATCGAGATCGCCTTCCCCATCCTCGACCCGAAAGTGAAACGGCGTGTAATGAAGGAAGGCCTGCGCCCCTACCTGGGCGACAACTGCCAGGCCTGGGAGCTGGGCAGCGACAACCAGTACCGGCGCAAGAACCCCCGCACCACACGGCGCTCGGCCCAGGAAATCCTGCTCAAGGAATTGTGCGGGGTGGCGACGGGCTGAACACTGGCCGATACCGGCCCGGCATGAGGGGCGCACTCACGGGAGCGGGATCACACCCCCGCCCTGTTGTAGAATCCGGGATCGCTCCATTCACTGATGGTCCTCCCCATGTTTCTGCCCCGCCGCCGACTGATTCTCGCCACCACCCTCAGCACCCTGGTCCTGGCCGCCTGCGGCGGCGGAGGCTCGTCCGCCCCCGCCCCGTCCAACGTCACGGTCGTGGGGGGTGACACCCAGGCCTTCATCAACTGGACCGCCGAAGCCGGCGTCGAGTACTGGCTGTGGTTCAAGGCAGGCACCACCGTGTCGCCGGGCGAGAAAACCGCCAGCTACCGCCTCAAGGTGTCGCCGCCCTATGTTCTCACCGGCCTCACCAACGGCACCGAATACGCCTTCTCCATCAACGCCCGCAAGAACGGCGGCGAAGGCGGCCCCGGCTCCACTCCGATCACCGCCCTGGTCGGCGCCGCCGGCACCGCCTGGCATGCGGGCAACGCCCTGGGCAGCGGTCAGACCCTGCGCGGCGTGACCTACGGCCTGTCGGCAAGCGGTGCCAGCACCTACGGCTATGTGGCCGTCGGCGACGGTGGCGCGCTGTTCCGTACCCCCGATACCGCCGAAGGGCGCAATTACATCTCCACCTCGCCCCTCACCTGGATCGCCCCCACCGGCACCCTGGTGAGCAGCAGCATCGATCTCAAGGGTGTGGTGTATGCCAGCAGCCTGGCCAAGTACGTGGCCGTGGGCAGCAACGGCAACGCCGCCTACAGCTCCGATGTGAACAACTGGACCACCGTGACCAGCGCCGGCACCGGCACCACCCAGACCCTCAACGCCGTAGCCACCAATGGCGGCACGGTGGTGGCGGTGGGTGACAACGGCGCCCTGCGCTATTCCAACGACGGCATCACCTGGAGCGCCACCACCGTCACCCCGGCGGTCACCGCCAACCTGCGCGGCGTGGCCTACTCCACCAAGGGCCTTTGGGTGGCCGTGGGCAGCGGCGGCACCGTGCTCACCAGCACCGACGCGGTCAACTGGACGGCCACCACCCAGACCGGCGACCTCACCGCTGTGGCTACGGTGGCCACCACCACCGATGGCGTCACCACCTACACCTTCGTCGCCGTGGGCGCCGACGGCACCGTGCTCACCAGCACCGACGGCAGCACCTGGAGCAGCACCGTGCTGAGCGCCTCCCTGTACACCGTCTCCGCCGCCAGCCGCCTGGTCGCCCTGGGCAGTAACGGCAACATCTTCACCCGCGAGCTCACCGGCACCACCTGGACCGCCCAGACCTCGCCCATCGCCGGCAGCACCCTGTACGGCCTGGTCAACGCCCAGAGCGTCTTCACCGCCGTGGGTGGCAGCAGCGCCAGCATCTACGCCTACTGACCCCCAGGCCAGGCTGCCCGCAGCCGGCCCCCGAGTGGAGCCGCCATGACCTGGCCGCTCCACTTTTCACTTTCGAGCCCTACCGATTCCACCGATCACGCCATGTCGTCCAGCCCGCACAACGCCCGCTTCCTCGACCGCTCCCTCGCCGCGGTGTGGCACCCCTGCACCCAGATGAAGCACCACGAGCAGCTCCCCCTCATCCCGATTTCCCGGGGTGAAGGCGCCTGGCTGTTCGACATGGACGGGCGACGCTACCTGGACGGCATCAGCTCCTGGTGGGTCAATCTCTTCGGCCACGCCAACCCGCGAATCGGCACCGCCCTCAAAGCCCAGCTCGACACCCTGGAGCATGTGATGCTCGCCGGTTTCACCCACGCGCCGGTGGTCGAGCTGTCGGAGCGCCTCGCCGCCCTCACCGGCCACCAGCTGGGCCACGCCTTCTATGCCTCCGACGGCGCCTCGGCCACCGAGATCGCCCTCAAGATGAGCGTCCACTACTGGCGCAACCTGGGTCGGCCGGGCAAGAACCGCTTCCTCAGCCTGGCAGGCAGCTACCACGGCGAGACCGTCGGCGCCCTGGCGGTCACCGACGTGGCCCTCTTTCGCGACGCCTACGCCGACCTGGTGCGGGGCGGCAGCTGCATCCCCAGCCCGGACGCGCGCCAGGCCGAGGCCGGCGAAAGCGCTGCAGATGTGGCCCGCCGCGCCGCCGCTGCCCTCGAAGCCCACCTCCAGGCCCACGCCGACGATACTGCCGCCCTCATCATCGAGCCCCTGGTGCAGGGTGCCTCCGGCATGGTCATGTACGACCCCGAATACCTGCGCCTCGCCCGCCTGCTGTGCGACCGCTATCAGGTACATCTCATCGCCGACGAGATCGCAGTGGGCTGTGGCCGCACGGGTACTTTCTTCGCCTGCGAGCAGGCCGGCATTTCGCCCGACTTCCTGCTCCTCTCCAAAGGCATCTCCGGCGGCTATCTGCCCTTGTCAATCGTTCTCACCACCGACCGCGTTTTTGAAGCTTTCTACGACGACGACACCACCCGGGGCTTCCTGCACTCCCATTCTTACACCGGCAACCCCCTGGCCTGCCGCGCCGCCCTGGCCACCCTCGACATCTTCACCCAGGACGACGTGATCGCAACCAACCGCCCCAAGGCTGCACGCCTCGGTGAAGCCTTCCAGGCTGCAGTGGGCAGCCACCCGCAGGTGCGCCATCTGCGCCAGCAGGGCATGATCCTGGCGTTCGATGTCGCCGATGCCCCCGCCGGCTTCTCCCGCCGCTTCTTTGCCGAAGCCCTGAACCGGGAGCTGCTGCTGCGCCCCATCGGCAACACGGTCTACACCATGCCGCCCTACATCCTCTCCGATGACGAGATCGACCTCCTCGCCAGCCGTTGCGCCGCCGCCCTGGAGGCCAGCCTTGGCTGAGCCCATCGACCCGCTGGACGCACTGCGCGCCGGCCTGGACGAACTCGGCACCACCGGCCTGCGCCGGCGCCGGCGCATCGTCACCACCCCCTGCCGGCCCGACACCCGCCTGGCCGACCGGGACAGCGCCGTGCTCGCCTTCTGCTCCAACGACTACCTGGGCCTCGCTGCCGAGCCAGCCATTGCCGACGCCATCCGCCGCGGCAGCGAACGCTGGGGCAGCGGCTCCGGCGCCTCACACCTGGTCAGCGGCCACTACGCTCCCCACGAAACCCTGGAGCAACGCCTCGCAGCCTTCACCGGCATGGACGACGCGCTCTATTTCTCCACCGGCTACATGGCCAACATCGGCGTCATGCCGGCCCTGGTCGGCCGGGGCGACGCCATCTTCGCCGACAAGCTCAACCACGCCTCCCTGGTGGATGGCGCCCTGCTCTCCCGCGCCGAGCTGATCCGCTACCCCCACTGCGACCTGCAGGCCCTGGCGGCCCGACTGGCCGCCTCCGACGCACCGCGCAAGCTCATCGTTACCGACGGCGTGTTCAGCATGGACGGCGACATCGCGCCCCTGCCGGAACTCCTGGCCCTGGCCGAAGCCCACCAGGCCTGGCTGTTGGTGGACGATGCCCACGGCTTCGGCGTGCTCGGCCCTCAAGGCCGTGGCTGCCTGGCCCATTTCGGCCTGGCCTCGCCGCGCCTGATCTACATGGGCACCCTGGGCAAGGCCGCCGGGGTGTCCGGCGCCTTCGTGGCCGGCCAGCGGGACGTGATCGACTGGCTGCTCAACAAGGCCCGTAGCTACATCTTCACTACCGGGGCGCCCCCCATGCTGGCCGAAGGTCTGCTCACCGCCCTAGACCTGATCGGGCAAGGTGATGAGCGACGCACCCATCTCAACGCCCTGATCGCCCGTTTCAAGGCCGGTCTGAAGCTGAAGCGCTGGCAGCTACTGCCCTCCGACACGCCCATACAGCCTCTGGTCATCGGTGACAACCACGAAGCCCTGGCCATCTCCCGGGCGCTCGACAGCGAAGGCCTGTGGGTGCCGGCAATCCGCCCGCCTACCGTACCAAAGGGCTCGGCGCGGCTGCGCATCGTACTGTCGGCCGCCCACAGCACGGCGCAGGTCGATCGCCTCGTGGACACCCTCACGCGCCTGGAAACCTTACAAGCATGACCAGCCCCATCATTCTCCTGCATGGCTGGGGGCTGTCATCGGCAGTCTGGGGGCCGTTGCAAGCCGCCTTCGACCCCGATCTGAACATACGCGCCATTGATTTGCCCGGCCATGGCAGTGCCTCCCGCGTAGGCCCGCAGCTGGAAGACTGGTCCAAGGCCGTGCTCAAGCAGCTGCCCGAACACGGCATCCTCGTCGGCTGGTCCCTTGGCGCCCAGCTGGCCATGCAGATCGCCCACGATCATCCCACACGCGTCGACCGGCTAGTCCTCATCAGCGCAACGCCACGCTTCGTGCAGGCCGACGACTGGCCTACCGGCATGCCAGCCACCACCCTGGACGACTTCCGGCTCAGTTTCGATGCCGACCCGGCAGGCACCCAGCGCCGCTTCATCGCCCTGCAGGGGCTCGGCGACACGCGCCGGCGCACCGTGCTCAATGCGCTGGGCAGCGCGACAACGCCAGCGGATGAAGCCCACAGGGCGGCCCTTGCCGACGGCCTGGGTTTGCTCGAAAGCACCGACCTCCGCCGTCTCGTGCCGGAGATCCGTCAGCCCGTCCGCCTGCTCCACGGCGGCGGCGACACCCTGATGCCCGGCGGCGCCGCCGAATGGCTGGCCGACACTTTGCCCGATGGGCGCCTGAGCACCTTCGCCGATAGCGGCCACGCGCCCTTCCTCTCCCGCCCCCTGGACTGCGCCAACCTGATCGAGGGCTTCGCCCATGACTGACGCACCGGCCTCCAAACGCGCTGTTCGCGCCGCCTTCGACAAGGCCGCCGACGCCTACGACGCCGTCGCCGCCGTCCAGCGCAAGGCCTGCGACCGTCTGCTGGCCATGATCTCGGCCCAGGCATTCGAGCCCCAACGCATTGTCGACGCCGGCTGCGGCACTGGCTACGCCCTCGCCGGCCTGCACCGGCGTTTTCCCGGCGCCGAGCTGATCGCCCTCGACTTTGCCCCGGCCATGCTGCGCCGTCAGCCCCCCGGCCTGGCCCTGCCCCTGTGCGCCGATCTCGAACGGCTGCCCCTGGCCGAGGCCAGTGTGGACGCCCTGTGGTCCAGCTATGCGCTGCAGTGGTGCCACCCGCGCCGCGCCCTGCCCGAACTGGCGCGCAGCCTGCGCCCCGGCGGCCAGCTGTGGATCGCCACCCTCGGCCCCGGCACCCTGCATGAACTGCGCGACGCCTTCCGGTTGGTGGATCAGCACGAGCACGTGCTGCCTTTCCAGGCCCCGGAAGTGCTGGAAGACGCCGCCGAAGACGCCGGGCTGCGCGTCCTGGCCAGCGAGCGGGACACCCTCCAGGCCTGGGCCCCCGATCTGCGTGGCCTGCTCGCCGACATCAAGACCCTCGGCGCCCACCAGACCGGCGCACCACGCCGCCCTCCTTTAGGCAGGACGGGGTGGAACAAGCTGGTCAAGGCCTACGAGATGCACCGTACCCCGGCCGGGCTGCCAGCCTCGTATGACACCCTCTGGCTCCTCGCGGAAAAGACATGAACACCACCCACCGGCCCCTTCCCAATCAAGCCCGCAGCGCAGTGCGCGGCACGGAGGTACTTCAATGAGCGCCTACTTCATCACCGGCACCGACACCGAGATCGGCAAGACCTTTGTTACCTGCACCCTCCTCCATGCGGCTCGGGCCCGGGGCCTGAAAGCCGTGGGCATGAAGCCTATCGCCGCGGGTGCCGAAATGATTGCGGGTGAGTTTCTCAACGAAGACGCAGCCCGTCTGCGAGCGGCAGGCAGTTTCGACCCCGGCCTCGCCCTGCTCAACCCCTACTGCCTGGCCAGCCCGATCGCCCCGCACATCGCAGCGGCCGAGGAAGGCGTGCACATCGACCCCCAACGCATTCTGATAGCTTTTGCCGAACTCACCCGGCAGGCCGACGTGGTGCTGGTGGAAGGGGTGGGCGGTTTTCGTGTGCCGCTGATCGCCGGCTACGACACCGCCGATCTGGCCTGTGACCTCGCCCTACCGGTGATCCTGGTGGTAGGCATGCGCCTGGGTTGCATCAACCATGCGCTGCTCACCGCCGAAGCCATCCAGAACCGCGGCCTGCGGCTGGCCGGCTGGATCGCCAACCAGGTCGACCCGGCCATGTTGCGCTTTCAGGAGAATCTGGACGCCCTGCGCCTGCGCATGGAAGCCCCCCTGCTCGGCGTCGTGACCTTTCAGGCCGACGGTGAAGCCGCGCAGGCTGCGGCCAGCGTCAGCCTACCGGCCTGAGCGCCGCTGGCGCAGCTGCTCGAACAGGCACACCCCGGCGGCCACGC
This sequence comes from Zoogloea sp., assembly GCF_028689785.1. Lineage (GTDB taxonomy): Bacteria > Pseudomonadota > Gammaproteobacteria > Burkholderiales > Rhodocyclaceae > Zoogloea. Next base: position 48,863 of record NZ_JAQVCN010000002.1, on the reverse strand, counting down.
CCACGTTCAGGGATTCCATGCCCCCCGGCATCGGAATCAGCACCCGCCGGGTAGCGAGGGCCGCCACGGCCCCCGACAGCCCCTGTCCCTCCGAACCGAACAGCCAGGCCACCGGCCCCTGCAAATCGAGCTCGTAGAGATCGACGGCATCACGCAGATCGGCAGCCAGGATCGCCCCCGCAAAGCCGGCCAGCGCAGCTGCAACATCACAGCCCTCCCACAGGCGCAGCCCGAAATGGGCACCCATCGCCGCCCGCAAGACCCGCGGCGACCAGGCCTGGGCGCACCCCGGCGTCAGCAGCACGTCCCCCACGCCAACAGCCGCTGCCGTGCGCAAGATGGTGCCAAGGTTGCCCGGATCCTGAACGCCGTCGAGAACCACGCAGGTTTCCGCGAGGAGAGGCCCATCCGGCATCGCCGGGACAGCAATCCGGGCCAGCACCCCGGCGGGCGAGTCCACAGGGCTGATGTGGGCAAAAAGCCGCTCCGGAACTTCGATCAAGGAATCCGGCGCACAGCGCTGCAACAACGAGGCGATCTCCGGCTGCGCCCTGCCGCTGTCGCTCACTACCACCTGCAGCAGCGCGAAACCACGCGCCAGCGCTACCTCCACGAGATGGGCACCGTCGAGCAGCGTCTCCCCTGCCCTGCGCCGGTCCCTGGCCGAGGTGGCCAGAGCATGCAGGTGCTTGATCAGCGGATTATCGCGGGAGGTGATCAGCTTCACGATCAATAAGCCAGGCCGAGGGTGGCCAAGGCCACGGTGAACGCCCCCAGGGCCAGGTTGAAGGTGACCCGCTGACGGATAAGATTGAGGGCCTGCGCGCCCTGGGCCCAGCTTTCGGTGGCAACAGCCTGATGCAGGGCTCGCCACGGGCCAAACCAGATGCTGGCGAAAATGCCGGCCATCAGCAGGCCGATGGCTGCCATGACATGCCACGAGCGGGGCGCCTGGGCAAAACCGATTTCGAGCAACATCGCAAACCCCGACACCACGATGACGGCGATGGCCACCCACACGATGCGGAAAAACCGCCCCAGCACGGCGGCCCACAAACCGAGACGCTGGGCCGGCGGCAAGGCGAGGGCCGCCGGACGCAGGCAAAAATGCGCAAAAGCCATCCCCCCTACCCAGATCACGACACCGGCCAGATGGCTGAACAGCAGAAAATGATGAAGTTTCACAGGCGGTCCTCGTCGGTCCACAGAGGCGGATTGGCCAGGATGGCGTGCACTGGCGCGAAACTGCGCCGGTAAATAGCACACACCCCGTGGGCCTTCAGCGCGGCAAGGTGTGCCGGCGTCGGATAGCCTTTGTGACCGGCCAGCCCGTACTGGGGGTATTGCTTGTCCAGGGCCACCAGCAGCGCATCCCGCGCGGTTTTGGCGAGGATGGATGCGGCCGATATCTCCGGCACCAGCGCATCGCCCTTGACGATGGCCTCACAGGGCATGGGCAGATGGGGGCAGCGGTTGCCATCCACAGCCACCCGGTCCGGCACCGTCTTCAGCCCCGCCACCGCCCGCTGCATGGCCAGCATGGAGGCGTGCAGGATGTTGAGGCGATCTATCTCCTCGACACTGGCCTCGGCAATGCACCAGGCCAGCGCCTTTTCCCGGATCTCCAGAGCCAGCGCTTCACGGCGCTTTTCGGAGAGTTTCTTGGAATCGGCCAAGCCGTCGATGGGCCGCGCAGGATCAAGGATGACCGCGGCAGCGACAACCGGCCCACACAGGGGGCCACGCCCGGCTTCGTCGACACCACAGAGCAGTCTTGCATCCTCAGCCACAGACTCCTCCAGCGCACCGGTTCGGATTTAGCCTCGCGGGCGCGGCCTTCACCGTCCGCGCCCCTGCAGATAGGGAAGAATGGCGGCAGCAGCCCGGGCCGCTGTGTCCTGGCGCAATTGCAGGTGCATGTCGGTGAAGCAGCGGGTCAGCTCCGCCACCTTATCCTTGTCGGTCAGCCACCCATCGAGTGCTTCGGAAAGTGCCTGCGGCGTTGCTGCATCCTGGAGGATCTCTGGCACCACCTCGCGCCCGGCCAGCACGTTGGGCAAACCGACCCAAGGCAAGTAGGCCATCCGGCGCATCAGGCGGAAGGACCATTTGCCCATCTTGTAGGTGATCACCATCGGTCGCTTGAGTAAGGCTGCCTCTAGGGTTGCCGTGCCACTGGCCACCAGCACGGCGTCAGCAGCGATCATCGCATCGACCGCGTGGCCGAACAGGATGCGGATGGGCAAGTCGATGTTGGCGTGGCGACGCAGAGCCTCTTCGAAAAGCAGGCGGGTCTCCCGCGTGGCCAGGGGAACCAGGAAGCGGGCCTCCGGGTGACGTTCGCAGAGCGCGGCAGCAGTGGCGATGTAGGTATCGGCGAGGTTGCGCACCTCCGACTGGCGGCTGCCGGGCAACAGGGCAAACACCGGGACGCCATCGGGGATCTGCAGCATCTCCCGGGCAGCAGCGCGATCCGGTACCAACGGAAAGACGTCAGCCAGCGGATGCCCCACGTAGCTCACCGGTACCCCAGCAGCCTGGTACAAGGGCGGCTCGAAGGGGAACAGGCACAGCATGTGGCTGACGGAACGGGCGATACCCTTGAGGCGCCCCTTGCGCCAGGCCCAAATGGATGGCCCGACGAAGTGGATAGCCGGGATGTGCCGGTCCTTGAGGCGTTTCTCAAGCCACAGACTGAAGTCCGGCGCATCCACGCCGATGAAAGCTGCCGGCGGATCCGCCAGCAGGCGCCTCAGCAGGCTGCGACGGATACCCGACAGCTCCCGGTAGTTCTTCAGCGCATCCACATAACCGTGAACAGCCAGCTTCTCGGCCGGCCACAGGGCCTTGAACCCCTCGGCCTGCATCTTCGGACCACCAATGCCGAAGAACTCGGCGTCCGGCAGGTGGCGCTTGAGCGCCCGGATCAGGTGGCTGGCGAGGAGGTCACTGGACGCCTCGCCCGCCACCATGGCGATGCGCAAACCCATGGACTAACGGACAATGCCACGACCGGAGTCGGCAATGAAGTCGGAGAACTGCCGAAGTTCCGGGACATCAGCGGCGGCTGCCGCAATCTGCTGACGCGCCTCGTCGAGGGTCAGGCCATTGCGATAGAGCGTCTTGTAGGCACGTTTGATGGCGGCGATGCCTTCGCTGGAAAAACCACGCCGCTTGAGCCCCTCACTGTTGATGCCATGGGGCGAGGCCGGATTGCCCGAAACCGTGACGAAGGGCGGCAGATCCTGCAGCAACACGGTGCCGACGCCACAGAAGCTGTGGGCACCAACGCGCACAAACTGGTGCACACCGGTAAAGCCGCCCAGAATCGCCCAGTCGCCCACGGACACATGCCCAGCCAAGGTGGCGTTGTTGGCGAAGATGGTGTTGCTGCCCACCATGCAGTCATGGGCCACATGCACGTAGGCCATGATCCAGTTGTCATTGCCGACACGGGTCAGACCGCCGTCCTGAACAGTGCCGGTGCTGAAGCTGCAGAACTCGCGAATGGTGTTCCGATCACCGATCTCGAGACGGGTCGGTTCATCGGCATACTTCTTGTCCTGGGGCTCGGAACCGATGGAACAGAACTGGAAGATGCGATTATCGCGACCGATCCGGGTATGGCCCTCGATGACCACATGGGGGCCTACCGTCGTGCCGTCAGCAATCTCGACGTGCTCGCCGATAACCGAAAACGGGCCGACCTGCACGTCTGCCGCAAGGCGCGCCCCCGGATGGACAATTGCAGTCGGATGAATCGCCATCACTTGATCGCGCACATGAATTCAGCTTCGGTTGCCACCTCGCCAGCGACGCGGGCAACCCCCTTGAATTTCCAGATGTTGCGAATGGTACGAACAATCTCGACCTCAAGCATCAACTGGTCACCAGGCACCACCGGGCGCTTGAAGCGCACATTATCCACCGAGGCAAAGTACACCATCGCATCCTTGTCCGGAACCGTGCCCTCGGTCTTGAAGGCCAGCACGGCCGCAGCCTGGGCCAGCGACTCGATGATCAGAACGCCCGGCATGACCGGATTATGGGGAAAATGGCCGGGGAAGAAGGGCTCGTTGATGGTGACGTTCTTGAGGCCCACAGCGCGCTTGCCAAGCTCCATCTCGACTATCCGATCCACCAGGAGGAAGGGGTAACGATGCGGGATGTACTGCTTGATTTCGTTGATGTCGATGATTTCGCTCATGATTTCTTTTCCATATCAGCGAGCTTCTTCTCCAGCTCACGCACCCGGTTGGCCATCGCATCAAGGCGACGCACGTGGGCAAAATTGCGAATCCAGTCCGCATGAGGCATCTGCGGCAGCATCGCGGTATACACCCCGGGCTTGTCCACCGACTTGGAAATGATGGTCCCCGCCGACACCACCACGTCATCGCAGACCTGGAGATGACCGGAGATCCCGGCCTGGCCGCCCACCATCACCCGAGCGCCGATATGAGTGCTGCCGGCAACGCCCGAATGCCCGGCCATGATGCTGTCGTCGCCGATACTGACGTTGTGAGCAACCTGGATCAGGTTGTCGAGCTTGACGCCGTTGCCGATTACCGTATCCCCGAGAGCGCCCCGGTCAATGGTGGTATTGGCGCCGATCTCCACATCATCACCAATCAGCACTCTGCCGATCTGGGGAATCTTGACCCAGTGACGATCCGCATCCCGGGCAAAGCCGAAACCATCCGAACCAATGACCACCCCGGAATGGAGAATGGCCCGTTCGCCTACCACGCAATCGAAATTCAGCACAACGCCCGCGTGCAACAGGCTGTCGGCCCCGATGTGCACACCGTCGCCAATCAGGCAACCCGGCCCAATCACGCAGTTCTCGCCGATCACGCAGTTCTCGCCAATCACCGCATTTGCGCCGACGGAGACGGAGGGCGGCAATGCCGACGCTACCGAAGCACGCGGATGAATCCCCGCTGGAGCGCGTCGCGCCGGATTGAAGAACTGGGCCGCTCGGGCGAAGTAAAGATACGGGTCCGGCGTGACGATACGCGGCCTGTCGGTCAACTCCACGGCCTTCGGGGCCAGGATGAAGGCTGCGGCCCGACTGGTTTCAAGGGCCTGGCGATACTTGGGGTTGGCGAGAAAGGCGAGATCTCCCTCACCCGCCTTTTCGAGTGTGGCAATCTGCCTGACCACCACATCCGGGTCGCCCAGCAGTTCGCCTCCGAGCCTGCCGACGAGGGCACCAAGAGAGACTTCCATAAAGGCTGGGGCCTACTTCGCTTCGCTCAGGGCCTTGATCACCTTGTCGGTGATATCGATGCGCGGGCTGGCGTAAACGGCTTCCTGGAAGATGATGTCGTACTTATCGGCCTCGGCGATCTGCTTGATCGTCTTGTTGGCGCGCTCAAGCACCCCCGCCAGTTCCTCGTTACGGCGCTGGTTCAGGTCTTCCCGGAACTCACGCTGCTTGCGCTGGAACTCCCGGTTGAGGTCGTTGAACTCACGCTCCTTGTTGCGGCGCTCACCCTCTCCCATGGTCATGGTGTTCTTCTCGAGCGCTTCCTGCATGCCCTGCAATTGCTTGGCGATGCGCTGGAGATCTTGGTCACGTTTCTCGAACTCCTTCTCGAGCTTTTGCTGCGCCTTCTTGGCAGGCGTAGCTTCCTTCATGACTCGATCGGAATTGACAAAGCCGACCTTCACCTCGGCAACAGCCGTCTGCGCAAACGCGGCCAGCAGCACTGCTGCCAGCGTGGAAATGCCAATACCCTTCACTCAAACCTCCATCTGCTTGCAATACGGTTCGGTCGCGATCAAAAAACCGTACCCAACTGGAACTGGAACTTCTGCGTACGATCCCCTTCTTCCTTCTTGAGTGCCTGACCAAGACTGAACTTGAGCGGGCCCACAGGGGAACTCCAGGAGAACGCCAACCCGGCACTGTAACGCAAATCGGAAGCCCGGACCTTGTCGTCCGCGGCCCACACATAGCCCGCATCCGCAAACAGGGACAGCCGCATGGACTTGTCTTTCTGGGAACCGGGCATGGGGAAATAGTACTCCGCATTACCGACGACACGACGATTGCCCCCCAGGGAACGCACGTAACCGGAGCTATCGGTATAGCGGGGACCAAGGGTGCTCTGTTCATAGCCCCGCACGGAGCCGATGCCGCCCGCGTAAAAATTCTTGTAGAACGGCAGCTCCTTGCCATCGTAGCCATGGGCATAGCCCACGTCACCATTGAGCATCAGCGCATAACCGCCGCCAAACGGAATCCAGTACTGGTGCTGGTAGTTGGCGCGGATGTAACGCATGTCGAGGACTGGCGTGGCAACCTCCACCGACGCACGCTGATAGACACCAGAAGTCGGATACAGGAAGCTGTCCCGGCGATCCCGGGCCCAACCGGCCGTTGCGAGCAGGCTTCGTGCCGTATCACCAAAGGTGTTCACGAAATTCACGTACGGCGCCGGACTGGAGTCGTAGACCTTGATGGTGGTCTGATCAATGGCCAGACCGAAATTGATCCGATCATCCTCGGCAATCGGGTAACCAAAGCGGACGCCGGCACCAATCGAGGAGCTCTTGTAGGTAGCCACCGACAGGGAGGTCGGATCGACGTTGCGCTGGTAGATATCCCAACCCACGCTGACGCCATCGATGGTCCAGTAGGGATTGGTGAAGGACAGGGCAACCGTCTTGTTGATCTTGCCGGTATTCACCTGCAGGGTCATGGCGTTGCCGGTGCCGAACAGGTTTTGCTGGGAGATCGACGCCGACAGGATGATCTTTTCCGAACTGGAGAAACCCGCACCGAGCATCAGATTGCCGGTAGCGCGCTCCTTGACGGTGAAGTTGGCATCAACCTGATCGGTGGAGCCGGTGACCGCCGGTGTCTCGATACTCACTTCATCGAAGTAGCCCAGGCGATCGAGACGGACCTTGGAGCGATTGAGGGCCGCGCCGTCGTACCAGGCGCCTTCCATCTGGCGCATCTCGCGACGGATCACCTCGTCACGGGTGCGGACATTGCCGGCGAAATTGATCTTGCGCACATAAACGCGACGGCCCGGGTCAACAAAGAAGGTGAAGGCCACTTCACGCTTGGCTTTGTCCACTTCGGGCGCTGCGTTGACGTTGGCAAAGGCATAGCCGGCGTTACCCAGACGATCACTGATGGCCTTGGTGGTGGCCGTGACGCTGTCACGCACGAAGGTCTCACCAGCCTTGAGTTTGATGAGCGCCTGAAGCTCGGCCTCGGGAACCACCATGGTACCGGCCAGTTTGACGTCGGAGACCGTGTACTTTTCACCCTCGGAGATGCTCAGGGTGATGTAGATATCCTTCTTGTCCGGTGTGATGGACACCTGTGTGGAATCGATACTGAAGTCCAGGTAGCCCCGGTTCAGGTAATGGGAGCGGAGCGCCTCGATGTCGCCAGAAAGCTTCTGTTTCGAATACTGATCGCTCTTCGAATACCAGGTCATCCACCCCGGAGTGGTCAGGGAGAAGAGCTCCAGCAGCTCCTTTTCCTTGAACACCTTATTGCCGATGATACTGATCTGGCGGATGCGCGCTGCCTCACCTTCAACCACATTGAAGTTCACACCGACCCGATTGCGTTCGAGGGGCGTCACTGTCGTGGTGATCTGCACGCCGTACAGACCCTTCGAAAGGTACTGGCGCTTGAGCTCTTGCTCGGCACGCTCAAGCACGGCTCGGTCGAAGATGCGGGATTCAGCCAGGCCGACTTCCTTGAGGCCCTTCTTCAGCGCCTCCTTGTCGAACTCCTTGATGCCGACAAAATCGACCTGGGAGATGGCCGGACGCTCATCGAGGACAACGACGATCACGTCCTTGTCCACCTCGATCCGGACATCCTTGAAGAAACCGGTGGCAAACAGGGCCTTGATCGCCTGGGAGGCCTTGTCGTCGGAAAACTGCTCGCCGACCTTGACGGGCAGGTAACTGAATACCGTTCCGGCCTCGGTACGCTGGATACCTTCGATACGAATGTCTTTGACGACGAATGGCTCAAAGGCCAATGCGGGTGAGGCAGCGAAAAGCGCGGCGATCACCCCAGGAAGAAGCAGAAGCTTGGATTTCATCCGATTTCAGCTAGCAACAAGGCGGTTGATGTCGTTGTAGAAGGCGAAAGCCATTAGCGCTGCCAGCAGGGCCATGCCGATCTGCTGGCCGATTTCCATAACCCGCTCGGAAACCGGGCCGCCCTTGATGATCTCGATCACATAATACAGCAAGTGCCCCCCATCAAGCACCGGCACCGGGAGCAGGTTGAGGACCCCCAGACTGATGCTGATAAGCGCCAGGAACTTGATGTAATGGGAAAAGCCCATGCGTGCGGACTGCCCAGCAAAGTCTGCGATTGTCACCGGGCCACTGAGATTCTTCACCGAAACCTCGCCGACAATCATGCGCCCCATGACCGACAGACTGAGGGCCGCCGTATCCCAGGTCTGACGCAAGCCCTTGCCGAGCGCATCCAGGGTGTCGTAGCGGACTGTCACGAACATCATGTCGCGCCGCCCCTCGGCGTCGGCCACGCCAACCCCGATGCGCCCGATCGGGCGACCGTTCTCCTCCACCGAAGCCGGAACAAGGCGGGTCACGAAGGACTCACCATCTCGCAAAGCTTCCACCTCCAGGGACTGTCCCGGCGCCTCGCGAACCGCCATCACAAGCTCGCTCCAGTCGCTCACGGCCCGCTCGCCAATACGGATGACACGGTCTCCGGCGCGCAGCCCCGCACCCTCTGCAGCCCCGCCCGGGCTGAGCTTGCCCAGCACCGGGGGCAAACTGGGTCGCTGCAGTGTCAGGCCAACCTGGGTAGCGATGTCCTGCTTGTCCTGATCGACCGTCGCCATGCTGAGGTCCAGCTTTCGGAAAGCGATCTCCCGGGCATCGTTGATCGTCTCGACCACCACGACCCGCCTATCCAGGGCATCATTGATCAGCGCCCAACGAAACTCCTGCCAGGTCTGCACAGACCGACCGTCAACACTGCGGACCACATCACCATCAACAAAACCCGCCTTCTCGGCCACACTGGCGGCAACCGGCACACCAAGACGCGGTCGCAGCTCCTCCACACCTCCGGCATACAACCCCCAGTACAAGACGATGGCCAGGGCGAAATTGGCTAACGGCCCGGCTGCCACAATGGCAATCCTCCGCCACACGCTTTGCCGATTGAAGGCCCGGTGCTGCTCATGGGCCGGCACCGGGGCTTCGCGCTCGTCCAGCATTTTCACGTAGCCCCCCAGTGGAAAGGCCGACAGCACCCACTCCGTCTGATCCGAGCCAAGCCGGCGCGTCAGCAGCGGCTTGCCGAATCCCAGCGAAAACCGCAGCACCTTCACGCCACACAGACGCGCCACGCTGTAGTGACCAAACTCGTGCACAACGATCAATATCCCGAGTGCAAGCAGAAAGGGCAGGACGTAATCAAGCAGACCCATGCCGCTCACCTGACCAACCCCCGCACCAGACCAGCGGCAATTTCCCGCGCCTGGCGGTCCGCCTCGAAAACGACATCGAGAGAATCTGCCTTGCGCGGCACAAACGCATCCAGCGTAGCCGCAATGACTCCAGCGATGCGATCGAAGCGTAGGCCGCCCTCCAGAAAACTGGCCACCGCGACCTCATTGGCCGCATTGAGCACAGCCGGTGCAACACCACCCTCCTCCAGAACCCTGTACGCCAGGGCCAGGCAGGGGAATCGCTGCAGGTCGGGGCGTTCGAAATCAAGCCTGGCGATCTCGAACAGATCCAGGGGACGCACCCCCGCATCCACCCGCTGCGGATAGGCCATGGCATGGGCGATGGGGGTCCGCATGTCGGGGTTGCCCAACTGGGCAAGCACCGATCCATCAGCATACGAGACCATCGAATGAATCACGCTCTGCGGGTGAATCACCACCTCAATACTCCCTGCCGGCAAGCCAAACAGCCAGTGCGCCTCAATGACCTCAAGCCCCTTGTTCATCATGGTGGCGGAATCCACGGAAATCTTCCGCCCAATCACCCAGTTGGGGTGGGCGCAAGCCATCTCGGGTGTCACCGCAGCCAGCTCCTCCACGGGCTTGCACCGAAATGGACCACCGGAGGCCGTCAGCAGGATGCGATTGACACCGCTACCGTGGAGGCCACGCTCGAACCCGGCCGGCAGGGCCTGAAAGATGGCGTTGTGCTCACTGTCGATAGGCAACAGGAGCGCGCCAGCCGCGGCAACCTCCTGCATGAAGAGCGCGCCGGACATTACCAGCGCCTCCTTATTGGCGAGCAGGATGCGCTTGCCGGCCCTGGCAGCCGCAAGAGCCGGTACGAGCCCAGCAGCCCCAACGATGGCCGCCATCACCATGTCGACTTCCGGCGCCGAAGACACCTCCGCCAGCGCAGAGGCCCCCGCAAGCACCTCGGTGCAGCAGCCCGCGGCATCAAGCCTGGACTGCAGGGCAGCAGCATCCTCGGCCCTGTCGAGAACCGCATAGGCCGGACGATGGGCCAAACACTGCTCGAAAAGCTTGTCCACCTGCCGATGGGCGGTGAGGGCAAACACACCGAAAAGATCCGGATGACGCGCCACCACGTCCAGGGTACTGACACCGATCGAGCCCGTGGCGCCGAGCACCGTTACACGTTTCCTGCCTTGGTTCATGACTTCAAAGCGCCATCCAGAGCGTCACCAGGCCGGCTATCGGCAGGGTCGACGTAAGACTGTCGATACGATCAAGCACACCGCCGTGCCCCGGCAGCAGACTGCCACTATCCTTGACTCCTGCCTGCCGCTTGATCAATGACTCGAAGAGATCACCGATGATGCTCACCGCAGTGAACACAATCAGCGCCGGCACCGCAAGAATATAAGAACCGGCCGTCACGCCATGCCCCAGGCTGTTCAGACAGATGAGACCAAAGATCACCACCCCGGCCACGGCTCCGTAGGCGCCTTCCCAACTCTTGCCGGGACTGATGGATGGGGCCAGCTTGCGACGGCCGAAAGCACGACCGGTGAAATAGGCGGCGATGTCAGCGACCCACACAGCCGCCATGACCCCCAGCAGCAGCCACGGACTCAGCAGCCGGAGATGAGCGATGGCCAGACTGGGCGGCAGCAACAGCACTAAACCGACCAGCGCAGCAGCCCCCTGCCCCGGTAACTGCCAGCGGGAACGCAACCAGAACGGCACGCACAGAACCCAGAACAGGGCACTGACCGCATACACCGGCACCAGACCAAACGGGGCAACCGTAAGCTCGGTATGCAAACCGGCGACTGCGCCGGCAGCAACGCACAGCCCCCCGAGGATCAGCGCATAGACATGCCTTGCCACACGACCGAAACCGAGCATGGTTGCCCATTCAGACGCTGCAATGCCGCAGATGAGGGATGCAAACAGGAGCCAGCCTGCGGCGGGCAGGAGAAACAGTGCGGCGAGAAGACCTGCGAGCAGGACAAGCGCGGTGATAACCCGCGCCTTAAGCATGATCGGACGCGGTATCGGGCTTGTCGGAGACGACCTGTTCGCTGGTCCGTCCAAAGCGACGCTCGCGCCCCTGGTAAGAGGAGATCGCTTCATCCAGAGCGGCCTCACCAAACTCGGGCCACAGCTTGTCGGTGAAATACAGCTCGGAATAGGCAAGCTGCCAGAGCATGAAGTTGCTGATGCGCTGCTCTCCCCCCGTTCGGATGAACAGATCAGGCTCGGGGCTGAAACTGAGCGCCAGGTGCGGGGCCAGATCCTCCTCGGAATACGGCCGGCTGACCGCCTCCCCGGAGGCAGCGATCATCTTCTCCACCGCCTGCATGATGTCCCACCGGCCACCATAGTTGGCGCAGATGGTGAGATTCATCTTGCCATTGTCGGCAGTCAGCGCCTCACCATCGCGGATCAGCGAAACCAGTCCATCATCAAACGGGGTCAAGTCGCCGACAACACGCAGACGGATCTCATTGCGATGGATGCGCTCGATTTCGGCCTTCAGGGACTTCACGAACAACTGCATCAAGAAAGACACTTCGTCTTTCGGACGGCGCCAATTCTCGGAACTGAAGGCAAATACCGTCAGATACTCGACACCACGATCCAGGCAGCTCCGGATCACCTCACGGAGAGAATCGACCCCCTTCGCGTGCCCGGCAACCCGGGGCATCAGTCTCTTGCGCGCCCAGCGCCCATTGCCGTCCATGATGATCGCGATGTGCCGCGGAACCGCTGCAGCTTCGGGTACGCCCTGCGTGGAGCTGAGAAACGGCAATCGCACCATATCGTATCCGCCTGGAAGAAAAGAAACCGGAAAAGCAGCAACCGACCTTGCGGTCAGATCTGCATCAGCTCTTGTTCTTTCTGGACGAGAAGCTTGTCGATCTCGACAATCGCCTTGTCAGTCAGCTTCTGGACATCATCCTGGGCACGACGCTCGTCGTCTTCGGAAATCGTCTTGGCCTTGAGGGCATCCTTGAGCGCGCCATTGGCATCGCGTCGCAAATTGCGCACTGCAACCTTGGCGCCTTCGCCCTCGTGCTTGACCACCTTGATGAGCTCCTTGCGGCGCTCTTCGGTCAGAGCAGGCATAGGCACACGAATGATCTCGCCCTGCGCAGCCGGGTTCAGACCCAGATCGGAATCACGGATCGCCTTCTCGACCTTGCCGACCATGGGCTTCTCCCACGGCTGGACACCGATGGTGCGCGCATCAATCAGGGTAATGTTGGCAACCTGACTGATGGGCACCGGACTACCGTAATAATCGACCATCACGTGATCGAGAATGCCCACATGGGCACGGCCTGTGCGCACCTTGGCGAGATCCTGCTTGAGGGCCTCGATGGAGCGCTGCATCTTGTGTTCGGTTGTTTTCTTGAGCTCGGGAATCATTGCTTCATCCTCAGCAGTAAACCAGCGTGCCTTCGTCTTCGCCCATCACCACCCGCTTCAGCGCCCCACTCTTGAAGAGGCTGAATACATTGATGGGAAGGCGCTGGTCACGGCACAGCGCAAAGGCCGTCGCATCCATAACCGCAAGATTTCGCGAGATTGCCTCGTCAAAGGAAATTTTGTGGAAACGGGTTGCAGACGGATCCTTCTTGGGATCAGCCGTGTAGATGCCATCCACCTTGGTCGCCTTCAGGACGATGTCCGCACCGATCTCCGAGCCACGAAGGGCCGCAGCGGTATCAGTGGTAAAGAAGGGATTGCCAGTGCCAGCACCAAAAATGACGACACGCCCCTCTTCGAGGTAACGAATCGCCTTGCCACGGATATAAGGCTCGACCACCTGGTCGATGCGCAGGGCCGACTGGACCCGCGCATTAACCCCCGCAGCCCGGAACGCATCTGCAAGGGCCATGGCGTTCATCACGGTGGCCAGCATCCCCATGTAGTCGGCGGTGGCGCGATCCATGCCGGACGCGGCCCCCGCCATTCCACGGAAGATGTTCCCGCCGCCAATCACAACCCCGACCTCAACGCCGATGCGGGTCACATCGACCACATCGGTGACGATTCCGGCAACCACCTCGCGGTTGATACCGTAGGCGTCGTCACCCATCAGGGCTTCGCCGGAGAGTTTGAGGAGAATGCGTTTATAGGCGGGCTGACTCATCGTTTCGCGAACCTCTTACTTCTGAGCTGCAGCAGCAGCCTGAGCGGCCACTTCAGCGGCGAAGTCCGTCACCTTCTTCTCGATGCCCTCACCGACAATAAAGAGGGTGAAGCCGGCCACGGAAGCGTTCTTGGCCTTCAGCAGCTGGCTGATGGTCTGCTTGCCATCCTCAGCCTTGACGAAGACCTGATCCAGCAGGGTCACGTCCTTCAGGAACTTCTGCACGGTGCCTTCAGCGATCTTCTCAAGCATGGCTTCCGGCTTGCCGGCTTCACGGGCCTTCTCGATCGCAACGCGACGCTCGACGTCCAGCAGCTCGGCCGGAACACCGGAAGCATCCAGGGACTTCGGCTTGGAAGCAGCGATATGCATGGCCAGATCCTTGGCCAGAGCTTCGTCACCACCCACCAGATCGACCAGCACGCCGATCTTGGAACCACCGTGGATGTAGTTAGCCACAGCACCCTTCGCTTCCACACGCACAAAACGGCGGATGGACATGTTCTCACCGATCTTGCCGACCAGCGCCTTACGGACTTCTTCAACGGTCTGGCCGTTCAGCTCCAGAGCGGAGAGCGCCTCCACATCAGCCGGATTCTTGGTCGCGACCAACTCGGCGACGTTCTTGACCAGAGCCAGGAAATCGTCATTCTTTGCCACGAAGTCGGTTTCACAGTTAACTTCAACCATCGCGCCGAGCTTGGCGTCGCCGGAGATATAGACGCCAACGATGCCTTCTGCGGTCACGCGGGCAGCAGCCTTCGAGGCCTTGTTGCCCAGCTTGACGCGCAGGATTTCCTCAGCCTTGGCCATGTCACCAGCGGCTTCAGACAGGGCCTTCTTGCATTCCATCATGGGTGCGTCGGTCTTCTCGCGCAGCTCCTTGACCATGCTTGCGGTAATTTCCGCCATGCTTGCTCCTAAGTATGTCTATTGGATCGAATTGGGTAAGGCTCAGGCCTGCTCTTCGGCGCTGTCTTCCACTTCCACGAACTCGTCGGAACCAGCCGCAACGATTTCCTGGATGACCTGGTTCTTGCCTTCCAGCACGGCATCAGCCACGCCACGGGCGTACAGGCGGATCGCGCGGGAAGAGTCATCATTACCCGGGATCACGAAGTCCACGCCTTCAGGGGTGTGGTTGGTATCAACGACAGCCACAACCGGGATACCCAGCTTGTTGGCTTCGGTGATGGCAATCTTGTGGTAGCCCACGTCGATCACGAACAGGGCATCCGGCAGGCCGCCCAGATCCTTGATGCCGCCGAGGCTCTTTTGCAGCTTCTCGAGCTCGCGGGAGGCCATCAGGGCTTCTTTCTTGGACAGACGCTCGATGGAGCCGTCTTCGACCATGGCTTCCATTTCCTTCAGGCGCTTGATGGAAACCTTGACGGTCTTGAAGTTGGTGAGCATACCGCCCAGCCAACGCTCATCAACGTAGGGCATGCCGGCGCGACGGGCTTCTTCAGCCACGATTTCGCGAGCCTGACGCTTGGTGCCAACGAGGAGGATGGTGCCGCGATTGGCAGCCAGCTTGCGCACGAAATCCATTGCCTCGTTGTACTTGACGAGGGTCTTCTCGAGGTTGACGATATGGATCTTGTTGCGCTGACCGAAGATAAAGGGAGCCATCTTCGGGTTCCAGAAACGGGTTTGGTGACCAAAGTGGACGCCCGCTTCGAGCATTTGACGCATGGTTACAGACATTTTGTACTCCAATACAGAGGTTTGACCGCCGCCCAGCCTGCCTGGCCCGCCCATGCGGAGCCACGCCTTGCCGAAAGCCATCCTTGCGGACAACTCACCAGACCTCAATGGGCCGGACGTGTGAATTTTGCCCGGCACATGCCAGACAAGCCGCCGATTGTAGCAGCAACACCTTACTTCCCTCAAGGCCGGCTCTCCGCCTTGCGCTCCCGCTGGATTGCCCGCATGCGTCGCATGCGCTAGCCTAATGCGCTCGAAACCCCACAAAAGATCAGAACGTCATGAGCGTCACCATAAAAACGCCAGAAGAAATCGAAAAGATGCGCATTGCGGGCCGCCTTGGCTCTGAAGTGCTGGACTACATCACCCCCTTCGTCAAGCCCGGGGTCACTACGGATGAGCTGAACAAGCTGTGCCATGACTATATGGTTGAGATTCAAGGCTGCATCCCGGCCCCTCTCAACTACTGCCCTCCGGGCTACAAGCCCTACCCCAAGTCGATCTGCACATCGATCAACCACCAGGTCTGTCACGGCGTCCCAAGCGAAAAGGTCCTTAAGAAAGGCGACATCGTCAATCTGGACATCACCGTGATCAAGGACGGCTACCACGGCGACACCAGCCGGATGTTCCTGGTCGGCGGCGACAACAACTGCAGCATCCTCGCCCGGCGCCTGTGCCAGATCACCTATGAGTGCCTGTGGCTCGGCATCGCCCAGGTGCGCCCCGGCGCCCACCTCGGCGACATCGGCCACGCCATCCAGAAGCATGCGGAAGGCAACGGCTTCTCGGTGGTGCGGGAGTTCTGCGGCCACGGCATCGGCGCCAACTTCCATGAAGACCCGCAGGTCCTGCATTACGGCAAGCCAGGCACCGGCATCGAACTCAAGCCGGGCATGATTTTCACCATTGAGCCGATGATCAACGCCGGCAAGGCCGCCATCTCGGAACTCCCCGACGGCTGGACCATCGTCACCCGCGACCGCAGCTTGTCTGCCCAGTGGGAGCACATGATCCTCGTTACCGAAACCGGCGTTGAAGTGCTGACCCTGTCAGCCGCATCCCCGGCGCGTCCGGATATCGTTGCCAACCTCCTGCCCTGAGATCGCCCCTCCGCCTGAAGATGCCCGAATCCGCGCCCATCCTTTCGCCCGACACCGCTCGCGAACTCATCACCCGGTACAAGAGCCGCCTCAAGGCGGGCGGCGAAGCGCTGAGGGCAGCCTACGAGGCGCGCCCGCTAACCGATCCGATCCTCAAAGGCCGCTCCCACCTGGTGGATGAGGTTCTCATCAACCTGTGGAGAGATTTCGGGCTCCCCGCCTCTGCCACACTGGTGGCGGTTGGCGGCTATGGGCGTGAGGAGCTCTTCCCCTGTTCGGACGTGGATCTGCTGTTCCTGCTTGAAGACGAACCCGATGCCGACCTGGAGGAGCGCCTGACCCAGATGATCGGCCTTATCTGGGATATCGGCCTTGACATCGGGCACAGCGTACGCACCATCGAGGCCTGCCTCGAAGAGGCCACTCTTGACGTGACGGTGATGACCAACCTGCTGGAGGCCCGCCGCATCCACGGCAACCCGCAGCTCTATGCCCGTTTCGACACCAGCCTGCGCGGTATTCTCAACGCCGGGCAGTTCTTCAAGGCCAAGCGGCTTGAGCAGGAGCAACGCTACACCCGCCACAACGAAACCCCCTACTCCCTGGAGCCCAATTGCAAGGAAAGCCCTGGCGGGCTGCGGGACCTCCAGATCATTGGCTGGATCAGCCGCTCGGCAGGCATCGGCACCCACTGGCGCGACCTGGCCCGGCACGGCCTGATCACCGACGAGGAAGCCACCGAACTGCGCGAACTGGAGCGCTTTCTGCAGCACGTGCGCATCCGACTGCACCATCTGACCGGACGCCGCGAGGACCGCCTGCTGTTCGATCACCAGGAGAAGCTTGCCCGGCGCTTCGGCTACGATGCCACCGAAGCCCGACGCGCCTCCGAAGTATTCATGCAGGAGTACTACCGGACCGCCAAGAAGGTCACCCAGCTCAACACCATTCTGCTGCTCAACTTCGGGGTGGAGTTCTTTCCCAACCGCTATCCGGCAGCCATCAACATCAACGAACGCTTCCAGTGCGTACGCGAACTGCTTGACGTACGTGACGAGGGCGTCTTTGACCGCCACCCCAGCGCCCTGCTCGAGTGCTTCCTTCTGCTGGAGCAACGCTCCGAACTGAAGGGCATGACCGCCCGCACGCTCCGCGCCCTGTGGCGCGGCCGCAAGCTGATCAACGCCGAGTTTCGGCAGAATCCAGCCAATCGCGCCCTATTTCTGCGCCTGCTACAACAGAAACGCGGTGTAGTGCACGAAATGCGGCGCATGAACCAGTACGGCATCCTGAGCTTCTACTTGCCGGCCTGGCGGCGCATCGTTGGCCAGATGCAGCACGACCTCTTCCACGTCTACACGGTGGATCAGCACATCCTGCAGGTCTTGCGCAACGTGCGCCGCTTCATGGTGGCCGAACACGCCCATGAATATCCTCTGCTAACGCGCCTGAGCACCGGCTTCGAGAAGCCCTGGCTGATCTACATCGCTGCACTCTTCCATGACATCGCCAAGGGCCGAGGTGGCGACCACTCGAAACTGGGCATGAAGGACGCACGGGATTTCTGCGAATCCCATGGCCTCGAAGAAAACGATACCCTTCTGGTGGAGTGGCTGGTCCAGCACCACCTGTCCATGTCCAACGTAGCCCAAAAGCAGGATCTGTCCGACCTGGATGTGATCCGCCGCTTTGCCGACCTGGTTGGCAACGAACGCCGCCTCAACGCCCTGTACATCCTCACCCACGCGGACATTCGTGGCACTAGCCCCAAGGTCTGGAATGGCTGGAAGGGCAAGCTGCTGGAAGACCTGTTCTTTGCGGCCCAGCGTCTGCTGCGCGGAGCGACGCCCCAGCAGGCCCTCGGCACGCCCATCCGCCAGGACGACGCCCGCAACCTGCTGCGCTACTACGGGCTGCGCCCAGGCACCGAGGACGCCCTGTGGGATCAGCTGGATACGGTGTATTTCCTGCGTCACGACCCCGAAGAAATCGCCTGGCATGCCCGCATGCTCTATTACCGGGTGGAGACCGACGAACCTGTGATCAAGGCGCGCCTGAGCCATGTGGGCGAAGGCCTGCAGGTGATGGTTTACATGAAGGATCAGGGCGACCTTTTCATGCGTCTGTGCGGCTTCTTCAGCCGACTGGGCTTCTCCATCGCCGACGCCAAGATCCACACCACCCGCCACGGCTACGCGCTGGACAGCTTCGTGCTCCTCGATCCAGGCCAGGAAGTCCATTACCGGGATCTGATCACCCTGCTTGAGCACGGCCTCACCGAGCGGCTGGCCACCCACGCCGCCATCGATCGTCCATCCAGCGGGCGCATCTCCCGAGAGGTCAAGCACTTCCCCATCACCCCGGAGATCAGCATCCGCCCTGACGAACGCGGCCAGCACCACATCATGTCCGTAACCGCTGCAGACCGCCCAGGCCTGCTCTTTGGCGTAGCGGAAACGCTGGTTGCCTACGGCATCAACCTGCATACCGCCAAGATCGCCACCCTCGGTGAACGCGTGGAAGATACTTTCCTGATCAGCGGGCCCGGGCTTTCCCAGGACGCGCAGGTTCTGAAGATCGAGTCCGACCTGCTGGAAAAACTGGCCGTCTGAAGCCCTTCCAGGGCTGCCGCCGACACTCAGTCGTCGGCAGCCACCGCCCCGTCCGGAAAGAGCACATCGGTGTAGCCGAAACGAGAGAAATCCCGCACGCGCATGGGGTAGAGAACGCCATCCAGATGGTCGCACTCATGCTGCACCACGCGGGCATGAAAGCCCGTGGCAA
Source organism: Zoogloea sp. (assembly GCF_028689785.1). Lineage (GTDB taxonomy): Bacteria > Pseudomonadota > Gammaproteobacteria > Burkholderiales > Rhodocyclaceae > Zoogloea. The sequence continues at coordinate 29,667 of NZ_JAQVCN010000002.1, read as the reverse complement.
GGCGATCAATCAACTGACCACGCTCATCGAAGCCGGTATAGCGCAAGGACGTCCAGCGCGGCACCCAGCCACGCAGCCCGGGCACCGAGAGACACCCCTCCCAGCCCCCTTCCTCCTCCTCGCTCTGCGGCATCAACTCCGGGTTGATCAATACCGTGTCCGGCACCGATGACGCATCCGGATAACGGGGGCTCGCCCCCCCACCAAAGATCACCACGCGCAGATCAACACCGATCTGCGGCGCCGCCAATCCCGCTCCGTTGAGGTGCGCCATGGTATCGCGCATATCCTGGATCAGCGCCGCCAGCTCCGGCGTATCAAAGGCCTGCACAGGTGCCGCACGCCGAAGCAGGCGTACATCCCCCATACGCAAGACGGCGCGGATCATGCCTCGCAGATGTGGTCGAGCACATGACGCACCCGCCCCATCGCCTCCCGAAGCACCGTGTCGATGCTATCAAAGCAGATCCCGGACGCACTGCCTGCACGCCCGGCCGCAAAATTCGCAATCACATTGATCGCAGCATACGGAATGCCCAGTTCCCGTGCCAACGCGGCCTCTGGCATACCGGTCATGCCCACTACATCACAGCCGTCCCGCTCCAGGCGATTGATTTCCGCCGCCGTCTCAAGCCGAGGGCCCTGGGTCGCCCCGTAGACAGCGCCATCAGCCACCTTTTCACCAGCCGCGGCTGCCGCCGCGAGAATCCGTTGCCGCAAGGCAAGATCATAGGGCTCAGTGAAATCGATATGCACCACCGCTTCATCGAAGTTCTCGTGAAAGGTGCTCTTGCGGCCCCAGGTGTAATCGATGATCTGATTCGGCACGACCAGCGAACCTGGGCACAGATCGGCGCGAATGCCACCCACCGACGCCACGGAAATGATGGCATCCACTTTGGCCTGATGCAGGGCCCACAGGTTCGCCTGGTAGTTCACCCGGTGGGGGGGAATCGTATGGCCGTAACCATGTCGAGCCAGAAAAACCACCGGCTTGTGGCACAAGCGCCCAAAGGTGAGCGCACCCGAGGGCTCACCGTAGGGCGTCCGCACCACCTCCCGACGGATCAAGTCAAGGGATGCAAGCTGGGTAAGGCCGCTACCGCCGATAATTGCCAGCATCTCCGGCTCCTCCTCTAAAACGTGTCAGGTGCGAATCTTAGCACGGGGGCCAACACGACCCGCCCATGCTGCGATGCGCAAAGACGTGCTAAAATTTTGGGTTTACAAGCACTTCCGGTATCCAACCCCATGTCCCGCGCCATTCGAAACATTGCCATCATCGCTCACGTTGACCACGGCAAGACCACCCTCGTCGACCAGCTCCTGCGCCAGTCCGGCACCTTCCGTGAAAACCAGCAGGTCACCGAGCGGGTGATGGACAGCAACGACATCGAAAAGGAACGGGGCATCACGATCCTCTCGAAGAACTGTGCCATCCAGTACGGCGACACCCACATCAACATCGTCGACACACCGGGCCACGCGGACTTCGGCGGCGAAGTCGAGCGGGTACTGTCCATGGTCGACAGCGTGCTGCTGCTGGTGGATTCCGTCGAAGGCCCCATGCCCCAGACCCGCTTCGTGACCCGCAAAGCCCTGGCTCTCGGTCTCAAGCCCATCGTCGTGATCAACAAGATCGACCGTCCGGGCGCCCGCCCCGACTGGGTCATCAACCACACCTTCGATCTCTTCGACAAGCTCGGCGCCACCGACGAGCAGCTCGACTTCCCGATCATCTACGCCTCCGGCCTCAATGGCTTCGCGATGGAGAACCTGGAAGACGAACGCAAGGACATGCGCCCCCTTTTCGAGGCCATCCTCAAGCACGTACCGGCCCCGGAAGTGGACGCTGAAGGCCCGCTGCAGATGCAGGTCTGCTCCCTCGACTACTCCACCTACATGGGTCAGATCGGCATCGGCCGCATCAAGCGCGGCCGTATCAAGCCCAACCAGGAAGTCGTCGTGATGTACGGCGACGAAAACCGAGGCAAAGGCAAAGTCAGCCAGATCCTGACCTTCAAGGGCCTGGAACGCTCCCCTGCCGAATTCGCAGAAGCCGGCGACATCGTGCTGGTGGCCGGCATTCAGCAAGTCAACATTGGCGTGACCCTGTGCGATCCCGAATGTCTAGACGGCATGACCCCGATCGCCGTGGATGAACCCACCCTGACCATGAACTTCATGGTCAACAGCTCCCCGCTGGCCGGCCGTGAAGGCAAGTTCGTGACCAGCCGCCAGATCCGCGAGCGCCTCGAGAAAGAGCTGCTGAAAAACGTCGCCCTGCGCGTCAACTTCACTAGCGACTCCGACACCTTCGAGGTATCCGGCCGTGGTGAACTGCACCTGACCATCCTGCTGGAGAACATGCGTCGGGAAGGCTACGAGATGGCCGTGGGCCGCCCCCGCGTGGTGTTCAAGGACATCGACGGTGTCAAGTGCGAGCCTTACGAAATGCTCACCGTCGACGTCGAGGAAGAACATCAGGGCGGCGTAATGGAAGAGCTCGGCCGCCGCCGTGGCGAACTGCAGGACATGTCGCCGGACGGCAAGGGTCGCGTGCGTCTCGAATACCGCATCCCGGCCCGTGGCCTGATCGGTTTCCAGGGCGAGTTCCTGACCATGACCCGCGGCACCGGTCTGGCCAGCCACGTGTTCGACGACTACAGCCCCATGGCCGGCGCCATGAGCGAGCGTCGCAACGGCGTGTTGATCTCCCAGAACGATGGCGAAGCCGTGGCCTACGCCCTGTGGAACCTGCAAGATCGTGGCCGCATGTTCGTAAGCCCCGGCGATGCGCTGTACGAAGGCATGATCATCGGCATTCACACCCGCGACAACGATCTCGTGGTGAACCCGATCAAGGGCAAGCAGCTCACCAACGTGCGCGCCTCCGGCACCGACGAAGCTGTCCGTCTGATCAACCCGATCCAGCTGACCCTCGAATCCGCCATCGAATTCATCGCCGATGACGAAATCGTCGAGATCACCCCGAAGAACATCCGCCTGCGCAAGCGTTTCCTCAAGGAACACGACCGCAAGCGCGCTGCCCGCGAAGAAGCATAAGCAAGACGGTCATGCCGGGGCAACTCCCCAGCATCGACAACAAAAAGCGCGGCCCTTGAGCCGCGCTTTTTGTTGTCGACTGCGCGCCCTGCGGGGCGCCATCCACTTGATTCAACAACGCGATGCCAGAAACGCGGCGAACTCGGCACCAACCTCCGGATGCTTCAAACCCAGCTCAACGGTGGCCTGCAGATAACCCAGCTTGGACCCGCAGTCATACCGCACACCTCTGAACTGGTAAGCCAGCACGGCCTCCTCCTTTAGCAGCGAGGCAATGGCGTCGGTGAGCTGGAGCTCTCCACCGGCCCCGGGCTTGAGCTGGCGGAGATGCTCGAAAATCCGCCCGGTCAGAATGTAGCGCCCGATCACAGCCTGGGTAGACGGCGCTTCTTCGGGCTTCGGCTTCTCGACAATTCCGCAGACCCGCTGTACCTCGCCACTATCGCGCTCGGTGCTGACAATACCGTACTGGCGGGTCTGCTCGCGGGGAACGTTCATCACGCCCAGCACGGAACAACGATGATAGTTATAAACCTCGGCCATTTGCCGCATCACCGGTGACTCGCCCAAGGAATCCAGCAGATCGTCAGCCAGCAGCACCGCAAAGGGTTCATCCCCCACCACCGGCGCAGCACACAACACCGCGTGCCCCAGGCCAAGCGCCTCGGCCTGGCGAATGTAGATGCAATTGACGTGGGGGGGCACGGTATCACGCACGATTTTCAGGAGCTCCGCCTTTCCGCGCATCTCCAGCTCGGTCTCGAGTTCGTAGGCCTTGTCGAAGTGATCCTCGATGGCCCGCTTGGAGCGCCCGGTGATGAACACCAGATCAGTCATGCCCGCAGCCACCGCTTCCTCGACCGCATACTGGATCAGGGGCTTGTCCACGATGGGCATCATCTCCTTGGGGCTGGCCTTGGTGGCCGGCAGAAAGCGGCTCCCCAGGCCCGCCACGGGAAAGACCGCCTTCGTCACCTTCTTCATCATCACTCTCCGAATAACATTCCCTGGCCGTCGTGCGTATCCGCCTCGGCCGGCTTCAACAGGCGGCGCAGCCCGTCCTCGTCCAGTATGGTGACACCCAGCTGTTGCGCCTTTTCGAGCTTGCTGCCCGCATCGCTGCCTGCGACCACGTAATCCGTCTTTTTGGACACCGATCCGGCCACCTTGCCCCCCGCCGCCTCCACCAACGCTGTCGCCTCATCCCGGCTGAGGCTGGGCAGAGTGCCGGTGAGCACCACCTTCTTTCCGCTCAGGGCTCCAGCCTGCGGACGGGCTGCCGGCTCAGTCTCCGGCCAGCGCATCTCCCGCTGCAAGGCGGAAATCACCTCACGGTTATGGGGTTCGGCCAGAAAGTCGAGGATGCAGCGAGCCACTACGGGCCCCACATCCGGCACTTCGAGAAGCGCCGCCTCGTCAGCCGCCAGAAAAAGCTCAAGCTTGCCGAAATGGCGTGCAAGATCCTTGGCCGTGGTCTCTCCCACGTTACGCATGCCGAGACCGAAGATGAAGCGCGCCAGGGAGGTATCCCGGCTCTTGTCGATGGCTGCCAACAGATTGATCGCCGATTTTTCGCCCATCCGCTCCAGCCCCGCCAGCACCTCCTGGTTCACCCGCGTCGGGTCGTAGAGATCGGCAGGAGTACGAACGATACCGGCGCTGACCAGCTGATTGACGATCTGATCGCCCAGGCCATCCACATCCACCGCCCGACGGCCGGCAAAGTGGAGCAGCGCCTGCTTGCACTGGGCCGGGCAGAAGAGCCCGCCGGTACAGCGGGCCACAGCCTCGTCCTCGCCCCGCACCACATGGGAGCCACACTCCGGACAGACATGACCCACGGCCTCAAGGAGGTTGTAGCGCGGCAGCTCGGACGCCCGCCGCTCGGCGATGGGGCCCACCACTTCCGGGATTACGTCACCGGCACGGCGCACGATCACCCAGTCACCAATCCGCACATCCTTGCGATCGATCTCGCCCTGATTGTGCAGGGTGGCGTTGGTCACCGTCACACCGCCGACGAACACCGGCTCCAGGCGGGCCACTGGAGTCAGCGCACCGGTACGCCCCACCTGCACGTCGATGCCAAGCAGGCGGGTGGCCACTTCCTCGGCCGGATACTTGTGGGCCACGGCCCAACGCGGTTCCCGGGAGACAAAACCGAGGGACTGCTGCAGATCGAGGCGATCCACCTTGTACACCACCCCGTCGATGTCGAAGGGCAGCGACTCACGCAGGGCAGCGATGTCCCGGTGGAAATGCGCCAGCCCCTCCGGACCGTCGGCCCGCCGGCGGTGCTCGCACACCGGCAGTCCAAACGCCGCCAGGGCGTCCAGTACCTCGGAGTGGGTTGCCGGCATCGTCCATCCCCGCACCTCCCCCAGCCCGTAAGCAAAAAAGGACAGGGGGCGCCTTGCGGTAATGCCGGGATCAAGCTGGCGCAGGCTCCCCGCAGCAGCATTGCGCGGATTGACAAAGACTTTCTGCCCCGCGGCCTCCTGATTGGCGTTGAGGCGCTGAAAATCGTCCCGACGCATGTAGATCTCACCACGGACTTCCAGCACCTGAGGGGCCTCGCCCTGCAGGCGCAGGGGAATCCGGCGCAGGGTGCGCACGTTGGAGGTCACATCCTCACCGGTACTGCCGTCGCCCCGGGTCGCCGCTTGAACCAGCACGCCGTCTTCATAGCGCAGGTTGATCGCCAGGCCATCGAACTTGAGCTCTGCAGCATAGGTGACGAGCGGTGCCGATTCGTCCAGGCCCAGTGCCCGGCGCACCCGGCCATCGAAGCTGACGGCGCCCTGGTCCGTGGTATCGGTTTCGGTATGGATGGACAGCATCGGCACAGCATGCGTCACTGCCGCGAGCTCAGGAGCGGGACGCCCCCCCACACGGGTCGTTGGTGAATTCGGGGTCAGCAGCTCAGGATAAGCGGCCTCAAGCGCCTGGAGCTCCTGAAACAGCCGGTCAAACTCCGCATCGGGGACGGTCGGCGCATCAAGAACGTAATAGGCGTACTCATGGCGCTCCAGCTCCGCACGCAGGGCCGCCGCCCGCGCGCTGGCTTGCTCACTTGCCATCATGGAAGACGCGGATCAGGAAAACAGGCGGCGCGCCAGCGCGGAGCCGGGGGCAATGCCGTACTCGACCATCTGCCCTTGGAACTGCTCGATTTGCGCCCGGATCAGGCCAACGGCCTTGTCGCCAAAGGGCGAACGGTTATCGTCCACCACGGCACCGTTGAGGGCATCCGCGAGCTGCTGGGCCACGGCCATCATGCGCTCGAACACCCGCACGCCATCGGCCACCCTGGGCACATCCAGGGTCAGGGTCACGCCCTGCGTGGTGAGCCCACGCATGTCCTCGGCCACGAACAGGGACGACTCGAGATTGCCCAGCACGAACTGGCTGACACCCTGCTCGTCACGGGCATGGAAACAGCCATCTTCGAGCAGTTCAAGCCCGGCTGCCTCGGCCATGCCCCGCAGCTTGGTTCCGGCAAAGGCGTGCTCCCGGGCCACCACGTTGACGCCGATCTGGATATCCACGCCAGCACAGAAACGGTCCAGTTCGGCAGCCTGGTTCAGGGCCTCGCCTTTGGCGGGCAGGGACGGAATGGCCATGAAGATGTCGCACATGCGCTGCAGTCCATCGCCCACCAGGGCCAGATCGGCATCACCGGCTGCACCCCGGCGATCCACCAACTGCAGGGCTACACAGATCCAGTGATAACTGCTGCCGCTGTTCGGGCCTACTGCCTCCCAGCGGTTTTCGGTATCAGAAAAGCCGAACCAGCGCACCGGTTTGCCGACACCCTGGAGCTGCTCCGCAGCAGCCTGCCACAGGCGCCCCGCGACCACGGGCTCGATGGATTCGACACGCACCACCCAGTCGGCACGTTCGTCCACCTCCGGGGGCAGCAACGGCGGCACTCGGCGGGCACTGGCATCCTTGACGGTCTTCGCGCTGGGCTGGGCACGGGCTGGCGCTTCGGCGCTGATCACCGGCTCAACCCGATCGGTCGAACCCACGCCAGCCGGCAACTCGCTGAGCACGGGCTCCTGGGCACTGGCAGGCACCAGCGGCTCCAGGGCTTTGCGCTGCTTGCGCTCCTGCCACTTGTTGAACGCAAAGATGCTGACGACCACCACGCCGCCAACACCCACCAGACCCATTTGCAACTCACTGATTGCCATCGATTTCCCTTGTTTCCCGGTCAGGCTGCGCCGGCTTCGGCCAGTCGCAGCGCTTCCTCGATATCCACTTCCACCACTCTCGACACCCCCTGCTCCTGCATCGTCACCCCAACCAGCTGCTGCGCGATCTCCATGGTGATCTTGCTGTGGCTGATGAACACGAACTGGGTCTGCGACGACATGCGCTTGACCATCTGACAGTAGCGCTCGGTATTCGAGTCATCCAGAGGTGCATCGACCTCGTCCAGCATGCAGAAAGGCGCGGGATTGAGCTGGAACATGGAAAATACCAGAGCAATCGCCGTCAAGGCCTTTTCACCCCCCGAAAGCAGCTGGATCGAGCTGTTTTTCTTGCCCGGCGGCTGGGCCACGATGGAAATGCCTGCATCAAGGATCTCGTCACCGGTGAGCACCAACCGCGCTTCGCCCCCCCCGAACAACATGGGGAACAGGCTGCCGAAATGGCGATTGACCGTATTGTACGTCTCCTGAAGCTGCTCCCGGGTCTCCCTGTCGATGCGTCGTATTGCATCCTCCAGGGTTTCGATGGCTCCAAGGAGGTCATCGGTTTGCGCGTCCAGATAGGACTTGCGCTCGGAGGCCGCCTTCAATTCATCCAGTGCCGCCAGATTGACCGACCCGAGCTCGGCAATCTCCCGTCCCAGACGGGCCACTTCACGCTGCAGCGACCCCTCCCGCAGATCCGGGGTAAGCAGCGGCGCCAGGGCGGCCTCATCGGCCTGGGCCTCATCGAGTCGTGCGCCATGCTGACCCTCGGCCATTTCGGCGGCCTGCACCCGCAGGCGCAGATCGGCGACCCGCTCCCGCTGGGGTGCGGCGGCATGCTCGGTGCGTTGCCGCTCCTCTTCAAGGGCCCGCAGGCCGGCATTGGCTTCCTCAAGGGTATTCCGGCAGGCTGCCAGCGCGGTTTCACGCACCGTCCGCTGGGCAACGGACTCCTGCAGGGCAGCGGCCACCGATACCTCGTCGATCTCCAGCAGGGACTCCCGGCGCTCGACCAACTCATCGGCGATCCGCGCCAACTGCTCGGCGGCCAGCGCCCGATTGCGATCGATGTCTTCCAGCTTGCTGCGGCATTCCCGCTCGGAGTGACGGGCTTCCTGCAGCTCCCGCGCCAGGGCCTGTTCCAGCGCACGGGTTTCGCGCAAGGCGCTGTCCCGCTCCCGACGCACCGACTCGGCCGCATCCAGGCGGCCGCGCTGCAGCTCGGCCATCTCGCGACTGCGCTCCAGTTCGGTTTCGGAGCGCATCAGGCGGTCGCGCTCGGCCTGCTCGCCATGGGCAATTTCACCCAGATCCCGGTCAATCTGGCCACAGCGCTCTTCGTAACGCATCCGGGCCTGGTTGAGCTTGAGCACCTCGACCTGCTCGGCATGGACACGGGCCTGAAGGGCCTGGGCATCACGACGCAGGCTGGCAATGGACTCCTGCAGGCGGCTGGCCAGCGCTTCCGACTCGCCCACCGCTGCATGAGCGAGGGCGGCCTCGTCCTGAGCGGCCTGCACCTCGGCGCCCAGATGCTCGATCTCGCGCTGACGTTCGATGACGCCATGGGTACGGGAATCGGGCGCGTAGTGGCTGAGGGCATAGCGATCGAGGAGACGCCCCTCCCGAGACACCAGTACCGTGCCAACGGGCAGCTCACTGCGCCGGGGCAGCCACTCCGCCAGATCGTCGGCAACGAAAGCCCGGCCGAGCCAGGCCTTCAGGACGCTGGCGAGTTCCGCATCGGCATCCACCAGCGCGCTCAGCGGGCGGGTGCCCACAGGCCCCTCGTCCGAATCCGCGACGGGCATCTCCCCCGGCAGCAGGAAGGCCACTGCTCCCGGCACCTTGTCGGCCAGGGCTGCCAGCGCCGCCTGGCCATCCACCGCCGGCAAGGCTGCCAGCCGCTCGCGCAACACAGCCTCGACCGCCAGTTCCCAACCGGCCTCGACGCGAAGGCGTTGCCACAGGGGTGTCAGTGCGTCCAGGTGATGGCGCTTGAGCCAGTCACCCAGCTGCCCCTGCGCCTGCACCTTGCTTTGTAGCTGAACCAGCGCTTCACGGCGCGCTCGGAGCTCGGTGGCACGGCGCTGAGCCTGACGCTCGGCTTCCATGGCGTGCTTGAGCGCTTGCTGGGTGGCGGGCACCTGCCCGGTCAGATCGCCCAACCCGGATTGACTGCGCGCCAGGCTGTCTTCGGCCTCTTCAAGCATGGCCTCCCGCTCGGCCAGTTGACGCAGATCCGGTGCCTGCACGCCCGACTGTTCCTGCTGCAGCCGCGCACGACGCTGGGACAGAGCCTCAAGGGTGCGCTCGCTGCTCACCCGGTGCGCCTCTTCAACACGGATCTGCTGCTCGGCGTGGTTCAGCTCGCGGCGCACCGCCGCCGCCGCCGCATCGGAGGTGCGCAGGGCCTCTTCCGCCTCGGGCAGACGTTCGCCGACCTCCCCGTGACGGGCCTCGGCCTGCTCGGCCCGGATGGCCGCGTGCTCAAGCAGACCACCCCAGCGCTCACCGTCGGCGGCCAGGGTGTCGAGCTGGCTGCGCCACTGGGCATCGTCACGTTCGAGTTGGGCCAGCCGGCTTTCCAGGATGCGCCGGCTGTCCCGCAGGCGGGCAAGCTCGCCCTCCAGGCGGGTCAGTTCGGAACTCACCGCATAGAGCGCTTCCTGAGCCAGCTGCACGCCTTGATTGGCACCCAATTGGGCATCGCGGGCGGTTTCGAGCTGCCCTTCCAGCGCCTGCAGGTGGGTGGAGTCTGCCTCGATGCGCCGGGTCGCCTCGGCCAGCTCTTCCGACAGGCGGGCGCGCTCGGCCCGCGCCTCGTTGCGCTTCATCAGCCACAGCAGATTCTGACGCTCGGACAGGCTGGCGTTGAGCTGCCGGAACTTCTCGGCGACGGCCGCCTGGGTTTCGAGCTTGCCGATCTGCTGGCCGAGCTCGTTGCGGATGTCTTCGAGGCGGGTCAGATTGTCCCGGGCATCGGACAAACGCCCTTCGGTCTCCCGGCGCCGCTCCCGGTACTTGGTGACCCCCGCGGCCTCTTCGAGAAAGCCCCGTACCTCTTCGGGCTTGGCCTCGATGATGCGGGAGATCATGCCCTGCTCGATGATGGCGTAGGCCCTCGGGCCAAGGCCGGTGCCGAGGAACAGATCGATCACGTCCTTGCGACGGACCTGAACCCCATTGATGTAGTAAGTGGACTCGCCGCTGCGGTCGAGCACCCGCTTCACCGCCACCTCGGCGTAGGGCTTCCACTGGCCGGCGGCCCTGCCTTCGGCGTTGTCGAACACCAGTTCGACGCTGGCCCGGGACACCGGCTTGCGCGTGGTGGAGCCATTGAAGATGACGTCCAGCATGGAGCCACCGCGCAAGGCCGAGGCCCGTGACTCGCCCAGCACCCAGCGCACGGCATCGATGATGTTCGACTTACCGCAGCCGTTCGGACCGACGACACCGACCAGATTGCCCGGCGTGAGCACGGTGGTAGGGTCTACAAAGGTCTTGAAACCGGCGAGCTTGAGTTTGGCCAGGCGCACGTATCGACAGGATGAAAGAGGGCTGGGGTGGACGGATCCTCAGCAACAATGCTGCACCGCCACATTAACGACGGCCGCTATAATAACATCTGCAAAAAAAGCGGCCATCGGGCATGTCTCACTCGCCTGCTTACCGCGTTTGCACCTGTCGCACCGCTCCTGATCTCCATGGCTACGGCCTGCGCCCGCCGTTCAGCCCGTGACAACCTGCGACACACAAGCTGCCGCGCCCGCACCCAAGCTGTCGGCGCCTCGACCCTCCGCCCCCTCCGGGCCGACTACAGGACATCTTTCGAACGTGAATCCGCACCTCCAGGATCTCCACCCCTACCCTTTCGAGAAGCTGCGCAGCCTCTTCGAGGGCATAACGCCCCCCGCCGACCTGTCGCCGATCCGCCTGTCCATTGGTGAGCCCCAGCACGCAACGCCGGGTTTTATCAGCCAAGCCATGGTGGACAACCTTGGCGGCCTCGCCAACTACCCGACCACCCAGGGCTCCGACGCCCTGCGCCAGGCCATCGCCGGCTGGCTTGAGCGCCGCTACGGCCTGCCCGGGGTCAATCCGGCCACCCAGGTGCTGCCCGTCAATGGCTCCCGGGAGGCGCTCTTCGCCTTTGCCCAATGCGTGATCGACGGCTCCCGGCCCGACGCGCTGGTGATCTGCCCCAACCCGTTCTATCAGATCTATGAAGGCGCCGCCTACCTGGCCGGCGCTCAGCCCTACTTCATCAACAATCTGCCGGACGACCGCTTCGCCTCCGATTTTGCCTCCGTCCTGGAGGCCGACTGGCAGCGCGTCCAGCTGGTGTACGTGTGCTCCCCCGGCAACCCCACCGGCAGGGTGTTGTCCCTCGATGAATGGAAGCAGCTCTTCGACCTGTCAGACCGCTATGGCTTCGTGATCGCTGCCGACGAGTGCTACTCCGAGATCTACTTTGACGACGCCCAACTGCCCATCGGTGGGCTCGAAGCCGCCCATCGCCTGGGACGCACGGATTTCCGCAACGTGGTGATGTTTTCCAGCCTGTCCAAGCGTTCCAACGTACCCGGCATGCGCTCGGGCTTCGTGGCGGGCGACGCCGGCATCCTCAAGAAATTCCTGCTCTACCGCACCTACCACGGCTGCGCCATGAGCCCCACCGTGCAGGCCGCCTCCGCCGCAGCCTGGCGCGACGAAGCCCACGTGGCCGAAAACCGCCGCCAGTATCGGGAAAAATTCGCCGTCATCACCCCGATGATCGCCGCCCATCTTGAGGTGGAACTTCCCGATGCAGGCTTCTATCTATGGGCCCGGGTAGATCGGCTCGGGCTTTCCGACACCGAGTTCGCCCGGCGCCTGCAGGCCGAATATAATGTGACGGTTCTACCCGGCAGCTACCTTGCGCGGGAAGCCCGTGGAGTCAACCCCGGCGCCGGCTTCGTGCGCATCGCCCTCGTTGCCGACCTGGCCGAGTGCGTTGAGGCAGCCCGTCGCATCGTCTCCTTCGCCCAACAACTATCGAACAACTCATGAGCGTCCAAATGCACATCACGCCCCACCACGAGAACCCCTTCGTACCCCAGATCGAAGAACTGTGGGAACGCCGCACCGATCTTTCGGCTGCCAGCGCCTCCAAGGAACAGATCGAGATCATCGAACACGTGATCGAGGAGCTGGATCAGGGCAAGCTGCGCGTCGCCGAGAAGATCAACGGCGAGTGGGTCACCCACCAGTGGATCAAGAAGGCCGTGCTGCTGTACTTCCGCACCCACGACAACAAGATCATCGACAATGGCACCCGCTACTATGACAAGGTGCCCACCAAGTTCGACGACTACACCCCTCAGGATTTTGCCGCAGGCGGCTTCCGCGTGGTGCCCAACGCCGTTGCCCGCAAGGGCAGTTTCATCGGCAAGGGTGTGGTGCTGATGCCCTCCTACGTGAACATCGGCGCCTACGTGGATGAAGGCACCATGGTGGATACTTGGGCCACCGTCGGCTCCTGCGCCCAGATCGGCAAGAACGTGCACCTCTCCGGCGGCGTCGGCATTGGCGGCGTGCTTGAGCCCCTTCAGGCCAACCCCACCATCATCGGCGACAACTGTTTCATCGGTGCCCGCTCCGAAGTCGTCGAAGGCGTCATCGTGGAGGACAACTGCGTCATCTCCATGGGCGTGTATATCGGCCAGAGCACCAAGATCTACGACCGTGCCACCGGCGAAGTCCACTACGGCCGTATCCCCGCCGGCTCCGTGGTAGTGAGCGGCAACCTGCCCTCCGCCGATGGCAAGTACAGCCTGTACTGCGCCGTGATCGTGAAAAAGGTGGACGCCCAGACCCGCGCCAAGACCAGCATCAACGAACTCCTGCGCGACTGACGACCCCAGGGGCCGCCACTCCGGTGGCCCCTCCCCTTCCGGGCTGCCCGATGATCATCGACAAGCTATTCGCGCTAATGGCCGAGAAAAAGGCCTCGGACATCTTCATTACCGTCGGCACCCCGATTCACATCAAGATCGACGGCAACACACTGCCCATCAATCAACAGGCCATGGATCCCGTGATGATCCAGCGTATGGCCTACGAGATGATGAACCCGGAGCAGACAGAGCGCTTCGAGAAGTTCAAGGAGATGAACCTCTCCTTCGGCAGGCGTGACATGGGCAACTTCCGTGTCAACGTCTTCTGGCAGCGCAACAGCATCGCCATCGTCGTCCGCTACATCCTCGGTGAAATCCCCCGCCTCGAAACCCTTGGCCTGCCTCCCGTGCTGTCCGAGGTCATCATGGAAAAGCGCGGGCTCGTGCTGGTCGTCGGCGCCACCGGTTCCGGCAAATCCACCACCATCGCGTCGATGCTGGACCACCGCAACGAAAACCGTTCCGGCCACATTCTGACCATCGAAGATCCGATCGAGTATCTGTTCAAGCACAAGATGTCGATCGTCAATCAACGCGAAATCGGTGCCGACACCCTGGACTGGCAGAACGCCCTGCGCAGCGCCATGCGCCAGGCCCCCGACTGCATCCTTATCGGTGAGATCCGCGACCGGGAAACCATGAGCGCCGCCCTCGCCTATGCCCAGACCGGGCACTTGTGCCTGGCCACGCTACACGCCAACAACGCCTACCACGCCCTCAACCGGATCTTCAGTTTCTTCCCCCTCGACGGACGTGCCCTGCTCTCCCTCGACCTGGCCGCAACGCTCAAGTGCATCGCGTCCCAGCGCCTGATCAAACGGCCTGACGGCGGGCGGATCCCCGCGGTGGAAATTCTCCTCAATACCCGTCAGGTAGCCGAACTGATCGAACGCAGCGAGATCTCCGCGATCCGTGAGGCCATGGAGCAGAGCCTGGCCCAGGGCTCCCGCACCTTCGAACAGGATCTGTTCCGTCTCTACAAAGACAAAGTCATCACCCTCGAGGAAGCCCTGGCCAACTCAGACTCCCCCACCAACCTATCCTGGCTCATCAACAACGCCCAGTTCGGCAACAGCGGCAACGAGAAATCCAGCCGCCCGCCGTCCACCATCGATTTCGAGCAAACCGAACCGGATGGCGCCTCCTTCCGTGAATTCACCCTCGAACTCGACGACGACTGACAACAAAAATCATGACTGCACCCCAAACATCAGGGAACCCCACCCTGGCCCTGGCCTGTGAACTCATCGCGCGCCCCTCGGTTACCCCCGAAGACGCCGGCTGCCTTGACCTTCTCACCGCCCGCCTCGCCCCCCTCGGCTTCGTCTGCGAGCGCATCGACGGTGGGGGCGTAAGCAACCTGTGGGCACGTCGCGGCACAGCACGCCCCCTCGTCGTCTTCGCCGGTCACACCGATGTGGTGCCCACGGGCCCGCTGGACGCGTGGACGTCCAACCCCTTCGTACCCACTGAGCGGGACGGCCATCTGTTTGGCCGCGGCGCCGCCGACATGAAGTCATCCCTGGCCGCCTTCGTCACCGCCATTGAAGATTTCGTTGCCGCCCATCCGAACCACGCCGGATCCATCGCCCTGCTGCTCACCTCTGACGAAGAAGGCGATGCCACCCACGGCACCACCCTGGTGGTGGAAGCCCTCAAGGCCCGCGGTGAAACCCTCGACTACTGCATCGTCGGCGAGCCCACCTCGGTGAACACCCTCGGCGACATGATCAAGAACGGCCGTCGCGGCAGCCTTTCCGGCAAGCTCACCATCAAGGGCGTACAGGGCCACATCGCTTATCCGCACCTGGCGCGCAACCCCATCCATCTGGCGGCACCTGCACTAGCCGAGCTTGCATCCATCACCTGGGACCAAGGCAACGAGTACTTCCCGCCCACCTCCTGGCAGATGTCCAACATCAAGGCCGGCACCGGCGCCACCAACGTGATCCCGGGCACCCTGGAGCTCCTGTTCAACTTCCGCTTCGCCACCGTGCATACGGCCGACGACTTGAAATCGAAGGTGCACGCCATCCTCGACAAGCACGGCCTGGACTACGACCTGGCCTGGACCCTCGGCGGCAAACCCTTCCTGACCCCCCGCGGCACCCTCGTCGCTGCCATGGAAACCGCCGTATTCGACACCCTGGCGCTGAAGCCCGAACTATCCACCACCGGCGGCACCTCCGATGGGCGCTTCATTGCCGAAATCTGCCCTCAGGTCGTCGAGTTCGGTCCCGTTAACGCAAGCATTCACAAACTCAACGAGTGCATCGCCATCGACGCGGTCGCACCTTTGTCGGCCATCTATCGCCGAACCCTCGAAAACCTGCTGAGCACATCGGAACCGGCATGACCCACGACGACCATCTGGAACACGACAACGAGCATGAACACGAACACGAGCATGGCCCCATGGCCGAGCTCGTAACCGTCCGCGACTGGATTCGCTACGCCGTCACCCGCTTCAACCGGGCAGGCTGCTTTTACGGCCACGGCCTGCAGGACGCCTACGACGAGGCCGTCTATCTCGTCCTGCACACCCTTGCCCTGCCCCTGGATCGTCTTGAGCCCTTCCTCGACGCTTGCATCCCCGGCGATGAGCGGGAAGACATCTTCGCAGTGATTGAAAGGCGCGCCGTTGATCGTCTGCCGGCCGCCTACATCACTGGAGAAGCCTGGCTGGGCGATTTCCGCTTCAAGGTCGATCCGCGCGTGATCATCCCACGGTCCTTCTTTGCCGAACTGCTCCAGGACGGCTTCAGCCCCTGGATCCAGGACCCGGAGGCCGTCACCTCGGCCATGGACATGTGCACCGGTTCCGGCTGCCTGGCCATCCTGATGGCCCACGCCTTCCCCAATGCAGAGATCGTGGCTGTGGACATCTCGTCCGACGCCATTGATGTGGCCCGAGAGAACATCGCGGCCTACGGTCTTGAAGACAGGATCACCCTGATCCAGTCCGACGGCTTCTCGGCAGTGCCGGAACAGCGCTTCGACTTCATCCTCAGCAACCCGCCTTACGTGACCCAGGAAGCCATGGATGCCCTGCCGAGCGAGTATCTGCACGAGCCCGGCCTTGCCCTCGGCTCCGGGAATGACGGCCTCGATCTGGTGCGCAAGCTGCTCGCCGATGCGCCTCGTTACCTCAAGCCCGAGGGCCTGCTCGCCGTTGAAGTAGGCCATAACCGCCACATCGTTGACGAAACCTTTCCTGACTTGACGCCGACTTGGTTGTCAGGGCCGAGTGGCGACGACAAGATCTTTATGCTTGAAGCCGGTCAATTGTTGTAAAAGCCCCAAAAAATGTGAACTCGGTCCACCAATTCCATAGCTGACCGTACTTATGATCTTGCTTGGGAGAAATTTGCCAAATTGACCCCAAAATGACCGTAATCAACAAAAACATAAAAGCAAGATCAAGGAGCTACCATGGCGACCGATCGCCCCATCCTCCTCGTTGAGGACAACCCCGATGATGAAGCGCTGACGCTCCGGGCGTTCAGCAAGAACAAGATAGCCAACCAGGTGGTCGTAGCCCGAGATGGCGTCGAAGCGCTCGACTACCTTTTCTGCAGCGGGCAGTTTTCCAACCGGGACAGCACGATCATGCCGGCCTTCGTGCTGCTAGATCTGAAACTTCCGCGAATAGACGGGCTTGAGGTGCTGCGTCGGATCCGTGCAGACGAACGCACAGCTCTGCTGCCCGTCGTTGTGCTGACCACCTCGAAGGAACATCAGGACATCTTCGAAGCATATCGGCTAGGTGCCAACAGCTATATCCGGAAACCCGTCGATTTCGAGCGTTTTCTTCAGGCCGTCGGCCAGCTCGGCTTGTACTGGCTGTCGCTCAACGAACCCTCGGACCCGACCGCCCGGTAAGCGGATGGAAGACTACAACAGTGCTTCGATGTCCCTGCCCAGATCACCGGGAGGCGTCATCGGAGCATAACGCTTCACAGGCACACCGGCCTTGTCGATCAGGAACTTGGTGAAGTTCCATTTGATGGCGTGACTCCCCAAAACCCCGGGCAGCGCCGCAGTGAGAAAGCCAAACAGGGGGTGGGCGCGCTCACCATTGACCTCCACTTTCTCGCTCATCAGAAAGGTGACACCATAATTGCGCTGGCAGAAGCCGGCAATCTGGCTTTCGTCGCCGGGCTCCTGCCCGCCGAACTGGTTGCACGGAAAACCGATCACCACCAAGCCACGCTCTGCGTAGGCCTCGTGCAGGGCTTGAAGCCCCCCGTACTGGGGCGTAAAACCACATTCGCTGGCCGTGTTCACGACCAGCACGGCCCTCCCCGCCATATCGGCAAAGCGGATCGGCGCGCCGGACAAGCTCCTCGCTTCGAAGCCCAGAATGTTGCCCGGCATGGTGCCAGTCACGCCACTTCCTCGATCCAAGCCTGCTGGATTCCTTCCAGGATGCGCTCCCCGCAATGCTTCGGATCGTCGTCAAACTCCGGTAAGGCCATCGTCCATTGCATCAGGTCCACGAAGTTGACCTTGATGGGGTCCACGTCAGGGTGAGCCTCCGACAACTGGATCGCAATCTCCTGCACTTCTGTCCATTTCATCCCCGCTTGCCCTCCTTGACCATGTTGATCGAATACTTGGGAATCTCGACGGTGAGCGGCGTGTCACCCACGATGGCCTGACAGGACAGGCGCGAGGTCGGCTCCAGGCCCCAAGCCTTATCGAGCAGGTCTTCCTCGAGCTCCTCGGCGGGCTCCAGGCTGTTGAACCCGTCGCGCACAACCACGTGACAGGTCGTGCACGCACAGGACTTCTCACAGGCGTGCTCGATGAAAATATCGTTGAGCAGTAGGGCATCGCAGACCGACTGACCCGGCTCTGCGTCTATCACGGCCCCTTCCGGGCACAGCTCCACATGGGGAAGCACAATCAAAGTAGTCATGGTGAGGTATAAGGTTCAGATCCGCAGATCATCGATCCGGTGGCCGGCAAGAGCCTCCCGGATACTCTTGTCCATGCGCCGCGAGGCAAACTCGTTCGAGGCCCGATTGAACGCCTCGAGCTGGATCTTGATGGCACGGGCGTCCTGCCCTTGGGCGGCTGTGCGCAAGGCCGCAATCGCCGCATCCAGCGCCTCGCGCTCGCTTTCATTCAGCAGTACGGCGTCAGCCACCAGCGCCCTTTCGGTCGCTTCGACCACTCTTTCCGCTTCCACCTGCTGCTCCCGCAGGCCGCGCAGCTCCATGTCATCGCGAGCATTGTCGAAGCCCGCCTTGAGCATGTCAGCAATCTCGTGGTCCGCCAGCCCGTAGGACGGCTTAACCTCTACCCGAGCCTCGACACCGGTGGTCTGCTCCCTGGCGGCCACCGACAGCAAGCCATCGGCATCCACCTGAAAGGTGACGCGGATACGCGCCGCGCCGGCTACCATCGGCGGAATCCCGCGCAGCTCGAAACGCGCCAGGGAGCGGCAGGCCGACACCAGCTCCCGTTCGCCCTGCACCACATGGAAGGACATGGCCGTCTGGCCGTCCTTGAAGGTGGTGAAATCCTGGGCGCGGGCGGTTGGAATGGTGGCATTGCGGGGGATGATCTTTTCCACCAGCCCCCCCATGGTTTCGATGCCGAGGGAGAGAGGAATGACATCAAGCAACAGCCATTCATCCTCGGTGGCCCGGTTGCCCGCCAGCACATTGGCCTGCATCGCAGCACCAATCGCAACAACGGTATCCGGATCAAGATTGGTCAGCGGCGTCCGCCCAAAGAACTCTCCGACAGCCTGCTGCACGTGGGGCATACGCGTCGCGCCCCCCACCATCACCACCCCCTTCACCTGATCGGGCTCAAGCCCGGCGTCACGAAGGGCCTTCTTGACTGGCTTGAGGGTCTTGGCAACCAGGGGCCGGGTGATATCCACGAATACAGCCCGATCGATGCTCAGATCCACTTCATCACCGCTATCCAGAGTCATCCGGATCGGCACGCTTTCATCGAGACTCAAGCGCTCCTTGACTTCCCGTGCCTTCATCAGCAGGCGCCGGGCGTCCCGGTCCGAAGGCAGTGAAATGCCGGCATTGTCGAGCATCCAGCAAAACAGGCGATGATCGAAGTCGTCCCCCCCAAGCGATGCATCGCCGTTGGTCGCCACCACTTCGAACACCCCCCGCGACAGACGCAGCACGGAGATGTCGAAGGTGCCGCCGCCAAGGTCATACACGGCGTAGATGCCTTCCGACGCGTTCTCCAGGCCGTAGGCAATCGCGGCAGCCGTAGGCTCGTTGAGCAGACGCAGCACGTTGAGACCGGACAGACGAGCCGCATCCTTGGTTGCCTGGCGCTGGGCATCGTCGAAATAAGCCGGCACTGTGATCACGGCCCCGGTCAACTCACCACCCAGACTGCGCTCGGCACGCACGCGCAAGTCCTTGAGAATCTCTGCGGACACCTCCACCGGGCTTTTCACGCCCTGCACGGTACGCAGGCGCACCATACCTTCGGCGTCCACGAAGTCGTAGGGCATGGTCTCCACATGGGAAACATCCTTGAGCCCGCGACCCATGAAACGCTTCACAGACACAATGGTGTTACGGGGGTCGACGGCTTGGGCAGCGTGGGCTTTGCGGCCCACGACGATCTGCCCGTCGGCAAGGTATTGCACTACGGAAGGCAGCAGCATCCTGCCGTCTTCATTCTGCAGACACAGGGCCACGCCATTGCGGACGGTTGCCACCAGTGAATTGGTGGTACCGAGATCGATGCCCACGGCAAGCCGATGCTGATGCGGCTCGGTGGACATCCCCGGTTCAGAAATTTGCAGCAGAGCCATCAGGATTCCAGCGCCGTTAAGGCGTCATTGATTTCGTGTTGCAGCTTTTCAAGAAACTTCAGGCGGCGAACCGTATCGGCAGCCACCTCCAGATCGCCTTGCTGGTCGAACTGTACGGCAAGCTGTTCGATGAGACCACGATTGGAATGCCGGATACGCCGGGCAAGCTCTTCGAGTACCTCTTCATCGGCTGCCTCACGGGCCTCACCAAGCGCCTCACGCCATTCCATCTGCTCCATCAGGAAGGCCGGAGACATGGCCGTGTTGGTTTCGAAGGCCGGATCGATGCCTTTCAACTCAAGCAGGTACTGCCCCCGCGCGAGGGGGCTCTTGAGGGTGCGGAAGGCTTCATTGGCATGCGTGGCCCACTGCATAGACAGACGCTTGTCAGCGTCGGGCAGGTGGGCAAAACGGTCCGGATGAACCTTGCCCTGGATATCCAGGTAGGCCTGCTCAAGCCGGTCCATGTCCACCGAAAACCCCACCGGCAGGCCAAAAAGCGCGAAGAAGTCCTGTTTCAGATCAAGCATGTGAAACCCTCTGCCCGAATGGACAGGCGAACCGATAATTCCGGCATCGTGCTCAGACGGTGAAACTCTCGCCGCAGCCGCATTCACCCTTCACATTCGGGTTGTTGAACTTGAAACCCTCATTGAGCCCTTCACGAACGAAGTCGAGCTCGGTGCCATCCATGTAGGGCAAGCTTTTAGGGTCGATCAGGACCTTCAGTCCGTGGCTCTCGAAGACCACGTCCTCAGGCAAGACCTCATCGGCAAACTCCAGCTTGTAGGCCATGCCCGAGCATCCGGAGGTACGCACACCAAGACGGATACCCACGCCTTTGCCACGCTTGGTGATGAAGTTGCCGATGTGGGTTGCCGCCTTGTCAGACAGGGTGACTGCCATGATCGCCTCTCTTTCAGCCGTTGTGTTTTTTCTTGTAATCCTCGACCGCGGCCTTGATGGCATCCTCGGCCAGGATGGAGCAGTGGATCTTGACCGGCGGCAGGGCCAGTTCCTCGGCGATAGCGGTGTTCTTGATGTCCAGCGCCTGGTCCAGTGTCTTGCCCTTCACCCATTCGGTGACCAGGGAGCTTGACGCAATTGCCGAACCACAACCGTAGGTCTTGAACTTGGCATCCTCGATAATGCCATCCTTGCCGACCTTGATCTGCAGCTTCATCACGTCGCCACAAGCGGGCGCCCCCACCATGCCGGTGCCCACATCTTCGTCTTCCTTGCCGAAGGCGCCGACGTTACGGGGGTTTTCGTAGTGATCCAGAACCTTTTCGCTGTATGCCATTTTCGTTCTCCTGTCAGTGCGCAGCCCACTGCACGGTGTCGAGATCAATGCCGTCCTTGAACATGTCCCACAGGGGAGACAGCTCACGGAGCTTGCCGATCTTGCGCTGCAGCAGGTCAATGGTGTAATCGACTTCCTCGACCGTCGTAAAGCGGCCAATGGTGAAACGGATGGAGCTGTGGGCCAGCTCGTCGTTGCGGCCCAGGGCTCGCAGCACGTAGGACGGCTCCAGGCTGGCCGAGGTGCAGGCCGAGCCGCTGGACACTGCGATGTCCTTGATCGCCATGATCAGGGACTCCCCCTCAACATAAGCGAAGCTGATGTTGAGGTTGTGGGGTACGCGGTGCTCCATGTCACCATTGACGAAGGTTTCCTCAATGGTGGTCAGACCCGCCAGCAGGCGATTGCGCAGAGCCAGTACACGTGCATTTTCCTCAGCCATCTCGAGGCGGGCCAGGCGGAAGGCCTCCCCCATGCCGACGATCTGGTGGGTCGCCAGGGTTCCGGAACGCAGGCCACGCTCGTGGCCACCGCCGTGCATCTGGGCTTCCAGACGCACCCGCGGCTTGCGCCTCACGTAGAGAGCACCAACCCCCTTCGGCCCGTAGGTCTTGTGGGCGCTGAAGGACATCAGATCCACCTTGAGCATGCTCAGGTCGATGGCCACCTTGCCTGTGGCCTGGGCGGCATCCACATGGAAGATGATGCCCTTCTCACGACACAACTCGCCGATCTCGGCGATCGGTTGCACCACGCCGACTTCGTTATTCACGAACATCACCGACACCACCACGGTATCCGGGCGGATGGCTGCCTTGAGCACATTCAGGTCGAGCAGGCCGTTCTCCTGAACGTCGAGGTAAGTCGCCTCGAACCCCTGGCGCTCAAGCTCGCGCACAGTGTCCAGCACCGCCTTGTGCTCGGTCTTGAGGGTGATGATGTGCTTGCCCTTGCCGGAGTAGAAGTGCGCAGCACCCTTGATGGCCAGGTTATTGGATTCGGTGGCACCGGAGGTCCAGATGATCTCCTTGGCGTCGGCATTGACCAGCGCCGCGACTTCCTCGCGGGCTTCCTCCACGGCCTTTTCTGCAGTCCAGCCGTAGGAGTGGCTGCGCGATGCCGGGTTACCGAACAATTCCGTCAAATAGGGAATCATCTTCTCGGCCACGCGGGGGTCCACCGGCGTGGTCGCCGAGTAATCGAGGTAGATCGGAAACTTGAGCATCTTCATCTTCTCCGTACTGCAAAATTGAGTCATTCCACAAACTTAGACCGCCACCGCCGTCATCGTTCGAAGGCTCGCCAGACACTCGTCCAGCGCTGTCAAAAATCCAATCACATCCTGTCGCGTGCTAGTGGCACCGAGGCTGACACGCACCGCCGCACGGGCCAGCGCAGCATCAACACCCATCGAGATCAGCGTATGGGAAGGCTCGGGGTGGGCACTCGAACAGGCAGAGCCGCTTGCCACCGCAAAACCAGCCCGATCTAGCCTAGCAACCAGGGTTTCACCATCCACACCCGGTATCGCGAAAAAACTGGTGTTCACCAGACGGGGAGCGCCGGCCGAAAAAACCCGTGCCCCCATGCCCGTCAGGCCCGCCTCAAGCATCTCCTGCAATACGGCAAGCCGCTTGCTGCGCTCTTCCTGGCCGCGCAAGATCAACTCACAAGCCGCCCCAAACCCCACAATGGCCATCACGTTCTCAGTGCCGGAGCGAAGATTGCGCTCCTGACCGCCGCCCGCCACCAGTGGCGCCAACTCGACACGCTTATCGACAATCAGTGCACCAACGCCGACAGGCCCCTGGATCTTGTGGGCCGAAAGTGTCAGGCCGTGCACCCCGAGGGCGCGAAAATCCACATCGACTTTGCCGAGGCCCTGCACCGCGTCACAGTGCATCCAGCCCCCCGCAGCCTTCACCCGCTTAGCCAGCGTAGCCACATCCTGGATCACGCCGGTTTCGTTGTTGGCCAACATGATCGACACCAGCCTGGGCTTCTCCGCGAGCACGCGATCAAAAGCGGCCGGGTCGATACGCCCCACCCCATCCACTGCAACTTCTTCGCAGCGCCACCCGCTACGCACCAATTGCCTGGCCGGCTCCCGCACGCAGGGGTGTTCGATGGCGCTCACTGCCACCAGGCCCGGCTTGAGGAAGGCCGCCGCGCCTTTGATGAACAGGTTGTTCGCTTCCGACCCGCCCCCCGTGAAGATCACTTCTGTGGAGTGGGCATTCACCGCCGCAGCCACTTGCGCCCGCGCCTCCTCCACTGCCTTCCGAGCTGCGCGCCCGTACTCATGCCGGCTCGATGCGTTACCGAAACGATCACCCAACCAGGGCAGCATGGCCTCCCTCACCCCTTCACTGAGCGGGGTGGTGGCGTTGTGATCGAGGTAGACCGGCGCAAACACCGAATACTCCGGCGAGTTCAGGCTGTCAGAGGCAGCTTGCTACCCGAGCGGCAAGCCGTTGTATTGCGCTCGTCACGCAGGACTGAAACCGGGCCCGCCTTCTGACGCTGCTGCTCCACCAGGCTCGCAAGAGTCACCGAATGGAGATATTCATACATCCGCCGGTTGAGATTGGTCCACAACTCATGAGTCATACAACGATGCTCGTCATGGCAGTTTTCCTTGCCACCACAAGAGGTTGCATCCAGCGGCTCATCGACCGCCGCAATAATGTCGGCCACCGTGATCACATCCATTTCCCGCGCCAGGGCATATCCGCCACCAGGGCCACGAACGCTGCTGACGAGTTCGAAACGACGCAACTTACCGAACAACTGCTCCAGGTAGGACAGCGAGATCTTCTGACGATCGGCGATGCCAGCCAGGGTCACGGGCCCATCAGCACAACGAAGCGCCAGATCGATCATTGCCGTAACAGCAAAACGACCTTTGGTGGTGAGTCTCATGTCGGCTCCCGGATTGGATGAAGAAATAGTTGAATATTTCAGTCAACAATACCAAACCCGACAAAATCAATCAACTATTTTACCCCTCCCCGGCACGCCACCCTCAGTCCACCATTTTGCCCAGACCTTGGGGATCGAAGGCATCCTCCGCCTTTGCCGCCGCATCCACACACAGCCCCGATTCCGCCAGCCTCTCCACCAGCACACGGAGCCGTCGATCCGTCTCGACAGCATGGTCAAGCAACCCATGGAGCGCCTTGGATACCGGATCATCCATATCCCGGGTCACGCCGTAAGCAGTGAACCCCATCTGCTCGGCCTTGGCCTCCCGTGCCCGGCTGAGCTCATCGCCGCCGCCAGCCTCAATGATTCGCGCCGGATTCCCCACTGCGGTGGCACCAGCAGGAACCGGCTTAACCACGACCGCGTTGGAGCCGACCTTGGCCCCATCACCCACCTCAAACCCTCCCAGCACCTTGGCGCCGGCACCAATGACCACCCCGCGACCCAAGGTCGGGTGGCGCTTCGTACCCCGATACAGCGAGGTACCGCCCAGCGTTACCCCCTGGTAGATGGTGCAGTCATCGCCCACCTCCGCCGTCTCGCCGATCACCACTCCCATGCCGTGATCAATGAACACCCGCCGACCGATGACGGCACCCGGATGGATCTCGATTCCGGTGAGCATCCGCCCCATATGACTGGTGAAGCGACCAACCCAGCGAAATCCGGCCAGCCAGGCCATATGGGCAAAACGATGCAGCCAGAGGGCTTGCATGCCTGGGTAACAGGTGAGCACCTCCCACCTGGAGCGTGCTGCCGGGTCCCGTTCGAGAACGTTGGCCACGTCTTCACGCAGACGACTGAACATGGGGAGTGACTCCAAAATTAAATGCGCTTTCGTAAGGGCCGGGCACCCGGTCGGGTGCCACCCATCGTATTTCCGACTATTTTAGTCTACTTCTTCTCGAACGCGCTCAACATGCCCCGCAGGATGTTGACCTCGTCCTTCTCCAGCCGGATACGCCCAAACAGACGCCGGAGGCGTGGCCAGAGGCGCTTGGAGTTCTCTGGATTAAAGAAGCCGCTAGCTGTGATAGCCCTGTCGAGGTGGGTATAGAAGCCCTCGATCTGCTCGTGGGTCGCCGGCTCAAACTCCACCGCGGGCGCCACGCCCGGATCCAGAGCAGCCATGCGCAGTTCGTAGCACAGCACCTGGACCGCCGCCCCGAGGTTCAGGGAGGAGTAGCTTTCACTGACCGGCACCTTGACCGGCATGTGGCACAGGGCCACATCCTCATTGGAGAGCCCCTTGGTCTCATTGCCGAAGACCAGCGCGACATCCCCATGGCCGGCAAGGCTCACCAGCTCTCCGGCAGCTTCCCGCGCCCATTTCATCGGCACAGCCATCTCCCGGCGGCGGGCCGTCAGGGCTGCAGCAAAGACGGTGCCCTCAAGCGCCTCAGCCAGGGTGTCCACCACCCGCGCGCTGGCGAGGATATCGTCGGCACCGGCCGCCCGAGCCGTTGCCACCGGGTCCGGAAAGCAGTGCGGCGCAACAAGCACGAGTTGCGACAAACCCATGGTCTTCATGGCCCTGGCCGCTGCGCCGATATTGCCGGGGTGACTGGTTCTGGAGAGAACGACACGCACGCGCCCAAGCGCGTTATCGAGGTTCATATTAAAATGTGCGGTTTTCCAAATTAGAGTCGACCGGTGGGCCCTTTTGCCCGGGCCGGCAGACCTTGCCAGACACCCATGCATCCCACTCTGAACATCGCCATCAAGGCCGCACGCCGTGCCGCCACCGTCATCAACCGGGCTTCCCTCGACCTGGATCTGATCCGTGTCGAAACCAAAAGCCCCAATGATTTTGTGACGGAAGTAGATCGGGCTGCCGAAGAAGCCATCATTCAGGTGCTCCGCGAGGCCTATCCGAGCCACAGCATTTTAGCAGAAGAGTCCGGCGAGACCGGCCCGGAGGCGGAGACCGAGTACCAGTGGATCATCGACCCCCTCGACGGCACCACCAATTTCCTGCACGGTTTCCCCCAGTACGCGATCTCGATCGCTCTGGCCCGCAAGGGTGTGGTCGAGCAGGCAGTGGTGTTCGATCCCAACCGCAACGAGATGTTTACCGCCTCCAAGGGTGCCGGCGCCTTTCTGAACGACCGGCGCATCCGTGTCTCCAAGCGCGTCAAACTGCAGGATGCGCTGGTGGGCACGGGCTTCCCGTATCGCCAGTTCCGCAACGTTGACACCTATCTGGCGATCTTCAAGGAACTCACCCAAAAGACTGCCGGCCTGCGCCGCCCGGGCGCTGCGGCCCTCGATCTCGCCTACGTGGCAGCCGGCCGCCTCGACGCCTTCTGGGAGTTCGGCCTGTCGCCTTGGGACATGGCCGCTGGCAGCCTGCTGATCAGCGAAGCCGGCGGCCTGGTCAGTGACCTGGCGGGCGAATCCACCTACCTGACCTCCGGCAACGTGGTGGCAGGAACGCCCAAGGTCTTTCCCCAGCTGCTGCAGCTGATCCAGGGTCACTGTGGCGACGCGCTGCCGGCCTGACGCCCTGATGCCCACCCTCAAGACCATCCTCCACGCGGCCCTGGTCAGCCTTGTGCTGGCCGGGGGAACAGCCTGGGCGAACACAGTCCTGGTGTGGGGTGACAGCCTGTCGGCCGGCTATGGATTGCAGATTCAACAGGCCTGGCCGAGCCTGCTCGAGAAACGCATCGCCGACACCAAACTTCCCCACAAGGTGGTCAATGCCAGCATCAGTGGCGAGACCACCTCGGGCGGGCGCAGCCGCCTGCCTGCCGCCCTGCAGGCCCACAAGCCTGCCGTGGTGGTCATCGAACTGGGTGCCAACGACGGTCTGCGCGGCCTGCCGCCAAAGCTCATGGCAGCCAACCTGCAGGCCATGATCGATGCAAGCCGGCAAGCCGGGGCCAAGGTGCTTCTGGTGGGCATGCGCATGCCCCCGAATTATGGGCCCGACTACACCAGCAGCTTTGAAAACGCCTTCAAGGATCTGGCCCGCAGCAACAAGATCCGGCTAGTGCCTTTCATGATGGAAGGTTTTGCCGACAAGCGGCAGCTCTTTCAACAAGACGGCATCCATCCGGTTGCCGACGCCCAACCCATCATTCTCGACACCATCTGGCGGGAACTCGCCCCGCTGCTGCGCCGCTGAAAACCGCCAATCAGGGAAGACGCAGTGAGGGGTTGTGCCCCTTCACTGCGCAGATCCGTTGGATGACCGCCGGCTTCGGCTCCGTTATCTCTCCCTGCTCGTAGGCCAGCACCGTGCACGCATCCGCCACCCGCTCGAAAAGCTCATGGGAACGCAGCAGGAAGTCCGGGTTGCTGGGCTTGCCGAAGCGTTCATTACCGATCATGAAGGTCTCGTAGATCAGCACGCCACCATGGTTGAGCGCCTGCAAAAGCAGCCCCAAGCGCGGCCGGAACAGATAGTTGGTCACCACGATAGCGTCAAAATGACGGCCGGCGAAGGGCCAGACGCCGCCCTCCAGATCGGCCTCCCATGCTTTGACATGGGGCACGCCAGCCAGCAACTCCAGCGCCACCGCATCCCTGTCCACCGCATCAACCCGAAAGCCCTTACTGGCCAGCCAGCGTGTATGGCGCCCGCTGCCACAAGCATAATCAAGAACCTCTCCGCCCTCCGGAATGAGGGAGGCAAAGCGCATCACCCACGCCGAAGCTTGCAACGCACCCGCATGCCGCATCATTGTCCTATCCCTCCCAGGCACAGATATTTGGTTTCCAGGTATTCGTCGATGCCATGCCTGCCACCCTCACGCCCCACGCCGGACTGTTTGACACCCCCAAAGGGCGCCACCTCTGTCGAAATGAGCCCGGTGTTGATGCCCACCATGCCGTAATCCAGAGCCTCCCCGACCCGGAAGACCCGTCCCACATCCCGCGCATAGAAATACGCCGCCAGACCGTACTCGGTGTCATTAGCCATCAGGATCGCCTCATCTTCGGTATGGAAGCGGAACAGCGGCGCCACCGGCCCGAAGGTCTCCTCTCGGGCGATACGCATGCTCTGCTTTACGTCTGCCAACACAGTCGGCGCGTAGAAACGCGAACCACTCTTATGGCGCCGACCGCCCGTCAGCACCCGCGCTCCGCCGGCCAGCGCATCCGCCACATGGGCCTCAACCTTCCGCACCGCCTCGTCGTCAATCAAGGGTCCAACGCTGACTCCAGCCTCCAGACCATTCCCCACGCTAAGACCTTCGACAGCCGCCGCCAGCTTCGCTGCAAAGGTGTCATACACCGAATCCTGCACCAGCAGCCGGTTGGCGCAAACACAGGTCTGACCCGCGTTGCGATACTTGGAGACCAGCGCCCCTGCCACAGCAGCATCAATGTCCGCATCGTCAAAGACGATAAAGGGCGCATTACCGCCGAGTTCAAGGGAGAGCTTCTTGATCGTGGGCGCGCACTGGGCCATGAGGAGACGGCCGACCTCGGTGGACCCCGTAAAGGACAGCTTGCGCACCACGGGGCTCGATGTCAGCACGCTTCCGATCGCCACGGGATCGCCGGTGACGACATTGAACACGCCCGGAGGGAATCCCGCCTGCTCTGCCAACCAAGCCAGGGCCAACGCGGTAAAGGGGGTCTGCTCCGCAGGCTTGACCACGACCGTACAGCCAGCGGCCAGGGCCGGCGCCAACTTGCGGGTGATCATCGCCGCCGGGAAGTTCCACGGCGTGATCGCAGCACAGACCCCCACTGGCTGACGGATCACCATGTAGCGACGATCAATGCCCGTCGTCGGAATGGTCTCGCCGTAAAGGCGCTTGGCCTCCTCGGCAAACCACTCCACGAAAGACGCCGCATACACCACCTCGCCCCGCGCCTCCGCCAAGGGCTTACCCTGCTCAAGAGTCATCATCCGAGCAAGATCGTCGGTGTGGGTCAGAATGAGCCGGAACCAGCGCTGCAAAATCGTCGACCGATCGCGGGCGAGCAGACCACGCCATGCCGGCAGCGCCGCGTCAGCAGCAGTGACGGCACGCCCTGTCTCCGCCGCCCCCATGGCCGGCACGTCCCCGAGAAGGGCTCCCGTTGCCGGATTAAAGACCGACAGGCGTGCATGATCATCAGCATCAAGCCAGCAGCCATTCACAAATGCCTGGGTTCTATACAGGCCGGGTTCCTTGAGCGTCTGCATGATTTCTCTTCCTGATCCGGATCGGCCACCACGCGGCCTCGTCCTTCTGATGACACAAGACAGTGCAGGTTCCCCGCCCTACAGGTACAAAGTGATCGGGATAGGGGCGGCCAGCTTAGCCGACCGACCCCTCCCACACCACCCGGCATGCGGGTCCGCACCGGGCGGTTCGAGCCGTTGAGGTCATGAGAGCCGAGGCACGCCGAGCCGATCAAAGTAGG
>NZ_JAQVCN010000077.1 GCF_028689785.1 Zoogloea sp. | reverse complement strand
AACACCCGGGACTGGTCACCCATCACCGTTGTGACTCTCAATCCTGAGCGAGAGGCAGTCGTTGCCATGGGGAATAAACACCAAAGAGCTGCATGAATCAGGCGACAACTAGCTTGACGCGCACCGATCCCGTCAGGGCCGGCTTCCACCAGCAGGCGGAAGATGCTCAGGCGGGATTCGTGGCCCAGGGCTGCGAGAAGATCAGCAGCATTTAGTGTTTCCATTGTTCAAGTATTATAGAAATATGGAAATAAATGTGTGAAGATTTCATGACCGACGTGCGCAACTAACTTGGCCGAAGCCGCACGTGGTGGCGACGCTAGAAGTGACTTTTGCTGCAGCGTTGTCGCTGGGGGGTGTGGCTTACGAACGGAGCTCCTTCCAGAACTCATACTCTGAGATGTCCCATGCACCGTAGGCTGTGCAGTAGCGCTGGCCTCCCTCAACTTCATACACATGTGCCAAGGGGTCGGACGGCTTCTTCCAGACCCGGATCAGCGGCTCCATTTTCCAGCACTCAGAGCCGTTCAGAAACGGAGGGGTGACAAGCTGAACGCTGAGCGCGGAAACGCCCTCATCCTCCTGGTCGAGAAACTCCAGCAACTCTCCAGCCGGATTGGCGATGAGCGCGGTTTCCGCAAGGTTCCCTTTTGGGGTGGAAAGGGTGTAGCTGACGTAGAACCATTCCCTGGGCGAGGTGAGGCCCACAGCCCGCCACGCATCCTTTCCGTTGCCAAGCAAGCGAGACATGAAGGGATGGTGAGCGGATGCATCTGTGATGAACATGCGATTCGAAGCTTTCAGTGGTGATGTGTGGCCGATCCAGCCGATGAATGGATTGCGTTGATCAGGTAGCAGAGATTCCCTCCGGAATTCAGTTTGAACCGAGAATTCGGGGAAAGCCAATATTGTGACTTAAACACGGCTGACTTAAAAGCATCACTCCGAGAGACTGATTCGATGTCTCTCAGCGAATCATCGTCCCGTTCAGGTATCCCAACAGCCCGGGAACTCCTTGCGATGAATATCGTTCGACTACGTAGGGAGAGAGGGTGGTCTCAAGAGGACTTGGCTTTGGAAGCAGGTCTTCACCGTACCTTCGTGGCGCACGTCGAACGCCAAGTGCGGAACATCTCGATCGACAATATCGAACGTCTGGCAAACGCTCTGCAAGTCAGCATCCACAGCCTGCTGCTGCCGTAGTTCCGGCCACTCTCGCATTCCAGTTCACTTCACGCACATCTGTGCTCGGCGAGCGAGCAGATCTGCCTCCCGCAAACCAGACAAGTGCGATTGACATCAAAGCGAATCGATTTGGTATTTTCTATAACATCGACTTACTGGGGATGTGTCGATGTCCTCCCCTCATCCCGGTCATACCCCCATCTCGCTCCCTCCCCAAAATGCCAAAATCTGCCGGCTGTGGGGCTTGCTTTGCAAGGGATGATCACCTTGCCGGATCCCTTTCGCACCTAACCTGGCGGTGGGGCTTATCTCGGCTAAGTGGCCTTGGGATGTTGATTCACCTATCCGCCTGGAAGTAAGCAAGGGAATCGTGACCGTCACAGTGATCTGGTCCGCCTCTCACCGAAGACCTGCGGTACCTGGCTGCGCGAGTGGCTTGGCTCATCTGGGGTGAAGCGCTACCGCCTTCGGTTGCGAATTCCGACGAAACCTGCCACCCGTTACGATCGAAAGTCGGCCACGGCTTCCGCTGGCCAGTGGCAAGTGACTTAGTTGCTACAGACCAAGCTCGCTGTGCGAGCCAAGCCGAACGAGTTGCAATGTCGCATCATCTGGCTTTCGATAGATCAGCACCAGGTCGGGCTTGACGTGACAATCCCGATGATCCTTCCACTCGCCGGTAAGCGCATGGTCACGGTGCCGAGGCTCTAGCTAGCGGCTGATCCCTTGCCAGAGCCTCCAGAACCGGCTCCAAGTCGGCATCGAGTGTTGCCCGATGCTGGCCTTTGGCTTCGCGTTTGTAGTCGCGCCTGAATTGGCCGGTCGGGTCAATCTTCCGCATGCAGGTCCGCCATCAACGCCCCAACGCTGTCGAAGCTCTTGAGGTTGCCGGTGCGTGCCTCACGCATGGCTGCGATGGTTGTCTCATTCGGAATCAAAGGCTCGAACGGCAATGCCTTCTCGCGGGCGACGCGGGTCAGCATGATGCGGAACGCGTCGGAGACGGTCAGCCCCATTGCCGCAAGAACCGCGCTTGCTTCTTCCTTTATGTGCTCGTCGATGCGCGCACGAACAACAGCATTCGCAGCCATGATTTGTCCCTTCTGGTAGGTGAGCTACATTGTAGCCCACGGCTAGCCGTCCTGCTAGGGCGAAAGCCCGTTGGCGGGTATTGAGTGGAACGCCTGGCCGACTTTTGATCAAGGGTTTGTGTCGGAATGGGTGGCTGTTTTGGCGTGGAATACGCACTTCGGTGACGCATGTTCGACATGCGGGCTGGCGTGGACACGACCCGCGCCCAGGTGGCGCAGGTCTTCGGTGAGATGCGGCCCCATCACACACATCTTCGCCATCTTGGTTATGCCCCAATATGGTTACGCTGAAATCGTCGGTCAACACTCAAGTTGTAGTTCAATCGTTGACAGCTGTGATCAAAGTGATTGCTCTGGATAGCAGATGTTTCGCTGGTAAGGCTCTTTGAGAATGACAGGTCAACTTATCGGTAATCTCCAAGAAGCTGCCACTCCGCTACGGATGAGGCGCACACGCTCCCCCTGCGAAGCCTGATTCAGGCTTTTCGCGAACGCCTTCATGTCGGGTTCCAAGGCTATATCCGTTGCCGTGAAATCAGCGTCCGGGAGGACGCCTAAGTAAGTAACACATCCTACAGTCTCTCCATGACTGCAGGGATGTACGGATTGCCCGCATTCTCATTTCTGTTCTAGTATCTCAGCGACTTCCCCCCGCGGGGAAGGTGTGACAATGTTTAGACCCCATGCTATGAAGCGACCCGCTCGCAGCCTTCTCTTGAAGAAACACGCTTCGCCCCTCAAGGAGAAGAAGCGGCTCGTTGTGTCAGTTCAGTCTGTCAGGGCAACACCGGCGGTTCAGGAGCGCGCGGAGGAGCTGGCCGCAGCCGCTCGTCGTGCTAAGGAAGCACATTTTCTGGACAAGTATCGGGTCGCGTTGCCTAGCTGATGCTTGCTGACGAGGGAGATAGTTACCTCCCCATCACGGATGGTTGATCCGGCGGCTCTATGCATATTTTCGTGTGGGAAGCCGCGTCTTGACGTTTTTCTGACCGCACAGGCACTGGCCTTGCGCGAAGCCAAGCTGGACTTCACCAACATGGTCTTTCATCAGCAGTTCGAAGGTCCGGTCAGCTACTTCATGCAGTCCGGCACAACTCACATTGAAGCACATCCTCACCAACCCGCCTTGCCCAGAGTTGCCCTTGCGAGTAGCTGCCTGACTGATTGAAAAATCAGTCAGGCCTATCCTTCCTTAGTGGACGTGACGTGGTGGGACTTTGCCCACCGCCAGTCCCCTGCAGGCCTATCAACAAGTCCATCCCCAGCACTATGGATATTCGATGAAGAATCAGAATTGAAGGATTCGCGATCCCTCGCTCCAGTTGGGAGACATAAGTTCGATCCACCTCTGCCTGCAAAGCCAAGGCCTCTTGAGTGAGCCCAAGCCGCCGACGAGACTGTTTGATTTCGTTGGCAAGTTCAGCACGAAGGTCATCAAAGGATTTGGCCACCCACGAACAATGCGGGTGGCGAGACCATCAATCCACGGAATATAATCTACATTCCCTATTTTGTGGACTTACTCTCCATGTTCCAAACCCATCGCTCGGCAAGCTTTCCCATACAGTACGATCCCAATGTCAGCCTGTGGAACTGGGTAGAACTCGGGGTCGATGCGCCTTTCTTCATGTTGGAAATTGCATCCGAAACGGAGGATGGTGACTTTGTAACCCACATAATGACCTCGAGTATCAACGTGCTGCGTGCTCACACTGGCACTTCCGAGACCGACGTCTTGAAACGTGTTTTCCTCCTTTCGCCGGGTTACGTGAATGGTTCCGATTCCTTTCAACTGGACGCTTTGGAAAGTGTTTTTTCATCCTCCAAAAATCCGATGAACATGCTCTTCAACCTGACTGATGGGAGGTCACTACACTTCAGCTTGGGGGATGAGCGGCTTGATGAGTCTCAATACACAGACCAAGTATTCAAACGCACCCCGGAACCATTTCAGTAATTCCAGGGGCAATTCAGACTGACAAGGTCGCAATCATGGCTTGAGGGCTTGTGCCCCCCCCAGAGACATGTGAAGTCATTCTGATCCATCCACCAAAACCTTAGCTTGGCAGAGTGGAGCGCTGACCGGGATAAATTTCTCTGGTGCAACCGAACACGGGCTTCCACCCCCGTGTTCTCCTCATGCGAAATTTCTCGCAAGAATCGTCCGGTTGAGCAATTAAGACGGTACGCAAGGGGCGAATTTAATCTCTGCCGAGAAGGCGGTTTGCTCTTTAGTCGTCAGTTGCAAAGTCTTACATTTGGGGCGGGCAGTACTTAGAGCGGCGGCCGGCGCCTGAATACTCACTGCATCAAACTTGACAGGCCTCCCTCCACCTCCCGCCATCCGCGCATAGGTTCGGTTTTCCTTCGTACCAGCGAAGGTCCATGTGCGTGCGCGAGAGTCGCCGAGTCCGAACATGAAGTGCGCATCGGGAGACACCGCTATCTCCTCCATCAACGCCGCAAACTCAATTTTTCCGCGCTGTGAAAGGTGGACAGCGGGGGATACCCCCCGGCTCCCCTGCGGCGCTTTAGTGAGGAGCTCGACGCTGCTCTGGGAGCACGCTCTGAGAACTAGATTGCGTCCAGAACGTGAGCATAATCGACGCATTCTCTACGACTGCTTTGCGGCTCCTGTACCGAGGCTCCGAATGCCGAAAATGGGTCAGATCCAGCCGCTTGGCATCCGGCAAAGCTGCCATTGAGCCTTGAGGGCGGCTGGGCGACGGCTGACCGCCTCACTGCTGATGCTCATTCCAATGGTCATGAGCGTCAGCAAAGGCCGAGAAACTGCCCTCGGGGTGACGGTCGCCTCGTCGGCCAAAGTGGTCGGTCAGCATGTTGCTCTTGAGCGGCAGGTTTACACAAGAATCTGGACATGCCCCTTTCCTAACAGTCACCAGCGCACTCATCGGGAGCGGCTTTTCTGCACAGAGACCGCTGTTCACTGGAAGAACAGCGCCTCCATGTCCTGAATCGTTTGGGGCGTCAGGGCAGTCGCCTGGCGCAAAGCCTCACGGCTCCCCGGATTCATGCCAATCACCGCCGCGTAGACACGCGCACGCCAGTAGTTGAAGGGCGTCAGCCTTTGTGCCTTCGCTTTGGCAAGCCCGACCTCACGGAGTTTCTGCAGAAAGGACGCATCGTTGGGTGCATGAGCGTCCTCGGCCAACTTTGCAGCCAACTCTTTGAACTCACCCTCCACGCGAGACTTGATCTCGTAGACGTCATCCCAGGTGGAAAGCTTCTCTTGTCGATCAGGATCAGCGCTCCGTAGGTTCACGACCACGCGTGGAAAAAGATCGTTCGCGTCATCGACGAGCACCTCAATCTCTTGCAACGATGCGCTCTCGGTCCAGGGCGAAAAGCTGAGGCGACGGACTCCATCCTTGAGAACCAAGTCTTTGGCCAGCTTGGCCTTGGAATTGCAAGTGTTGCAGATGGGCAATAAGTTCTTGGGATCGACTCCGTATAGCGGGTACAGATCCTTCGCCAGAAGGTGGTCGTACGGGCCGCGCCACTGCTCGTTGTCGTTTTCGTCTGCCCGAACCTGAGCAAGGTATTCGGTCCCACAAACGCAGCACACATTGCCATTGCCTGGCGCGTTGCCGTGACGAAAGCGTGCGTAGTGGTCGTCAATGCATTCACCACATGCCTGCTCCACGCCCTTGAGCTTCGCCGTGCGCTGAAAAAGGTGAACAGCCAGTGACTTCAATGCGGGAAAGACTGCTTCGGGTATGGCTGTCAGCGGTACTGTCCGGTCGGACAGGAAAGCGCAGGGGTCAGTTCTCGCCGCCAACGCAGCCCTGAGAGCTTGTTTTTGCCTCTGATCAAGCGCCGACAGCTTTGCCGACAGGGCATCAACCGCAGTGCGAGTTGGCTCATTTCCAGCAATCGCAGCACACAGGCCGGCCGGAAGGTGGGCCTCATCCACGGGCCGGCTTTCCAGCGCTGCCAGCATCGCTTCCACAAGGAATACGTTCAGCCCGTCAAAAACCTTCGACTGCTCAAGATTTGGTCTAATCTCAAACAGCATCAGGAAATTCTCAACTTATTGATGAGATACGAACGCTCCATCGACTCGCCGACGGAGTCCTCAAGCCATTCCAACTTCTGTTCGGTTGTGAGTTGAGGGTTTTCCAGCCGCTCGCGAATTTCCTGGACAGCCGTTTCGGAGATCGTTGCACGCAGGTTGAAGTGCTTTTTTATCAGCACGTCAAACGATGCACCAAAGGTTTCTCCCGGCGGATTCGTCATGTCGGTCACGCCATCGACCTTCTTAAAATGGAACACCGCTTCGCGAGGCAGCGAAGAGACCAGAAAGGGCGAGTGCGAGGAGATGATGGCCTGGGCTTTTCCGTTGGCCTCATTCGCCTTTTCAAAATCCAAGTGGAACCGCGTGCGCCAGCTTGGGTTCAAGTGCGTTTCGGGCTCGTCGTAGAGGAACAGCGTCTCATCGTCCCCGAAGAGTCTTACGGCGCCCAGTGTCAATAGAAGCTGCACTTCTCCGTCGCTCAAGTCGTCAAGCGCGACAGTTCGCTCGCCATCGGACATCCAGAGCTCCTGCACAGAAAGTGGGAGCTTCCCTTTCAGCGGCTTCTCAACATGACCTTGAAAGCTATCGCGTCGCAGCGCGCGTTTTACGGCCCCCGACCATTCATCGACGCCCAGCAGTTGTAGCTTGTACAGGGCCGAGAACCACTGGTCGGGCTCTCGCGAGTTGTCAGCCATCCGACGGATGACTTCCGGGTCCGCGAAATCGATCTCGATGTCGCCGGCCAAGTAGTCCAGTTCCAGCAACTCATACTCGGGCTCGCTGGTTCGTGGGGAGATCGGCGTACACCTGTGTGGTCCCGCCAATTCGATCAAGCGCTTGATGTCGCGAGCGTTGTCCGAAGCAGTCGCCTGCCCACGCAGGTCGTACCTCAACACCACACGCGCTGGATGGCGGAAAGGGATTTCATCCCATACCTCGTCACGATCAGCATGTGGGAGCATGCCGAGTAACGCGATCAGCAGCGCAGCGCAGTCATAGTCGAGGAAGAGGTTTCTGGGTATCGCCGTGTCGGTCTCGCGTAGCCTGAAAAGGCCCGATTCTGGGTCCTCCCCTTCGGCAGCGAAAATGCCCGGGTTGCGCCTGAGAAAGCGCTCGTTGATAGTCAGCGTTGCCTGTTCAGCCACATTGGGTTGCGCAAGCTCCTTCTTCAAGTTTGACCTGACCCGAATCACGTCAAAGTACTGAAGCGCGTTGCGCATGAAGGCTCGCTGAAGGTTCTCAGACATGCCGGAGGCGTATCCGATGACCCGTGGTAGCGCCAACTCTTCCAAGGAGCCATCCGCCGTGATCTCACTCCATGTCCCCTGGGCCGGCTGCGTAACACCATCGTGAGGCTGGTCAGCGAGCTGATGCACCGCAATACGAAGACGATCCCGCGTGTCCACGGCGAACCGGCGTAAACCTTCGTAGCGAGACGAAGCCATCTCGTACGTGACTCGGAAGTCATACCCCAGTGGCGCACGTACCCGGAAGTCCTGTCGCTGTCGACGTTCAAGGAAGGCAAAGGCTTCAGCTATGAGTTCCATGACTTGCGACTTGCCCGAGCCGTTAGCGCCGATGAGGACGGCCACATCACCCTGCACCGTTGAGAAGTCAAAAGCCTGATCCTTCAGGCCTTTGTACTGCCCGAAAAGCTCAATCGACAGGAGCTTCATGCAGCACTCTTTCGTCCGCGTTTTGTGCTGGTCGACGGTGCTTCCTGCTGCAGTCGGCGCAGCAACTCACTCGCCGGCTCGTCGTTGGGGTCTTGCGGCACCAGTTCACCGCGGAAGGCCTTGGCTAGCAGGGCCGGAGTCAGGCGCTCGGTGGCGGTTCTTGCAGTTCGCAGCCGTGCTTCGAGGCGGTCGGCGAAGGCGAAAAGGTTTTCGGCGCGGCGGACGATTTCCCTTTGTTCGTCAATCGGTGCTATGGGTAAAGGAGCAAGCCTGACCTGAGCAAGGTTGAGAACCGGCATATCCATGCCACGGTGCTGCGCACGAAGCCAGTCTTGGACGGCAGGCGATTCAAGTGCGATAGCTAGATACTGCGGCACCATGTCGCTACAAGGCCTGAGGCGGGCGACACTGCGGGATATATTTCCACCGCTGAGTTCATCCGGCACCACTGCGACTTTGGTCGCGCGAATGATGCCGAGCAAGACGTCGCCGCCTTTGATCGATGACCGGTGATACCTATTTGCAATATCGACGCTAGTTCGGCACAAGGAACCTACCTGAATTCGGCCATCAGCAATGTCGGTGGTTTGAACATACGGTATGCCACTGACCAACTTTGGTCCAGGCTGCACGATGCCGTAGACGATGTTTGCGTCAGACTCGACCACATCCTGCGCACGCAGAACTCGCCAGGTGGCTGGAACATTCAAACTCTTGATGTCTGGTGGAGGGTCGCTCTTGTTGTTGCGTTGGCGCGACTGGGAATGCATAGCCCCGTCTGCGTTCGAGCGACGCCAATCCTCTGTCAGCCTTCCTGACGTGGCGGCGGCGAGGACGGATTGACGGAAGCGTTTGAGGATGGGGGCGACGCGGGCCAGGCGGGTGTCGACGGCGTCCACGCGGGTGAGGACGGTGTCGAGTTTGTCGGCTATGCGTTTTTGCTCATTCCAAGGTGCGAGCGGAACCGTCAGTTCGGAGAGCTTTCCTGCAGAAATGTTGGCGATGTTGGTCGTTTGACTGGAGCCCTCTCGCAACTTGCTTTGCACTTCGCTGCTGCGCAGGAAGTGATACAGGTATCCGCCATCTATCGCATGTGTTGGACGCACAGCAGCGAGAAAGGCCCCGAAAGCTGCGGGTTGCGGAACATTGATGGCTCGTGCCACCTTGCCTACCAGCTCATAGCTGTTGGCCATGGACATCAGCACATCGCCTTCGCGAACAAGTTGCTCGTCTCTTTTAACATAGCTCGTCGGAACGTAGTACACATCGTCCCATTCGAGCTTCTGCTGCACGTTGGTCGTTCTGAGACAGCAAACATAGCCATGAGCGAGGTCGTTTCTCTTTTCTCCAGCAGGGAACGTAATCCCGCGCACGACATGAGCAGCTTGGGAGAGCTTTCCATACTCCCAATTCTTTGGCAGGTTGCTCATTTCCCTTGGTCCAGTTCAGCCAGGATCGCTTCAAGCTCTTCCAATGCGCCGTTCAGCTCCTCCAACGCTTCCCGCGCCAGTACCGCCGGCTCAGGTAGGTCGGCAACATCTTCCGAGCTGTCGTCCTTGAGCCATGCTATGTCCAGGCTGTCGCCCTTTTCCGTGGCGATCCAGTCGCGGCTGAACCGGCGGAAGCGCCCCTGTTTGCCCTGATCCTGCCGTACAGCGTTGCCGTTGGGTTCGTGGCCATAAGCGGCGATGAAGTCGGCAAAGTGCTTGTCGTCTAAAGGGGTGCGTTTGCCGAACTTGGGCGCATTGGCGCGCATGTCGTACACCCAAACTTCTTGCGTACTGCCGGTAGCAGCCTGGCTGACTTTCTCGAAGAACAGCACATTGGTCTTGACACCCTGGGCATAGAAGATGCCGGTGGGCAGGCGCAGGATGGTGTGCAGGCGGCACTTATCCATCAGATCGCGGCGGATGTCGGCGCCTACGCCGGCCTCAAACAACACGTTGTCGGGCAGCACCACAGCGGCACGCCCTCCGTCGCGCAGGTGCCGCACGATGTGCTGCACAAAGGCGAGCTGCTTGTTGTTGGTAGCAAAGGTCAGATCGTCACGCGTGGGGCCGCCGCCGCCCTTGGCCGTGCCAAAGGGTGGGTTGCTGAGGATGATGTGACTCTTAGGCAGACTGCTGCCGGCGCTGCCCAGCGTATTGCCGACGTGCACCACTCCTTCATCGTCGCCTTCCATGCCATGCAGCAGGCAGTTCATCAGCGCCAGTCGGCGGGTTCCAGGTACCAGTTCCATGCCCAGGAAAGCGTCGTTACGCTGGAACTTGCGCTGCTTCTCGCTGAGGTTGTAAAGATCGTCGGTGTGGTCCTTGATGTAGCGGTCCGCGGCAATCAGGAAGCCAGCCGTGCCCGCTGCCGGGTCTTGCACGGTCTCGCCCGGCTGCGGTTTGATGACCTGCACGATGGCGTCAATCAGGGGGCGGGGCGTGAAGTACTGGCCGGCGCCGCTCTTGGTCTCGCTGGCGTTCTTTTCCAGCAGACCTTCGTACAGGTCGCCGAGGCCGTCTTGCCGAGCGCTGAACCAGTCGATGCCATCCAGGCTTTTGACGAGCTGCTCCAGGTGGCGCGGTTCTTTCAGGCTGGTCTGCGCGTCGGCGTAAATGGCGGCGATCAGCCGGTCGTCGCTGGCCGAGAGCTTGAGCAGGGTTTCACGGTAATGGCGCAGCAGATTCAGGCCGCTCTTGTCGCGCAACTCGGGCCAGCGGGCATAGGGCGGCAGCTTGTGCGCCTGGAGGATGCCGCTTTCGGTGTTCTCGTACTCCATCTTGATGAAGAGCAGCAGCACGAGCTCGGTGACGTAATCGCTGTAGTTGATACCGTCGTCGCGCAGCACGTCGCAGAGATTCCAGAGCTTCTGGACGATGTCTTGGGTTGTCATATTTGAGTTTTGTGAATTTGTTGAGCGTAAAACACTTAATTGTCAGGCGGCGCGTGGCCAGAGACCTGCAGCAAGCGCCCCCATCACACTGTCGAGCTGCCCGCCCAGTAGTTTGTCCAGCTGCTTCGCGCCTCCGTCGTTGGCGAAGGCGTTGTTGACGAAGGCTTGGTCGATGACCAGTTCGTGGGTGAGTTGTTTGGCCAGGCGGTCCAGCCATTTGCGCTGCACCGGCGTCCAGGCGTATTGGGCGTAGATCTTCTGCATGGCCAGGGCCACGCGCTGATCGAAAGGCAGTAGCGCTTCGCCCAGCGCCGCTTGGCGGATGTAGGCGATGACGCCGGCAGCAATGTCCTGGTTGCTGTGATTGCGCCACGCGGCCTTGAGACTGGCTTCGGAGTAACCAGCGCCGTCAAGCAACAGGCGCACTTCCTTGAGCTGTTCGCGGGTGAGGTCCTTGGGGCGGTTGACCACCGTGGCCATGGCAGCCGACTGGTTGATTTGCTCGCGCACGAAGCGGCTGAAGCTGTCGAGGTAGTCCTCTGGCTTGGCGTACAGGCCCCAGCTTTGGCTGCGTTCCCGCAGTTCGTCGGCCTGGGTGGCGATGACGGGCATGTAGGCCGTGCCCAGGAGCTGCTTGACCTCGGCAAGTTGCAGCAGCAGGCGGGTGTTGTGGCGCAGAAAGTCGGCTGCTGCCTGGGGACCACCTTCTTGCCCGATCTGGTGCAAGTGGCGGTGCAGTTGCTGCGGAGGCACGCCCCATTGCTGCTCAAGCTGATCCAGCTTTTCTTTCAGGGCTGGCTTCTTCTCGGCCTTGTGTGCGGCGTCTCGTAGAACGCGCATGAGCTTCTGGTTCAGCTGGTCGAGTACATCGTGCGCGTGGCTGCGGCCGAGGGTGCTGCCCGCGGTCTCGTGCGCGGCCGGGTTGTTCAGCTCTTCGAACAGCTGTTCCAGCGTAACCTTGGGATCCTTCACCAGCGGTTGCATGGTGTTGACGGCCTGGAGCGAGGCGTACAAATCCACCGGGTCGTAGATCTTAAAGACGGTCTTGCCGATCTCGTCGCAACGCCGGGTGGCGCGGCCAATCATCTGTTCGTACAGGATGCGTGAGCGCACCCTGCGCATGAAGACTAGATGGCAGATGGGCGGCACATCAATGCCGGTAGTCAACAAGTCCACCGTGATGGCGATGGTAGGGAAGCGCTCGTTCTTGTAGCGACGGATGAGCTGGTCGACTTTGTCGGACGCGCCGGTGATCTTTTCCACCGCGGCTTGGTTGTAGTGGTCACCGTGCACAGCCTTGAGGGCGTCTCCCAGCAGTCGTTTGACCATGTCGGCATGAGCGTCGGTGGCGCAGAAAATCATGGTCTTCTCGTCGCCCATCGGGTCCAGCTCTTGGGCGAGCTGTTCACAGATGACACGGTTGAA
The DNA here is from genome assembly GCF_028689785.1 of Zoogloea sp. Lineage (GTDB taxonomy): Bacteria > Pseudomonadota > Gammaproteobacteria > Burkholderiales > Rhodocyclaceae > Zoogloea. The sequence continues at coordinate 6,667 of NZ_JAQVCN010000077.1, read as the reverse complement.
CGGCTCGCTGATGACGCGCTTGTTGAAGCTTTCGAGCTCGAAGTGCAGTTCGTCGTCAAGTTCGGCGGTTTCGATTTCGCCGGTGCCTAGATTGATGGCCTCAACCTGTTGACCGCTGTCGAAGTGAATGCCGTGCTGGCTCAGCAGGGTCTGGTAGCGAATGGGGGGCTCGTGGTCGATGAGCCAGTCGTCAGCCACGGCTTCACGGTACGAGTAGGTGTAGACCGGTCGACCGAAGATGTCGGTGGTGTGGCGTGCAGGGGTGGCGGTCAGCCCCACCTTGACGGCGTCGAAGTAGTCCAGCACGCGACGGTAGGTGGATAGGTACTGGGCCTGGTCGCGCAGGACGAGTTCGCCCTCGGTCATGTCCTGATCCAGTGTGTAGCCGCGGTGGGCTTCGTCCACGATGATGCAGTCGAAGGCGTCCAGCGGAGGCGGGTTGTCGCTGCCGAAGATGCGCTTGACCATGGCCTGCACCGTTGCCACCTGCACGCGGGTTTCGGCCTCGGCAGCCATGTCGCCCAGTTCAGCGATGTTGTAGATCTTGGACAGGGGTTGGCTTTGCTCCAGCGGCGCTTCGTTGAAGGCGTCGATGGCCTGATCGCCCAGCGCCGTGCGGTCTACCAGGAACAGGATGCGTCGAAAGCGCTCGGCCTTGAGCAGGCGGTAGATGAGGCCAATGATGGTACGCGTCTTGCCAGTGCCGGTGGCCATGGCCAGCAGGCAGTTGGTCTGGCCGGCGGCCAGCGCGGCTTCCACCGCACTGATAGCCTTTTGCTGGTAATCGCGCAGACCCAAGTAGGCAAAGCCTTCTTGTTGCAGCTTGGCTTCCGCCTCGGCCTTGTTGCGGCGGAGCTGGTCGAGCAAGCCGTCAGGTGAGTGGAAGCTTTGCAGCGGCTTGGCCAGGTTGCCCTGGTGGCGCAGATCGCGGAACCAGGTGCCGCTGGCTTCAGGGCTCTGCTTGACCAGCGGGCGGCCGTTGCACGAGTAGGCAAAGGGAAGGTGAAACACGCCTCCCTGCCCGTCGGGCCAGGGGCCCTGGCGGCCTTCAGCCAGCCAGGCGGCTTCGTGCCCGGGCTCGATTTGCAAGCCGCGGGCGTAGCGCTCGGCCTGACTAATCTTCCCGGCGACGTTGACGTTCAGGCGCTTGGCTTCGACTGCAGCAATGGGTGTGAGACCGGCGAACAGCAGGTAGTCGGCGCTCTGCTTGCCCGCAGTGGGCCATTCGGCGATCGCCAAGTTGCGGTTGCGTTCCGGCCGTGCGCCTTTGGCATGGGTGAGTTCATGGGTGTCGGCCTCCCAGCCGGCGTCCTTGAGCATCTGATCGATGAGCAGGCGGGTGGAAGCTTCATCCATCGCCACCTTTTGTGCAGCCTGGGTGGTGCGCTGCGCAAAGGCCTGAATGTCCAGCGAGGTGGGTACGTCCGGCGCAGCATTGGCGGTTTGCAGGTGGGCGTCGAATTCGGCCTTAAGGGCGGCGTAGCGGGTGCTGGCCTCTTCGGCCAGACTTTCGTAGACGCTGCGCTCTTCGGCGGCCCGCTCGGCCAGCACGCGCTCCTGTGCTGCCTGGGCGGCCAACAACTCTGCAATTTGGCCTTTGGCCGCCTGTTCACTCTGGGCCTTCTGCAGGTTCTGCGTGAGGTCAGCCACTTGCTGCTGCAGCGTAAGCAGCCGCTGGCTGGGGTCGTCCGGCAGGATGAAGGGACCGGGCTTGAAGTCCGCGTCGCTGCCGAAGCTTCGATGAAACCAAAGCGCGATTTCACGGGCAACCTTCAGCGCCTCTAAACCCTCGCGGTAGCCGATGCGATGGTCCACCTGATGTGCAGCCTCGTTGCCCCTCTGGCGCAGCAAATGGAACATCTGCCGCACTTGCGGATCAAGTCCCAAGCGCTGGTCCACTGCGCGCAGCAGCTCGGCCTGGGTGGGTTGGATCAGGCGCACACCTACGCGGGACGCCACATCCTGCGTGATCGACTCGGCCAACAACCGCAGCTTGAGCACGCAGCTGGCCGGATCGAAAGGATAGAGCCGCTCCGCGGTTGCCCCAAGATCAGCGAGCAACGGGTTGTGCTCAGTTAGAAATCCGAAATTGCTTAATCCTTGCGCGATGTCTCTTGCCATTGACCTCTTGCCTCTTAAGTCCTTGCAAGCTCGTTCGCCTTGCGGTGTTTGGTGGACTTAACCTTTCACAACACTCTTATGCGCGCTTGCGGCGTCCGCCGCCCATTCACCTCCAATGCCGCGCGATCTGCAGTACTCGAGCACCATATACTCGACCATAGATGCCAAGCTGCGCCGCTCCTGCTCGGCGGCGGCGACCAGCGCAGCCTTCACATCCGGTGGGACTCTAACGCTTACAACCTCTGTCTTCGTGACGGCCACGAGCTGCTCCTGTGTGAAAAACACTAGCGTTTTGCTAAGCGTATCAGGACTCGTTTTTCCAGCCAACAAGTCTTTGGCATATTGGCGCGCTCTGCGCAGAGAATCATGGCGCACGCAGGTGTGTTAGGGCGCCAACTGAACATGCTTGCCGGCCGTACGCATGTCGATCAATTCATCAGCCTCGCTTGCGCTCACACTCCTCGACGAGCGGAAGGATTTTGCCTCCAGTCCAAGCATGTCCGAAATTCTGTGTAAACCGGTCGTTACTACCTCGCATGCTGACAGGCTGCTTTGGCCGACCAACAGTCGGTCACGTCAGGCAGGTGATCAGCCAATCCGGTCGTTCGCCGATGGAGGCGAATCAGGCAGCAAAGTGCGGGTTACCGGCCGGTGGGGGTAAATCACCCCCGAAGGTCGGCTTCTCGACATGGCGCCCCGTAAGCCCCCGGGCATCCCATCTTTCCCCAGCCCTTTAGCTCGCTAAACATAGTGTCCACTAGCCAATAGAAGTGGACACTTACATGAACGTCACGAAGCCTCGCCGAACCCGTCGCACCCACTCCGAGGAGTTCAAGCGTTCCCTGATCGAAGCCTGCGGGGAGCCCGGCGCGTCGGTCGCCGGAGTGGCCCTGGCGAACGGGATCAACGCCAACCAGCTGCGGCGCTGGATGCGCGAGCGGGGCATCGAGCCACCGGCGTTGTCTTGCCTGCCTTTACGTGTGGCGGCCTCCGAACCGATGGGCGGCTTTGTCCCGGTGCAGCTTTCCCCCAGCCTTGAGGCTCCTATCCACCTGGAACTGCGCAAGGGCACCGCGACGGTCACGGTGAATTGGCCCATCGCCTCGGCCGCAGCCTGCGGTGCCTGGCTGCGCGAGTGGCTCGGGTGATCCGGGTCGACGCCCTGTGGCTGTCGATCGCTCCGCTCGACATGCGCGCCGGCATGGACACGCTCCTCGCCCAAGTGGTGCAGGTCTTCGGCGAGGCGCGCCCGCATCAGGCCTACCTCTTCGCCAACCGGCGCGGCACCCGGATGAAGGTGCTGATCCATGACGGCCAGGGGATCTGGCTCGCCTGCCGACGGCTCAACCAGGGGCGCTTCCGCTGGGCCGAGGGGAACGGTTCGCTAACGCTCACCCAGGCCCAGTTCGACGCCCTGGTGCTGGGGCTACCCTGGCAGCAACTGCGGGATGACGGTGTGATTCGAATGACCTGACAGTGCACCATCGGGGGATGCCCGAATGGGCACAAGGACGTGCCGGAGGCATGATCTGCGCATGACTCTCCCCACCAACCTCCACGAACTGGACGCCGACGCCCTGCGCCGCCTGCTCATCGCGCAGGACCGGGAGCTCATCTGGCGCCAGGCGAAGATCGACCAGCTCACCCATGAGCTCTCGCTGCACAAACGCTGGCGCTTCGGGGTCAAGACTGAACGCCTGCCACTGGAGCAGGCCCAACTGTTCGAGGAAACGGTCGAGGCTGACCTGGCTGCGATGACCGAGGAGCTTGAGCAGCTCTCCGGCAAACCCGCATCCGCCAAGGGCCAGGCCAAGCGCAAACCCCTGCCGCCCGAATTGCCCCGCACCGAGATCCATCACGAACCCGCCTCCACCCTCTGCGCCTGCGGTTGCCAGATGAAGCGAATCGGGGAGGACGTGGCGGAGAAGCTCGACTACACCCGAAACAACCTATTGAACCTTCACACCTAGTCCGTACGGCGCCGGTTGCTCTTGCTCACTGTCCATTCAAGGTGGAGCAGCCGACGTCACCTGAACAGAAGCCAAGCCAAGTCGGTCAAACAGCCGCTGTACTCGGCAAACCTGCGCTACCAATCTGCTCCAGATTCTGAGCGATCGCGAAAACAGTCGGAATTGGTTAAATACCAGCTGAGCACGTGATTTTTAGCAACTCGGTACGAGCCTTCTCGGCGTCAGCAAACGAGCCGATGCCGTTGAAATCCCGCGTCAGGAGGTCCAGCGAAATGTGACCCCGAGTGGGTGAGTTGGTCCAGTAGTAGCCCTCCAGCCGCTTATCGCCGGAAGTGAGCTGAAGATCACCGTAGCCGATGGTGATCTTGTCCTCGGCATCCTGCATCCGCCGCATCTCAAAGACGTACTGCAGCTGACCTATCGAACTCCGCGGGTCCACCACCATGATTTCCAGCGTGGATCTGGCTGGCAGGCTGGGCGTGTAAGACTGGATGGTCAAGAAGAAATAGGTTTGCTGGACCACGAACGCGATCGGGATAGCCGGCAGCGGATCAGCCCCCTCGGACGGCTTGAACTCTGACTTCAGCTCGCCCCACCACAGTCCATGAACCATGCGCTTGCCCATGAGGAAGGCGAGCTTTGAATACTTCCACTGCAGCTTCGACAGCACCCAGATCAGCAGCGGCGGCACGGCCAGCGCCGTGGTGATGCTTTGCCAGATGACCTTCAACGGATGCTGCTGCAGTTCCGTGAGACGGAAGGAAACTATGAGGGCGGCCACCACCGCCACAACATAGCCGCAGTACTTGAGCAGCCGCAGCAGGTCGGCGTAGGTCAGGCTAACAGGCAGCATCAGAGAATTTCGCTCCAAGTCAGTCGTCCGGCTTCATAGACGGAAGCCGCGCGTTCGTGGGTTAGAAGCCCGATTGACGTGATGCCGGCCACCTGCGATGCCAGGAGTGCCGTCATGTGCCTAGCGCCGCTGGCACGCGGTGCGGCGGCTGACACGGTGGGCAGTGGTGGCGCGATGAACTGGCAGAGGTGGGTAAGTGACCCCGAGCCGGCGTGCACGAAGTGGAAGCCGTCGTGCCAGGGAGAAGACAGGCGCGCCGTTCTGACAAACACATCGCAGATCAGCTCGAGCCCTTGTACTGGCAGGTCGAAACGCTCATCACCCACGACTTCAAGCTGAAGATGAGGCAGCGCCATCAGCGACTCGTAAAACACGATGCCCAGCCCAGCGAAGTCACTGGGAAGTTTAGGGGCAGTGTGACGCAGCAGGTGAAGGGCACTGAATGCTTGAAGAGTATGCAAAGGATCAACCTCTACGCAGGCGTAGCCTGAAAACCTACCGACCATAGATGTAGCCTATGACTACTAGTTGAAGATTGCCTAGTAGGTTTCGCCTGAGCTTTTTGGGTATTGTATCTTTTATGCTGGCGGGCTCTTGAAAAGGCTAAACCGACCACCATCTCCTTACATGCCGAACCCTCTGTAGGCTTTAGCCCATTAGCCGGCTTAAAGGCGGAATGGGTGGGTCGGCGCCCGCAGGCGACGCGTCTGGACACGCGTCGTACCGTCCATCACATGCCCGACTGCCAATGCTGAACCTGAGCGCCCTTTTCTACACCGAAGTCGAATCTGAACCCTGCCTTTTCGGCAATCTCAGTCTGCGCGACGAAGATCGCAAGGACATCGCTGAGGCCAAGAATGAAGTCCGGATGGCGTTGCGGGACGGCATTCCTCGCATCTACGCGGCGGAAGGCCACCCAGGCAAAGTCCCGCAACCGCGTTTCTTCACCCAGGGGTCCTGGGCTTACAAGACGCTGAACGCTCCCGCGCAGCGCCCCCAGCAGGCCGATGTGGATGACGGATGCTATCTGCCGCTGAGCTTCCTGACCCAGACTGACAGTCCCAGCGTCGCGGCAGAGGTCTTCTTCGGCGTGGCGGAGAGGGCCTTGGCTGACCTTGTGGAGGAGAGAGGTTGGGAGCTCTCCGGGAAGTCCACCTGCATCCGGGTGGAGATCAGCGATCTCGCGCACATCGATATCCCCCTGTACGCGATCCCGGACAACGAGTTCGAGACCCTCGTCAAGGCGGAGAACGTCAGGCGCGCGGCCCTCAAGGGCATCCGCAACTTCGCTGAAGCAGCGACGGACAGCTGGGAAGAACTGCCCAAGACGAAGGTCCTGTTGGCGCACCGCGAGGAAGGCTGGATGCACTCCGACCCCCGCCCAGTAAAAGAGTGGTTTGTCGATCAAGTCGAGACCAAGGGCGTGCAGCTTCGCCGCGTTGTGCGCTATATCAAGGCCTATCGTGACTGGACCTGGAAATCTGGCGGTCCCAGCTCGATCCTGCTAATGGCGGCAGCGGCACCGCTGTTCGTGAAGCAGGATCGTCGTGATGACCAGGCGTTGTTGGATGTCGTGAAACAGTTGCCGGCGGCACTTCGGTGCGCGTCAAGCTAGTTGTCGCCTGATTCATGCAGCTCTTTGGTGTTTATTCCCCATGGCAACGACTGCCTCTCGCTCAGGATTGAGAGTCACAACGGTGATGGGTGACCAGTCCCGGGTGTT
>NZ_JAQVCN010000015.1 GCF_028689785.1 Zoogloea sp. | reverse complement strand
CGGGCCGATCGGCTGGATGCCGACGCGTGGCGCAAGGCTCTCGCCGGCAAGTCGACGCCAGGGGCGACCGACAGCGCCGAGAGTGCCAGCGCCTTCCCGCTCTCCAGGCTGGCTCTGCGGGCCGGCGAACTGCTCATCCTGGGCCAGCGCCTGGGCGACGTGAACCTGCGTGCCGTGATGGAGGAGGGCGGCTGGCAGGCCCGCCTCAGCAGCAAGGAGGCCAGCGGTGACATCCTGTGGCGCGACCAGGGCCGGGGCCGTCTTCAGGCGCGCTTCAAGCAGCTCTCCGTCGGCTCTGCCCAGAGCGCGCCAAAAGGTGCCGAGCCGGCTGCCGTCGCCGACGAGGAGCGCCTGTCTGCGTTGCCCGGCCTCGACGTGACTGCCGAGAGCTTCATCTTGCGCGGCCGAGCCCTCGGGCGCCTCGATCTGAAGGCCGCCAATCGGGGGGACAACTGGCGCCTGGAGCAACTCAGCATTGTCAGCTCGGACGGTAGCCTGAGCGGTGACGGGGTGTGGCGGCCGGGCGCGCGGGAGGAGACCCGCCTCAACTTCAAGCTGGAAGTGGGCAGCGTCGAGAAGATGCTCAGCCGCCTCGGCTACCCCGAGGCCGTGCGCCGTGGCCATGGCAACCTGGAGGGCCAGGTGGTGTGGAAGGGGCCGCCGACGGCGCTGCACCTGCCCAGCCTGGGGGGGCGGATGAGCGTGCGGGTCGAAAGCGGCCAGTTCACCCAGCTTGAGCCGGGGGTCGGGCGCCTGCTCGGGGTGCTCAACTTGCAGGCCCTGCCGCGGCGCATCACCCTGGATTTTCGCGACGTGTTTTCCGAAGGATTCGCCTTCGACCGCATTTCCGGTAGCATCCGGCTCGATAGCGGCGTGCTGCGGACCGATGATCTTGAGATCTTCGGCCCGGCGGCGCGAGTCTTCATGACCGGCGAGGCCGACGCGGCACGCGAAACCCAGAACCTGCGGGTCAAGGTGCAGCCGACCCTCTCCGAATCCATCGCGGTGGGTTCCGCCATTGCCACCACCGGCGCCATCAACCCGGCGCTGGGGCTGGCTGCCTACCTGGTCCAGAAGGCCCTGCGCGACCCTGTGGAAAAGCTCTTCAGTTTTGAATATGCCGTGACCGGCGGCTGGTCCGATCCCAAGGTGGAGAAACTTTCGGACCTTCCCGCGGCCTCACCTCAACCTTCCGTCCCGCCAAGGACTTCTCCATGAACACATCGGTGTGCCGAATCGCCGCCATCCAGATGGTTTCCGGCCCGGACGTGGACCGCAACCTGGTCGAGGCCGACCGCCTGCTCGGTGAGGCCGCTGCCGCTGGCGCCCGCCTGGCGGTGCTGCCCGAGTACTTTCCCCTTATCACCGGCGATGAGACCGCCAAGGTGCGCATCCGCGAGCAGGAGGGCGATGGCCCGCTGCAGAACTTCCTGCGGGACGCGGCGCGGCGCCACAAGCTGTGGCTGATCGGCGGCTCCTGCCCCATGGAGGCCGGCAGCCCCGACAAGGTCAAGAACTCCACCCTGGTTTTCGACGACGAGGGCCGGCGGGTGGCCCGCTATGACAAGGTGCACCTCTTTGGTTTCCGCAAGGGCGAGGAGTGCTACAACGAGTCTGCGACCATCGAGGCCGGCAACGAAGTGGTCGCCTTCGACGGGCCCTGCGGCCAGATCGGTCTGTCGATCTGCTACGACCTGCGCTTCCCGGAGCTTTTCCGGGCCATGGGCGAGGTGAACCTGATCGTCCTGCCTGCCGCCTTCACTTACACCACCGGCCAGGCCCACTGGGAAGTCCTGCTGCGTGCCCGGGCCATCGAGAACCAGTGCTACGTGCTGGCCAGCGCCCAAGGCGGGCGCCATCCCAGTGGCCGGCGCACCTGGGGCGACAGCATGATCATCGATCCCTGGGGCGAGGTCCTGGCGCGCCTGCCCGAAGGCCCCGGCGTGGTCGTGGCCGACCTGGACCCGGCCCGCATCGCCGACGTCCGCGCGAGCCTGCCTGCCCTGCGCCACCGCAAGATCAGTTAAACCAGACCGAATTCATCCCCGAGAGATCATGAGCAAGAATCCGCCCCCCAATCCCCTGAAGACCGCCAGCAAGCTGCTGCTCAAGCCCTACGACCTGGACTTCGAGGATCTCGACAAGGTCTTCGGCAAGCTCTTCCGCCACAAGCTCGACTACGCTGATCTGTACTTCCAGTATCACCGCTCCGAGGCCTGGAGCCTCGAAGAGGGTATCGTCAAGTCGGGTAGCTTCAACATCGAGCAGGGCGTCGGCGTGCGCGCCATCACCGGCGAGAAGACCGCCTTCGCCTACTCCGACGACATCAGCCTGAAGGCCCTCAAGGATGCTGCCGACGCCACCCGGGCGATTGCCGACAGCGGCCGCCGCAAGACCCACAAGATCGAGGCGGCAAAGAAGTCACCGGCCGCCCTGTACATCCCCGACAACCCCCAGGGCTCCCTCGACGACGTGAGCAAGGTCAAGCTGCTGGAGCGCCTTGAAGCCATGGCCCGGGCGGAAGACCCGCGGGTCAAGGAGGTGATGGCCAGCCTGGTCGGCTCCTGGGAGGTGGTGATGGTGGCCCGCAGTGACGGCCACCTGGCGGCCGACGTGCGTCCTCTGGTGCGTGTGTCGGTGACGGTCATCATGGAAGAGAACGGCCGCCGCGAGCAGGGCTCCGGAGGCGGCGGCGGGCGCTACGACTACAGCCACTTCAGCGACGAGGTGCTCACCGGCTTTGCCCGTGCGGCGGTGCATCAGGCGCGTGTCAATCTGAGTGCCGGTCCGGCACCAGCTGGCCTGATGACCGTGGTGCTCGGCAACGGCTGGCCCGGCATCCTGCTCCACGAAGCCATCGGTCACGGCCTGGAGGGCGACTTCAACCGCAAGGAGAGCTCCGCCTTTGCCGGGCGCATCGGCCAGCAGGTGGCGGCCAAGGGCGTCACCGTGGTGGACGACGGCACCCTGCCGGACCGCCGTGGCTCCCTGACCATCGATGACGAAGGCAACCCCACCCAGCGCACCGTGCTGATCGAGGACGGCATCCTCACCGGCTACATGCAGGACACCCTCAACGCCCGCCTGATGGGCGTCAAGCCCACCGGCAACGGGCGCCGCGAGTCCTTCGCCCACCTGCCCCTGCCGCGCATGACCAACACCATCATGCTGGCCGGCCAGCACGAGCCCGCCGAGATCATCGCCTCTGTCAAGAACGGCCTCTACGCCGCCAACTTCGGTGGCGGCCAGGTGGACATCACCTCCGGCAAGTTCGTGTTCTCCACCTCCGAGTGCTACCTCATCGAAGACGGCAAGGTGACTTGCCCCGTGAAGGGCGCCACCCTGATCGGCAACGGCCCCGACTGCCTGACCCGCGTCTCGATGATCGGCAACGACATGGCCCTCGATCCGGGCGTCGGCACCTGCGGCAAGGACGGCCAGAGCGTCCCGGTGGGCGTCGGCCAGCCAACCCTGCGCATCGACGGGCTGACCGTCGGCGGCACCGGAGGCTGACATGGAGCGGCGCAGCTTCCTGGCCCTGGCGGGTGGATGTTGTGCGCTACCCCTGACAGAGGGCTGGGCGGCTCCGGCCACAACACCCGGTGGCCTGTCCCTGCCTGCGGCAATCAACAAGGCCGGGCGCCAGCGCATGCTCTCCCAGCGTACGGCCAAAGCCTGGCTGATGCTCGTGATGGGGGTGCTGCCTGATCGGGCCCAGATCATTCTGGGCCAGTCGGTGTCCCTGTTTGATGCCCAGCTGGTCGAGCTCAAGACCTTGCTGCCCGGCGACGAGCTGCACAGCCTGTACCTGCAACTGGAGCACGACTGGGGGCGCCTGCGCCCCCTGTTGGCCGATATCCGCAGCGACGCCAAGACCATCTGGACAACCAGCGAGGCAGTGCTGGCCACTGCCCACAAGCTGACCCTGGCCTATGAAAAGGCCGCAGGCTCGCCCGCCGGGCGCCTCGTCAATATCTCGGGTCGGCAGCGCATGCTCTCCCAGCGCATGGCCAAGGCTTACTACTTCCGGCAAATGAACATTAGCGCCGCACCGGCCGGCGAGATGCTCGATGCCGCCATGAAAGAGTTTGCCAAGGCCCACGAGGAGCTCAAGGCGGCGGCGGTCAACACGCCGCAGATCAAGTCCGAACTGGCCCTGGTGGAGCAGCAGTGGTTCTTTTTTCAGAACGCCCTGGGCATGCGTGATGCGGGGGGGCAGCGCAAGGCTGCAACGGATGTGGGCTCCACCAGCGAGCGCATCCTGGAGCAGATGGACCTGGTGGTGGGCCACTATGAAAAGCTCGCCACCGCCGCCGAGCGCTGATGGAGCGGATGAGCATGAACCTGCGTTACCCCCTGATCGTCGGCTTGGCCGTGCTCGGCGCGGCCTGCGCCACCCCTCCGTCTGCCGACCCCCGGGCGGTGCGCCGGCTTGACCCGGCCGAGAGCGCTCGCATCGACGCGGCGCGCCCGGGGCAGCCCCTGAGCCTCGACGAGATCGTGCGTCTCTCGCGGCAGGGCACGCCCACCGCGACGCTCCTCGAAACCCTGCGCACCACCGGCACCCACCATGCCCTGAGCCCTTCCCAAGTCCTGCGCCTGCGCGAACAGGGCGTGGCGCCGGAAGTGCTCGACGCCATCGCTGAAGCCCAGATCCGCTGGGAGCAGGACAACGCCGCAGCGGCAAAGGTGCGCCAGCAGACCGAGCAGGCGGCCGCCGTCGACCGGGCCCGGGCCGAGGCCTATCGCCGCGGTGCATGGGACGCCTACCCGGTGTATCCCTACGGCTCGATCTACTATGGCCAGCCCTTCCGCTCCTACTCCCGCCCCGGCCACCCCTGGGGGCGCGGAGGTATCAACTGGGGCATCCGCATCGGCCGTTGAATGCCGCCAGGCCTGTGCTGGCGGGGGAGCTTCAGCGGGGGCGTCCGGCCTTCACCAGGGCTAGACGGGCATCAGCGTCTCCAGTTCGGCGGCAGCGCTGCGCTGGCCAAGCCCCGCAGCAGGCTGTCGCCAAGCAGGCCGTGGGCGCTCGCTCCCCCGGGGTGGAGTGAGCCCGGTCGGCGCTCAGGCCGGCAGGCCAGCCTGCGCCAGGAACCAGCTCCGGAAGCGCCCCAGCGCCTCGTCGCCGGCTTTTTCCTCGCGATAGGCGAGGTAGTGGCGTGTTTCTTCCAGCACCACCTCCTGGGTGACAGGCCGGACCAGGCGGCCTTGCTCGATCAGCGGGGCCACGAGGTGGTCCCAGCCCAGGGCCACCCCCTGTTCGCCCAGTACCATCTGGATCAGCAGGGTGTAGTCATTGGCATTGAAGTAATGGGGCCCCCGGCGCAGGCGCTCGCCGATATCCAGGTGATGGATGGCCAGCCATACCCCCCAATCCACATGCTCGGCCACCTGGGACCGTCCATAGGGGCTCAGGTTGAGCAGCACCCCGTCCCTCATTCCCTCCAGGTTGCCTATCTCCGGGTGGGCGTCGAGATAGCCCGGCGTGCACACCGGGTAGATCCGGTCGTGGAACAGGGGCGTGCTGACGTAGCCCTCCCGGATCCGCGACATCTTGGTGATGAAGATGTCGGGGTGTATCCCGGGCTCCAGGGACTGGAAGTTCTGCGTCGTCACCAGATTCAGGTCGATGTCCGGGTGGGCGCTGAAGAAGTCGGGCAGCCGGTGCGCGAGCCACAGCACCGAAAAGGCCGGCGAGCAGCACAGGGTCAGGGTGCGCCGGTCGGTGTTGCCGTAGTCCTTGCGGATGCGTGTCGCCACCTGGGCGATGTTGATGAAGGACAGCTGCGCCGCATCGAAGAATATTGACCCGGCGGGGGTCAGCTTGACGGCGCGCCCCGTCCGCTCGAACAGGGTCGTTCCCAGGTGTTCCTCCAGTTCTCGGATCTGCCGGCTGATGGCTGCCTGGGTGACACACAGGGTTTCGGCGGCGCGGGTGAAGCTCAGATGGCGGGCTGCTGCCACAAAGCACTTCACGGCTCGCAGGGAGGGCATCCGGAGCAGGGTTTGATCGGCGTTGGTGGGCTTATTCATAACTCAGCGTTATTGATAACCCGCATAAATGGTCGATTGTGCCCACCTGAGCGCATATCTAGACTCCGTATTAGCTGTAAAGAAACAATAAAACGGAGACAACGAGATGGCAAGGGTCACTTCCATGCCTGCTGACGACATGACGTGCGGGTGGTTTCATCTGAGCAAGTCCCGCCGGGCAAAGCCACGGCATTCCGGTGCAACGCAAGCGCGCTGGGTGGTCGTGGGGGCCGGATTTACCGGGCTCGCCGCCGCACGGCAATTGGCGCTCAATTTCCCGGATGACGAGATTGTGCTGATCGAGGCCCAGGAGGTTGGATTTGGCTCCTCGGGAAGAAATGCCGGCTTTGCAATTGATCTTCCCCACGATATTGGTGCCGAGGATTACATCGGGGAAATTGAAACTGCCAGGACAAGCCTGAGGCTCAATCTGGCGGGGCAGACCATTCTGCGCTCCCTTGTCGACGCGCATCAGATCGATTGCCAGCTCCGCGCCTCTGGCAAATATCAGGCGGCGATCGAGGAGCGGGGTATTGCCGTCCTCGACGCCTATCGACGTGGTCTGGACAAGCTGGGTCAGCCCTATGAAATGATCAACGGGCAGGATCTGCCGGCGCATATCGGCACGTCCTTCTACCGCAAGGCGCTGTTCACCCCGGGGACGGTGCTCATTCAGCCGGCCGCGCTGGTGAAGGGGCTTGCCGACAGCCTGCCGCCCAACGTGACCCTTTACGAGAACACGCCGATCACCGATGTGGAATACGGGGAGCGGACGGTGCTCGGCCATGCCAATGGGCGCATCACGGCGGACAAGCTGATTCTCGCCAATAACGCTTTCGGAATGCGCTTCGGCTTTCTGCAGGGGACCATGCTGCCCATCTTTACCTACGGCAGCCTGACCCGGGTGCTCACCGAGGACGAGCAGGCGGCCCTGGGGGGCAAGTCATTTTGGGGTGTGATTCCGGCCGACCCTTTCGGTACCACCCTGCGCCGCACCCATGACAACCGCTTGTTCGTGCGCAATAGTTTCAGCTTCAACCCGGACGGGCGCAGCCGGCAGAAATACCTGGATCGATTTGTAAGCCGGCATCGCGATTCCTTCGAACGGCGTTTTCCGATGTTGCCGGGGGTGGAGTTTGAATATACCTGGGGCGGCTCCCTGGCCCTCTCCCGCAATCACATGGGTTTCTTTGGCCAGCTGGCGCCCAATGTGTATGGCGCGCTGTGCTGCAATGGCCTCGGTGTCACCCGTGGCACCGTCACCGGTACCTTGCTGGCCGACTGGCTGGCGGGGCAGCGCAATGACCTGATCGATTTCCTGCTCTCCTCTCCGCCGCCTAATCCCAATCCGCCGGAGCCCTTCCTGTCCATGGGCGTGAATCTCAATCTCCGCTGGGGGCAGTATCGCGCCGGCCGCGAGGCCTGACGGAAATCCTGGCGCGGCGACCGCCGTCAATAGGCGATCGCCCCCTTCATCAAATGCGCATTCAAGGAGGCCAACACCGAGATCAATGATTTTCAGGTCTGGGCAGAATGGCGCTGACGCCTCTGCACGACCGGCCTTTCCCCACCAGTGGGACTATAAAAATGGACGGAGACATCAATGACAAAAAACATCTCGATTGAGGATGTTCCCCTCAATGGCTTTCATCAGCTGCTGAGCGTGCGCTCGGGTGGCGGCTGGGTTCTGGACGGTTACGTACTGAGCATCATCGGCGTGGCCATGGTGCAGTTTTCAGCGGCTCTGGATCTGAACAGCTTCTGGCAGGGAATGATTGCCGCCTCGGCCCTCATCGGCATCTTCTGCGGCGGCTTTCTGGGCGGCGTGCTCACCGGCCACCTGGGGCGCCAGAAGCTGTATTTCTTTGGGCCGACCATTTTCGTGCTGTGCTCCCTGGCCCAGTTCTGGGCCGACTCGGGAATGATGCTGTTCATTTGCCGCTTCCTGATCGGCATCGGGGTGGGCTTTGAATATCCGGTGGCGGGTTCGCTGCTGGTGGAGTTCATGCCCAGGAAGCATCGCGGCCCGCGTCTGGCCATGCTTACCATCCTGTGGTTTGCCGGGGCGGCGCTGGCCTATATCGTCGGCAACATCCTCCTTGAGCGGGGTGGTGAAGACGCCTGGCGACTGGTGCTGGCGAGCCCGGCGGCGATCGGCGTGGTGCTCGTGCTGCTGCGCATCGGCACCCCGGAGTCGCCCCGCTGGCTACTCAGCAAAGGCCGCACGGCCGAGGCCGAGAGCGTCATCAGGAAGGTGTACGGCCCGTCCTTCTCCCTGCGCAATTTGCCGGAGCAGCCCGCCGAGAAGAAGCTGTCCCTGAGCGATCTGCTGCACTCGGGCTATGGCAAGCGGATGCTCTTCGTGGCGGTTTTCTGGAGCTGCTCGGTGGTGCCGGTGTTTGCGGTGTATTCCTTTGCGCCCAAGGTCCTGCAGGCCCTCAATCTCAAGGGGGCGTGGGCGTCCTACGGGTCGGTGTGCATCACCCTGATGTTCGTGGTGGGCTGCGTCATCGCCACCCGCCTCATCAACCTGATCGGCCGGCGCAGCATGGTGATCCACAGTTTCCTGTGGTCGGGCCTGGCGCTGTTGGGGCTGGGAGCGTTCTCCGATGGGTCCGAGGTGGTGGTGCTGTCCCTGTTCGGCGCCTACGCCGTGTTCATCGGCGGTGCCCAGGTGCTGCAGCTGGTGTATCCCAACGAGCTCTTCCCCACCGAGATCCGCACCACCGCCGTGGGCCTGGGGGCATCCCTGTCCCGCGTCGGTGCGGCCATCGGCACCTGGCTGGTGCCCATCTCCCTGCAGAGTTACGGCATCGGCAACACCATGTTCGCCGCCGCCGCCGTGACGTTGCTTGGCCTCCTCGTGTCCCTGCTGCTGGCGCCGGAAACCCGCTCGCTGAGCCTGCAGGAAGCCGCTTCCCTGAATCGGTAAAACAACCCCGGCACGGCCGTCGCCCCATGGCGGTGGCCGCCTGTCTGCTGTCCCAATGGAGAAATCATCATGAAATTCGAAGGCATCTACACCCCGGCCATCACCCCCCTCACCGCTGATGGCCAGGTCGACAAGCCGGCCTTTGCCGAAGTGCTGGAATACCTGATCGAGGCCGGCGTGCACGGCATCATCATCGGCGGCTCCACCGGCGAGTACTACGCCCACACCGCCCAGGAACGCTTCGATCTGGCCACCCAGGCCAGGGACGTGATCGGCACCCGCATTCCGCTGATCATCGGCACCGGCGCCGTGCGCACCGAGGATTCGGTTGAGTACGCCAAGGCCGCCAAGGCCATCAGGGCCGATGCGATCCTGGTGGGCTCGCCCCCCTACGCGCTGCCCACCGAGCAGGAAAACGCTGCCCACGCGCTGGCCATCGACAAGGCGGCCGACCTGCCGATCATGCTTTACAACTACCCGGGCCGGATGAGCGTGTCGATGGGGCGCGAGTTCTTCCGCAGCGTGCTCGCCGCATCGAATAACTTCGTGGCCATCAAGGAGAGCTCGGGCCAGGCGGGCCAGCTGCACATGCTTGCACGGGAGTTTCCGGCCTTGTCCGTGTCCTGCGGCTGGGACGACCAGGCGCTGGAGTTCTTTGCCTGGGGCGCCCGCAGCTGGGTGTGCGCCGGCTCCAACTTCATCCCCCGCGAGCATGTGGCCCTTTACCAGGCCTGCGTGGTGGAGAAGGATTTCGACAAGGGCCGCCGCATCATGTCGGCCATGCTGCCGCTGATGGACTTTCTCGAGGGGGGCAAGTTCGTGCAGTCGATCAAGTACGGCTGCCGTCTGGCCGGGCTGCGCTCCGGCGGGGTGCGGGCGCCGCTGCAATGGCTCGACGCTGGCGAGGAGCAGGCGCTGCAGGGCATCGTGGCCGGGCTCAAGGCCGAAGTGGCCGGGATCCTCGGGGGGAAGGCCTGATGGCCGCGCTGCTGACGGCGGCCGAGTACGCCGCCCGGGCCGGCCGGCTGGTGTTTCCCACCCAGGCCTTCATCAACGGGGAGTTTGTGCCCGCGGTGTCGGGTGAGACCTTTGCCACCACCAACCCCGCCACCGGCGAGGTGCTGACGGAGATCAGCGCCTGCGACGCCCGTGACGTGGATATTGCCGTGGCCAGCGCCAGGGCCGCCTTCGAGGACCGGCGCTGGTCGGGCCGCTCGCCTGCCCAGCGCAAGGCGACCCTGCTGCTCTTTGCCGATCTGTTGGCCCAGCACGCCGAGGACCTGGCGCTGATGGAGAGCCTCGACAGCGGCAAGCCGATCCGCGAATGCCTGCTCACTGATGTGCCCGAGGCCATCCACACCATCCGCTGGCACGCCGAGCTGATCGACAAAATCTATGACAGCACCGCACCGGCGGCGGCCACCAGCCTGGCCATGGTGGTGCGCGAGCCCATCGGTGTGGTCGGGCTGGTGTTGCCGTGGAACTTCCCCCTGCTGATGCTGGCCTGGAAGATCGGTCCAGCGCTGGCTGCGGGCTGCCCGGTGATCGTCAAGCCGGCCAAGGAGACCACCCTGACCACCTTGTGGGTGGCCGCCCTGGCCCACGAGGCCGGTGTGCCGGCGGGGGTGTTCAACGTGCTGCCGGGTGGGGGCAAGGAGGTGGGCGAGCCCCTGGGGATGCACATGGACGTGTCCATGGTCAGCTTCACCGGCTCCACCGACACCGGCCGACGCTTCCTGCGCTACGCTGCCGACTCCAACCTCAAGCGCATCGTGCTTGAGTGCGGCGGCAAGAACCCCGCCGTGGTCATGCCGGATGTGGATGACCTGGATGTGGTGGCCCAGCACATCGTCAATGGCGCCTTCTGGAACATGGGCGAAAACTGCTCCGCCTCGTCGCGCCTGATTGTCCATGCCGGCATCAAGGACGCGCTGCTGGCGCGCATCGGCGAGCACATGCGCGAATGGAGGATGGGCAACCCCCTCGATCCGCAATACCGCCTGGGCGCCCTGGTGAGCAAGGCGCACTTCGACAAGGTGTGTTCCTACCTCGACCAGGCCGCGACCGAGCAGCTGCGCGTGGCCTTTGGGGGCGACATCGAAGGGGAGGGCTTCGTGCAGCCCACCGTGGTGGATGGCGTGGGGCGTGACAGCCGGCTGTTTCAGGAGGAGATCTTCGGCCCCATCCTGTCGGTGACGACCTTCACTGGCATCGACGAGGCGATCGCCCTGGCCAACGACTCCGTCTATGGCCTGGCCGCTGCCGTGTATACCAGCCGGCTGAACACCGCCATCCGCCTGGCCCGCGAGATCCGCGCGGGGGTGGTCACGGTGAACTGCTTCGGCGAGGGTGACATCACCACGCCCTTTGGCGGTTACAAGGAGTCGGGTTTCGGAGGGCGGGACAAATCGGTCTGGGCCCATGACCAATACACGGAGATCAAGACCATCTGGATCGACGTGCCGGATCATCCGGGCGTCCGCTAAGAATGGGAGCGGAAGGCATGCACAACAGGCGCAAGGCAACCCTCATCGGGCTCATCGCGATCGTGCTGTGGAGTTCCATCGTTGGCCTGATCCGTGGGGTCAGCGAGAGTCTGGGCGCCATCGGCGGGGCCGCCATGATGTACACGGTGGCTTCCGGGCTGCTGCTGTTTACGGTGGGCTTTCCAAGGCTGCGGGAGTTTCCCCGGGCGTATCTCTTCTGGGGCAGCCTGCTCTTCGTGTCCTACGAGCTGTGCCTGTCCCTGTCGATCGGCTATGCCAACAGTGCGCGCCAGGCCATCGAGGTGGGCATGGTCAATTACCTGTGGCCGGCCTTCACCATCCTGTCCGCCATCGCCTTCAACAAGCAGAAGTCCAGCCTGCTCATCGTGCCGGGCTTCCTGATCGCCGTGCTTGGCATCTGCTGGGTGCTGGGGGGCGACCAGGGGCTGAATCCGGCCGGCATGGTGCTGAACATCCGCAACAACCCGCTCAGTTACGGGCTGGCCTTTCTGGGGGCGGTGGTCTGGGCGGCCTACTGCACCGTGACCAGCCGGATCGCCGGTGGCAAGAACGGTATCACCCTGTTCTTCATGCTCACGGCTGCAGCCCTGTGGGTCAAGTATCTGGGCACCGATGAGGGGGCGATGGTGTTCAGCTACACGGCCTTGATCTATCTGGTGCTGGCGGCTTCGGCGATGGGCTTTGGCTACGCCGCCTGGAACGTGGGCATCCTGCACGGCAACGTCACCATTCTGGCCGGTGCGTCGTATTTCATTCCGGTCTTTTCTGCCGCCCTCGCGGCCATGGTCCTGAGCGCGCCCCTGTCCCTGGTGTTCTGGCAGGGCGCCTCCATGGTGTGCGCCGGCTCGATTCTGTGCTGGCTTGCCACCCGCAGCCGAAGTCCCCGGGACGCTGCCTCGTAAGCCCTGCCCGGCGGCGCTGCCGGGCATCCAACTACCGGGTCACGCCCCCCGGCTCCGGCCGGGACGGGCGGCCATCGCCGCGTTGCGAGGGCTGGGCGTGCCCGTCGCCCACAGTCAAACACCAAATAAGGAGACACAGGAATGAAGAACCGCGCGATGAGAAAGGCGAGCCCACGCCTCCACGCCCTGTTGGCGGGCTTGCTGGTCGCTCTGGGCAGCGTTTCCGCCCAGGCTGCCGACGCCGACAGCCAGCTCAAGATCGGCGGCGCCCTGCGCGCCCGCTACGATCACAGCTTCGACTACACCCGTAACGTGAGCAAGCTCAGCTTCGACACCTTCCGGATCGACGTCAATTACGACTCGCCCGGCCTGTACGGGTCGGCCCAGTATCGCTTCTATGGCGGCGCTTTTCCGTATGACTACACCAGCCAGATGGGGCGCATCAATTTTCCGGCCTTTGCCTGGCTGGGTTACAAGCTGGGCGACAGCACCCGCGTCGTTGCCGGCCTCAATCAGATGCCCTTCGGCCTGCTGCCCTACGCCAGCAACACCTTCTACCAGACCCTCATCAACAACATCGGCCTTGAGGATGTGCATAACCTGGGGGTCAAGGTTCAGCATCGGATCGACGCCGTGGACATCCAGCTGGGCTTCTATCCGACCGACGGTGGCAGCTGGGCGGGCACGTCCCGGGGCGGGGTGCGCTATTCCGTCAATGTGGTGCGTGCCGACAGCGGCCTGGCCGGCGGCAGCCACAACCGGGAGCGCAACGTGATGGTGGGGCGCCTGGGGTACGCCCTGCCCGCCGCAGAGGGGAGCACGTCGGAGTTGGGCATCTCGGCCCTGCGCTCGACCCTGCATAACGCCGACACCGACGCGGACGGGCGCCGCACGGCCTACGCCGCCCACTACGCGGGCAAGTTCGGCGCCTTCGGCTTGCTCGCCGAGGCTGGCCGGCAGAGCATGACGCCCCGCAACCCGGCCGCGGTGGGCAACGGAACGGTCAGCTTCGGCGCCTTCGACGGGTCGTTCAATGTGGCGTCCAAGGGCAACTTCTACTCCGCCGAGCTGAGCTACCTGCTGCCGGTCCGTCTCGGCCCGGTGAGTAACATCACGCCCTATTTCAACTACAGCGCCTTTACCAAGGACAAGGCCGGCTACAAGGATTCCCAGCGCGTCATCGCCGGAGCCCACTTCAGCGCCGGGCCGCTGTTCATCTACACCGAGATGCGCTGGGGCAGGAACGACCCCTACACCGGCGACTACGCCAACGGCGCCGGGGTGGGGGGCGACGATGTGTGGAAGAAGACCTTCTACGCCAACATCGGCTATTACTTCTGAGGGGTATGACCGGGGGCGGCGCCCCGGTGTTCGTGCGCGGCGTTTACGCCTTTTTTATAGAAGCGGTGCAACAATTTCCCCGCGCCCCTCCCTGGGGCCGCCTTGTGGGGGGAGTCCATGCCGCTGTCCATCCTGTTGACTGAAGGCCGGAATTGCGCCCATGGCCGGCGCTATGGGCTGGCGGTGCTGGCCTGTGGGGTGGTGGCGCTGGGCTTGCTGCCCTTCCGCACCCACCTGGATCTGCCCAACACGGTGATGTTCTTCCTGCTCAGCGTGGTGATTGTGGCGGTGACGGTTGGGCGGGGGCCAGCGGTGCTGACCTCGGTGCTGGGGGTGGCGCTGTTTGACTTCCTGTTCGTGCCACCGCGTTTCTCGTTTGAGGTTAGCTATGCGCCGCATCTGCTGACCTTCGTGGTGATGCTGGTGGTTTCGCTGCTGGTCGGCCAGCTCACCGCCGGTCTGCGCCTGATGGCCAGCGAGGCAGCCCGCCGGGAGCGGGTGGCCCAGGGTCTGTATGGCCTGGCCCGGGAGCTGGCCGGTGCCGTGGCGGTGGAGCAGGTGGACGAGTCGGTGGCGCGCTTTCTGCAGGATCAATGGCAGGCGCCCTGTCGCCTGCTGTTGCCGGCGCCCGACGAGAGGCTGCTGGCGGTGCGTGAGCGCAGTGGCCCCTTCCTGGAGACCGCTTCGGTGCTCTTGACGCAGGCCCGTAGCGGCCTGCGCCCCCTGCGGGTGCCTGCCGGTGACGGCTCGGGGCGCCATGTGCATGCCCTTCCGCTGGCCGGGGCGACCCGCAACCGGGGCGTACTGATGGTGGCGCTGGAGGAGGGGGACGAGGACATCGGCCCCCTGCTGGAGGCGCTGGCGGCTCTGGTGAGCACGGCGGTGGAACGCCTGCATTTCGTTGAAGTGGCCCAGGCGGCCCAGGTGGAGGCGGTGTCGGAGCGGCTGCGCAGCTCGATCCTGTCGGCGCTGTCCCACGATGTGCGCACGCCGCTGACGGCGCTCTACGGGCTGGCCGACTCTCTGGTGGTGGGCTCGCCGCCCCTGCCCGACGAGGCCAGGGACATCGCCGGGGCGATCCGTGACCAGGCGCTGCGGGTCAATGGCATGGTCGGCAACCTCCTTGACATGGCCCGCCTGCAGAGCGGGCCGGTCCACCTGCGCAAGGAGTGGCAGCCGGTGGAGGAGGTGGTGGGGGCCAGCCTGCAACTGCTCGGCAAGGCCTTGGACGGGCATCCGCTGCGGGTGTCGGGGCTTGCCGAATTGCCCTTGCTCGATCTTGACGCGGTGCTGATCGAACGGGTTTTCTGCAACCTGCTGGAGAACGCCACCAAGTATTCGCCGCCGGGGGCGCCCATCGTGCTTTCGGCCACCACCGGTGCATCGACGGTGGAGCTGCAGGTGGCGAGCGGCGGCAGCGGTTTTCCGCCGGACAAGCTGGACAGGGTATTCGAGCTGTTTGAACGCGGTCAGCCCGAGACGGCGGAGCCCGGGATGGGCATCGGGCTGGCCATTTGCCGGGCCATCATCGAGGCGCACGGGGGCAGTATCCGCGCCTTCAATCCGCCGGAAGGCGGTGGCTGCGTGGCCTTCTGCCTGCCCCTGGGCAACCCGCCGCCCATCGAGTCCGAGGCCCTGGTGCTGGAGGGGGAGGGCGCATGAATGACGCGATGATTCTGCTCATTGAGGACGAGCGTCAGATCCGGCGCTTCGTGCGTGGAGCCCTGGAGAAGGAGGGGCTGCGGGTGAGCGAGGCGGAGACCCGGCGCGAGGGGCTGGTCGAGGCCGGGCGCTGCCAGCCCGGGTTGGTGATCCTCGATCTGGGCCTGCCCGATGGGGATGGCAGCCTTTTCGTGGCGGATTTCCGGGCCTGGTCGTCGGCGCCAGTGCTGGTACTGTCGGCCCGCTCCACCGAGCACGACAAGATCGGCGTGCTCGATGCCGGGGCGGACGACTACCTGACCAAGCCCTTCTCCATCGGCGAGCTGCTGGCCCGGGTGCGGGCGCTGCTGCGTCGGGGCCGTGGGCGGCCCGACGCCGAGGCCGCCCGGGTGGTGTTTGGCGAGGTGGAGGTGGATTTCTCCCTGCACCAGGTGCTGCGCCGGGGTGAGCTGGTGCGCCTCACGCCCCTCGAATACCGCCTGCTGGCGGTGCTGGCCGCCAACCCCGGCAAGGTCATGACCCACCGCCAGCTGCTGCAGGCGGTGTGGGGCCAGGCGACGGGGGACAACAGCCACTACCTGCGCATCTACGTGGGCCACCTGCGCCACAAACTCGAAGACGATCCGGCGCAGCCGCGCCACTTTCTCACCGAGACCGGGGTGGGCTACCGGTTTCAGCTCTGATCGACAGCTCTCCCGCGGAGTCATTCCATGCACACCACCCACACCGATTCCCGCAGCAGTACGGCTGCACTCGCCCTGGCTGCCCTGGGGGTCGTCTATGGCGACATCGGCACCAGCCCGCTCTATGCCTTCAAGGAGGCCTTCTCCGGCGCCCATGGCATCGACCCCAGCGAAGCCAATGTGCTGGCTACCTTGTCTGCCTTCTTCTGGGCGGTGCTGGTGATCGTCTCCCTGAAGTACGTGTGGGTGGTGCTGCGCTTCGACAATGAAGGGGAGGGCGGGGTGCTGGCCCTGACCGCCCGGGCCCACCGGGATGCCCCGACGCCCCTGTGGGCCAGGCTCGCGGTGGGCACCGGGATCTTTGCCGCCGCCCTGTTCTATGGCGACGCCATCATCACCCCGGCCATCTCGGTGCTCTCGGCGGTGGAGGGGGTGAGCGTGGCCATGCCCCACTTGGAGCACTACGTGGTGCCCATCACCGTGGGCATCCTGGTGTGGCTGTTCATGATCCAGAAGCATGGCACCGGGCAGGTCGGGCGTTATTTCGGGCCGGTGACGGTGCTGTGGTTCCTCACCCTGGCGGTGCTGGGCGTGGCCAGCATCGTGCAGACCCCGGAGGTGTTGCGGGCGGTGGACCCGCGCTACGCCCTTGCCTTTGCCATCGACAAACCCCACGTGGCCTTTATCCTGCTCGCTGCGGTGTTCCTGGCCCTCACTGGCGGTGAGGCCCTGTATGCCGACATGGGCCACTTTGGCCCCCGTCCGGTGCGGCTGGCCTGGTACGGGCTGGTGTGGCCGGCATTGATGCTCAACTACTTCGGCCAGGGAGCGCTGGTGCTGCGGGCCCCGGTGTCCATCGAGAACCCCTTCTATCTGCTGGCACCCGACTGGTTCCTGCTGCCCCTGGTGGGCCTTGCCACCCTGGCAACGGTGATCGCCTCCCAGGCCACCATCACCGGCGCCTACTCGATGACGCTGCAGGCCACCCGCCTGGGCTATCTGCCGCGCTTGCGCATCCTGCACACCTCCGACACCGAGCGCGGGCAGATCTACGTGCCGGTGGTGAACTGGCTGATGCTGGTGGCGGTGATCATTCTGGTGCTGGAGTTCCGTTCCTCCGGCGCCCTGGCGGCGGCCTACGGCATTGCCGTGTCGGGCACGATGATCATCACCACCCTGCTGACGGTGTTCATCCTGATGGTGTCGGATGTGCGCGGGCGCATCCGGCTGCTGGCCGCCATGGCCGTGTTCGGCGCCCTTGAACTGCTGTTCTTCAGTGCCAACCTGACCAAGCTCGGCGAAGGCGGCTGGATGCCCATGGCCCTGGGCGCCGGCATCTTCCTGATGCTCACCACCTGGAAGGAGGGCAGCCGCTTGCTGGCCGAGCAGCGGGGCTGCATCGACGTGCCCATGGCCGGCTTCATCACGGGCCCCTTGCCTGATGTGCCCCATGTTCTCGGCACGGCCGTGTATCTCACCTCGGAGCCGTCCCTGGTGCCCAGTGCCCTGTTCCATAACCTCAAGCATTACAAGGTGATGCACGAGCGCACCGTGTTTCTGCACGTGGTGAACGAGGAGGTGCCGCGCATCGACGACCGGGAGCGGGTCCGCGTCACCCGGATCACCGACGGCATTTACAACGTGGATGCCCGCTTCGGCTTTCGCGAGGAGCCCGACGTGCCTGCCGCCCTGGCCCTGGCCGCACCCCTGGGCCTGGTGCTCGAACCCATGACCACCACCTACTTCGTCGCCCGCTCCAGCGTGGTGGACGGGCCCGGCAAGATGCCGGCGTGGCGCTGCGGGCTGTTCGCCTGGATGATGCGCCAGTCGGAAGGCGCGGCCACCTATTTCAAACTGCCCGCCAACCAGGTGGTGGAGCTGGGAACCCAGGTCATGCTGTAGGGCTACGGCGGGTGCCCTGAGTGACCCGACATGGCCTCGGGCCGGGGCCATGGGCTAGAATCATCGATTCACTCAAAAGCAAGCCGACAGGATTGACCATGCACGCCTCTTCGAAAGTCCATATCGACGATGTCCGGATCAAGGACATCAAGGAACTGGCCCCGCCCATCCACATGCTGCGGGAATTTCCCGCCACCCCCAAGGCGGCGGAAACGGCTTTCGAGGCGCGCACTGCCATTCACCGCGTCCTGTTTGGTGCCGACGATCGCCTGCTGGTGGTCATCGGCCCCTGCTCCATCCACGACACTGAAGCGGCCATGGAATACGCCCGCCGCCTCAAGGCCGAGGCCGACCGCCTGAAGGACGACTTGCTGGTGGTGATGCGTGTCTACTTCGAAAAGCCCCGCACCACCGTGGGCTGGAAGGGCCTGATCAACGACCCCTTCATGGACAACAGCTTCCGCATCAACGATGGCCTGCGCATTGCCCGCAAGCTGCTGTGGGAAGTGAACGAGCTGGGCCTGCCTGCCGGCACCGAGTTCCTCGACATGATCACCCCCCAGTACATCGCCGACCTGATCTCCTGGGGGGCCATCGGGGCCCGCACCACCGAGAGCCAGGTGCACCGCGAGCTGGCCTCCGGCCTGTCCTGCCCGGTGGGTTTCAAGAACGGCACCGACGGCAACATCCGCATCGCCGTGGATGCCATCAAGGCCGCCCAGTCGCCCCACCATTTCCTGTCGGTGACCAAGGCCGGGCATTCGGCCATCGTGTCTACCTCCGGCAACGAGGACTGCCACCTGATTCTGCGCGGCGGCAAGGGCCCCAACTACGACGCCGCCAGCGTCGACGCCGCTTGCAAGGAGCTGGCCGCGTCGGGCGTGACCGGTAAGCTGATGGTGGACTTCTCCCACGCCAACAGCCGCAAGCAGCACAAGCTGCAGGTGGACGTGGCGAAGGACGTGGGTGCCCAATTGGCCAATGGTGAAGATCGCATCATCGGCGTGATGGTCGAGTCCCACCTCAAGGAAGGCCGTCAGGACCTGAAGCCGGGCGTAGCGCTGGAGTACGGCAAGAGCATCACCGACGCGTGCATCGGCTGGGAAGACAGTCTGGAAGTGCTGGAGATCCTCGCCGAATCGGTGCGCCAGCGCCGCGTGAAGCGCGCCGACGTGGAGTAAGCGGCGGACCGTACGGACAGCAAAGGGCGGCTTTGGCCGCCCTTTGTGTTTTGGTTTGACGCGTCGTCTGATGCCTGATGTGGCCTCTTCTCCAGGGGCGACCTATAGGGGCAACTTCACTCGCCCATCATGGTTTGATTCATCGGCACGCTGTTGATCGAAGTCCGCGGGCGACTGAAGTTGCCACTACCGTCGCACCAGTCACCCGTGATGTGGCATCCGCAAAGGCACGGTGTCCGTGGATGACGAGGTTGCAGCCATGGGGCAGCACAGCCGCCGGAAATCAGGCCGGTATCCCCAGCCCGGCCGGGTGGCTGTACACCACCAGGCGCTCGCCCCGGGCGAAGCCGGCCAGGGTGAGGCCGGCTTCGGTGGCCAGTTTGACGGCCAGGGCGGTGGGGGCGGAGACGGCGACCAGGCAGCCGATGCCCCGTATCGCCACCTTCTGCACCATCTCGTAGCTGGCCCGGCTCGATACCAGCACGAAGCCGCTGCGGGTATCCGCACCTGTTCGGGCCAGGTGGCCGAGGAGCTTGTCGAGGGCGTTGTGGCGGCCCACGTCTTCGCGCAGGGCACGGATGTGCCCGTCGGCATCCACCCAGGCCGCCGCGTGCACGGCGCCGGTGAGCTGGCGCAAGCCCTGCCAGCCGGGCAGCTCGGCCAGGGCGGTGGCCACTGTCGCGGCACCGAGTGCTGCGTGGGGGGGCACCGGGGGCAGCGGACGGGCCAGGGCGTCGAGGCTCTCCACGCCGCACAGCCCGCAGCCCGTCCGCCCGGCCAGGTTGCGCCGGCGTTCCTTGAGGGCGGCAAAGCGGCTGGAGGCGACCTCCAGGCGCAGCTCGATGCCCAGCGGGCCGGCGAGGCTCTCTACATCGTAGAGCTCGCTGCGTTCCGCCAGGATGCCCTCGCTGAGGCTGAAGCCCAGGGCCAGGTCTTCCAGGTTGGTGGGTGTGGCCAGCAGCACGGCGTGGGAGATACCGTTGAACACCAGGGCCACCGGTACTTCCTCGATCACTTCGTCGACGCCCGTGCTCGCCTGTGCGCCGTCCACCCGGTACACCGGCAGGGGTCGATGGGCAGGCAGGGGCGCGTCGGCATGGAGAGCGCGCGGCGTGCCGGCGGGGCAGGAGGGCGCTGAGGGGGCGTGGGGCATGGCAAGGCGATGAGGGGGCTTGGGCAGGCTAGTGTAGCGGGGCGGGCAGATGCCGGCGCCCTTGTCGGGTCGAATTCACTCGACCGCGGTACGTTGATCATCGGCATGGTGCTCACCACCGTCCGCGGTCGAGTAAATTCGACCCCACGGGGTGTCAGCCCTGTCGCAGGGAGTCCGAGGGGAGTTCGCCGAAGAGGCGCTTGTAGTCCCGGGCGAACTGGCTCATGTGGGTAAAGCCCCAGTCGTAGGCGATGCGCGAGATGGGCCGGAGGCCGTCGCCGTAGCGCAGTGCCCGGCGCACGGCGTTGAGGCGCAGGCTGCGCATGTAGGCCAGGGGCGGCATGCCGGTGACGTCCTCGAAGCAGTTCTGCAGGGCGCGCCGGCTCAGGTGCAAGTGGGCGCACAGCTCGGGGATGGTGGGGGGCTGCTCCGGGTGGTCGAGGACATACTGGCGCACCTTGTCCACGGCCTGCTGGTGCAGCAGGCGGCTGCGGCTGAGGGCGGCAGGGGCGCTGTCGCGTTCCTCGAACATGCCGGCCAGGGCGCCGAAGATGCGCAGCTGCAGGGCGTCGGCGCTGGCCGGTGCGGCGGGGGTGTCTGCGTCGGCGAGGATGTCGGCGAGGGTGGCGATGAGGGTCTCCTTGCGGCCGGGGGGCAGGTGGAGCACGTCGCCCTGCAGTAACAGGCGATCCAGGTCCTGGTGGTTGCGGCGGTCCAGGTAGTCGGCGAAAGCCAGGCGGTCCACCACCACGCCGAAGAGGTTGAAGTCGGGAGCGGTGAGCAGGTCGAACTCGGCGCCGCCATCGCGGATGCACACCGCCCGGGACGACAGGGGTTTGCCGCCGAGGCTCATCATGCCGTCCCGGGCGGCGGGGATGCCGAACCACACCGAGCGGGGCCAGGCGGCGCAGGTTTGGCGCAGCTGGCGGTTGGCCGTTTCGACGAAGACCTGGGTGCGGGGCAGCCACAGCTCGGTCACCGCGCCCTCGAAGCTGCCTGGTGTGAGCTGATCGTAGCGCTGGTCCCACTGGGACAGGTTGTGGGCCTGCTCGTCCGCGTCCCGGGAGCGGGTCACCCGTCGCAGGGGGTGGGCCTGGGCGGATGGAGGGGGGGCGATGGCGGTCATGGGGTTTCCTGCACGGAAAATATATGCACTGTCTTAGCAAGCCGCGTACCGTCGCCCCCGCCGCGTGCCGGGGCCCACCCCAGGGGGCGTCCGGCAGCCTGCCAGGGCGCTCTCCAGACCCCTGTTGGTGCATGAAGTGGCGCACAGGCACAGGCCTGGTGCAGATTCTTGCCCGTGTATTGCAGGCATTCTGCAGCGGTGCCGAAAATTGCTATTGCGGTGCTGAAACTTGATAGATGCAGGCGGGCCGTGTGGGTCACGATTCACCCATCAATTTTCCTGGAGTGAATCATGAGCGCGAACAAGCAAACCGCCCATGGCCTGTCGGCCAGCCTGGGCACCTGGCAGCTGTGGGGGATCGCCGTGGGGCTGGTGATCTCGGGCGAGTACTTCGGCTGGAGCTTCGGCTGGGCCTCGGCGGGCACCCTGGGCTTTCTGGTCACCACCGTGATGGTGGCCGTGATGTACGGCACCTTCATCTTCAGCTTCACCGAGCTGACCGCCAGCATTCCCCACGCCGGCGGCCCCTTTGCCTACAGCTACCACGCCTTCGGCCCCGCCGGCGGCTACGTGGCGGGCATGGCCACCCTGATCGAGTTCGTGTTTGCCCCGCCGGCCATTGCCCTGGCCATCGGTGCCTATCTCAACGTGCAGTATCCGGCCCTCGATCCGAAGATCGCCGCGGTGGGCGCCTATATTGTGTTCATGGGCCTCAACATTGTCGGGGTGACCATTGCGGCCACCTTCGAACTCTTCGTGACCCTGCTCGCCATCTTCGAACTGCTGGTGTTCATGGGGGTGGTGGCGCCGGGCTTCTCGCTGGCCAATTTCACCAAGGGCGGCTGGGGCGGTGCGGACGAGTTCTCCCTCGCCGCCGTCCCCGGCATCTTCGCCGCCATCCCCTTTGCGATCTGGTTCTTCCTGGCCATCGAGGGCGTCGCCATGGCGGCCGAAGAGGCCAAGGACCCGAAACGCTCCATCCCCATCGCCTACACGGGCGGCATCCTCACCTTGGTGGTGCTGGCCGTGGGCGTGATGGTATTTGCCGGTGGCGTGGGCGACTGGACCAAGCTGGCCAACATCAACGATCCGCTGCCCCAGGCCATGAAGACCATCGTCGGCGAGTCCAGTGGCTGGCTGCACATGCTGGTGTGGCTGGGCCTGTTTGGCCTGGTGGCGTCCTTCCACGGCATCATTCTGGGCTACTCGCGCCAGATTTACGCCCAGGCCCGCTCCGGCTACCTGCCGGCCTGGTTCGGGGTGGTCCATCCGCGCTTCAAGACGCCCCACCGGGCCATTCTGGCTGGCGGCGTGGTGGGTATCGCCGCCATCTTCAGTGACGAGCTGCTGTCCTTTGGTGGCCAGAGCCTGACCGCCAACATCGTCACCATGGCGGTGCTCGGCGCCCTGCTGATGTATGTGCTGAGCATGGCCGCCCTGTTCAAGCTGCGTGCCACCGAGCCGCGCCTGGCGCGGCCCTACAAGGTGCCCTTCTACCCGGTGTTCCCGGCCGTGGCCCTGGTGGGGGCACTGATCTGCCTGGGCACCGTGGCCTGGTTCAACCCGCTGCTCACCGGCGTTTTCGTGGCGATCCTGGCCCTGGGCTACGGCTACTTCCAGCTCACCCACAAGCAGCGCGAGGAGCTGCCCTTTGCCGAGCTGGCCCGGGCCGAAGGCTGAGTGCTGGCACAGAACCTGCAAATGCGATCCGGCGCCCGCCAGCTCGGGGGCCGGCGCGATGCAGATGCAGGATGACTACAGACGAAGAACAAGACCATGACCTACGCCTGCACCCTCGGATTCCGTCGCCATGTGTTCGGCGACCTGAAGACCCTCCTCGCCAAGGCCAGCCCGGCCCGCTCGGGCGACATGCTGGCCGGCGTCGCCGCCGCCTCGGAAGAAGAGCGCATGGCCGCCCGCATCGTGCTGGCCGACCTGCCCCTCGCCCGCTTCCTGCAGGAGGCCGTGGTGCCCTACGAGCACGACGAGGTGACGCGCCTGATCCTCGACGGGCATGACACCGCTGCCTTCGCCCCGGTGGCCGGCCTGACCGTGGGGGAGTTCCGCGACTGGCTGCTCTCCGATGCGGCCGAGAGTGCCAGCCTGCAGGCCCTGGCGCCGGGCCTCACCCCCGAAATGGTGGCGGCGGTGAGCAAGCTCATGCGCAACCAGGACCTGATCCTGGTGGCCGCCAAGTGCCAGGTGGTCACGCGCTTCCGCAACACCCTCGGCCTGCCCGGCCGGCTGGCTGTGCGCCTGCAGCCCAACCACCCCACCGACGACCCGCGGGGCATTGCCGCGTCCATGCTCGACGGCCTGCTCTATGGCGTTGGCGATGCGGTGATCGGCATCAACCCGGCTACCGACAGCCTGCCCGCCATCACCACCCTGCTGCGCCTGATCGACGATTTTCGGGAGCAGTACGAGGTGCCCACCCAGAGCTGCGTGCTCACCCACGTCACCAACACGCTCCGCGCCATTGACAAGGGCGCCCCGGTGGATCTGGTGTTCCAGTCCATCGGCGGCACCGAGGCGGTGAACCGCAGCTTCGGCGTCAGCGCCGCCCTGCTCGACGAGGCCAATGCCGCCGCCCTGGCCCTGGGCCGCGGCAGCGTGGGCAACAACGTGATGTACTTCGAGACGGGGCAGGGCAGCGCCCTGTCGGCCAACGCCCACCATGGCGCCGACCAGCAGACCCTGGAGGCCCGCGCCTACGGCCTGGCCCGGCGTTACCAGCCGCTGCTGGTGAATACGGTGGTCGGCTTCATCGGGCCGGAATACCTCTACGACGGAAAGCAGATCATCCGCGCCGGGCTGGAGGACCACTTCTGCGGCAAGCTGCTGGGCCTGCCCATGGGCTGCGACATCTGCTACACGAACCACGCCGAGGCTGATCAGGACGACATGGACACCCTGCTGACCCTGCTCGGAGTGGCCGGCATCAACTTCATCATCGGTGTGCCGGGGGCCGACGACATCATGCTCAACTACCAGAGCACCTCTTTCCACGACGCCCTGTATGTGCGCAGGGTGCTGGATCGCCGCCGGGCACCGGAGTTCGAGGACTGGCTGGAGCGCATGGGCATCGCCGATTTCCGCGGCAATCTGCTGCCCCAGGGCGAGCAGCAGGCCCTGCTGGCTCTGGCGGCCACGCTGTAAGGGGATAAGACCATGAGCAAGCCCGCCATCCTTACCCCCGACCCCTGGCAGCGCCTGCAGGGCCTGACCCGCGCCCGGGTGGCTCTGGGCCGCGCCGGGGTCAGCCTGCCCACCCGCGAAGTCCTGCGTTTTGGCACCGCCCACGCCCAGGCCCGGGACGCGGTGCATCAGGCCCTCGACGTGGCCAGCTTGCAGGCTGATCTGCAGGACGCCGGCTTTGCCAGCCTGGCCGTGTCCAGCCAGGCCACGGACCGCAGCATGTATCTGCGCCGCCCCGACCGGGGGCGCTGCCTGGCCGCTGAAAGCCTGGCCCTGCTGGGCGACCGGGGCCCGTCCCTGTGGGCGCCCCGACCGCGGCTGGCGGTGGTGCTGGCGGACGGCTTGTCATCGCTCGCGGTTGCCCGCCACGGGCTGCCTCTGCTGCAGGCGCTGCAGCCCTATTTTCCCGACCTGCCCGGCCTGCCGGTGATCATCGCCAGCGAGGCTCGGGTTGCCCTGGGGGACGAGATCGGTCAGGCCCTGGGCGCCGGGCAGGTGGTGGTCATGATCGGCGAGCGCCCGGGGCTGTCGTCGCCCGACAGCCTGGGCCTGTATCTCACCGCCCGCCCCCGGCCCGGCCTCACCGATGCCCAGCGCAACTGCATCTCCAACGTGCGCCCGGAAGGGCTGAACTACCCCGAGGCTGCCCGCAAACTCGCCTTCCTGATTGCCGGTGCCCTCAAGTTGGGGCGCACTGGTGTCGATCTGAAGGACGACAGCGACACCGCCCTGCCCGATACCGCCCGACCCGCCGTGGGCCTGGGCGCCTAGATTTTCAACCCGACCTTTCAGCTCGCCATTTACTTCAAGGAGAACCCCATGTCCCACGCTTCCCTGCGCGCTTCGGCCGCCCTGTGCCTCGCCTGTGCCGGCCTCGGCGCCGCCACCCCGGCCCTGGCCGCCGATGAATCCGCGTGGACCGTACCGGTCAGCCTCGGCTTCGTCAGCGACTACATCTTCCGCGGCCAGACCCAGACCTGGGGCAAGCCGGCCCTGCAGTTCAGCGTCGAGGCGGCCCACACCTCCGGCGTCTATGCCGGCTTCTTCGCCTCCAACGTCTCCGATCACTGGCTGCCCGGTGCAGCGGTGGAGATGGACTTCTACGGCGGCTACCGGGGCAAGATTGCCGATACCGTCGGCTACGACGCCGGCCTGATCTACTACACCTACCCGGGCGGCAACTGGACGGATTCGGTGTTTGCCGGCTACAACCGCTCCAACAGCCTCAACACCATGGAGGCCTACATTGCCCTGAGCTACGAGTGGCTCACCTTCAAGACCGGCCGCAACCTCACCGAGTATTTCGGCTGGAGCACCAACAACTCCCCGACCAACGGCGGCTTCTTCGGCGACGCCAGCGCCGGCGTCACCGGCAACACCCGCGGTTCCCACTTCTACGAGCTCAACGCCGCCTACGACATTGCCGAAGGCTGGAACCTCAGCGGCCAGATCGGCCGCCAGGTCATCGCCCACGCCACCGGCCTGGACATCAGCTACTACAAGCTCGGCATCACCAAGGCCCTGCCTGACGGCTGGAGCGCCGGTGCCTTCGTTTCGGCGACCAGCGAGCCCGACGCCTATCGCAGCTACTACAGCCTCAACAACGGCACCTCGAAGCACGACATTGCCAAGGAGAAGTTCTTCGTGAGCGTCACCAAGGCCTTCTGAGCCCGGTAATAAAAACCGGGGCGTGCCCTTGTGCGGCACGCCCCGGTTTTGTGTGTGCGAAGCAGGTGCTTACTTCTCGATGAAGGCGTGCTCGATCACGTAATCGGCCGGGTCGCCGATGCGCTTGGACATGCGGAAGCCGCGCTTGTCGAGCATGGCCCGGCTGTCCTTGAGCATGGCGGCGCTGCCGCAGATCATGGCCCGGTCAACCGCCGGGTCGAGGGGCGGCAGGCCGATGTCCTCGAAGAGCTTGCCGCTCTCCACCAGGTCGGTCAGGCGGCCCTGGTTGCGGAAGGGCTCGCGGGTCACGGTGGGGTAGTAGATCAGCTTCTCGGAGATGGCCTCGCCCAGGTATTCGTGGTGCGGCAGCTCCTTGGTGATGTAGTCGTGGTAGGCCAGCTCGCTCACCTGGCGTACACCGTGGATCAGGATCACTTTTTCGAAGCGCTCGTACACATCGAGGTCGCGGATCACGCTCATGAAGGCCGCCATGCCGGTGCCCGTGGAGAACAGGTAGAGATATCGGCCCGGCAACAGGTCGGAGAGCAGCAGGGTGCCGGTGGGCTTGCGTGACACGAGCAGGTCGTCACCCGGCTGCAGATGCTGCAGACGTGAGGTGAGGGGGCCGTTCTGCACCTTGATGCTGAAGAACTCCAGAGTCTCTTCGTAGTTGGCGCTGGCAATCGAATAGGCCCGCGTCAGTGGCTTGCCGTCCACCTCCAGGCCGATCATCACGAACTGGCCGTTTTCAAAGCGGATCGAGCGATCCCGCGTGGTGGTGAAGGAAAACAGGGTGTCGTTCCAGTGATGGACGCTGAGGACTTTCTCGGTGATGTAGGCAGCCATGTCAAAAAGCGGAAGATCGGAGGTGCCGTATTATCCTCCGTCGCTCCCCTGGTCCGCAGCAAATTTTCCTTCATATTCTTATCACACATCAGGGGGGCGGCAGCGCATCCGCGTCGATGCCTGCCGTTCTGGCCCGAGCCTGGGCAAGCGCTTCAGTTTCGAGGTCGAGGAGCCCCCGGCAGGCCAGCAGCAGGGCTTGCTGCGCCCTGCCGGGGGCTCCGGAGCTCAGCCCTTCTTCTCCCGGTACATGCCGCCATCGGCCTGCTTCAGCAGCGCTTCGGCGTCAGTGCCGTTCTCCGGGTAGATGGCGATGCCGATGCTGGCTTCGGTGCGCAGCAGGCGGTCGTCGATGCGGATGTTGTCCCGCAGCGCACTGCGGATCTTGTCGGCGACCTCCCGGGCATCGCCGGGGCCATGCACTTCTTCCAGGATCACCACGAATTCGTCACCCCCCAGGCGAGCCACGGTGTCGGCCTTGCGTACGCAGCCTTCGAGGCGGCGGGCGATGTGCTGCAGGAGCAGATCGCCGGCGGCGTGGCCGAGGGTGTCGTTGACGTGCTTGAAATCGTCGATGTCGATGTAGAGCAGGGCCATGCTGCGCTGCTTGCGCCTGCTGCGGGCCAGGGCCGTGTTGAGGCGGTCGTGGAAGAGGCGCCGGTTGGGGAGGCTGGTGAGCTCGTCGTACTGGGCGGCCGGCAACAGCTCGGCCTTGAGCTGGCCACGTTCGATGGCGGTGGCCACCTGGGCCGAGACGAAGTGCAGGAGTTCCCGGTCGGCGTCATCGTAGCGGGCGCCGGCGGGGGCCTGCAGCACCAGGGCGCCAATGGCCTCCTGGCGGGTGACCAGGGGCAGGATGAGCCATGAGGCGTAGCGCGGACTCTGGCCGGCTGAGGCCAGCTCCAGCGTGTCGGTGCTGAGGTGCAGTGCAGTCCCCTCGGTCATGACCCGGGCGCACAGGGCCCGGGCCCGGGCTTCGTCGAGGATGGGCGACAGGCCTCCCTCGCCTTTCTGGTAGGGAAAGCTCAGCTCACCGTTGTGAGGAGGGCGGATGGCCACGGCCAGCCCCGCCAGAGGGACCCGCCCGGCAATGATGGCGTGGATCCATTCGAAGAGGCTGTCCAGGTCGGTGGCCTGGTGGGCAGCTTCGGAGACGGCGTAGGTGGTGATCTGGAAAGCCTCGGCACGCTTCTGCCGCGTGACATCCCGGGCTACGCCGATGCGCAGGCGGTCGGCCTCGGACCAGCGGGCCGACCACATGATGTGCACGGTGTGACCGTCCTTGTGAAGATAGCGGTTCTCGAAACCGACTCGGGCATGACCGGCCATCACCTGGGCGGATTCCCGGGCGGTCAGGGCTCGGTCCTCGGGGAGGATGAAATCGGCCATGAACCGGCCGATCATCTCGGCCGGCATGTAGCCGAGGATGCCCTCGCAGGCGGCATTGACGTAGACGATGCGCCCGCCCTCGTCCACGAGGAAGACGGCGTCGAGGAGCAGGTCGACGCATTTGAGAAGCCGGTTTTCGAGTTGCCGTTCCATGCTGCTGGGGGTTTCCTTCGGTGGCGCTTCGAGGTGGCGCCTGGCGCATAGAGTGGCTGATTCCAGGTGGCGGCCGCAAGCGTGTCGAGCGGTGGATGAGCCTGGGTGTGCGCTCCATCACGGCCTGTCGGGGGGCACGTAAAAAGACGGCGACCGTTTTACCGGCCGCCGTCGAGGCTCCCAGGGGACGCATCATCCCCGTACTGAAGAAAGCGCTGGATGGATCAGGGGATCATCCAGGTAAATACATAGGCCTGCAGGGTGGTGATGATGCCCACCATGGTGGCGAACATCAGGCTGTGCTTGACGGTGAAGCGGAACAGGTCCGACTCCTTGCCGACCAGGCCCACGGCGGCGCAGGCCACCGCGATGGACTGGGGCGAGATCATCTTGCCGGTGACGCCACCGGTGGTGTTGGCGGCCACCAGCAGGGTGTCGGACACGCCGACCTGGTGGGCGGTGGTGGCCTGAAGGGAGCAGAACAGGGCGTTGGACGAGGTGTCGGAGCCGGTGAGGAACACGCCCAGCCAGCCCAGGAAGGGGCTGAAGAACGGGAACAGGCCGCCGGTGCCGGCGAGCAGCAAGGCCAGGGTGGCGGACAGGCCGGAGTAGTTGGCCACGAAAGCGAAGGCCAGGACCATGCCGATGGAGTAAATCGGGCGCTTCAGTTCGACCACGGTCTCCTTGAAGGCCTTGGTGGCCTCTCCACCGCGCATGCCCAGCACGAACATGCTGATCAGGGCCGCCAGGAAGATGGCGGTGCCGGTGGCGGAGAGGATGTCCAGCTTATATACCGCCGCATAGGGCGTGGCCTTGGCAACGATGGGCTCCATCTTGATGACCAGCTTGTCGAGCATGGGCACCGGGAACTGGAACACCAGCGAGTACAGGGGGCCGTCCTTGGCGAACAGGGCCTTGAAGGGCTTGAGGCTCCAGATGGTGACCATGATGGTCAGGATGACGAAGGGCGACCAGGCCTTGGCGATCTGGCCGAAGCTGTGGTGGCTGTCTTCGCCCAGTTCGGTGTGGTGCTGGTTGTCGAAGCGGAAGATGCGCTTGGGTTTCCAGTTTTTCAGGAAGATGGTCAGGCAGATCAGGCTGACCAGGGCGGAGGTGATGTCGGGCAGTTCCGGTCCGATGTAGTTGGCGGTGAAGAACTGGGTGACGGCGAAGCTCAGGCCGGCCACCAGGATGGCGGGCCAGGTTTCCTTGATGCCGCGCCAGCCGTCCATCATGGCCACCAGCCAGAACGGGACGATGACGGACAGCAGCGGCAGCTGGCGGCCGGCCATCTGGCCGATCTTGAAGGGGTCGATGCCGGTGACCTGGCCGCCCACTATGATGGGGATGCCCATGGCGCCGAAGGCCACCGGGGCGGTGTTGGCGATGAGGCACAGGCCGGCGGCGTAGAGGGGGTTGAAGCCCAGGCCCACCAGCAGGGCGGCGGTGATGGCCACCGGGGCGCCGAAGCCCGCAGCACCTTCCAGGAAGGCGCCGAAGGAGAAGCCCACCAGCAGCATCTGCAGGCGCTGGTCATCGGTGATGGAGACTACCGAGGCGCGGATGATGTCGAACTGGCCGGTCTTGACGGTGATCTTGTACAGGAAGACCGCGGCGATGATGATCCAGGCGATGGGCCACAGGCCGTAGAGGAAGCCGTAGCCGGCCGAGGCAAGTGCCATCTCTACGGGCATCTTGTAGAAGAAGATGGCCACGGCCAGGGCGATGGCCACGGTGATGGTGCCGGCCACGTGCCCCTTCAGGCGCAGCACGGCCAGCGCGACGAAGAAGAAGATGATGGGTAGTGCGGCGACCAGCGAGGACAACCAGAGGTTGCCCAAGGGGTCGTAAATCTGCATCCAGGGTTGCATTCGTGTTTCCTCCTTGGTGAATGCGGTGGTATGGCTATATGGGTATTGCCGTTGCTGCGGTGTCGTCGGTACTGCGTGTGGTGCTGCTTTTATTGGGTGGTTGGGGCGGTAGGGGCGGCTTCAGCCGCCCGCAGGTGTCCGATCAGAGTCCGTGGGCGGCTGAAGCCGCCCCTAAAGCACTTCATCTTCAGCAGGTGGCCAGGCGGCTGGCCTCTGCGCTGCATTCGTCGAGCAGATGGACGATGGAGCGGTAGGGCAGGCCCGTGGCGTTGGTGAGGCCGATCTCGCAGGTCTGGTTGCTGGAGTAGCCGCCACAGCAGCCGGCCGGCACGTCGGCGTGGAGCTTGCGCAGGGCGTGGGTGTTGAGTTCGGGCACCACGAAGCCGCGGTCGCCGCCGAAGCCGCAGCACTTCACCTCGGCCGGCAGCACCACCTGATCGGCGCAGGCGCTGGCGAGCTGCCTGAGCTTGCTTTCGAAACCCATGCGGCGTGCCGAGCAGTTGAGGTGCACCAGCACCGGGTCGGCCTTCTTGTGCAGCATCAGGCGCGGCAGCAGGGCGTCGTGGGCGAACTCGACCAGGTCGTACACCTTTAGGCGCTGAGCCAGGAAGGTCTTCATGCGCAGGGAGCAGGCGCTGGCGTCGAGCACGATGGGGTATTCCCCGTTGTTGCTGGCCTTGAGCAGGGCAGCTTCGAGCTCGGCCGACTTGCGGTCGGCGTCGGCCTCCAGCCCTTTGCTGGCGAAGGACTGGCCGCAGCACAGGCTGTTGACGTCGTCGGGCACGATGGGGGCGTAGCCGGCCCGCTCCAGCACACGGATGACGGTGGCGGAGAGGGCGTGTTCCGGGGTGTCGGCACCGAACATGCGGCCGGCGCAGGTGGGGAAGTACACGACCTTGTCGCCGCGGCTGCGCGAGGCGCGGCCCAGTGGCTGGGGTGTCGGCATGTGGGCCTTCCAGGCGCCGCCGGTGAGGCGCGACAAGGCCTGGGTGCCGACGATGGCTTCGGCGAGGTGGCCGGCCTTGATGGCCGTGCGGGCCAGGGCCTGGGTGGCGCCGAAGTGGTTGGCGGCCACCTGGCCGAGGCTGCGGGCCACGCTGGAGAGCTTTTCACCACGCACGGCACGGGTCAGGGCGCCGGTCTCGATGCCCACCGGGCAGGCGGTGGAGCACAGGCCGCAGGTGGCGCAGGTGTCGAGGCCCATGTAGAGGTAGTCCTCGCCGAGCTGGCCGGGGGCCTCGCCGGCGGCTTGGCGGCGCGACAGTTCGCGCCAGCCGACGATGCGCTGGCGGGGCGACAGGGTGAGTCCGTGGGATGGGCACTGGGGCTCGCAGAAGCCGCATTCGATGCAGCGGTCCACCGGGGCGTAGAGCTGGCCGGCGGCGGGCATGGGCTTGAGGTGCTTGAGGTGGGCTGCGGGGTCGTCATTGATGATGACGCCGGGGTTGAGCAGGCCCTCCGGGTCGAACAGGGTCTTGATCTCCTTCATCAGGGTGTAGGCCTGGGCGCCCCATTCCAGCTCGACGAAGGGGGCCATGTTGCGGCCGGTGCCGTGCTCGGCCTTGAGGGAGGCGTCGTACTTGGCCACCAGCACCTGGCACAGGTCATCCATGAAGGCGGCGTAGCGGGCCACTTCGGATTCGATGCCGAAGTCCTGGGTGAACACGAAGTGCACGTTCCCCTCCAGGGCGTGGCCGAAGATGATGGCCTCGTGGTAGCCGTGCTTGGCGAAGAGGTGCTGGAGATCGAGGCAGGCGGCGGCCAGGTCGGGCACTGCGACGGCCACGTCCTCGATGATCACCGTGGTACCAGGCTTGCGCACTGCGCCGACGGCGGGGAAGGTGCCCTTGCGCACGTTCCACAGGCGTTCGATTTCGGCCGGGTCGGTGGTGAAGGCGGGGGCTTCGATGAGGGGGTAGGCGTGCAGCTCTTCGAGCACCGAGGTGATCCGGACCTGCAGCTCGGTGGCGTTGGGGGCGCGGGTCTCGATGAGCAGGGCGGTGACACCGTCGGGCAGGGTCTTGAGCAGGGCGGGCATGCCCGGCTTGTCGGCGACGCAGCGCAGGGAGGCGCGGTCGAGCAGCTCCACCGCATCCACCGGGCGCGACTTGAGCCCGGCCACGGCGCGGCAGGCCGTCTCCATGTCGGGGAAGAACGCCAGGGCGCTGGCCTTGTGGGCGTATTCGGGGACGGTCTGGTAAGTAATGCGGGAGATGAAGCCGAGAGTGCCCTCGGAGCCAATCATCAGATGGGCCAGGATGTCCACCGGATCGCTGTAGTCCACCAGGGCGTTGAGGCTGTAGCCGGTGGTGTTCTTGATTTTGTATTTGCTGCGGATGCGCTGGGCCAGGGCTTTATCGGCACGCACCTGGTCGGCCAGGGCTGCGAGGTGGTCGAGCAGGCTTTTATGGCTGATCCGGAAGGCTGCGACGCTGGCGGGCTCTCCGGTGTCGAGCAGGGTGCCGTCGGCCAGCAGTACGCGGATCGAGGTCAGGGTGTTGTAGCTGTTCTGAGCGGTGCCGCAGCACATGCCGGAGCTGTTGTTGGCCGCCATGCCACCGATCTTGGCGGCGTTGATGGAGGCGGGGTCGGGGCCGATCTTGCGGCCCAGGGGCGCGAGGCGGCGGTTCACCTCGGCGCCGATCATGGCTGTGCCCACCTCTACGCTGTTGCCGTCGGCGGCGATGCGGCAGGTGGCCAGGCCTTCACCCAGCAGCACCAGCACCCCGTCGGTGACGGCCTGGCCGCACAGGCTGGTGCCCGCGGCCCGGAAGGTGACCGGACGCCCGTGCTGGCGGGCCAGCTCTACCACCTTGCATACCTCGCCTTCGTTATTGACCACTGCCACCACCTCGGGAATCAGGCGGTAGAAGCTGCCGTCCGTGCCATAGGCAAGGCGGCGGAGTTCGTCGGTGATGACACGGTCAGTGGAGAGGGTTTTGCGCAGGGCGTCGATGAGTGCGGACATGACGGGGCCTCCCGGGCAGGGATTGGGTTGAGATTCGGGGGGTATGGCGGGGCGACGTGTAGGGGCGACTTCAGTCGCCCATCCACGCTAGCGTCGGTCTTTGACCATGTCTCGGAGCCTTCGCGGGGCAGGTTGCAGAGGTGTGCGGGCCGCCGTCCAGCCGCCTTGCCGCGTGGGCGTGAAGGCGCGGAAGCGGGTGGCCAGCCAGCTGAAGGCCCGGTAGCTGCCGGGGCGGGCGTGGACCCGCGCCCACATGCGCCACACGAAGCTCACCAGCGTACTGTGCCCAGCGCCCTGGCCACGCATGGCGGGCTTGGCGTGGGGTTCGCTGTTGGCTTCGCCGCGCAGGCGGATCAGCAGTTCGGGGATGGGGATCTTCACCGGGCAGACCTCGCCGCAGGCACCGCACAGGCTGGAGGCGGTGGGCAGCAGGTGGGTCTGCTCAAGCCCCATCATGTGGGGCGAGACGATCTTGCCGATGGGACCGGGGTAGGTGGTCCCGTAGGCGTGACCGCCGATCCGGGTGTAGACCGGGCAGTGGTTCATGCAGGCGCCGCAGCGGATGCATTGCAGCGTCTTGCGCAGTTGTTCGTCGGCGTAGGCCTGGCTGCGGCCGTTGTCGAGGAGCACCAGGTGCACCTCTTCGGGGCCGTCCTTGTCTTCGCCCCGGCGCGGGCCGGAGATCATGTTGAAGTAGGTGGACACGGCCTGGCCGGTGGCCGAGCGGGTGAGGATGGAGAACAGCGGGGCGACGTGCTCCAGTTTCTCGACCACTTTCTCGATGCCGGTGATGGCGATGTGCACCTTGGGTACGGTGGTGCACATGCGGCCGTTGCCTTCGTTCTCGACGAGGCACAGGGTGCCGGTCTCGGCCACGGCGAAGTTGACGCCGGAGAGGCCGATGTCGGCGACTTCGAACTTTTCGCGGAGCACCCGGCGGCCGATCTGGATGAGGGCATCCACGTTGTCGGTGTAATCGACGCCGGGGATGTGCTCGGCGAACAGCTTGGCGATCTGCTGCTTGGTCTGGTGGATCGCCGGCATGATGATGTGGGACGGCTTTTCGCCGGCGAGCTGGACGATGTATTCGCCCATGTCCGATTCGAGGGCGCCTACGCCGGCAGTTTCCATGGCGTGGTTGAACTCGATCTCCTCGCTGACCATCGATTTGCCCTTGACGATCAGCTTGGCCTGATGGCGCTGGGCGATACCCAGCATGATGGCGTTGGCTTCTTCAGGGGTTTCGGCCCAGTGCACCTGCACGCCGTTGCGGGTCAGGTTGGCTTCGAGCTGTTCGAGCAGGTCGGGCAGCTTCGACAGGCTGTACTGGCGGATGGACTCGGACAGGCTGCGCAGGGAGTCCAGCTCGTCCGCATCGGGGAACTGGGCGGCGCGCTTGGCCATCAGGAAGTCCATGGCGCCGCGGAAGCTTGTGCGCAGGTGCGGGTCATTCACCGCGTCGTGCATGCGCGCCCGCAGGGCCTGGGCGGAGACGAAGGCGATGGGCTGGCCGGCGTCTTTGCCGGTGGTGTTGGCCTGGGCGCTCATTGCAGGTCTCCTTCGGCATTGATGACCAGCACGATCAGCTCCTTCGGGCCGTGGGCGCCGTAGGCCAGGGTCTGCTGGATGTCGGCGGTCTTGGACGGGCCCGAGATCAGCAGGGCGTTGGTGGGCAGCCCTGCTGCCCAGTTCTCACTCACCAGGGCGTCGTAGAAGGTGGGGTGAATGTGGGCCGCGTCGAGCAGGGCGAAGTGGATCGGCGGGACCAGCGACAGGGTGCGCGGTTCGTCGGCGGACGACCACAGGATCAGGCTGCCGGTCTCGGCGATGGCGCCGCGGGTCTGGGTGAAGCCAGCGTCGACCCGGTGGAACAGATCGGCCTTGATGTCCTCCACCTGACCGGCCCAGGGGCGCAGGGTGGTGCCGGCAAACGTCGCGGGTTCTAGGCGACGGCCGGCCGGGGTTTGAGCCCCGAAAAGGAGCGTGCCCACGCCCTTGTCGGCGCACAGGCGGGCGAGCAGGGCAGGCCAGTCAGCTTCGGTGGTGACATGCACATCAGCGTGGAAGCCTTCAATGGCAGCGCGGAAGCGGGTCAGCGCTTCGGCCTTCGATTCGTTGCGAGCCCGGGCTGCGTAGTGGGGGGCCGGGTCGGGGCGGGGCAGGGGTTCGGCGGGGCGGGCGCCACGCAGCTTGGCAAGGATGCGATCGCGGGCGCTCATCGGGCGTCTTCCTTGCGGGTGGTCTCACTGCCTCCGGTGCGCTGGAGCAGGAAGGTGGCCAGGTGCTCGCCGGGCAGGGACGGCGTGGTGCGGCCGGCATCCAGATCTTCCCGGGCTGCGCGGCGGGTGATGTTGAGCATGCAGCCGCAGTCGGCAGTGACCATCTGGCAGGCGCCGGTGGCCTTGAGGGAGGCGACCTTGTCGCTGACCATGGCGGTGGATACGTCCGGGTGCTTGAGGGAGAAGGTACCGCCGAAGCCGCAGCATTCGGATTCGTGATCGTGGATGGCCAGGGTCACGTTGTCCAGGCGGGCGAGCAGCTCGCGGCCGACCAGCAGGGTGCCCATCTCGCGGCGGGCCGAGCAGGAGGTATGCAGGGCCACGGTGACGGCGGGGCCCTGATCAGGGCGCTTGAAGTCCAGCACATGCACCAGAAACTCCGCGAACTCGAAAGTGCGTTCGGCGATGGCGGCGGCCCGGGCCTTGAGGGCTGGATCGCTGGCGACGACCTTCTCCCAGTTCCAGCGGATCATGCCGCCGCAGGAGCCGGAGGGCACCACGATGGGGTAGTCGCCAGGGAAGAGATCGAGCTGGGATTCGACCACCTGGCGGGCTTCGTCGGGGAAGCCGCTGGTGTAGGCGGGCTGGCCGCAGCAGGTCTGGTTGTCGGGGAAGATCACACGTACGCCTTCCCGCTCCAGGAGGGTGATGGCGTCCATGCCGGCTTCGGGGACGAACATGTCCACGAGGCAGGTGCCGTAGAAATACACCGCTTCTGGTCGCGGGGGGTAGCTGCGCGTGCCGTGACCAGCGCCTGCCATCTCGGGGGCCTTGCTCATGTCTCCTCCAGTTCTGCCGGTGCGCGACGAGGGGTGTCGCAGCGGGCCTGACTGTCTGTGGTATTGGATTTTCCGGTAAAGTGGTAAGACCAATTAATCGGATGTACGGAAATGTACGCTTCGATGTTCTTCGCGTCAATTGGGGGGTGCACTCAAAGGATTGATTTCATGGGGTTATAGGGGTAAACCTATAGCGGCGGGGTGGGGGCGGAAAGGTGGGTGGCTTGTGGTCTTCGGGGTGGCAACCTAGAATTTTGGTCTGACCAATCAAGGTGGCATGTACATGGCCAATGGCAAACTGGCGGTCCAGCGCCTTTCCGACACCATCGCCCACGAGTTTGAGCGGCGCATCCTGGATGGTGCCCTGAAGCCCGGTGACCGCCTTCAGCCTGAACGGGAGTTGGCGGCTGAACTGGGCGTGTCACGTCCGTCCCTGCGCGAGGCGCTCCAGAAACTGGTGTCCAAGGGGCTGCTGCAGAGCCGGCAGGGCGGCGGCACCTACGTGACCGACCGGCTCGATGTGGGCTTTACCGACCCCTGGCACGACATGCTCGCCCAGCACCCCAACATCCAGGCGGATCTGCTCGAATTTCGCGGCATGCTGGAGTGTGAGGCCGCGTCCCTGGCGGCCCAGCGCGCCACCGAGGCCGACCTGCTGCGCATCGGTGATACCTTTGCCCAAGTGGAGTCGTTGTTTGCCCAGGGTACCTCGCCGG
The DNA here is from genome assembly GCF_028689785.1 of Zoogloea sp. Taxonomy (GTDB): domain Bacteria; phylum Pseudomonadota; class Gammaproteobacteria; order Burkholderiales; family Rhodocyclaceae; genus Zoogloea. Next base: position 40,787 of record NZ_JAQVCN010000015.1, on the reverse strand, counting down.
AAGTCCTGGAGCAGCAGGTGAAGGCTGATCTGGCCTTTCATCAGGCCATTGCCGAAGCGGCCCACAACGTCATGTTCGGTCATCTGACGGCAAGCCTGTTTCGGGTCATCAACGATCACATTGACCGCAACCTGCGTCACTTGCGACGCCAGGACGGCGACTGGCTGAAGCTGCGTGATCAGCACCGGGCGATCTGGGACGGTATTCGCAACCGCGATCCCGCTGCCGCCTCGGCCGCCGTGCGGGCGCACATCGACTTCGTCCGCGAGAGCATGGTGGCGCGGGCACGTCACGAGGAGCGCGAGTCCCGGGCCCGGGTGGCGCGGCGGCTGACCAAGCCTGGCTTGGGCCGCGAGCTGGGCGAGAGCGATGCCGGCGTGCCGTAGGTCTGTGTTCTGGCTGCCGATCTGATTGCCGATGGATACCCTTGATGAGCTGCGCGCCGGGCGTCTGCATGGAGCGCGTGAACTGCGCCTGTCTTCTGGTCTGACCAATTTCCCCGACGAGATCTTTGATTTCGCCGACAGCCTGGAGGTGCTGGATCTGTCGGGCAACCAGCTGGACAGCCTGCCGGATGATCTGCCGCGCCTGCATCGCCTGCGCGTGCTGTTCTGCTCCGGCAACCCCTTTCGCGTCCTCCCCGAGGTGCTGGGGCGCTGCCCACAGCTCGAAATGGTGGGTTTCAAGTCGTGTCGCATCGAAAGTGTGCCTGCCGAGGCGCTACCGCCCCGTTTGCGCTGGCTGATCCTCACCGACAACCGCATCAGGCAGCTGCCTGCGTCCATCGGGCGCCGAGGGCGGCTGCAGAAGCTGATGCTGGCGGGCAACCTGCTTGAAACGCTGCCGGTGGAGCTGGCCCGGTGTGCCCGCCTGGAGCTCCTGCGTGTTGCTGCAAACCGGCTTGTCGAGCTGCCTGACTGGCTGCTGAAGATGCCTCGCCTGAGCTGGCTGGCGTATGCCGGCAATCCCTTCTGCGCCGGGCTGGAGGCTGCCCGCAAGGCGTGCATCCAGGTGCCCGGCTTGCCTTGGAGCGAGCTGATGCTGCAGCAGGTGTTGGGTGAGGGGGCTTCAGGCGTGATCCATCAGGCCCGCTGGGATGCCGACGGTGCCGCGCGGGATGTGGCGGTGAAGTGCTTCAAGGGCGCCGTCACCAGCGACGGTCTGCCCGGCAACGAGATGGTGGTGTGTCTGGACAGCGGCCGGCATGTTGGCCTCATCCCGGTGCTGGGGCGCCTGCAGGGCCATCCGGAGGGTATCGAAGGGTTGGTGATGGAGCGGGTCGATCCGGGCTTTTCCACCCTCGCCGGGCCGCCCAGCCGCGCCTCATGCACCCGGGATGTATACACGCCCGGGCTGACTCTTTCCGCGGCGGCCTCTCTGCGCCTGGCGGCCGACATGGCTGCGGTGGCTGCTCATCTGCATGCCCGGGGCATTCTGCACGGCGACCTCTACGCCCACAACATTCTGCACCGGCCCGATGGCAAGGCGCTGCTGGGGGATTTTGGGGCGGCGTCATTCATTCCCCTGGACGATCGCGCGCTGGCCGATGGGTTGCAGCGCCTGGAGGTGCGGGCCTTCGGCTGCCTGCTGGAGGAGCTCATCGAGCACTCCGACGACAGTGATCCTGCTGGCGCCGTCATGCCGGCACTGGTTGCCCTGCGCGACCGCTGCCTGCACCTCGACCCCGGCGCCAGGCCCCTCTTTGCCGAGCTGGTGGGGGCGCTCTCGACCTTGCGGGGTGGGCAATGAAGGCCGGCTTCATTTTGTGGGTTCGTCAGCGTTTCCAGCGCGCCGCGCCGCTAACGGAGATCGGCCGGGCTCGCCAGCTGATAGACGCCATTGACCGGGGCGGCATCCCTCTCAATCCGGCGAGGGTGAACGCCATTGCCCGGGATCTGGGGCTGGAGGTATCGAGAAAGGCTCCGGTAGAGGAGACCGTGGAGCGGATCCGCGGGTGTTTGGTGCGGCATCGGGAGTGGGAGAGCTGAGCACGTATTCCTGGTGTGGGGAAACGGCGTGTCAGCGACCGCCGAAAAGAACTATCGTCGCCGGTAGAGGTGGCTAACGTCGGGATGCGCCCAACTCTGGCTGTTCGGTGACCGCACGGTCTGAAAAGCAAAAAGGCCAACCCTTGCGGATTGGCCTTTTTGCTTGAATCTGTGGTGGTGATGGGCGGAGTCGAACCGCCGACCTATGGGTTATGAATCCGAAGGTGATCGCATTTTTCGGCGTTGATGGGGGTTCATAAAATCACATATCTAATTGAAAAATATGGATTGTGTGCTCTTTCTGCATTGAACGATGTTGATGGGTGTTGCTAGAATCGGGAGCAATGGGGGAGCAATGGAATCTCTTTTGCTCCCGGCACCAAGGAGCAACGACCATGGCCCGCGACACTTCACGCATCCGCTTGACCCTCGACCGCATCCGCAAACTGGCCCCACCGACTGGCAGCCAAGCGGTCTATGTGTTCGATGACGACCCCAAGCAACTCAGCGTCAGAGTGACACCCGCCGGGGCAAAGTCCTTCGTGTTCGCCGGTAAGCTCCACAAGGCCCCTTTGCGCGTCACCATCGGCGACGTGAAGGTGTGGAACCTCGACGACGCCCGCACCGAGGCCCGCCGCCTCCAAGCGCTGATTGACCAGGGCATCGACCCGCGCCAGGAGAAAGCTGACAAGCTGGCCGCCATCGAAGCCAAGAAGGCCGCTGACGAGGCCGCCAAGCGCGAAGCCGAGCGCATCGAATCGCCTGCACTGGAGGCCTGGAATGCCTACATCGAGGCCCGCCGTGCCAAGTGGAGCGAGCCGCACATTCGTGACCATGAGAATGTCAGCAAGGAAGGGGGCGAGCTGCGCACCAGAGGCCGCAGGAAGGGGGAAAGCAATTTGACCCTGCCCGGAGCCCTGCGCCCGCTGCTGCTGCTTCCCCTGGCCCGGATTGACGCCGACCGGGTGCGCGTGTGGCTGGAGGAGGAAGCCGACCGCCGCCCGACCCACGCCCGGCTTGCTTTTGGGCTGCTACGCGCCTTCCTGAATTGGTGCGCCGACCGTCCCGAGTACCGCAGCCAAGTCCATGCGGATGCTTGCGCCGCCCGCCAGGCGAAGGAAGCGCTGCCGAAGAAGGCGGCAAAGGATGATTGCCTTCAGCGGGAGCAGTTGCCGGCGTGGTTCTCGCACGTCTGCCAGATTCAAAACCCCGTCATCGCCGCGTATCTGCAAACGGCTCTGCTGACTGGAGCGCGCCGGGAGGAGGTGGCGGGCATCCAGTGGGCTGACGTGGATTTTCAGTGGAAGTCCATCACCATCAAGGACAAGGTGGAGGGAGAGCGCACCATCCCGCTGACACCCTACGTGGCCGCGTTGCTGGCGTCTCTGCCGCGCCGGAATGAGTGGGTGTTCTCCAGTACCACGGCCGAAGATGGAAGGCTCCAAGAGCCACGCATTGCCCACAACAAGGCGCTGTTGGCAGCAGGCCTTCCGCCCCTCTCAATCCACGGCCTGCGCCGTTCGTTTGGCACCCTGGCCGAGTGGGTGGAGGTGCCCGCCGGCATCGTTGCGCAAATCATGGGGCACAAGCCCAGTGCCACCGCAGAGAAGCACTACCGCCGCCGTCCGCTCGACCTGCTGCGCATGTGGCACGCGAAGATTGAAGGCTGGATTCTGGAACAGGCCGGCATCGAGCAGCCGAGGGAAGAACAACCGGCCGGGCTGCGGGTGGTGAAAGCATGAACACTAGCCGTCCCATTGGATTACAATCAAACCCATGCTGACCGTTGCTGAACTGTCCGAATACATCCGCACTGCCGACAAGCTTCTGAGCGAGGGAGAGCGGCAAGACGTCATCCGTTACTTGGCAGAACACCCCAAGGACGGTGATTTGATGGAAGGCACGGGAGGCGTGCGCAAGCTGCGATGGCGACGCGGCGGGCAGGGAAAAAGCGGAGGTGTGCGAATCATCTACTACTTCCACGATGAAGGCATGCCGCTGTACCTGCTGACGCTGTTCGCCAAGGGCGACCGCGCCAATCTGACCAAGGGCGAGCGCAACGAGCTTGCGGAACTGGTCGGAATACTTATCGAAGCATGGAGGAAAAAACGACCATGAGCACCGCATTCGACAGCATCAAGCGTGGCCTGCTGGAAGCCATCGAGCACGCCGAAGGCCGCGCACCGCAAACCCGCATCCACCGCCCACGCCCGGTGGACGTGAAGGCTCTTCGCGCCAAGGTGGGCATGACGCAGGAGCAGTTCGCCGCCCGCTTCGGGTTCTCGACGGCGACCCTGCGTCATTGGGAGCGAGGCGACCGCGCCCCGCATGGCCCCGCGCTGGTCCTGCTGAACGTCATTCAGCATAACCCGGCCGCCGTCATTGAGGCGCTGACCGCCTGACCGAGCACCACCGCCGCGCCTAGGTCGGCCAACCGAAAAGCGGGACACCTTCACCCGCCTGGCGCGGCACCCCATTGAAGGGCGCACGAAGGAGCGCAGATGCAGGAGCATCAGCCCTACCGCCAGTTTGGCAAGGAAACCGCCACGTTCATCGTGGAGCTGGTCAACAACCAGTCTGGTGGTTATGAATTTCTCGAGTTTCGAGACGACGGCCATACCCCCGGAGTTTATGTTTCGGAAACCTATATCGGTCTGTTCCCTTCAGGCGGGGAGGGTATCGAGGCGGGGAATGTATTCGAGTGGAACCCCGCCTGTGACACTGAGGACGACACGGACCCGGAAGCTGCGCCACTATTGCCAGTCCCCTTTACTGCGAAAGAACTGGCTGCGTTTTTGCTCTATGGAGTTGGCAATTACATCCAAGAGAGGCTAGGCCGAATTGGGCAGCTCGATGAAGATCAACTATCGAAGCTGGGAGGGGTTCGAAAAAAGTTGCCGCGCCAAGCTCTTCGCGCAGCCTATGTCGAAGCCGAACGCGCCCAGCAGATCGTCGGCCTGCCCGATATCGAGGCTCAGGAGTTGGCATACTCGCTTACTGAACAGCTTGATGAAGCGGAGCGAGAAGAGAATCACAGCCAGGGTGTCTTCGCCCGCGACATTTCCCCCGAAGAGGCAAGCCGGCGGCGCGCACTGGTGGTCGAGTCTCTTGCAGACCTGCGTAAGCGCACTCAAATAGCTAAGTCGGAAGCCGCTGCGAAAGCCGCTCAATGGAGAGGCGCGATGGTCCGCCAGCTATTGGAGCCGCTTCCGCAGACTCCCGAGCAGCCCGTCAGCGCGGGTGCCAATCGTGAAGAGTTGGCCCGCCTGCGTGCCGAGGCTGAAGCGCGCCGCCAAGATGAAGAGCGCAAGGCCGCGGAGGAGCGTGCCGCTGAAGGGGGCCGCCTTGCCGCCGAGCGTGCCGAGATCGCCCGCCAGCGTGAGGCCCAGGAGGCCAAGGCCCGGGAGGTGCGCGCTGAACTTGACCGCCAGGCCGCCGAGCTGCGCGCCCAGCAGGAGGCCGTCCGCAAGCGGCAGGAAGAGTCCGCAGCCGAGGTCAAGCGCCTGGAGGACGAGCGGATCGAAGCGGAAGCGCGACGGATTGAGCGGGCGCCGGGAGGTGCGCTCCATGGGGCTGGGGGCGAGCCGAGAGATTATGAGCAGGAGCTTGAGGGCCTGTTTGATTCAGTGGGAAGTGCGCAGCTTGAGGCTATGTTCCCCGACAACGAGAAGTGGGCGAAATACGCCGAGCGTGCCGCTCGCAACGGTCTGGCATTGGCAAGAGTGGGGCGTGGTAAATTCAATCCATATCTTGCCGCTCGCTGGTGGATTAACGAGCAATGCCCCGCTGGGTGGGATTGGTCTAGGTGCGCGCGAAAACTTGCAAACAACCTTCCGGCCCGCTCCCGTGACTCAAGGCACCTGCTGACAGGCGACTTCGACTAATCCGCCACTTTCCCGCCAGCAAAGCAGGCGAGGGTCGGCGGAATGCGTCAAACTTCCGCCACTTTTCCGCCAGCATTCCGCCGGATTTTCGCCGAGCAACGCCGCTAAATATCGTGGTTTCCGTGATCAATGCACGGAGAAACCGCGATGCAAGCCGTAACCATCCCCAGCACCCGGCGCACGGACTGTGCGTCGATCCTGCACACCTACTCCACCGAAGAAGCCGCCGCAATGCTCGGCGTCCGTCCCCAGACCCTGCGCGCCGCCCTGTGCCGCGATGGCGCGTACTACGGCGTCCGGCCGGTCAAGCGCGCCAACCGGTTTTTGGCTTGGCCCGTCGATCAGATAGATGCACTGGCCCGCGGCGAGGTGGCGTGATGACTCCCTCCCGCGATCATAGGCCGCCAGCCGTCACCGGGCAATGCGCCGAGGTGCTTGAGCTGCTGCGCAGCGAAGGGTCTGTGCTGTCCTTCCGTCTGACCGCGGAGCTTGCCATCCCCGAAGCTGCCGCTCGTGTCTACGATCTGCGCGCCCAGGGATTCAACGTCGTGACCACGCTCCTGCCTGCAGTGGAGTTTCGTGGCCGTATCCGGCGCAATGTTGCGCTGTACTCGCTTGGCGTACCGCTTTGGCCGGCTCCGGGTTTCCAGGCAGAAGGGGGACTCGAATGAGGGCGCCCCCGAAGCGAAAGAGGGTCAAGCTGGCTCGGTCAGTGGATGCGGCCGTCCAGCGCTATGAGGCTCTGAAGGCAGAGTTTCGCCGAGCTGGGCTGTCTCCGGTCGAGTACGCCCAGGCATGCCTTCGGGCTGCAAGGAAGGCGGGCCTGTAGCGATGGCCACGGCGATCTTTTCAATAGTCCCGGTTGAAGTCTGGGCCGACAAGCGCCTGACGCTCAAGCAGATGCGCGTCCTTGGTGTGCTCTTCTCGTTCCGAAACAAGAACACGGACATCGTGTGGCCGTCGCGTGCACAGATCGCTGAACGCTGCGGCATGAGCGTCTGCCACGTTTCGACGGCAACCACCGACCTCGAGCGCTTGGGCTGGCTGCGCAAAGATGGCAAAGGCGGTCACTCGAAATCGACCCGTTACGCAATCACGGTTCCCGACTTGATTGACGCGGAAACGGTACCCGAAACCGGAACGGTTCCGAATTACGGAACGGTTCCGAAATCGGGGACGGGAGGGGTACCGGAATCGGGTACACGCTTGCGGGTACCGGAATCGGGAACGGGCAAAGAACAGACCATAGAACAGACCAGTGAACAGACCAAGGTAGGGGACGAGCCCCCTGTCAGCAGCAAAGCTGCCGACCCTTGCCCGCATCAGGCGATCATGGACCTGTACCACGAGATTCTGCCGACAGGCCGTCATGTCCGATCCTGGAACGACACCAGAAAGGCAAAGCTCCGCGCCAGGTGGAAGGAGGAAGCCAAGCGCCAGAGCCTCGACTGGTGGGCCAAGTTCTTTGGCTACATCGCCGAGTCCGACTTTCTGACGGGCAAGACCTCGACGCCAGGGCGCCGTCCGTTTGAGATCGATCTGGAGTGGATCGTCACGCCTTCGAACTTCGTGAAGATCCTCGAAGGCAAGTATGAAAATGAGCCAGCGGCGGCCACGCCCTCGGTACCGGCTCAGCGGGAAGCCATGTTTCGGGGGTGCATCTGATGAGCGCCCCCGACCTGCGCAACCTGCCGCCCCACTCCATCGAAGCGGAGCAAGGCCTGCTTGGCGCCATACTGGTTGATGGAGCGCGAGTGCTCGACCGCATCGAAGGCGCCGTGAGTGCTGCGGATTTCTACCGGGCCGACCATCGAACGATCTTCGCCGCGGCCAAGGCTCTTCACGACTCTGGCCGAGCAGTGGATCTGCTCACGGTCTTCGACGCCCTGGAAGCCAGGGGCGAGGCAGACCGCGCCGGCGGCGTGGCCTACCTGGGGGAGCTGGGGAACTGCGGATTCCTCGCCAGCAACGCGAAGGCCTACGCCCGAACAATCCGGGAGCGGGCCACCCTGCGTGGACTGCAGCAGACGGCAGCCGACATTCTGGCCGCCTGCGCCACGCCTGCTGGCCGGTCCCCTGCGGAAATCGCCGCGGAGGCCGAAGCCAGCATGCAGGCCCTTGTCGATCACACCGGCACAGAGCCGATCCGCCTGCAGGATGCGCTCTGTGATGTGGTCGCCGACGTTCAGGCGCGAATGGAGCATGGCGGAAAGCTCGCCGGGCTTGGAACCGGCTTTCACCGCTTCGACGAGATGACCGGCGGGCTGGAGCCCGGGCAGTTGGTGATCGTGGCCGCCCGCCCCAGCGTCGGCAAGACCGTTGCGGGCTGCAACATCGCCGCCCACGTCGCAGCCGGCGGCACGCCAGTGGCGTTCTTCACGCTGGAGATGACCCGCCGCGAGATAGCCGCCCGCATCCTGGCGGCCCGATCCGGCGTATCGGTGCAGGAAATGCGTGCCGGCACAGATGACCGCTACAACTGGGACCGCATGAGCGCAGCCGTGGGCGCCTCGATGGCTTGGCCCATGTTCATCGACGATACGCCGGCCGTGGGCGTCCCCTACGTCAGGGCGAAGGCACGACGCATCCAGCGCACCCACGGACTGGGGCTGGTGGTGATCGACTACCTGGGTCTGATGCGCGGCACCGGTGACAACCGGGCGCAAGAGGTGGGCAGCATCTCCCGTGGGCTGAAGGCCATGGCCAAGGAACTGCGGGTGCCGGTAATTGCATTGGCCCAGCTCAACCGGGCCAGCGAGGGGCGGTTGGACAAGAAGCCCACACTGGCCGACCTGCGGGACTCGGGCGAAATCGAGCAGGACGCGGACATTGTCGGAATGCTCCACCGCGAGTCGATGCCCAAGGACGCCCCGGAGTGGGAAGGCATCGCCCACCTGCTGATCCGCAAGAACCGCAACGGCCCGACCGGTGAATGCCTGCTGGCCCTGGATGGCCCGCGGATGCGGTTCTCCGACTTCGACGGCCCCTACCCCGAATCGACTCACCCCAGAAAGCCGGGGCGATCAAAAGGATTCGAAGCATGACCGGGCCGACGAGAAAGCCCCGCCCTTCGATTTTTGAGGGGTCGGACATGGGCATGCCGCACCCCACCCCAGAAAAACGCACCAGCGGCCCGATTTTCACGAACCCACGATTCCACCAAGGCACCACGATGCAACAGACTCAGGAGGCACACTGATGGCCGCAATCCAGCGCACAACGAAGCAGCAGATCCTTGACGCGGTGCAGGACATGCATAACGCCCAACAAATGGTCACCCGCGAAGCGCTGCGGGAGCTCACCGGGCTGACCCTCACGATCATTGATGACCGGCTCGCCACCCTGGTGGATGACGGGCTACTGATCCGGAAAAGCCGCGGTGTGTTCGTCCCGGCGGTGATCCACCCGCCAGCGCGCCCGATCTCAAAAACCGTGATGCCCGATGGCCTGGTGAAGATCGAGATCGGGGATGAAGTGCTGACGCTCACCCCTCGCGAAGATCGGACCCTGGCAGGTGTCCAGGCCGGAGCCGCACTGCAGTTCATCGGGATCGACACCGAGCAGACCATCGTTCAGGTCGTGGCCGATCTGCGTCTCAAGATCCACGAGTTGGAGGCGCGACAGAAGGCGACATCCAGCGCACTCGACGAATGAGGAAGGACACCAGGCACTGGCTGAAGTAGGAGGCGCAGGGAATGGGCATCGATTTGAACAAGGTACGCCGCGCCCGCTGGCGGGCCTATTGCCAAGCCAGTGCGGAGATCGGCGCAGCCTGGCGAGCCCGGGGCTACGGGCATCCGCCCCCGGCTTTCCCTGCGCTCCCCGAGGATCTTCAGGGGCTCACCTGCGGTGCGAAGACTCGGGCCGGCACACCCTGCAAGCGGACGGACCTTTGGGAGAACGGCCGGTGCAAGCTCCATGGTGGGCTCAGCACCGGCCCCACGTCCGATGCGGGCCGGGCCAGGGCTGCCATGAACGGTTTTCTGCCGAAGGCGAAGCGAAGCCCATGAGGGGCTAGCAAAACTTAGCGTTTTCCCACTCCGATTCCGGACCTGAATCGGGGCGGATCAGGTACGCAAGCTGGCGGTACGCAGTGTGGTACGCAAGGAATCGACGGTTACCAGATGCGCGGTTACCAGGCTGGTTACCACGGGATCGGTGGCCCTCAAGAAAGCGGTTCGCAGGGAAGAGGTTCGCAGCCCGGTTCGCACCGAATCGGTGATTGGTCGGCCGATGCAGATCATCGGCGCCAATGCACAGGCCAGCACCAGCTTCGAGCCCGATGGTCCAGGCGTCGCGGTATCCAAGGCGCCGGTATCCAGCTTCGTATCCATGGAAAGCACGGTTTCCAAATCGGAGGTTTCCAAGGCGGTTTCCACGAAAACGCGGGTTGCCAAAACCCTGGTTGCCAACTCGGTTGCCATGGAAAGGCGCCGTAACAGATCAGGCTGTAACAGCCGATGTAACAGCAAATCGCACCCTTTGAAACCGCCGGAGAGAGCTCACCACTTCAGAAAACTTCAGGTCGCGATCCCTCCGGCCCGGTATCCAGGGGCAGGGTATCCAGTCAGGTATCCACGGAAACAAAGGTTACAGAGGGCAAGGTTACGGCACGGCCGTACCTTTCAGAGCAGGCCAAGAGCGCATCTCGCCACCGATGCTGCATGAAGCGACACGCAGCCATGCACAGCAGGAATCAGCCACTCCCCCTTCTGGGGATTGGAGCTGTTGGCTCACTGCCGAAAAATGGGTGCAGAGACATTTCGCGGAGACAGCCCCATGTACGGATTTCAGAAACGCCCCCATCAAGCCCCACCCGCCGCACCCCCTGATGACGCTTCCGCGCGGGGCTTCCGGGCCGGCGGGCTGGTGCGTGGCCCGGGCACGGGCACCTCCGACTCGGTGAAGACTTCTGTTCCGGAAGGCACCTACATCATGCCGGCGGACAGCACGCAGCAGATCGGCCCGGAAGCCCTGAGCGCGGTAGGGTTCCGCCCTGGCAGCAAGCCCAAGGCGCCGAACATTCCGGGAATGGGCTTCGGCCCCACGTCCAAGGTGCCCGTCAATCTGAGCAACGGCGAGTTTCGCCTTTCTCCGGAGCAGGTCCACGCCATCGGCGTGCAGGTGCTGGAGGGCATGAAGGCGGCGACCCACACCCCCGCCGGCGAGCAAGGCGGCAGTGACGGCGACGACGCATCTACCCGGGAGCTGTTCTTTGCCGACGGCGGCATGGTCGAAGACCCGAACAAGAAGCGCCCGCTTGCCACCAGCCCGACCAACACCTACCCGGGCAACCAGGCGGAGCGGGCCGGCAACATCTACGCCCAGTCCAATGCGGACATGAGTACGCGGATCGGCGATGCATCCCGGGCAGTCCCGGGCGCCTCCTTGCTGGCAGACGGAAGCCAGACCCGGATGGTTGCCGGCCAGATCGGTAACGCCTGGAACGAGAACGCCGACAAGGGGAACTATGCGAAGGCCGCCGGCGCCACCCTGCGCGGGACGGCAGCGATGATCCCCGCGGCGATGGAAGACAGCATGAACACGACGGCGCGGCGAATGCAGCCGGCGGTCGAGTTTGGAAAAGGGCTTTTTGGGATCGAGGACTCCAAGCCGACCCCGGCCCCGGCGGCGACTCCCGCGCCCGCAGCCCCAGCCCCGACAACGCCCGCCGCCACGGCAGCAAATCTTGACACCAAGCCCGTCACCGATCCTGCCAAGAGCTACATGGACGCCGGCCCCGTTCCCTACACCGTGACGCCCGTTGAGAACACCAACGGCGTGCAGCGCATCAACCAGCCGGGGAAGTCGCCGCTCTTCACCAACATCGACCCGGGCCAGGCCGTGGCTGAGATGAAGGGCAACCCGGTGGGAGGATTTCGGCCTGCGTCGATGCGGGGTGATGCGGCCGGCGCGGCGCCGTCGGGGCCGGGCCTGGGCTTTCAGCCCAACGGGATCGGCGGCCCCGACGTGATGGGCATCCTGCAGCGGGAAAACCAGATCCGGGCCGGTATGACATCGCTGCGCGACGAGATCGCGTTTAACGGCGGCAACGGCATCGGGTTCCGTCAGCGGACGCCGGATGAGGCTGTGCGGGAATTGCTCTTTTCTAACAAGGCCGCATCACGAATTGCCGCGCTGAACTACATGAGTGGGCGCCAGGAAGCCGCGGACCAGCAGGAGAATGATCAACGACAGCTTGCAATGAAGGTGCAAGATTCGCTGAACCGCCAGGGCATTGCAAACGAGGAACTTGGCCTCAAGCGCGAAGCGCAGGGCTTCCAGACCCGGGCCGCGCGACGCCAGGAAGAACTGCAGGCCCGCTACGAAGCCGCCAAGACCCCGGAAGAGCGCAGCGCGATTGCGCAGCAGATCCGGGATCTGTCGGGGCGGGAGCCTCCGAGAGCTGACAGCGAAATGGTGAAGGCCCGGATGAACCTGATTGCCGAACTGGGCAAGCAGTACGGAGCATCCCAGCCTATTGCCGACGGAAAGCCTGTTCCGTTTGAGACCTGGGCGGAGCCGATGCTGCGGGCGGCAGGGCTTGGGCAGGCGGCGGAGCCATCAGGACAGCAGGCCAATCCCATGCCGGCCGACAAGGCCCAGCGCAAGGCCGGGATGGTCTATGTGCTGGCCGACGGTCGGCGTGTGAAGTGGGACGGAACGGGCGCAACGGAGGTGAATTGATCGATGGCGGAAAGATTCAAGATCCCGATGAACGGCAATCAGATCGAGCAGGGCCGGGCGGCGCTCGCCAGGCTGACGCAGGAGGAGCGGAAGAAGCTGGTGGGGTCACTCAAGGTGATGCACGGGCGCAAGCTGAAGCGCGAGGCCGAAGCGGACACCACGAAGAAAGGAGCAACCGAATGACCACCCTCGACCTGCAGGGCGCCGCTGCCTTGATGAAGATCCACCCGGTCACCCTGGGGCGGATGATCAATGACGGCAAGATCCCAGCCGCGCGGATCGGCCGGGCCTACGTGCTGATGGAACGGGATGTGCTGGGCTACGTGGAGCAGCAGATCGGCAGCCAGACGGCAATGAAGCGGGGGAAGACCAGGGTAGCGGATGCGGAAGGCCTGGCGGCACGAATCCGCCGGGAGAGCGATATCGCAGTTCGTGGCTGACAGATTGGCAGCTTATATCTGCGGCGGATGAAGTCGGTAGGCTGCGTGATAACTGCGCCAAAACGAGAACCCATCCGGCCAGTTGTCATAGGCCAACTGAAACATCCCCATCGCAGCGTTCACCGCTTCGATGGTGGCGATAGGATCGTTCAAGCTCGCGAGCTTGCCGTCATCCACAAGGGCGACCATACAGCGCCCCAGCGTGTTCTGGAAGCGCTCAAGCGCAGGCAGATACTTGTCGCCGCCGAACCAACCTTTTTTCCCGTGGTTTTGTTGGCACCGTTCTGCATCCATGATCAGCTGCTGAAGGTGCCGCATCGAGTGCGGGTATTGGTGCACCAACATCCGCTCCATTATCTGCCGAGTCACTATGCCGCCCTTTTTATCCGTATCGGATACATGACAATAGGCTTCCGGGTGACGAAACGCAGCGAGATTGCTCACGCCGTTTCTGTGAAAAATGCTTCTTGACATCACGCACCGGCGGATTGGGCGCCAGATTGAGGGCAATACTCCCGTTGACGCTAGGCACTTGGCCGGATAGTCTTCCACTGCCGCTGAAACAGCAGCGGCGCAGGCTTGGCGGCCTGGAATACCAAGGCGGACAACCGCCCTGAGCGGTTTTTTTACGTCCGCAGCATGGTAGCGCCTATGGGCGGGCCGTGCGGGAGGGGAAACCCTGCCGGTTCCTTGGTTCCGGTCCGCCAACCTGCACGGATCCGCTCGCCCGCTTGGCGGTGGGCAGCGGAATTGCAGTCCGCAACCAAGGAGCTCCACCATGCACGCCACCACTCCGGGCCTCTCCACGCCCAGCCCCTTCACCGCAAAACACCCGTTCTTCCCCTGCGCGCCCCAAGGGGCTTCGCTGTTTTCCGTTCGGCCTGATATTGATCTGGCCGATGCGCGCATACTCTCCGCAGACGAACAAATGCGCGCACTGGGGTTTTCTGAGGGGGATATCAATGAAGCCATCGACGGCACAGGCTTTCGAGAAAGTCAGGGAGCGCCTGAGCAAGCTCAACCCCGAGCAGCGCAAGAAGGCCGCGGCCTTTGCGCTCATGAAGATCCGGGCCAAGAAGGCGCAGGACTCGAAAGCTACGCCGAAGCAGACCTAGCTGCACGCGACGAGGCGCAGCGCCTCGCCAATGAATCTCGTACGCAAGCCGAGAAAGCTGCCATCGACATGCTGCGCGGGGTGACCCAATGAGCGCCCGGACCCGCTTCGCCCTGTACCACACCATCCGCCGCTTCGCCGGCCCGGCCCTGGCCTTCGCTGGGAGGGCCGCAGCATGAGCGCCGCACGCAAGCACGCCCCGGCTGATACCAACGGATCACCGAAGCGCGGCGGAAGCCGGACGGCGGGTGCGCCCTCTCGAGCAAAATCGCCTGCAAGCAAATTGGAGATACGGCGCTATGTGGGTGCGGTCGTCATCACAGGCACCCGCGATCAGGTGGCGCGGGGCGGGTACTGGCCGGGCGATGATTTTCCAACGGATGGCAATGTCAAGTATGTCGATTCAGCCAATGACGCACGATACATTTGGCGCGTAGGTGCATCGCTTTACACCGTATTCCTTCGAGACAAGATCGAGGAACGCAACGTCGAAAGAACCGCCAAAAGTTCGGACGTCGTCAGCGCGATCGACGTTCTGTCGCTGGACGAGTTTGATGGTCTATCGCGCACCTCCTCGCTGGACAACAACAAATTGACCATCAGGGGAACGAAGGCCGCGATGATCAAGCACGGAGCCGTTCAGGCAGAGGACTTTCCAAAGGGTAGAAAGACATCAGCCACCGGAGAGCGCAGGAGTGGATTCGGCGACGGCTTCAAGTGGACGCTTGAGATGGTCGGTCGTGGCACGTGGGCTCTAACGTTTGAGCGGATAAACCCTTGCCCCGCGTCCGCCCTTACGCTATCGATCGCAAACAAAAGTCGTGTGCGGGGATGTGCCGCAAGGCTAGACGAGCGGTATCAAGCCTTTCTGGCGAAGACGATTGGCAGCCTTGTACCGCTTGACGGCGCAAGGGGCCGCCTCTTTTTGAGCTGACAGCGACATCGGCGCCGACATTCGCCTTGTAAGGGCGATTCTCAACCGACCGACCCGCCCACGTGGCGGGTTCGTTGGTTCTGACCACCTTCAACGGTACTCGGATCGAACCAGTACCGCCCGGCGCTCCGGGCTGCCGGCCTACGTGGTTCTGTACCAGGTGGGCCACGAGGCCAACCCGGCGGACCTGTCGCAGCCCGACATCCTCATGTTCCGGGTGCGTCGGATCTGGCCGCATCCTGAAGCGGCTTGGCGGCTACTGACGCCCCGGAGTTGGGCGGAGGCACTGCTACGGATCAGGCGCTGGGCGTGCGCGAAGCTGGATAGCGTGGCGGCGAATGATCCGAGGTGGTGATGGGGCTTCAAGGGTGTTGGTTCGGATCTCTCCGTCCGCACCAGGATGAAGCGACAACAAGGAACCCGCCCAAGTGGCGGGTTTTTCTTTGATGGCGATGGCGGGCGGGTTCCCCTCATGCATCGGTGTTGAACGCTACGGGAGCAATGGGGGAGCAATGACCGCCAAAAGCAAAAAGGCCAACCCCGGAGGATTGGCCTAAGTGCTTGAATTTATTGGTGGTGATGGGCGGAGTCGAACCGCCGACCTATGGGTTATGAATCCATCGCTCTAACCATCTGAGCTACATCACCAACCGAAGCCCGCTATAATAGGGGTTTGATGGTTCTTGGTCAACACGTGATGAAAAAGCTTTATATCCGCACCTTCGGTTGTCAGATGAACGAGTACGACTCGGACAAGATGGCGGATGTGCTCGGGGCGGCTGATGGGCTGGAGAAGACGGACAACCCCGAAGAGGCGGACGTGATCCTCTTCAATACGTGCTCCGTGCGCGAGAAAGCTCAGGAAAAGGTCTTCCATGATCTGGGGCGGGTCAAGCACCTCAAGCAGAAGAACCCCAATCTGATCATCGGTGTGGGCGGCTGCGTGGCCAGCCAGGAGGGGGAGGCCATCGTGGCGCGGGCCCCTTACGTCGACCTGGTGTTCGGGCCTCAGACCCTGCATCGCCTGCCCAAGCTGATCGCCGAGCGCAAGGCGTCGGGGCGTTCCCAGGTGGATATCTCCTTTCCCGAGATCGAGAAGTTCGACAACCTGCCGCCGGCCCGGGTGGAGGGGGCGAGCGCCTTCGTGTCGATCATGGAGGGTTGCTCCAAGTACTGCACTTTCTGCATCGTGCCCTACACCCGGGGTGACGAGATCTACCGCCCCCTGGCCGATGTGCTGGCCGAGGTGGCGGGGCTGGTGGCCCAGGGCGTCAAGGAAGTGACCCTGCTGGGGCAGAACGTGAACGCCTGGCGTGCGCCTGTGGACGGGGAAGACGGCGAGATGGCCGACTTTGCCTTCCTGCTGGAGTGCGTGCATGACATCCCCGGCATTGAGCGCATCCGCTACACCACTTCCCATCCCCGGGAGATGACCCAGCGCGTGGTGGACGCCTACACCCGCCTGCCCAAGCTGGTGTCGCACCTGCACCTGCCCGTGCAGGCTGGTTCCGACCGGGTGCTGGCGGCCATGAAGCGGGGCTACACGGTGATCGAATACAAGTCGCTGGTGCGCAAGCTGCGCGCGGCGCGGCCGGACATCTCCCTGTCGTCCGATTTCATCGTCGGTTTCCCAGGCGAGACCGAGGCGGACTTCGAGGCCACCATGAAGCTCATCGAGGATCTGGGCTTCGACACGTCCTTCAGCTTTGTTTACAGCTCCCGCCCGGGCACCCCAGCCGCCGATCTGGCCGACGACACGCCCCAGGACGTCAAGCTGGCGCGTTTGTCGCGCCTGCAGAAGCGCATCGAGGAGCATGCCGCGACGATCAGTGCCGGTATGGTCGGGTCGGTGCAGCGCATCCTCGTTGAAGGGCCATCGAAGAAGGATCCGAACGAGCTTGCCGGCCGCACCGATAACAACCGGGTGGTCAACTTCGCCGGCAACCCGCGTCTGGTCGGGCACTTTGTTGATGTGAGCATCGTTTCGGCGCTGCCCCATTCTCTGCGCGGCGAGATCGTGACGCGGGATTGACGAATTTGATGGTTTTCCCTTCCCCGGCGGGCTTCAGTCTGGCAGCATGCGGCCAATGAAGCCCACGGAAATCGTCCTGCATCCCCTCGACAACGTGCGCCTCGCCAATCTGTGCGGGGCGCTTGACGAGAACATCCGTCAGATCGAGACCGCCTTCGACGTCACTATCGCCCGCCGCAGCGAGCGTTTCACGCTGCATGGCGCGGCACCCCAGATGCATCATGCGGCGCGTGCCCTGCGCCACTTCTACGAGAAATCCGACGAGGCCCTGTCGGTGGATGACATCCAGCTGGGCCTGATCGAGGTGGTCAAGCTGGGCCAGGGCGGTGGGCCCGCGCCGGTGCTGATGACCCGCAAGAGCGAGTTGCACGGCCGCACGCCCCGGCAGGTGGATTACATCCGCCAGATCCAGGAGCATGACATTACCTTTGGCATCGGCCCTGCGGGTACCGGCAAGACCTACCTGGCTGTTGCGAGCGCCGTGGATGCCTTCGAGCGCGAGCACGTGGAGCGCATCGTTCTTACCCGCCCGGCGGTGGAGGCGGGGGAGCGCCTGGGTTTCCTGCCCGGCGATCTGGCCCAGAAGGTTGACCCCTATCTGCGCCCGCTCTATGACGCCCTCTACGATCTGATGGGTTTCGAGCGGGTGGCCAAGCTGTTCGAGCGCGGCTGCATCGAGATCGCACCTCTGGCCTTCATGCGTGGCCGTACCCTGTCCCGGGCCTTCATCATCCTCGACGAGGCCCAGAACACCTCGCCGGAGCAGATGAAGATGTTCCTGACCCGCATCGGTATTGGCTCCCGGGCGGTGATCACCGGCGACCTGACCCAGGTGGACCTGCCCCGCGGCCAGAAGAGCGGCCTGGCGGAGGCTGCGCAAGTGCTGGCCGACGTGCGTGGGGTGGCCTTTACCCGCTTCCTCAAGGAGGATGTGGTGCGCCACCCGCTGGTAGCCCGCATCGTCGATGCCTATGAGAAGCACGGCCAGCGTAGTGCGGCGCAGGCAGTGCCCCAACACAACAATCAGCAACAGCAGACCCAGCAACAATGAGCGACATCAAGCTGCCCCGCCGCCTCGACTTGTCCGTGCAATACGCCTGTAACCGCGACGGCGTACCTTCCCGGGTCGAATTTCGCCGCTGGTTGCGCGCCGCCGAGCCCGGTGCGGCGCGCGTTACCGTGCGCATCGTCGACGAGGAGGAGGCGCGCGAGCTGAACCGGGACTACCGTGGCAAGGATTACGCCACCAATGTGCTGACCTTCGCCTATGGTGAGGGGGATGACATGCCCTTGCCCGAAGGCCTGCCCCTGATGGGCGATCTGGTGCTGTGCCGGCAGGTGGTGGAGCGGGAGGCTGCCGAGCAGGGCAAGGCCCTGGACGCGCATTACGCCCACTTATCCGTGCATGGTATGCTGCATTTGCAAGGTTTTGACCACCTGGAAGACGCCGAAGCCGACGACATGGAAGCCCGGGAACGCCAGATTCTGGCCAGTCTGGGCTATGCCGACCCGTACGCGGGGGAGCGCTGAGTGGTGAGGTGAGCAATGCGCCATGGGCGATGGAGGGATGCAGCAGCGGTCTCCATCGCCCATGGCCCATTTCTCATCCACCTTTTTTATGGAACCCTCCAGTAGTAAACCGTCCTTGCTTGAACGGCTTTCCGCCCTCCTGACCCGGGAGCCGGAAGACCGGGAAGAGTTGCTGCACCTCCTGCATTCCGCCCACGACCGCAATCTGTTTGATGCGGATGCACTGGCGATCATTGAAGGTGCCCTGCAGGTTTCCGAGATGCAGGTGCGGGACGTGATGGTCCCGCGGGCACAGATGGACGTTGTCTGTCTCGACGATTCTGTCGAGGACATCACCCGCTTCGCCATCGGCGCGGCCCATTCCCGTTTTCCCGTCATCGGTGAGAACAAGGACGACGTGGCCGGCATCCTCCTGGCCAAGGATCTCCTGCGCGTCTTTGCCGGCGAATCTTTCAATTTGCGTGACATGCTGCGCCCGGCCGTCTTCGTGCCGGAGTCCAAGCGCCTCAACGTGCTGTTGCGGGATTTTCGGGTCAGCCGCAATCACATGGCCATCGTGGTGGACGAGTATGGCGGTGTGGCCGGGCTGGTCACCATCGAGGACGTGCTTGAGCAGATCGTTGGCGACATCGAGGACGAATACGATTTCGACGAGACCGCCGACAACATCCGCCTCGATCAGGCCGGGCGGTACCGGGTCAAGGCGGCGACCGAGATCGAAGACTTCAACGAAGCCTTCGCCACCACCTTCAGCGATGCCGAATACGATACCGTCGGCGGCCTGCTGATCCGCAAGCTGGGGCGTCTGCCCAAGCGCAACGAGATCGTCGAGCTCGAAGGCCTGCGTTTTCAGGTGCTGCGGGCCGACAGCCGGCGCGTTCATTCCCTGCTCGTCGAACGCATGCCTGACCCCGAGGCGATTGGCGGCTGATGGCTGTCTGGCGACAGGGCCTGGCCCTGCTGGCGGGGGGCGCGTCGGTGCTGGCTTACGCCCCGTTCGAACTCTTCCCCCTGGCTTTCCTGAGCCTGGCTGTGCTGTACGGACTGCTCGACCCGTTCTCTCCGCCCAGCCTGGCAGATGCACCCCGCACGCGGAGGGCACGGCATGGGTTCTCCATCGGGTTTGCCTGGGGGCTGGGAGCGCTGCTGGGTGGGGTGTCCTGGGTTTACATCGCCCTCCATCGCTTTGGTGGCATGCCCATGCCCCTGGCGGCTTCCGCTGTCCTGCTCTTCTGTGCCGGCATGGCCTTGTATGCCGGCCTGGCCGGTGCGCTGTTTTCCGCTTTGCGGCGGGGCAGGGCATGGGGCGACGCGGTCCTCTTTGCTGCTCTGTGGTTGCTCACCGAATGGCTGCGGGGCTGGATGTTCACCGGTTTTCCGTGGTTGGTCAGTGGTTATAGTCAGAGCCCGCCCAGCCCCTTGGCAGGGTTCGCGCCGGTGCTCGGGGTTTTCGGGGTGGGTGGGCTGCTCGCCCTGGCGGCAGCGTGGGCATGCCAGGCCTTGCTTGGGCGCCGACGCGGGCCGCTACTGGCGGTGCTCACGGTGCTTGCGGCAGGGGCCGGGCTGCGCCAGGTTGCGTGGACGGAAGCCGTCGGGGCGCCGGTGAAGGTCGCGTTGCTGCAGACCAACATCGAACAGAGCCTCAAGTGGCGCCCCGAGATGCTGCAGCGCTGGCTCGACGTCAATCTCGACCTGCTCCGCGACCACCCGGCCGATATCGCCGTCCTCCCCGAGACCACCCTGCCCTTGTTGGTGGAGCATCTGCCCACGGGCTATCTGGACGAGCTGCGGCGCATTGCTGCCGGTAACGGGGGCGACGTGATCCTCGGCACCTTCACCCGTGATGGTGCCGGCCGCATCTACAACGCGGCGATCAGCCTTGGCCTCTCGCCGGCGGGGCACTATGCCAAGCAGCATCTGGTGCCCTTCGGTGAATACTCACCGCCGCTGTTCCACTGGTTCTACAGCCTGGTGGATATCCCCATGGCCGATCAGACCCGGGGCGCCGAGCGTCAGCCGCCCCTGGCACTGGCTGGGCAGAAAGTGGCCGTGAATATCTGCTATGAAGATGTGTTCGGCGAGGAGCTGATCCGCAGCCTGCCGGAGGCCACGCTGATGCTCAACATCTCCAACCTGGCCTGGTATGGTGATTCCTTTGCCCAGCCCCAGCACCTGCAGATCGCCCGCATGCGGGCCCTCGAGACGGGGCGGCCGATGCTGCGCTCCACCAATACGGGAATGACCGCGCTGGTGCAGGCGAATGGCGCGGTGGAGGCAGTGCTGCCGGCCTTCCAGGCTGGCGGGCTGGTGGTGGAGGTGCGGGGCCACCAGGGGCTGACGCCTTACGCCCGCTGGGGCAACGGGTTGGCGGTGGGGCTGGCGGCTCTGGCTCTGCTGGTATGCGTCGGGTGGCGGCGGAGCTGAGGCGGAGAGCGTATCATCGCGCTTCGCCCATTCAAAGACAGAACATCCCCGAACCATGCGCTCCTATCCTACGAACAGTCCCGAAGCCCTAGCCCGTCTGGTGGCCATGGCGATCCTTGCCGATGGCCGCCTGGACAACCGGGAGGTGGACTGGATCAAGCACAACGACACGGCGGCCCTGCTGGGCGTTGACCGGGACACCCTGATCCAGGTCCTGCTGGACTGTTGTCGTGACGTGATCAACGAAGCCGAGCAGGAGCGTGTCTTCCTGCTTGAGGACCACCGCCTGGCCCGCCTCGCCGACGATCTCACCGATCCGGCCCTGCAGAAGGTGGCCTTGTCCGCCATGCTGATTCTGGCCAAGAGCGACGGCAGCGTGAGCGAGGGCGAAGAGACCCTGCTGCGCTTTCTAATGAGCCGCTGGAGCCTCAGCCTCGAGGATCTGGCCGCCGCCTGACCCACCAGGGCGGAGCTGGTCCGCCCGCGCCGTTTTCCGCTTTCGACCCATAAAACCAAGACAACTCAGGAGGATAGCCATGAGCGACCAGATCAAGTATCTGCTCGACGAAGACCGTATGCCCAGGGCCTGGTACAACATCGCCGCCGATCTGCCGGTGCCTTTGCCGCCGCCGCTGCATCCGGGCACCCTGCAGCCGCTGGGCCCGTCCGATCTGGCGCCGATCTTCCCGAACGCGATCATTGCCCAAGAGATGTCCACCGAGCGCTGGATCGATATCCCCGAGCCAGTCCGTGAGGTGCTGACCCAGTGGCGCCCCAGCCCCCTGTTCCGCGCCCGCCGGCTGGAGAAGCTCCTCGGCACCCCGGCCAAGATCTACTACAAGTACGAGGGAGTGTCCCCCGCCGGCAGCCACAAGCCCAACTCCGCCGTGCCTCAGGCCTGGTACAACGCCCAGGAAGGCGTCAAACGCCTGTCCACCGAAACCGGTGCCGGCCAGTGGGGCTCGTCCCTGGCTTACGCGGGCGGGCTCTTCGGGCTGGATGTGACGGTGTTCCAGGTGCGTGTTTCCTACGATCAGAAACCTTACCGGCGTGCGCTGATGGAAACCTGGGGGGCGCGCTGCATTGCATCGCCCTCGGCAGAAACCGAGTACGGCCGCGCCGTGCTGGCCCAGTACCCGGACCACATCGGCTCCCTCGGTATCGCCATTTCCGAGGCGGTGGAGGTGGCGGCCAGGAACGACGACACCAAGTATGCCCTGGGCTCGGTGCTCAACCACGTGCTGCTGCACCAGACCATCGTGGGCGAGGAAGCCATCCTGCAGATGGAGATGGCCGGTGACGATCCGGACGTGGTGGTGGGCTGTGTGGGCGGCGGCTCCAACTTTGCCGGTATCGCCTTTCCCTTTATCGGCCTGCAACTGCGTGGTGGCCCCAACGCCAAGAAGCGCCGCATCGTGGCCGTGGAGCCGTCGGCCTGTCCGTCCCTCAGCCGTGGCAAGTATGCCTACGACTTCGGCGATACCGCCCACCTGACCCCGCTGGTCAAGATGCACACCTTGGGCAGCGACTTCACGCCCCCCGGGCTGCACGCCGGCGGCCTGCGTTACCACGGCATGGCGCCGCTGGTCAGCCATGTGAAGGAGCTGGGCCTGATCGAGGCCAGGGGCGTACACCAGACCGCCTGCTTCGAGGCCGGGGTGATGTTTGCGCGCAGCGAAGGCATCGTCCCCGCGCCGGAATCCACCCACGCCATCCGCGGCGCCATCGACGAGGCCCTGCGCTGCAAGGCGGAAGGCAAGAGCGAGACCATCCTGTTCTGCCTGTCGGGTCATGGTCATTTCGACATGACCTCGTATACCAACTACCTGTCGGGCAAGCTCACCGACCAGCCCTACGACGAGCAGGCTCTGGCCATTGCCCTTGCCGGCCTGCCGAAGGTCGAAGCCTGAGATAGCGCGTTCAGGTGAACGGGAAGGGGGCCGCGAGGCCCCCTTCTGCTTGGTGCTGTGCTGTCCGGATCTGCCCGGCGCGCGTGCTTCTTCCTATACCCGAAAGCGCGCGATCTGGTCCTTCAGGCTGACTGCGATGCGCTCCAGGCCCACAGCGGCATCGGCGGCGCCGCGGATGTTCTCCGAGGTGCTCTCGACCATGTTCGAGATCTCCTCGACGCGCTGGGCGATGGAGGTGCTGGCGGCGCTTTGCTCCCGGGTGGCGTCGGCTATCTCACGCACCCGGGTGAGGGTCTGGCGGGCACCGGCTTCGATGGCCTGCAGGGCTTCGGCGGCCGCGGCTGCCAGGGCGACACCCTGGTCCACCTCGGGCAGGGCCGCATTCATGGCATCCACCGCGCTGCTGGTGTCGCCCTGGATGCCGGAGATCATCTGCTCGATCTCGGTGGTGGCTGATGAGGTGCGCTCGGCCAGCTTGCGCACTTCGTCCGCCACCACGGCAAAACCGCGGCCCTGCTCGCCAGCCCGGGCGGCTTCGATGGCGGCATTGAGGGCCAGCAGATTGGTCTGTCCGGCGATCTCCTTGATCACGTTGGCAATCGACGAGACCTGACCGATGCGCTCCTCCAGGGCCAGGATGCGCCCCGACGCGCTGGTGACCGTCTCGGACATCTTGCGGATCGCCTCGGAGGCCTGACCGACACGTTCGCTGCCTTCGGCAGCAAGGCGCATGGCTTCCTGGGAGTTTTGTTCGGTCTCCAGGGCGCTGGAAGAAATATGGCTGGAGCTGACGGTCAGCTCCTCCATGGCTGCGGCCATGGCGGCAGTGGCATCCGACTGGCGTACGGCGGCATCGGCGACTTCGGAGGATACGCGGGTGATGTGGTCGGCATTATGGACGAGCTGGTTGGCGCCCTCATTGATCTCGCCCATCATCGAGCGCAGGGCGCCCACCATGCTGGCCAAGGCCTTGAGCATGCTGCCGTCGCGGGGATTGCCGACGGCCGCGGTGAGGTCGCCGGCGGCGGCCTGCTGCATCACTGCCGTGGCTTGCCCGGGTTCGCCGCCGAGCTGGGCGGTGACGCTGGTGCTGATTCTCCAGCCAGCCAGGCCGAGCACGATCAGCATGATGGCAGAGATGCCGCCGAGGAGCAGGGCGATGCTGCGGAACTCCCGGTCCACGTCATCGATATAGATGCCGGTGCCGAGGATCCAGCCCCAGGAGGTAAAGGGCAGGGCATAGGACAGCTTGGGTTGCGCTTCAGTCTCCCCGGCCTTCGGGAACCAGTAATCCACGAAGCCGCCACCGGTACCGCCTGCCCGCACCAGCTCGACGATGATGCTTTTGCCGTTGGCATCCTTGAGGTCGCTGGCGTCGGTGCCTTCCCGTTCGGGTTTGGGGGGCATCAGCACATAGTGGCTGCGTTGATCGACCACGAACAGGTAGTTGGTCTTGTCGTAGCGCATGGTGCGCAGGGTTTCGATGGCCCCCTTTTTGGCGTCTGCCTCGCTCATCGCGCCAGCCTGGAGCTGTTTGTAAAAGTGCTCGATCACTCCGCTGCCGTTCTCGACAAGGAGCCTGGTCTGGAGCTTGCGGTCTTCAAGCATGCTGGTGCGCAGATGCGCGAGACTTACCGCGCATAGGATGGAGAGGCCTACAAGGGCAAGGGCGACGAGCAGTCGCATACGCGTGGCGACGCTAAGATTGTCGAGACTCATGGTGGTTCCTCAGCGACGGGCGGAGCTCTAGGTGGATCACCGGCCGCCAGGGCGTCGGTGTTTATTAGTTGTGCATTATTTACGGTCGTCCCTACATTTCCTTTACAGATTTCGTCGGTGACAGGGGAGGCTTGCTGCGCCGGGCTTTGCCGCCCAGCGTGCCATCAGGCGTTCAAACTCAGTGGAAACCCAGTAAAATCCGCGTTTTGCCCAAATTCGCGCGGCCCGTGCCGCGGAGCGCCCATGTCCGTCCAAAAACCGACTTTCCAGCAGATCATCCTGCGCCTCTCGAACTTCTGGGCCGAGCACGGCTGCACCCTGCTCCAGCCTTATGACATCGAAGTCGGCGCCGGCACCTTCCACACGGCCACCTTCCTGCGCTCCATCGGCCCGGAGCACTGGAACGCCGCCTATGTGCAGCCCTCCCGCCGCCCCAAGGATGGCCGCTATGGCGAGAACCCCAACCGCCTGCAGCATTACTACCAGTACCAGGTGGTGCTCAAGCCCTCTCCGGCCAATATTCAGGAGCTTTACATCGACAGCCTGCGGGCTCTGGGTATCGATCCCAATGCCCACGACATTCGCTTCGTCGAGGACGACTGGGAATCCCCCACCCTGGGCGCCTGGGGCCTGGGCTGGGAGGTCTGGCTGGATGGCATGGAGGTCACCCAGTTCACCTATTTCCAGGAAGTGGGCTCGCTGAGCTGCAAGCCGGTGTTGGGCGAGATCACCTACGGTCTTGAGCGCCTGGCCATGTATCTGCAGGGCGTCGAGAACGTCTATGACCTGGTGTGGTCCATCGGCCCCGACGGTACACCGGTCACCTACGGCAATGTCTATCACCAGAACGAGGTGGAGCAGTCCACCTACAACTTCGAGCACTCCAACGTGGAGTGGCTGTTCCGCCTGTTCGGCGAATACGAAGCCGAGGCCAAGCGCCTGATGGCCGTGCCCTTGGTGCTGCCGGCCTTCGAGATGGTGATGAAGTGTTCCCACACCTTCAACCTGCTCGACGCCCGCGGTGCCATCTCCGTGACCGAGCGCGCCGCCTACATCGGTCGCGTGCGTGCCCTGGCCCGCGAAGTGGCCCAAGCCTACTACAACTCCCGCGAAGCCCTCGGCTTCCCGATGCTCAAGAAGGAGGCCGCGTGATGACCAGCGCGACCCTGCTCGTAGAACTGCTCACCGAAGAACTCCCACCCAAAGCCCTGCCCAGGCTGGGCCAGGCTTTTTCCAACGGCATCGTGACCGGCCTGCGCACCCGCGGGTTGGCGATGGCAGATGGTGACTTCCGCTGGTTCGCCACGCCGCGCCGCCTGGCGGTGACCATCTCCAATGTGGTCGCCGAAGCAAGCGCCAAGGACGTGACAGAGAAGATCATGCCTGTCTCTGTGGCGCTCACCGCCGACGGCCAGCCGACCCCGGCCCTGAGCAAGAAGCTTGAGGCCAAGGGCATTCCCCTGTCAGCCTTGGCCAGCTTCGAGCGCCGTATGGACGGCAAGGCCGAAGCCCTGTTCTACACCTCTACGGTGGCCGGTGCGAAGCTGGCCGATGTGCTCGGTGGCATCGTGCAAGACGCCCTCAAGCAGCTGCCCATCCCCAAAGTGATGCGCTGGGGTGACGGTGACGCGACCTTCGTGCGCCCCGCCCACAAGCTGACCCTGCTGCACGGTGCCGACGTGGTGCCGGGCTCGGTGCTCGACATCCAGTCCGGACGCACCACCAAGGGGCACCGTTTCATGAGCCGTGGCGAGATCGAGATCGCCACCGCCGATGCCTACGAGCCGACCCTGCTGGCCGAAGGCAAGGTCATCCCCGACTTTGCCGAGCGCCGGGCCAACATCGAGAAGCAGCTGGTCACGGAGGCGGGCCGTCAGGGCGCCACTCTTGGTGAGTACGCCGATCTGCTCGACGAAGTGACTGCCCTGGTCGAGCACCCCACCGTCTATGTCGGGGAGTTCGAGGCCGAGTTTCTGGCCGTGCCCCAGGAGTGCCTGATCCTAACCATGCGGGCCAATCAGAAGTACTTCCCCCTGTTCGATGCCGACGGAAAGCTGAAGAGCCGCTTCCTGATCGTCTCCAACATGGAGCTGGCCGACCCGTCCAACATCATCACCGGCAACCAGCGCGTGGTGCGCCCGCGATTGTCCGATGCCCGTTTCTTCTTCGAGCAGGACATCAAGGCTGGGCTCACCTCCCGCGTGGTCAAGCTGGATGCGGTGGTGTATCACAACAAGCTCGGTTCCGTGGGTGATCGTGTCCAGCGCTTGTCCATCGTTGCCCGCAAGGTAGCCGGACTGCTCGGTGCCGACGAGAACCTGGCCAACCGCGCCGCGCTGCTCTCCAAGGCCGACCTGCTGACCGACATGGTTGGCGAGTTCCCCGAGCTGCAGGGCACCATGGGCCGTTACTACGCCCTCGCCGAAGGGGCTGCTCCGGTGGTCGCTGAGGCCATCGAGCAGCACTATCGCCCGCGTTTTGCCGGCGATGCCCTGCCTGACAGCAACATCGGCCGGGCCCTGGCCCTGGCCGACAAGCTCGATTCCCTGAGCGGCTTCTTCGGCATCGGCCAGATTCCCACGGGTGACAAGGACCCTTTCGGCCTGCGCCGGGCTGCCCTCGGCGTGCTGCGCATCCTGATGGAAGGGCCTCTGCCCCTGGATCTGGCCGAGCTGATCGCCGAGTCCGCCGCCAGCTTCACGCCGGGGCGGCTGAGCGCCGAGGTGGCGGGGCCGCTCTACGACTTCATGCTTGAGCGCCTGCGCAACACCCTGCGCGACGCCGGTCATGCCCAGGACGTGGTGGATGCCGTGTTGGCCCTCAAGCCGACCCGCATCGATCTCGTGGTACCGAAGCTGGATGCGGTGCTGGCCTTCCAGCAACTGCCCGAAGCCGCGGCTCTGGCTGCTGCCAACAAGCGCATCGTTAACATCCTCAAGAAGGCTGAGGGTGATATCGGTGAGCCTGACCTGGCCTTGCTGGTCGAGGACGCCGAGAAGGCGCTGTTCCATGCCATTACCGACGTGGCTCCGCTGGCCCGATCCCACTTCCAGAACGAGGCCTACACCGACGCCCTGCGCGTGCTGGCCGGCCTGCGCACCGCGGTGGACCGCTTCTTCGATGAGGTGATGGTGATGGCCGAGGAGCCGCTGATCCGTCAGAACCGTCTGGCCCTGCTCCAGCAGCTCGCCGGCCTGATGAACCAGGTGGCCGACATCTCCCGCCTGTCTGCCTGAGGGCAAGCCATGAAGATCATCGTGCTCGACCGGGACGGCGTCATCAATTTCGACTCCGACCAGTTCATCAAGTCGCCGGACGAATGGAAGCCGATCCCCGGTTCCCTTGAAGCCATTGCCCGCCTCAACGAGGCGGGCTGGCGGGTGGTGGTGGCTTCCAACCAGTCCGGGGTCGGGCGCGGGCTTTTCGACATGGACACCCTCAATGCCATCAATGAGAAAATGACCAAGGCTCTCGGCCAGGTGAGCGGGCGGCTGGATGCGATCTTCTTCTGCCCCCATGCCGCCGACTCAACCTGTTCTTGCCGCAAGCCCAAGCCGGGCATGTTCATCGAGATCGCTGAGCGCTTCAATGTCGATCTCAAGGGCATGCCGGTGGTTGGCGATAGCCTGCGCGACTTGCAGGCGGGCATGGCCGTGGGCTGCAAGCCCTACCTGGTGAAAACCGGCAAGGGCAGCAAGACCGCGCTCGACCCCGATTTGCCTGAAGGCACCGAGATATTCCCTGACCTGGCGGCCGTGGTCGCGCACCTAACCGCCTGAGAGAAACCCGTGGTCCTGATCCGTAACCTCCTGTTCATGGTGGCCCTGGCCATCTTCACGCCGCTGTACGCCTTGATCGGCATGGCCACCTTTCCCTTCGGTCCGAAGACCCGCCACAAGCTGATCCGTGGCTGGCCACGCATCATGGCCTGGGTCATCAAGCATGTGCTGGGCATTCCGTACCGGCTGATCGGCAGTGAGAACATCCCGGCCGGCCCGGCCATTGTCATCTCCAAGCACATGTCGGCCTGGGAAACCATCATGCTGCAGGACATTTTTCCGCCCATGGTCTTTGTGATGAAGCGGGAACTCCATAAGGTGCCGTTCTTTGGCTGGGGCATCTCCCAGATGCCGATGATCGCCATCGACCGCGCCGCCGGTAAGGATGCCCTGACCCAGGTGGAGGAGCAGGGGCGTGACCGCCTTGCCCACGGCTTCTGGGTCACCATTTTCCCCGAAGGCACCCGGGTGGCGCCTGGCAGCAAGAAACGCTACAAGGCTGGTGCCTCGTGGTTGGCAGCCCAGACCGGAACCCCCGTGGTGCCGGTGGCCCATAACGCCGGTGAGTTCTGGCCCCGCAATGCCTTTTTCAAGACGCCGGGCGAGGTGGTGGTGAGTATCGGGCCGGTGATCGACACCACCGGCCTGAATGCCGAGCAGATCAACGCCAAGGCGGAGGCCTGGGTCGAGGCCGAGATGAGGCGGCTCTTCCCCCACCACTATCGCGAGCTGCGCAACAAGGACACCGCTGCGGCGTGAGTGCGGCTGTCGAGACCCGCGAGATCGTCCTGAATGGTCAGCGAGTGCCTTACCTGTTGCGTCGGAGTGCTCGCAAGACCCTCGGCCTGCGTATTGACCACAGAGGGCTGATTGTTGGTGTGCCGCTGCGCGCGCGCCTCGGCGACGCCGAGGCTTTCATGCGCAGCCACGCCGTCTGGATCATCGAAAAGCTGAGTGTCCGCGCCCGCTCAACCGAGGCCGCCACGCCACCTTTCCAGATCGGCGAGGGGGCCGTGCTGCCTTATCTCGGGCAGCCCTGCCGCCTGCGCCTGGGGGAGGGCAACAACCAGGTCCGCTGGCATGAGGCCGGGGAGGCACCGACACTGGAGCTGGCCCTGCGTGCCGGGGCTGACCCGCGTCTGTTGCTTCTCAGGGCCTTGCAGCAGCGTGCCCTGCTCCTGTTCGGCAATCGGGTCGAGGAGTTCTGCGCGCGCCTGGGGCTGCCGGTTCCGCCCGTCGGGCTGTCCAATGCCCGTACCCGCTGGGGCAGCTGCAGCAGTCACAGCGGTATCCGCCTGCATTGGCGCCTGATCCACCTGCCCCTGGCCTTGATCGATTACGTGGTGGCCCATGAAGTGGCCCATCTGATCGAAATGAACCACTCACCACGATTCTGGTCCCTTGTCACGTCGTTGTACCCCGAGCACCCTGCGGCCCGCCGCGCGCTCCGGGATGCGGCGGCGAGTCTTCCCCATCTCTGAACCCAAGGATTAGCACCATGCGCCTGCTCCATACCATGCTCCGTGTGGTCGATCTCGACCGCTCCATCGCCTTTTACACCGAGGTTCTCGGCATGCGCCTGCTGCGTCGCAACGACTATCCCGAGGGCAAGTTCACTCTGGCTTTCGTCGGTTATCAGGAGGAGTCTGCCGGTGCCGTGCTCGAACTGACCCACAATTGGGGGGTGGATGCTTATGAACTGGGCACGGCCTATGGCCACATCGCCCTGGAGGTGCCCGACGCCTATGCCGCCTGTGATGCCATCAGGGCGCGTGGCGGAAAGGTGGTGCGCGAAGCCGGCCCGATGAAGCACGGCACCACGGTGATTGCTTTCGTGGAAGACCCGGATGGATACAAGGTCGAGCTGATCCAGGCCAAGGGCACCAGCGCCCATTGAGCCCTGGTGCTGCCGCGGGAGGCTTCCTGCGGTGAGCGGTGGATTCAGCAGTACTGGCCGAAGGCCTCGCGCAGGGCGGCAAGCTCTTGATGCAGCTCGCGTAGGGCTGCCGGCGCTTGTTCGAGGTTTTTCTCACGCCCCATGCGTTCGAGCTGTTGAGCCTTGGCCTGGGCCCGGCTGGCGCAGAAGTTGGATACCGCACCCTTCAGTGCATGGGCCGTTCCATGGAGGGCCTCAGCATCACCCGCGGTGACCGCGGCCTCGACGTCGGCCAGCAGACGGGGTTCGTCCTCGCTGTACATGACCATCAGCTGGGCGAGTAGATCTTCGTCATCGCCCAGGTTGGCGAGCACCTGTTCCCGATCGAACACCGGGCCGCCCACAGGGGGGGATTCAGTGACCGGGGCTGGGTCATTGTGGCCGGTGTGGTGAATCAGCACTTCCACCAGATCGGGGGCGTGTACCGGTTTAGACAGGTAGCCGTCCATGCCGGCCTGCAGACAGCGTTCCCGGTCGCCTTTCATGGCGTGGGCGGTCATGGCGATGATCGGGGTATAGGGCATGCCCGCGGCTTCCCGCCCGCGGATCTCGACGGTGGCCTCAAAGCCGCCCATCACGGGCATCTGCACATCCATCAGGATGGCATCGAACCGCCCCGCGGCATGCAGGGCGAGCGCTTCTTCGCCGTTGTTCGCCACCTCCACGTGATGCCCCAGCTTGGCCAGCAGGCGCATGGCCAGGGTCTGGTTCACCACGTTGTCCTCTGCCAGCAGGATGCGCAGCTGGCGGCGTTGCTCGCGCAGCGTGTGGCGGGTGATCAGCGGGCGCTCGTCGAGGGGGTCGACCGACAGCAGGATGGCGTTGAGCAGGTCGGAGGCCTCAACCGGCATGGGCAGGTAGGCGGCGATGCCCAGCTCCCGACAGCGGGCCCCGTCGCCGCGGCGGCCTTCCCCGGCCAGCATGATCACGCAGGGCTGAGGGATGCCTGTTTGGGGAATCGTCTCGGCCAGGGAGAAGCCCTCGGCATCGGGTAGCTGGGTACCGAGGATGACCACCCGGTAGGGCAGGCCGTTGCTGGCAGCCTGGGTCAGCTCGCGCAGGCAGGTGCTGGCGTCGGGTGCGCAGGTGGGGGCCATCCGCCACTGGCTCAGGAGTTCGATGAGGGTTGCGCGCTCGGAGGGGTTGTCCACGGTGATGAGTACCGGCAGGCCTTCCAGGTGGGCGCGCTCATCGGTGCCGGCCGTGCATTGGCCCAGTTCGAAGTGGGCCGTGAAGCGGAAGGTGCTCCCTGCGCCGGGGGGGCTGTCCACACTGATCTGGCCGCCCATGGCCTGGACCAGCTGGGCGCTGATGGTAAGCCCGAGGCCGGTGCCGCCGTAGCGCCGTGTCGTGGAGGTATCTGCCTGGGAGAAGGCCTCGAAGATCAGCCCCTGCTTTTCGGGGGGAATGCCCATCCCCGTGTCCTGAATGCTGAATTCGATGGAAACCCCGTCTTCTATCACCGGCCCTGCCTGCACGATGACTCTGACGCTGCCTTCAGCAGTGAACTTGATCCCATTGGAGATCATGTTGATCAGGACCTGGCGCAGCCGGTGAGGGTCGCCGATCAGGCTGTCGGGGACTTCGGGAGCGACCTGGACGCTGAGCAGCAGGTCCTTCTCGGCGGCCCGCTGCTGGAGGGTCCGGACGGCCAGCGCTACGCAGTCCCGCAGGCTGAAGTCGATGTGCTCAAAGTCGAGCTTGCCGGCCTCGATCTTCGAGAAGTCGAGAATGTCGTTGATGATGCCGAGCAGGGAGTTGGCGGAGCTTTTCACCAAGGTCAGGTACTCCTTCTGTTCCTCGTCAAGTTCCGTTTCCAGGGCCAGGTCGGTCATCCCCAGAATGGCGTTCATGGGCGTACGGATCTCGTGGCTCATGTTGGCCAGGAAGTCGCTTTTGGAGCGGCTGTTGGCCTCGGCCGACTCCTTGGCCTGCCGCATGATCCGCTCCGTCTCCTTGCGCTCGCTGATGTCCCGCAGGTAGGCGGTGATCAGGCGGCTGCCGCCGCCGTCCACGGTGACCAGGGCCATTTCCACTGGAAACTCATCGCCGTTGTAGCGTCGGGCCAGGGTCTCGATGCGTTGCCGTTGGGTGTCGGAG
Source organism: Zoogloea sp. (assembly GCF_028689785.1). GTDB lineage: Bacteria > Pseudomonadota > Gammaproteobacteria > Burkholderiales > Rhodocyclaceae > Zoogloea. Next base: position 8,310 of record NZ_JAQVCN010000015.1, on the reverse strand, counting down.
GGTGGGTATTCGAGAAGCTCGCGCAGCCTGGCGGAGTGGGTGTCACGCAGCCGTTCGGGGAACAGAAGCTCGGAGACCGGCTGATGCAGTGCATCGGCCCGGGAGATGCCGAAGGTGCGCTCGGCGGCCGGGTTGAACTCGAGAATGCGCCCGAGGGCATCGACAGTGATGATGCAGTCGAGGGCTGCCTCGGCAATCGCGCGGTTGCGCAGTTCGCTGGCTGCCAGCGCGGATTGGCCGTCGAAGAGCCGGATGGAGGTCCAGTTGAGGGCGTCCACAAGCTTGCGGATTTCGACGACAGAGGTGGGTTCGTTGAGGGTGTCGCCCTGGCAGTTCTCCATGGCTTCGGCAAAGGCGGTGGCACGCTCCAGGCTGCGCAGGGGAGGACGCAGGAAGATCAGGATGGCCGCGGTGCTGATCAGCAGTGTCAGCAGGCCGGCCAGGACACTGTCCATGAGAATGTGCTGCAGACTGTCGTTGGCTGCAGCCGGATGAATCTCGCTGCGCAGCCAGCCGATGGGGGCCTTGTCACCGATGCCGACCCAGGCCTCGATTACCGAGCTACCGGCCTGGGCTTCGACGCTGCCGGCCTGGCGCCCCTGCTCCGGCAGGGGAATGGGGGTGTCGCTGTCCGGTTCTGCGGTAAGGGGCGCGGTGTCGGTGGTCCGCCGCACGCTGGCCAGCGGGTTGCCCTGCCGGTCGGTGACGGTTAGCCGCAGGATGGCTGAGTTGCTGGAGATGTCCTGCAGGTGCTCGGTGATGCCGCGACGGTCGTTGCTGGCAACGTGAGGCTCTAGTGCTGCCGCCAGGTGCTGGGTCAGTTCGTCGGCGTGGGCTCGTTCGAGGCGTTCGACGTAGTTGGCCTGGTCGAAACCGGTGTAGAGCGAGTAGGCGGAGACGGAGAGGGTCAGCAGCAGGGCGAACAGCAGGGTGAGCTGCTGGCCGAGGGAGTGGAGCCCCGCGCGGTCCGCCAGGCGACTGAGGAGGCTGATCATTCCTCTTCGTCCTGGAAACGTTCCCGCACGGCCAGTACGTCGGCCCAACGGTCGAGCAGGGCGTCGACGCAGGCTGGGTCAAAGTGCTGGCCGCGTTCGGCTTTGAGGAAGTCGATGGCTCGTTCCATGTCCCAGGCGGGCTTGTAGGGGCGTGCGGAGGTGAGGGCGTCGAAGACATCGGCAACGGCGACGATGCGCCCGGCCAGGGGAATCGCCTCCCCGGCCAGCCCGGCGGGGTAGCCGCTGCCGTTGAATTTCTCGTGGTGGGTGAGGGCGATCTCAGCAGCCAGCTGGATCATCGGTGAAGAGGAGCCCTTGAGGATGTCGTAGCCGATGGTTGCGTGGCGCCGCATGATGTCCATTTCCTCATCGGTGAGGCGCCCGGGCTTGAGAAGGATGTGGTCGGGGGTGCCAACCTTGCCGACGTCGTGCATGGGGGCTGCACTCAGGAGGCGCTCGCACAGTTCCGGCTTGAGGCCCAAGCGCTGGGCGATGAGCTCGGAGTAGTGGGCCATGCGCAGGATGTGGGCGCCCGTTTCCGGATCGCGGAATTCTGCGGCGCGGGCGAGGCGGGCGATGGTCTCGCGCTCGCGGGCAATGATGTCGGCGGTCTGGCGGCGGACTTCGGCCTGGAGGTCGTCGTTCCAGGTGCGCAGGCGGGTGTGGCTGCTGCGCAGGGCCAGCATGGTGCGCACTCGGGGATCGAACTCGTGGCGGTCGATGGGTTTGGTCAGGAAGTCATTGGCGCCGGCCGTGAGGCTCTGGTAGCGAACTTCCTTCTCGTGGGCTGCAGTGACCATCAGGATGGGCACTACGTCGGCCGGGTGCAACTGGCGCACGGCCTTGATGAATTCGATGCCGTTGAGGTCGGGCATCATGTAGTCGACGATGATCAGGTCGGCCTCGTGGCTTTCACACCATCTGAGCCCCTCCAGCGGTGAGGTGAAGCACACAATCTCGGTGCCGGCCGGGGCCAGCTTGCGGACCAGCGCCTGGATCAGGGTCAGGTTGAGGGGGGTGTCATCAACGATGGCGATGGCCATGGGGGCTCCGGGGGGACGGGGCACAGGGGCCTGTCCCGGTGACTTGGGCAATGTCAGATTATCGGCCCGAAGTCCTTGAAGTTAAGCGAGGGCCGATCATGAACCGGAATGGCCATGGCGTCCTGGTGGGCTCCGTCGGCAGGGGCCGTGCAGGGTAATGTCAGGGTGAAGCGGGTGCCGCTGCCTGGGGTGCTCTGAACGTCAATCTGCCCGCCCAAGGTACGGGTGACGAGGTTGTATACGATGTACAGGCCAAGCCCGCTCCCTCCTTCGCCGAGGCGGGTCGTGAAGAAGGGGTCGAATATGCGCTGCAGGCTGGCACTGTCGATTCCGTGGCCGTTGTCTGTGACGCTGATGCGGACGCTGTCGGAGCCCGCCTGGGTAGTGACGGCGATGTGGCCATCGGGGCGTCCGGCAAAGGCATGGGTCAGTGCGTTGCTGATCAGATTGGTGAGGATCTGCCCGAGGGCACCGGGGTAGCTGTCCATCTGGAGTGCTTCTGCCGGGGCAATGTCGAGGGTGTAGTGGCTGCCCCTGAGCATCGGGCCGAGGGTGACGGCGATCTCGTGGAGCATCTCGCCAAGCTCGAAGGGGCGGCGGTTCTCGCTGCTCTGGTCGACGGCAACCTGCTTGAAGCTGCGGACTAGTTCCTGGGCGCGATGCAGGTTGCGCGTGAGTAGTTCGCCGGCTTCCCGGGTGTTCTCCATGAAGGCATCGAAGCTGTTTCGGCGCAGCCCGCCGGAGGCGAATTCCCGGGCTAGTTCCTCGGTGCGGGCAGCGAGGGTAGTGGCAACAGTGACGCTGTTGCCGATGGGTGTGTTGAGCTCATGGGCGATACCCGCCACGAGGGCGCCGAGGGCGGCCAGCTTTTCGCTGCGCACCAACTCGTTCCGGGCCTGGTGCAGGGTCTCAAGGGTGCTCCGTAGTTCGGCGGTGCGTTCTGCGACCCGTCGCTCCAGCCCTTCGTTGAGCTCCTCGATGTGCGCCTGGGCGCGCCGCAGTTCTGTGATATCCACCAGGGACCACAGCCCGCAGTCTTCGCCATTGATGCGCAGGTGGCACCCGGAAACCAGGCAGGTGGCAATTTCGTCGCGACCCCGGGGGCGGATGCGGACCTCCCGCTGGGCCACGATTTCGTCGCGGGTAATGCGGGCATAGAGATCGTCGTAAACGTCGGTATCTACCCAGAAGTCGAGTTCGCCGGTGCTACGGGTGAGGACGGCGCTGCGCTTGAGCCCGAAGAGGTTCTCCCAGGCGGGGTTGGCATCCACGTGGGTGCGGTCGGCCAAGCGGGTCAGGGAGGTGGCTACCGGTGCCGATGCGAAGATGCGTGAGAACTTTGCCTGGCTCTCCTGAAGGGCGTCGTTGGCGGCCTTCTGCTCGGAGATGTCCCGGACGATGGCAATGAGGCAGGTCTGGCCCTCGATCTCCACGGTGGAGGCATTAAGCAGACAGTGCTTCCGCAGGCCTCCGCGGGTGCCGATGGTGCAGGGAAAATTGCGCAGGGCGCCGTACTGGCTGACTCGCTCCACCACGGCCATCCGTTCTTCGGGGACCGGCCATAGGCCGAGGTCCAGGGAGGTGGTGCCGATGGACTCTTCCCGCGACCAGCCGACAAGCTGGACGAAGGCCTGGTTGACATCAAGGATGGCGCCATCTGAGAGGCGGCTGATGGTGATGTAGTCGGGACTGCAGTGGAAGGCTGCGGAGAAGCGTTCGTGCGCAGCGTCGAGGGTGTCCTCGGCGCTGCTGCGGCGCGCCTGCTCGGCCTGCAGTGCTGCGGTCAGGTCGGCCATGGAACGCCGGGCCGCACCCAGCTGGCGCCAGCCGAGGACAAGCGCGATGAGGGCGACTACGGTGACGGCGAGCAGCGCTGCAATGGGCAGGGCGCTCATTGCAGCCCGGGGGCGGCCTGATGAAGGGTGCGGAGGATGCTCGCCATGGTGTCGAATCCCATGTCGTAGAAGCGTTGCAGCAGGGGCGCCAGGTGCCCGAGCGCGAGCAGCAGAACGACGAAGCCGACTGTCATGGTGATGGGGAAACCGATGGCGAACAGGTTCAGTTGCGGTGCAGCGCGAGTCAGGATGCCCAGGGCGATGTTGGTGATGAGCAGGGCAGTGACCACCGGCAGGGCCATCAGCAGGCCGGAGGCGAAGATCGTGCTTCCCGAGCGGACCAGCACCATCCAGCCCTCCTTGTGCAGATCGCCGCTGCCGATCGGCAGCCATTCGAAGCTCCGGGCCAGGGTGTCGAGCATCACCAGATGACCATTCAGGGACAGGAAAACGAGGGTCGCCAGTAGGGCCAGGAGTTCGGCCACGACCGCTGTCTGGCCACCAGCCATGGGGTCGAAGAAAGTGGCAAAGGAGAGGCCCATCTGCAGGCTGATGAGTTCGCCCATCAGGTCGAGTGCTGCAAACACCACGCGCATGGCCAAGCCCATGGCGATGCCGATCAGGGTCTGCTCCAGGAGGATGAGCAGCCCGGCCCAGGAGTCCAGGGAGACGTTGGCCGCAACGGGGAAGGCCGGTGCGATGCCGATGCCCACGGCCAGCCCCACCACCAGCTTGATGCGTCTGGGCAGGGCGTTATTGCCGAACACGGGTGCCGCGGTGATCAGTCCGAGAACCCGGGCCAGGGGAAACGCGAAAAGCGCCAGCCAGGCGTCGAGCTGTGCCGCGGTGACGGTGAGCATGGGCTGGCCAGGGTCAGCCGATCATGGCAGGGATGTTCTCGAAGAGGCGTCGGATGAAGTCGGTCATCATGGTGATCATCCATGGCCCGGCCAGCACCAGGGTGATGAAGGTGGCGATCAGCTTGGGAACGAAGGAGAGGGTCTGCTCATTGATCTGGGTGGCGGCCTGGAAGATGGAGATGATCAGACCGGTGGCGAGGGCCGCGATGAACAGCGGGGCCGAGACGAGCAGGGTGAGTTCCAGGGCCTGACGACCCAGGTCAATGACGGTGGTGGGGGTCACGGGGCGCTCCTATCCGAAACTCTGCACAAGGGAAGCGATCAGCAGATTCCAGCCATCCACCAACACGAAGAGCATGATCTTGAAGGGGAGGGCGACGATGGCCGGGCTCATCATCATCATGCCCATGGACATCAGCACCGAGGCGACGACCATGTCGATGATCAGGAAGGGGATGAAGACGATGAAGCCGATCTGGAAAGCGGTTTTCAGCTCCGAGGTGACAAAGGCGGGAATCACCACCCGCATGGGCAGATCTTCGGCTTTGTCTACCCGGGGTGTCTTGGCGAGCTTGGAGAACAGATTGAGGTCGGGTTCGCGGACCTGCTTGAGCATGAAGGCCTTGACCGGCACGGTGGCCCGGTCGAGGGCTTCATTGAAGGTGATGCGGTTCTCCGACAGGGGTTGCCAGGCTTCGGTGTAGACCTTGTCGAGTACCGGCGACATGATGAAGAAGGTGAGAAACAGGGACAGGCCGACGATGATCTGGTTGGGCGGCGAGGTCTGGGTGCCCATGGCGTGGCGGAGCAGGGACATGACGATGATGATTCGGGTGAAACTGGTCGTCATCAGCACCAGGGCCGGCAGGAAGCTCAGGGACGTGAGCAGCAGCAGGGTCTGGATGGACAGGCTGTACTGGGTGCCACCCCCCCCTGTGGGAGTGGTGGTGAGGGCTGGCATGGCCTGGGCGAGTACGGGCAGGGGAGCCAGCAGGAGCAACGGGGCAAGGCGCCGGAGCAGGGGCATGAGGTGTTTCATCGGGGGCGGCGTTCGAGGGTCTGCTTGAGCCAGGTCTGGAAATCCTTGCCGCCAAGCTGGGAGGCGTTGTTGCCAGAGGAGGGGAGATCCACCGTGTCGAGGGTGTGAAGGGTATTCACCCGCCCGGGAGAGACCCCGAGGACGAGGATTTTTTCGCCCACCTCCACCAGTACGACCCGCTCTCGGGGGCCGACTGCTGCTGCGCCGCGCACCTTCAGCAGGGCCGCCCCCTGAGCGTTGCCCCCGCCGATCCGGCGCAGCGCATGCAGGCTGGCGTAGAGAAGGCCGATTACCAGGCCTAGCCCGAGCAGCATCTGGACAACACTTCCGGTGGCATCGAAGGTGCCGCCGTCCGCGGCAATGACGGAGCCGGTCAGGAAAAGCAGGCCTGCAGCTGGAGGCGGGAAGTGCATGGGGTTCGGGAAGCGTGGGGAGTCTGCCGCCAGCTTATCCGTGAAATCCGTCCGGGTATGGGGCGATTAGGCGTGCAAAAGGGGCATATTTTTGTGCTTTGCGCCTGTTGTCGATGAACTGCCCGGTGTGCTATCAATCAAAGCTGGTGTTGGGTTCAGGAGGTGTGATCATGTTGCTGTGGCATCGTGACATCCAGCCGGTGGCTGGCGCGTCTGAAGACAAGCTTGGGGAGTCAGCTTCCGATAACGCCTACGAGGCCAAGCGTCAGCGGGCCTTGCAGATTCTCGGGGAGCGCTGGTTGCTGCATCGGGCCAATGCCCCTGACCGGCGGCCGATCCGCTCGGTGCTGATGCGCCCGAGGGCTGGCGAGGCGGCGCCTGTACGTTGAGGGCGGACGTCTGCTGCAACCCGGTTGGGGCAGGTCAGCTGCGGAGCTTGCGGATGCGTTCGGCCGGCGTGATGATGTCGGTCAGGCGGATCCCGAACTTGTCGTTCACCACCACCACTTCGCCCTGGGCGATCAGGGTGCCATTTACCAGCACATCCATTGGCTCGCCAGCCAGGCCATCGAGTTCCACCACTGATCCATGGGCCAGTTGCAGCAGGTTGCGGATGGCGATCTTGGTGCGTCCCAGTTCCACGGTAAGTTGCACCGGGATGTCCAGGATCATGTCGTAGTCATTGATCGACCCGCCCTTGGTCCCGGCCTGGCCGAAGTCGGGAAAGAGCTGGCTGGCGGGCTTGGCCTGGTAGGGGGAGCCGTCGTCCTCTGTTGGCTCGGCCGGGTCGGTGAGCCCTTCTGCTGCTGCCTGCTCCTGCATGGCTGCAGCCCAGTCGTCGTCGCTGATCTGGTTTTCGTCGGGGATGTCGGTTTCTGACATGGTGTGCTCCTAGCCCTTGGCCGCGGTTTCTTCTTCCTGGGCCAGGAAGCGTTCGACCTTGAGGGCGTATTGACCGCGTTGTACGCCGTAGTGGCATTCCATGAACGGTATGCCGTCCACTTCCGCCTGAACGGTTTCCGGGATGTTGAGGGGAATCACGTCGCCGGGCTTCATGTGAACGATATCCCGCAGGGTGGCCTTGGCTGTGCCCAGACGGGCCACCACGGTGACCTCGGCCGTCTGCAACTGCTTGCCCATCATGTTTACCCAGCGGTTGTCCTGGGTGATGTGGTCGCTTTGCATGGTCGAGTAGAGCGTCTCGCGGATCGGCTCCAGCATCGAGTAGGGGAAGCAGAAGTGCATCTCCGCCTGGGAGCCGCCGAACTCCAGCGTGAACGAAGCCGCCACCACGATCTCGCTGGGCGTGGCAATGTTGGCGAACTGAGGGTTCATTTCCGAGCGGACGTACTCGAACTCCAGCTTCTGCACCGGTGCCCAGGCCTTGGCGTATTCGTCGAAAGTGACTTTCAGCAGGCCCTGGATGATGCGTTGTTCGGTGGGGGTGAAGTCGCGGCCTTCAACCCGGGTGTGGAAGCGGCCGTCGCCACCGAACAGGTTGTCCACCACCAGGAACACCAGGTTCGGGTCGAGAACGACGAGGCCGGTGCCGCGCAGGGGCTTGGCTATGAACAGATTGAGGTTGGTGGGCACAACCAGGTTGCGCACGAACTCACTGAACTTTTGAACCTTGATGGGCCCCACCGAGACTTCGACGTTGCGGTGCATGTAGTTGAACATGCCGATGCGCAGATAGCGGGCGAAGCGCTCGTTGATGAGCTCCATGGTGGGCATGCGCCCACGCACGATGCGTTCCTGGGTGGCCAGGTTGTAGTCCCGGACACCGCTGGAGCTCTCCTCCGCGTGTTCTGTGTCGTCACTCTCCCCGGTGACGCCCTTTAGCAGGGCATCCACCTCTTCCTGGGAGAGAAAGTCCTGGGCCATGGCTAAACCCCGTTATTGCACGATGAACTGGTTGAACAGCACGGCAAGCACCGGCCCGTCGTCTTCCGGGCGACTGCGCTTGTTTTTCTTCTTCGGGTTGGGGGCGTAGCCGAGTACGTCGTTGGCTTCTTCCTTGATCTCGTCGGCGAGCTCTCCGCGGCCTTCCGAGGTGGCCAGGTCGGACGGCTTCTTGGACGACAGCAGCATGATGATGCGGTGCTTGAGCTCGGGCATGTAGAGC
>NZ_JAQVCN010000014.1 GCF_028689785.1 Zoogloea sp. | reverse complement strand
GACAGGGGGTTTGTGCTTTTAAAACAATCCAACACTCCTGGAAGCCCCCGCGGGCGTTGATCCAAATTTGTGTCCATGAAATCCATTGTGGGCACACAGTTGCGTGCCCACTCCAAGGCGTTGATCCTCCGCGACGACTACACCGAACGGAAGACGGCATTGGGCGGACGCTTACTTTCGATGGAATCTGAATGCGCTTGCTCAGCCTGCCAGCAATGCCTGACCCAGGGCCTCGGGTGAGGCTGCGTGGTGCCAGTGGGCGGAGATCTGGGCGGGTTGGATGCTGCCGTAGCCCCATGTAACGGCGATGAAGGGCAGGCCGTTGGCGTCGGCGGACTCGCCGTCTTCGCTGCGGTCGCCGATGTAGATGGCTTTTTCTCTGGGGATAGCCTGGTCGGTCAGCAGGCGGCCAATCATCGCGGCCTTGTCGGGCAGGCGTGGTGCAAACAGATCAAGGGCGTAGACGTGGGCGAAAAGGGCGTGCCAGCCGAGATGTTCGAGGATCAAGCGGGTGGGGTGGATGCGCTTGTTGGTGGCGATGGACAGGCTCAGGCCGGCACCCGCGAGGTTGGCGAGTAAGGTGCCGACTCCGGCATAGGCGGCAGTGGCCTTGTAGCCCTCGGTGTCGTAGCTGGCCTTGAAGGCGTCGGCGAGGCGGCTGGTCAGGGCCGCGTCATCGCTGCCCGAAAGGAGCCTCAGGGTCTCCAGTAGCGGTGGGCCGATGATGGTTTCGTCGATGCTGCGTACCGGCGTGATGCCGGTATGGGTAAAGGCGTCACGGAAGCTGGCGAGGATGGCCGGGGCGGAGTCAATGAGGGTACCGTCGAGGTCGAAGAGAATGTGCGGGTAGCGAGCCATGGCGAGGGGGAAGCGATCGAATGGACGAGATTATCGCCTGCTCGGGTATATTTGCGTGCCTCGACTGATGCCGCACCGCTATGGATACCGCCGATCTGAACCTTGCCGATGAATCCCGCCGCTTTGGCGGCATTGCCCGGTTGTATGGGGATGCCGGGCGGGCTCGGCTGGCTGGGGCGCATGTGTGCGTTGTGGGCATTGGTGGGGTAGGGTCATGGGCTGCGGAGGCACTGGCTCGTACCGGTGTCGGCCGCCTGACCCTGATCGACCTGGACCACGTTGCCGAGTCCAACATCAACCGGCAGATCCATGCCGCTGATGCCACACTGGGGCAGGCCAAGGTGGAGGCCATGCGCGAACGCATCGCCGGCTACAGCCTGGCCTGCCGGGTGGCGGTAGTGGATGACTTTGTGACCGTGGATAACGCTGCGCAGCTGCTGGCGGGGGGGTTTGATTACGTGGTGGACGCCATCGATGCCGTGCGCGTGAAGGTGGCGATGATCGCTGTGGCCCGGGAGAGGGGCCTGCCCTTGGTTACCTGCGGGGCAGCGGGTGGGCAGATCGACCCGACGCAGATCCGCGTGGATGACCTGGCCCGGACCCTCCAGGACCCTCTGCTCGCCAAGGTGCGGGGGCAATTGCGCAGGGGCCACGGCTTTACCCGTGATCCGAAGAAGAAGTTCGGCGTGGAGGCGGTGTTTTCCACTGAGCCCCTCCGCTATCCGGCCCTTGAGGCTGCCTGCGATGTTGCGGCAGGCGTTACCTCTATGCCGGGTCCGGCCGGCCTCAACTGTGCTGGCTTCGGCTCGGTGGTTACGGTGACGGCCTGTGTGGGCATGTTTGCCGCGGCCCGGGTGATCAACGGGCTGGCTTTGGGTCGGGTATCGACCCGATGAAGAGGGCCGGGTCGACGGCCGCCCCGTTGAGATAGACGCTCCAGTGCAGGTGCGGGCCAGTGGCCCGGCCGGTATTGCCGACGAGACCGACGAGCTCGCCTCGACGCACCTTCTGGCCCACTTCAACCCGGGCTTGGCTGAGGTGGCAGACCATGCTCACGAAGCCTTGACCATGATCCACGAACACGGTTTTTCCGTTGAAGTATAGGTCGTCCACCAGGCTCACCACGCCGTCTGCGGGTGCGCGGATGGGGGCGCCGGTGGGCGCCGCTACGTCGAGGCCGGTGTGAGGGGCGCGGGGTTCGCCATTGAACACCCGGCGTAGGCCGAAGCGGCTGGACAGGCGCCCGCTGGTGGGCAGATCGAGATCGGTGCGGGCCACCGGCACATCACGGAACTGGCTGCGGACCTGGATCTGGCGCTCCTTTTCGGCGGCGATGCGGTCCAGGTCTTCCTGGTCGGGGCTGACCATTTTCGGGTTCTTCAGGGTCAGGCGCTGTTCGGGGTAGGCCTTGGGGCCGACTTGGAAGGGCAGGCGCCGACCTTCGGGGCCGATCTCGACGACCTGCTCGCCCAGCGGGGTGTCGAGGGGAAGGCCGACCAGGGCTTGCCAGCCTTCCGGGCCCTGTTGCAGGAGCACCGGTTTGCCGCCAAAACGTACCACTGGGCGGGGGGCGCCGGCCGGTGCCACTGTGAGCGCAACGACGCCGCCGGGCACCGCGGCCGGGCGGACCTGGGCGCTGACGAGCGCAGGAAAGAGTGCTGCACTGGCGAGGTACAGTAGAGCGGAACGAACTAATTGCGGGCGGGAGGGGACTATTTCACACATGCGGGCAGGAAGCAGGTAAAGGCAGGTTGAGCGGGTCGTGGGCCATTCATGGCCCGGATTAGGATCCTGCGCAGCTTAGTGCAAATTGGTCCGGGGGGCCTCTCCCTTTCTGGATGGGGGGATGGTGGTGTGGAGCTGGGGCTCTGTCGCCCGGGCGCGTAAATCAGGGAGAACGGAATGTCGCAACAAGCCATCGTGCTGTTTGCCCATGGGGCGCGGGATCCGGAGTGGGCCGGCCCGGCCCGGCGGGTTGCTGCGGAAGTGCAGCGCCTGCGGCCGGATGTAGCGGTCAGTGTGGCTTTTCTGGAATTGATGGAACCCAGCCTGGCGGAGGCGGTGGAGGCCGCGGCCGCGTCGGGTGCCCGGCAACTGCGGGTGGTGCCGCTGTTTCTGGCTCAGGGTGGGCACCTTAAACGGGATGTACCCGCCCTGATTGAGGAGGTGCGGGCACGGCACCCCGGCTGCGACATCGCTCTGAGCGTTGCCGTGGGGGAGGATGAAGGTGTGGTCCGGGCTATGGCGGCGTTTGCGGTTGGCGTCTGAGCTTCCTCGTTGGATTCGGGCCAGGGAGATTTCCTCCGCTTGAGCGATCGGGGCCAAGGTTCTTTTGATCTGTAGCCCTGCCTTGACGACACATAATATAAGTGTATTCTTATATTATGTGTCGATACCCTGTTTCCGCTGCCAGTGCGCTTCTTTTGGGCGCCCTCCTGTCATTATCTCCACTGGTCTTCGCCGACGAGGCGCGCGGCCCTGTTCCCACCTTCCAGCTTCGTCCCCAGGCCCAGGCTCGGACTTACGCGGCCGAGGCCACCATCGAGGCCGTCCGCCAGGCGACCGTGGCCGCCCAGGTGCAGGGGCGGGTGCTCGAAACCCGGGTCGATGCAGGGGCTCGGGTACGCCAGGGCGACGTGCTGATGCGCATAGATACCCGCGAGGCCGATCAGGCTCTGGCTGCGGCCGGCGCAAACGTGGCTGCGGCGCGGGCCCGCATGGAGGATGCCCGGCTGGCCCTAGAGCGGGCACGCAGCCTGAAGGCACGCAACTTCGTCAGTGCCAGTGCGGTGGACCAGGCCCAGGCCGCCTTCGATACGGCAGCGGCTCAGCACAAGGCTGCCGAGGCGGGGCGTGCTCAGGTGGATGCCACGCGGGGTTTTGCGATGGTGACGGCGCCTCTGTCCGGCGTGGTTGCCCAGCGCCTGGCCGAAGTGGGCGAAATGGCTCAGCCCGGTCGGCCCCTGCTGATCATCCATGAGCCCGGCGGCCTGCGTGCAGTGGCTGACGTACCGCAGTCGCGGCTAGCCGATCTGGGCAAGCCCGGTCTGCGGGCCAGAATTGAGTTCCCCGAGAGTGGGCGCGGCTTTGATGGGGGCGCGATCACCGTGCTGCCCTCGGCCGATCCACGCACCCATACGGCCCGCGTCCGCGTCAATCTGCCGATGGATGCCACTGGCGTGGTGCCGGGCATGGCGGCCCGGGTACATTTCCTGACCGGGGGCGAGGCCCCCTCCAGCCTGTCCGTGCCGGCGGCAGCGTTGTTGCGCCGTGGCGAGGTGACCGGTGTGTACGTCGCGGATGGCAAGGGTGGCTTCAGCCTCCGCCAGGTGCGTGTCGGCAGCGTGCTGGCCGATGGCGCCATCGAGGTGCTGGCCGGACTGTCGGGGGCCGAAACGATCGCCCTGGACCCGGTACGCGCCGGCCTGTTGCGTAAGAAGCGCTGAATCATGGGCATTTCCGGACGTATCGCGGCGCTGTTCCAGCGCAACGCGCTCACCCCTCTGCTGGCCCTGGTGCTGGTGCTGCTCGGCGTGTTTGCCACGCTGATCACGCCGAAGGAGGAGGAGCCTCAGATCGATGTCACCATGGCTGATGTCATGGTGGCCTTCCCAGGAGCCTCGGCCAAGGACGTGGAGGCTCTGGTGGCCCGTCCCGCCGAGCAGGTGCTGTCGCGCATCGCGGGCATGGATCACGTGTATTCCGTGTCCCGCCCGGGCATGGCCGTCATCACCGTGCAGTTCAAGGTTGGGGTAAAGAACCAGGACGCCCTGGTGCGCCTTTACGACACCATTCATAGCCACCAGGACTGGATCTCACCCCAGCTCGGGGTGGGCGAGCCCATCATCAAACCGAAGGGCATCGACGACGTGCCTATCGTGGCTCTCACCCTGTGGACCCGTGATCCGGCACGCTCGGCTTTCGAGTTGCAACAGGTTGGTCGGGCTGTGGAGGTGGAGCTCAAGCGCGTGCGCGGCACCCGCGATGTGAGCACCATCGGCGGCCCCGGTCATGTGCTGCGGGTGTTGATGGACCCAGGCCGGATGAACGGTTTCGGTGTGACTCCTCAGGATCTCAAAGGCGCGCTGCTGCTCGCCAACGCATCCCAGCCGAGTGGCACTCTGACGGCTTCCGGTCAGGAGGTGCTGGTGCAGACGGGAACTTACATCGCCAGCGCCGACGACGTGCGCCGGCTGGTGGTGGGCGTTTCCGGTGGCAAGCCGGTGACGGTGGCTGACGTGGCCCGGGTGGTGGACGGCCCCGATCAGCCCTCTCGCTTTGTCTGGCACGGGCTTGGCAAGGGCTCGGTCGGTGCCGAGGCTGCCGGCGAGCGCTTTCCGGCGGTGACCCTCTCCATCTCCAAGAAGCCGGGAGAGAATGCCGCCGACGTGGCCAATGGCGTGATCCGGCGCATGGATGCGCTGAAGGGCAGCGTGGTGCCCGAGGGCGTTGAGGTGAGCGTGACGCGCAACTACGGCGCCACCGCCACCGAGAAGGCCGACAAGCTGATCGGCAAGCTGGTGTTTGCCACCTCGGCGGTGGTGCTGCTGGTACTGCTGGCCCTGGGCCGGCGCGAGGCGGTGATCGTCGGTGCGGCGGTGACCCTGACCCTGGCGGCAACCCTGTTTGCCTCCTGGGCCTGGGGCTTCACCCTCAACCGGGTCAGCCTGTTCGCTCTGATCTTCTCCATCGGCATCCTGGTGGACGACGCCATCGTGGTGGTGGAGAACATCCACCGCTGGCAGACCCTGGAGCCTGGCAAACCCCTGTGGGAGCTGATCCCCCGGGCGGTGGACGAGGTGGGTGGGCCGACCATTCTGGCCACCTTCACGGTAATCGCGGCCCTCCTGCCGATGGCCTTCGTGAGCGGCCTGATGGGCCCCTACATGAGCCCCATCCCCATCAACTCGTCCATGGGCATGTTCATCTCCCTCGCGGTGGCCTTCGTGGTGACTCCCTGGCTGGCGGGTAGTTTGATAAAGGGTGGGGCTGGTCATGTACCTACTGAACAGGTGCCCGACCGGCTCACGGCGCGCCTCGAAAGGCTCTTCCGCCTGATCATGACACCGCTGCTCGACCCCGAGAGGGGCGGGCGGGCCCGGGCCAAACTGTGGCTCGGGGTGGTACTGGCCATGGGGCTGTCGGTGTCCTTGGCGGTGGTGCAGTTGGTGGTGCTCAAGATGCTGCCCTTCGACAACAAGAGCGAATTCCAGGTGGTGCTGGACATGCCGGTCGGTACTCCGGTGGAGACCACGGCCGAAGTGCTGCGGGAGATTAGCGAGGCCGTGGCCCAGGTGGACGAGGTGACCGATTACCAGACCTACGCCGGCACTGCTGCCCCCATCAACTTCAACGGCCTGGTGCGCCAATACTACTTGCGCGCTCTGCCCGAGATGGGCGACATCCAGGTGAACCTGGTGGACAAGCACCAGCGCAGTCGCAAGAGCCATGAGGTGGCGGTGGGCATACGCGACACCGTAGCGGCCATCGCGAAGAAGCACGGCGGCAATGCCAAGGTGGTGGAAGTGCCGCCGGGTCCGCCGGTGCTTTCGCCCATCGTGGCCGAGGTATACGGCCCTGACTACGCCGGCCAGGTGGCCGTGGCGCGGCAGGTTCGTGAGGCCTTCGAGGCCACCCCGGATATCGTCGGTGTGGATGATACGGTTGACGAGGAGGCCCCAAAGCTGGTGCTGCGGGTCAATCAGGCCAAGGCTGCCCGGCTTGGTGTGGCCCAGGCTGACATCGTCGAGGTGATGCGCCTGGGGTTGGGAGGTGAAAACGTGACCCCCGTGCATGGGGGCGACAACAAATACGAGATCCCGGTGCGTCTGAGCCTGCCGCCGGAGCAGCTTTCATCGGTCGGCCAGATCCTGCAGATGAAGGTGCGCGCCCGCACCCCCGAGGCGGCCGGCACCTTGGTGCCGGTGTCGGAGCTGGTGGAGGTGCTGCCTGCCACCCGCGAGCAGGTGATCTACCACAAGGACCTGCTGCCGGTGGTGTATGTGACCGGTGACATGGGTGGCAAGCTGGATTCGCCCCTCTACGGCATGTTCGACATCCGCAGCCGCCTCAAGGACATGCCCCTGGTGGGCCCGCGCCTGGCCGGCACCCTGGACGAGTGGTTCATCCACCAGCCCGACGACCTCTACGCGGGCTATGCCATCAAATGGGATGGTGAGTGGCAGATTACCTACGAGACCTTTCGCGACATGGGGGCTGCCTATGCGGTGGGTCTGGTGTTGATCTATGTGCTGGTGGTGGCCCAGTTCCGCAGCTACCTGGTGCCGCTGATCATCATGACGCCGATTCCCCTTACGATCATCGGGGTGATGCCGGGTCATGCGCTGCTGGGCAGTCAGTTCACGGCCACCAGCATGATCGGCATGATCGCCCTGGCGGGCATCATCGTGCGCAACTCCATCCTGCTGGTGGACTTCATCGACCAGCAGGTGCGGGCAGGCACGTCCCTGGCCGAGGCCACCATCCATGCAGCGGCGGTGCGCGCCAAGCCCATCGGCCTGACCGGGCTGGCGGCGATGATCGGGGCCGTGTTCATTCTCGATGATCCGATTTTCAACGGGCTGGCCATCAGCCTGATCTTTGGCGTGCTGGTGTCCACCCTGTTGACCCTGGTGGTCATCCCCGTTCTTTACTTTGCGGCCATGCACAAGCGTGTTGCCGCCCTTCCGGGAGAATCCTCATGAGTCTCAGTGTCAATCAGTTCGTCCGGGTCTTTGCCGGTTCTTTCGTGCTTATCTCCCTGGCCCTCGGAGTGGAGGGTAGTCCGCTCTTCGTGAGCAGCAACTTCCTGTGGTTCACCGCCTTTGTGGGGGCCAATCTGCTGCAGAGCGGATTCACCCGTTTCTGCCCGCTGGAGAACATACTGCGCCGTTTCGGCGTCAAGGACGGCCCGGCCTGCGGGTGATCCTTGTGCTTTGAGGGGCGGAAGGCGTCACACCCCCTCAAGCTTCGTTGGCGCGCGCCGTTCACCCCCGGGTGATGAGCACGCGCAAGTCCTTCTCCCGGAGATTCGACCTCTCGCTGTCGGGCAGTCTGCCGGGCGGGCGCCGCCAGTGGTTCGGGGCGGTTCTGGTGGTTGGAGTGGTGATCACTGCCCTGAGTTGGTACCGGCTGCATGAACATGAGGGGCAGCTGGCCCAGGCCGTGCATCAGGCTGCGGCTGATCGCATGGAGCAGCAGCTGGCCGACCGCCTCTCCAGGATCGACCTGATCCTGCGGGGGTTGGCGGGGTTGTTTGATGCCCAGCACATGGTCGAGCGTCGTGAGTTTGAGGCTTACATCTCTGGCCTGAAGCCTGCCGAGGCCGTACCCGAAGTGGCCGGCATCGGCCTGGCCCGACGGGTCGAGGTGGAGCGGGCAGAGGCCATCGAGGCCCTGTTGAGTGCCAGCTATGGTCGCCCCGTCCACATTCATCCGGCACCCGATCCGGCGCGGGGCCCCCATGTCTATCCCATCAGCTACTTCTGGCCTCTGAATGCCAACAGCGCGGGGGTCATCGGTTTTGATGGCTTTGGCGAGCCCTCCCGCCGAAAGACCATGGAGACGGCGATCCGCTCCAGCAAGATGGCCATGAGCCCGCCAGTGTCGCTGGTGCTGACCGATAAGGGCAGGCAGATCAATGGTGTGCTGGTCTATCGTGCGGCCCAGCCGGTGGACGATCTGGCCCCGGATCTCGGGCCCGAGGGGGTGCTGGTGATCGGCATCAATGTGATCCAGATGTTTGACGCGCTGCGGCAGTCGGCCATCTCGGGTTACGGGCTGCGCGTTGTGGACGCCAGTGCGACCCCTACCCAGGATCTCTATGCTTTTGACCTGCCGGTGGCGGGTGGGCTTCGCCTGGTTCGCCACCTGCATTTTGGTGATCGGGTGTGGGATGTGACCATGACGGCTCCCGTACCCGGTGAGGTGGCCTCGTCTACCGTGGCCGGCCTCGGAGGGCTCGCTATCAGTGTGCTTCTGGCCTTCCTGGTGGCGAGCCTTGCCGACCAGCAGAAGCGCGCCCTGGCCATTGCCGAACGCATGACCGGAGAGCTGCGCGCCAGCGAGAACCGCTGCGAACTCGCCGTGTCGGCGACCGACGAGGGCATTTGGGAATGGCAGGCGGGGCGTTCGCAGCTCTTCCTGTCTCCCCGCTGCGATCGCCTGCTGGGTTATCCGAAAGGGGCGCTGCCCCGCCATCTGCGGGGCATTCTGCGCTCCATGAGCCGCCCGGCCCGGCATGAGTTCCTGGCAGCCTATCGCCTGCATGCGACGGGGCAAGGCCCCCTGCACTGCGTGGTCCCTATCCGCCGGATCGACGGTAGTCAGGGTTGGTTCCAGCTGGCTGGAAAGACGGAGTTTTCCGTCGAGGGGCGCCCGCTGCGCACAGCCGGGGCCGCCTCTGACGTCACCCAGCTGCGGCGTGCCCAGCAGGAGGTCATCGACTCCCACGCCAAGCTCGACACCCTGTACCGCCATGCCTCCCTGGGCATGGCTCTGGTGGACACCTCTGGTCGCTACCGCCAAGCCAACGCCGCCTTCTGCCGTATTACCGGCTACAGTGAGGACGAGCTGTGCGGCGCAGACTGCCCGACCCTGCATCCATCTGAGTTCGCCGGTCGGGACGCGCGGGCGGTGGTGGATGCTTGCCTCGGCGCACCCACGCGGTCCTACGAGACGGAATTCATACACAAGCTGGGGCACCGGATTTCGGTGGTGGTGACGACGACCATGGTGGGAGGACGCGATGCGGCCCGGTGGGTGATCGTTGAGGACGTGTCGGCCCGGAAAGCCGAGCAGCAGGCGATCCAGGAGGCCCACGCCACCAATGAGTCGCTGATCGCGGCCATTCCCGACATGCTGTTCCAACTCGATGGGGAAATGCGCATCGTGCGCTATCACGCGCCCTCGGATGATGCCCTGTCCATGCCTCCGGATGACTTCCTGGGGCGCCGCCTCGATGGCGCCCTGTCTCCAGACATGGCTCGGCGTTTTGCTACGGCAGCCCTCGCCGCTACCCGCAGCGGCTGCCTGCAGCGGATTGAGTACGCATCGCGGCGGGGGGGACGCGAGAGGCACTTCGAGGCACGCTTCCAGGCCGTCAGCACCGGAGGCAGTCTGGCGGTGATTCGCGATGTGACTGAAAGACGGGTCGCTGAGCTGGCCTTGCAGGAGAGTGAGGCGCGCTGGCAGTTTGCCCTTGATGGCGCGGGCGATGGGGTGTGGGACTGGAACATCCGCACCGGGCACGTCTATCGATCACCGCGTTGGATCACCATGTTGGGCTACGACCTTGGCGAGATCCCCGATACGGTGGATGGGTGGTCGGCCAGGATTCATCCGGACGATCTGGGCTCGGTGGTGGCCGCCCAGCGAGCCCATCTGAAGGGCGAGACACCCTTGTTCACCCATGAAGTCCGGTTGTGCTGCAAGGACGGTAGCTACAAGTGGATCCGGGCCCGGGGCCTGGTGGTGGAGCGCGACCCGGACGGGCGCCCCCTGCGCATGATCGGTACCCATTCGGACATCGATGAAGCTAAAGCGCGGGAAAACCAGATCCTCGACCACAACCTCAATCTCTCGTCCCTGGTGGCCGGCCGTACTCACGATCTGCAATTGGCCAAGGAGGCGGCGGAGGCGGCTAACGAGGCCAAGTCGGTTTTCCTGGCCAACATGTCCCACGAGCTGCGTACCCCCATGCACGGCGTGCTCAGCTACGCCCGGCTTGGCGAAACCCGGGTGGCCCAGGTGGGGCACGAAAAGCTGCGCAGCTACTTTCACCGCATCCGGGTCAGCGGTGAGCGCCTGCTGACGCTGCTCAACGATCTTCTCGACCTCTCCAAGCTGGAGGCCGGGCACATGGTTCTCAACCTCGCGCCCGTGTGCCTTGAGCAGGTGATCGGCGATGCGCTGAGTGAGTTCGATGCGCTCTTCCAGTCTCGCCGTCAGCGGCTGAGCTTCGAGGTGGAGGAGGGTATTCCCGACCCGACCGGGGACGCTGCACGCATCGGCCAAGTGGTGCGCAATCTGTTGTCGAATGCCTCGAAGTTCACTCCCGAGGGCAAGGGTATTCACATTCGCCTGACGCACGCCAGTCTGCCAGACGGGTTGGCGGGGGTGGCTTTCAGCGTGTCCGACGAGGGCGTCGGTATCCCGCCCGGCGAGCTGGACGTCGTTTTCGACAAGTTTGTGCAGAGCAGCCGGACCCGCACCGGAGCGGGGGGGACAGGCCTCGGGCTGGCCATCTGCCAGGAAATCGTCGCTGCCCACAAGGGCTGCATCCAGGCCTGCGGCAACGCTGCCGGCGGGGCCGAGTTCACCGTTATCTTGCCCTTGGGGGAGGCGCAGCTACGTGCCCTCCCGACGGCTGTTGAACACAAGGAAAACTAGATGAGCAAGGCACGCATACTGGTCGTTGATGACGAACCCTTCAACCTGGACATCGTCGCCGAGTACCTGGACGAGATGGACTTTGACCTGGTGATGGTGGAGTCGGGAGAGGGTGCCTGGGCGGAGCTGAGTCAGCCCGACAGTGCCTTCGATCTGGTGCTCCTGGATCGCATGATGCCGGGCATGGACGGCATCATGCTGCTCCGCAAGATCAAGGCCGACGAGCGCCTCGGTTCCATTCCGGTGATCATGCAGACGGCGGCCACGTCTCCCGAGCAGGTACGCGAGGGCCTTGCCGCCGGCGCGTTCTACTATCTCACCAAGCCTTTCGAAGGCGAGGCCCTGCAGACCATCATCCGCTCGGCGCTCGACGACATGCGTGTGCGCCGGGAGCTCAAGGCCAGCCTGGCCGATCACGAATACGCCCTGGCCTGCCTGACTGAGGGCTCCTTCTCCATCCGTACCCTGGAAGAAGCACGCACCCTGGCGTCCTTCGTGGCCCTGCTCGGTGCTCAGCCGGAAACGCTGGCCATGGGGCTGTCCGAACTGCTGGTAAATGGGGTCGAGCACGGTAATCTGGGTATCGATTTTGCCGAGAAGAGCCGCCTGCGGGAGGCTGATCGCTGGGAGGAGGAGGTGGCCCGTCGCCTGAGCCTCGATGCCAACCGGAGCAAGAGCGTACGCTTGCGGGTGTGGGGGGATGAAACACGCTGGATCTTCGAGATCCGTGACGACGGGCCGGGTTTCGATTGGCGCCGTTTTCTGGATTTCGACCCGGAGCGGGCCTTTGCCCCCAATGGCCGTGGCATCGCCCTTTCCCGACAGCTGTCCTTCGCCAGTCTCACCTATCTGCCGCCGGGCAATCAGGTGGTGGTGACGGTTCCCAAGCCGGAGCGGCGCTCATGATCCGCCGCGTGCCAGCCTCGAATCCAGGGATGTCTGCTGCTGTCCGCATCACCTTGCGGGAGCCCCGTGATGGCTGAAAAAATTCTGCGGGTACTCGTCACCGACGATATTGCCTCCAACCGGACCATCGTTGGGGCCTTCCTGGCCCATCTGGACTGCGTTCCCTTGTTTGCCAGCGACGGGATCGAAGCCGTGGACATCTTCCGCCGCGAGTTTCCCGATGTCGTGCTGATGGATCTGATGATGCCGCGCATGGATGGGTTCGAGGCGATCCGCCAGATCCGGGCCGTCGCCGGCGACCACTGGGTGCCCATCATCATCCTGTCAGCCTTGAGCGGCGAGGGGGACATCGTCCACGGCCTCGACATTGGAGCCGACGACTACCTGGCCAAGCCTCTGTCCTTCCCGGTGTTCTCGGCGCGCTTCAAGGCCCTGCGTCGCCTGCTGGACATGCAGCGGCGCCTGTCGAGCTCCCTGGAGCAGGTGCGGGCGGTGGCCAATGGCGTGATCGACGGCATCATCTCTGCCGATGTGGAGGGCAATATCCTGTCGGTGAACAGGGCGGCCAGCCAGATTTTCGGCTATACCGCCTCCGAGATGGTCGGGCAGAACCTCCGTGTGCTCATGCCCAGCCCCGACCGTGATGCCCACGACGGCTACATGCGGCGCTATATCGAAACTGGTCAGAAGCGAATCATCGGGCAGATCCGGGAGATGGAGGCGGTGCGCAAGGACGGCAGCGTCTTCCCCATCGAGCTGGGCGTGTCCGACCTGCAGCTGCCCAACCGTCGCATGTTCATCGGCGTCATCCGTGATGTCTCGGAGACCCGCCGCATCCAGCGCCAGTTGGCCGACGATGCGGCCCGCCTGCAGCGCTACCACGACGAGTCCGAGCGGGAGCAGGAGCTGGCCATGAACATCATGGAGCGGCAGATCCGCTCCGACTGGCTCCACGACAAGGCCGTGCAGTATGCCGTGATGCCGGCCCGCAACTTCTCCGGCGACGTGGTGGCGGTGGCACGGGCGCCTGACGGTGCCTTGTATGCCATGCTTGCCGACGCCACCGGCCACGGCCTGGCCGCGGCGGTCAGCGTGCTGCCGGCCCTCGGCGCCTTCTACCGGGGGGCGGCCCGCAATGTCTCCCTGGAGGTGCTGGTCACCGATCTCAACGACATGCTGTGCGGCCTGCTGCCACCGGGGCACTTCGTCGCTTCGGCCCTGGTCCGCCTGGATGCCGGCAAGCCCTCCGGGCGGCTGTGGGTGGGGGGCGTACCGGACATCCTGTTCGTGGATGATGCGGGGCAGATCGTGCAGAGCTTTACGTCCCGTCAGCTGCCCTTGGGCATCCTGCCGTCGGCGGAGGCCGGTGTGTACTGCGAGGACTTCCAGTGGTCCGGGGCAGGGCAACTGGTGCTCTGCTCCGACGGGCTGACCGAGGCGGAGAATGGTGCCCGCGTGCCCTTCGGTCGGGTCGGGCTGGCCAAGGTGCTGGCAGCCAGCCCTCGCGCCGAGCGCCTGCGAAATCTGCGTCAGGCCCTTACCCGGCACCTGGCCGGTCAGCCCGCCACCGACGACGTGTCGGTGCTGATCCTCGACTGCGAACTGACCTCAAGCGGCCAGACCTAGGGAGCAGGGCAGGGGGCTTCCGGGCTGGTCTGGCGCGCTTCCTGCTATATCCCCTCATCTGTCTTTCCGGTCCTGCCGCCATGCTCCGAGTCCTTGTCGTCGAATCCTCCCGTGAACGGGCCGCCGACGTCTGTGCGGCCCTCGCTCTTGCCGGTCATCAGGTGGCCGCTGTGCTGTCTAGTGCCATGGATCTGTCGGATCAGGTGCTGGCTACCAAGCCGGATGTGATCTTCATCCAGGCCGATTCCCCCAGTCGTGACACCCTGGAGCACTTGGCCACCATGAATCGGGACTGCCCTCGCCCGGTACTGCTGTTCTCCCAGGACACTGATTCGGAGATGATTCGGCGTGCTGTGAAGGCCGGTGTGTCGTCCTATGTGGTTGATTCTGTAAGTGCCGAGCGTCTCGATTCGTTGGTCGAGGTAGCGATTGCCCAGTTCGAGGAGTTCCAGACTCTGCGCGCCGAACTGGATGACGCCAACCGCAAGCTGTCCGAGCGCATCGTGGTGGATAAGGCCAAGGGCCTGCTGATGAAGGCTCGTGGCCTCGATGAGGAGGCGGCCTACCACGCCTTGCGCAAGCTGGCCATGGAGCGCGGGCGCAAGCTGGCCGACGTGGCTCGGGATGTGGTGGATATGGCAAGCCTCTTACTCTGAAAGAGGTATGTTTTTCTTGGTGTGCCTTGAGTCGGGGCGGAAGTGCGAGGGCACTTTCGCCCCGATTTCCTTGCGTAGAGCGGATTTTCCGGTGGACAGGTGGGGCTGTGGTCCAAAGCGGTGCGTATTGCACTGCAGCAGTGCGTAATTTGCGCTGCCGGGTGCTATCCCTAAAGGGGTATAAAACCTTGATTTTTTAGAAAGCCTATTTAAATCATTGGCTTGAGTTTTTTGGCACGGAGCTCGCTATGTCTGAACTGAAGTCGGACCAACGGCGGTTCGGCTTGATCAGGCGATCAGACTTGGACAAGGGCGTCCATCCTCCCGCGAACAAAGCGGGGTGATGTGACGCCCTCTTTTTTTGTATTTACGGATCAGGGGCGAGCAATGAGCGAGCATTTCGACGACAAGATTCTTACCCGCCGCGGCTTTCTCAAGGCTGGGGCAACCCTTGGAGGTATGGCTGCTATGAGCACGATGCTCCCCTCTGCCGGCGCATGGGCTGCCGGCTCGGACAAGCCGGAACTGGAAGAAGTGAAGATCGGTTTCATCCCGCTGACCGACTGTTCGTCAGTGGTGATGGCTTCGGTGATGGGCTTCGACAAAAAGTACGGCATCAAGATCACCCCCAGCAAGGAAGCCTCCTGGGCTGGCGTGCGCGACAAGCTGGCCAACGGCGAGCTGCACGCCGCCCACGTGCTGTACGGTCTGGTATATGGCCTGCATCTGGGCATCGGTGGCCCCAAGAAGGATATGGCCGTGCTGATGACCATCAACAACAACGGTCAGGCCATCACCTTGTCGAACGCCCTTAAAGACAAGGGTGCGGTGGATGGCGCCTCCCTGGCCAAGCTGATTGCCAAGAAAGACAAGGATTACATCTTCGCCCAGACTTTCCCCACCGGAACCCATGCCATGTGGTTGTACTACTGGCTGGCGGCCCACGGCATCGACCCCTTCAAGGACGTGAAGAACATTGTCGTGCCCCCTCCGCAGATGGTCGCCAACATGCGGGTCGGCAACATGGACGGCTTCTGCGTGGGTGAGCCCTGGAACCAGCGTGCCATCGTGGACAGGATCGGCTTCACTGCCGTCACCACTCAGGATATCTGGACCGATCACCCGGAGAAGGTGCTGGGGGCCACCGCCGAGTTTGCCGCCAAGTACCCCAACACTGCCCGGGCCATGATCTGCGCCATCCTCGAAGCCTCCAAGTGGATCGACGCCAGCGCCGCCAACCGCGCCAAGACCGCCGAGACCGTGGCCGCCAAGAGCTATGTGAACACCGACGTCGAGGTGATCCGCAGCCGCATGATCGGCCAGTACGAAAACGGCCTGGGCAAGAGCTGGTCCGAAAAGAACTACATGAAGTTCTACAACGACGGCCTGGTGAACTACCCCTACCTGTCCGACGGCATGTGGTTCCTCACCCAGCACAAGCGCTGGGGCCTGCTCAAGCAGGACGTGGACTACCTGGCGGTGGCCAAGGCCATCAACAAGACCGAGCTCTACAAGCAGGCTG
Organism: Zoogloea sp.; assembly: GCF_028689785.1. Lineage (GTDB taxonomy): Bacteria > Pseudomonadota > Gammaproteobacteria > Burkholderiales > Rhodocyclaceae > Zoogloea. Next base: position 62,561 of record NZ_JAQVCN010000014.1, on the reverse strand, counting down.
CCGGCATCGTCGGCGCCCCGGTGCCCAAGTCCGACTTCCGCACCTCCAAGCTGATCGACGGTGTGGTGTGGGACGGCAAGGACCCGAAGAAGTATGCCGCCAGCTTCAAGATCAAGGCCTGACCTGTAGGGGCGGATGCGTCCGCCCCGCGACGAGAATCTGCTCCCTACAGCACTCTGGAGATAACGATGAACACTGCGACCCTCTCTCCCGGCCTCATGGTCGTCCGCCCCGACGCTGACGCTGACGCTGACGCTGACGCTGACGCCGCCCCTGTCAAGGAGACCGAAATGGCTGCCGCCCCCCTCGCCAAGGCGTCCGTTGCCGCCACCGAACCGTCCGTCTCGTTCGGCGAGCGTTTCAGCGCCTTCATCCGCGCCGTGCTGCCGCCCCTGCTGGGCTTTGCCTTGGTGATCGGCGTGTGGGCCCTGGTGGCCATGAAGTCCGCCGACTTCCCCAGCCCGGCCAAGACCCTGGATGCCGCCGTGGTGCTGTTCTCCGACCCCTTCTATTCGAACGGCCCGAATGACCAGGGCATCGGCTGGAACATCCTGTCGTCCCTCAAGCGCGTGGCCATCGGCTTCGGCGTGGCAGCCCTGGTAGGTATCCCCCTGGGCTTCATCATCGGCCGCTTCGCCTTCATGAACAGCATGCTGGAGCCGATCATCAGCATCCTGCGCCCGGTGTCTCCGCTGGCCTGGCTGCCTATCGGCCTGATGGTCTTCAAGGCTGCCGACCCGGCTTCCACCTGGACCATCTTCATCTGCTCCATCTGGCCGATGATCCTCAACACCGCCCAGGGCGTGCAGCGCGTGCCGCAGGATTACCTCAACGTGGCCCGGGTGCTCAACCTGTCCGAGTTCAAGGTCATCACCAAGATCCTCTTCCCCTCCGTGCTGCCCTACATGCTTACCGGCATCCGCCTGTCCATCGGCACCGCCTGGCTGGTCATCGTGGCCGCCGAGATGCTCACCGGTGGCGTCGGCATCGGTTTCTGGGTGTGGGACGAGTGGAACAACCTCAAGGTCGAGCACATCATCATCGCCATCTTCGTGATCGGCATTGTCGGCCTGCTGCTCGAACAGGTCCTGCTCTTCATCGCTCGCCGCTTCAGCTACGGCAACACCTGATATCCGCTCAAGGAGTGACACCATGAATGCAATCGTCAAGATCGAAAACGTGGGCATGAGCTTCGAGACCAAGAAGGGACGGTTCATCGCCTTGCAGGATGTCAATCTGCAGATCCGCAGCGGCGAGGTCGTGTCCCTGATCGGCCACTCTGGCTGCGGCAAATCCACGCTGCTCAACCTCATTGCCGGCCTCACCCTGCCTACCTCGGGGGTGATGCTGTGCAACGGTCGCGAGATCGCCGGCCCCGGCCCGGAGCGGGCTGTGGTGTTTCAGAACCACTCCCTGCTGCCCTGGCTGACCTGCTTCGAGAATGTCTACCTGGCCGTGGAACGCGTCTTCGGCAGCAAGGAAAGCAAGGACAAGCTCAAGGAGCGCACCGCCAACGCCCTGGAGATGGTGCACATGGCCCACGCCGCCCAGAAGATGCCCCACGAGATATCCGGCGGCATGAAGCAGCGCATCGGCATCGCCCGGGCCTTTGCCATGGAGCCCAAGATCCTGCTGATGGACGAGCCCTTTGGCGCCCTGGACGCACTGACCCGCGCCTCCCTGCAGGACGAGCTGATCGGAGTGATGGAAAAGACCGGCGCCACCGTGGTGATGGTGACCCACGACGTGGATGAGGCCGTGCTGCTGTCCGACCGGGTGGTGATGATGACCAACGGCCCGGCGGCGACCATCGGTGAGATCCTTGAGGTCAAGCTGGACAAGCCCCGCGACCGCCTGCAGCTGGCCCACGACCCGCACTTTGCCGAGTGTCGGGGTGCCATCCTGGAGTTCTTGTACCAGAAGCAGATGAAGAAGGCGGCCTGACCCTTTTGCCGGAGGTGCTGCCTGTCGGCGTACCCTTGGCCATGATTGCCCGCCGGAAGTGATTCCGGCGGGCTGCGCTTTTTCTAGCTTCGATAGCGGGGCAGGGCCAGGGCCGACAGGCCAAGCAGCGCCAGGGCTAGGCTGGCCGGCGTAGGCACGGTGCGGAACACCGCGTTGGCAATGATCTGGTGGGCCGCGGTGGTGGGATGCAGACCATCCCAGAAAAGCTGTGCGTCGGTGTTGCAGGCGCCACCGATGCAGGCGTCGCTGACGTTCGCCAAGCCATAATCGGAGGGTTTGGCGGCCACGTCGGTGAGCAGGCTGTAGATATCGAACAGGGTTACCCCGTCGAGGCCCGCAAGGCTGTTGAAGAGTGAGCCGCCAAGGACACTCGAGATGTTGCTCAGCAGGCTTGCACCACTTGTGCCCAAGCTTAGCCCGAAGGGCGTCAAACCCAGGTTGGGGGTGTTCCAGACCACGAACTTGCGCGCCCCCTCGGCCTGCAATCGGCCGAGCATGGTGAGCACGTCGGTCACGTAGTCGGCGGTGCCGGCTGCGATGGCGCTGGCGGGGTCTGCGCCGCGGAAAATCTGCAGCGCAATGTCGCGCACATTGTTGCCGCCTCCGGCGATCACATAGAGCGCGTCCGATGGCGCACCGCCAGGGAGGGCGACGAAGCCGTTTACCTGGTCGCGCAGGGTCGGTACGTCATCCACTCCGCCCGTGTTGGCGCCGCCGAACGCAAAGCCGGTGCCGCCGGCCAGGGAAGGCAGCAGGGTGCCGGTGCCCAACTGGCGGGAGAAGATCTCCGCCCACACCGGCCCATTGCTGTAGCGCCCCGAGTTGTATGTGTAGAGCGGAATGAAGCTGTTGCTGCCGATGGCTGCATCCGGCGTCACCCCCGGGCCGAGGGCCAGGGGCAGGGCAATGGCGTTGTTGCCCACGTCGGAAAGGCTGTCGCCGAACACGTAGAGCTGCGAGTAGGCCGCCGCAGCGGCCGTACTGGCTGCCAGGCCAAAGGCGAGCGCAGACTGCCTGAGAAGGCGTTGGAGTGTCATTGGTGTCTCCTGCTGGTGTGGGAGGACGCGTTCGCCGGAGGCGAATTTGCAGCCTAGCTGATCAGGAGACAAAAGCCGAGGATGACTGTGGGGCAGGGCCGAAGGGGTGGTGCCTTCCTTGGCCGTGGCGCTGCAGGTTCAGCGTAATCCGAAGCCCAGCTTGTTCAGGGCTTCCACCAGGCGGTCGCGGCCGCTGAGGGAGGCGGCGTCGCGGACGCGTTTGGCGGAGTGGTTGGACCAGCTGCCGCGCACTTTCATGCCCTGGCTGGCGTAGAAGGCGCTCATGGCTCCGTCGTACTCGGCAAGGCCCGGCTGCTGGGCGGGGAGGGAGTAGGTTTCCTGGTGCAGCACGACGGACTGGGGCGGGCGTGGTTTGACCGCGGCGGGCTGCTGCGGGTCGGGGGTGCCGACGCACAGGCCGAACATGGCGACGACCCGCGGTGGCAGTTGCAGCTCGGCGGCCACGTCTTCGGGGCGGTTGCGCATGGCGCCGATGTAGACGGTGCCCAGGCCCAGGGATTCGGCGGCGGTGACGGCGTTCTGGGCGGCGAGGGCGGCGTCGATCACGCCGACTTCGAACATTTCCAGATAATCGAGGGCTGCAGCACTTTCGCCGACGCGGGTCGCCACGTCGTGCAGGCGGGCCAAGTCAGCCAGCCACACCAGCAGCAGCGGGGCCTGTCGGATGTGCTCCTGGTCTCCGGCCAGTTCGGCGAGGCGGGCCTTGCGGGCCGGGTCGCGTACGGCCACCACGCTCCAGGCGTGAAGGTTGGATGAGCTGGCTGCGGATTGGGCGGCGGCAACGATGGCGCTCAGCGTGTCGTCGCTGACCGGGTCGGGGAGGTAGGCGCGGACCGAGCGGTGGGCGAGGAGATGGTCGATGACCGGGGAGCCGGCGCTTGGGATCGGTGTGGCGGCAGAGCCGTAGCGGGCCTGAAAGAGGGGGGCGCGGGCGTTCATGGGCTTCCTTGCAGAGGGCGCAGGACGGCACCGGATGGTGCCGTCCGGGAGGCTGCATTCTAGCGCTGGGGCGCCTGCCCGTGCCGGGCTTAGCTACGTGCGCGGCGGCTGCGCGGGGCCGTGTCTGCTTCGGTGGCGATGGCATCTGACATTTGGCGGATCTGTTCCTCGACCAGATCAGTGCCGCGCACCGCGGCGTCGGTCAGCTCGTTGAAACCGGCTTCGGCTTCGCGGATGGCGTGGCGAACGTGGTCGATGGCAGCTTCGCCAGTGGCGTCGGCGCTGAGGGCCGCCCGGTCCATCTGACGCATCAGCAGGGTGTCCAGAGCGGCCACCTGGTCGCGGGTTGTGGCCAGGATGCCCTGCTGGGCGTCGCCGATGATCTCGAAGGCCTCGCGGACCCATTCCGCGGATTCACCGCGCCAGGCCGTGAGGCGCTCAAGGGGCGGGAGCTCGAAGTTCAGCGGGGCTTGAGTGATCAGCGCATCGAGCTGGTCACGGCCTTCGTCCAGGGCCTGGCGCCCGGCACGCAGGCCCAGTTCGGTGAATCGGCTTGAGGCATCGACCCAGATCTGCGAGGCAACCAGAAACTGGTCCAGGGCATTCAGGCGGGTTTGTCGGATCTCGGCGGGGGAGAGGTACATGAGGGGCTCCTGCAATGTGATTGAAGTGAGGGTTTGTCAGCCTATGCTTTAGGGGTTGCAGGCCCGTGACAGCAGGCGGGCTGAGTGCCCGGCCGTGTGCCTGCCGGAGGGCCGGAATCAGCCGCCAGATTGAAGGGGGGTGTCGAACACCGGCCGGCCGGGGGCCGTGTAACCGGCGTCTACCTGGGCTTCGATGGCGCGCCAGATCGGTTTCACGAAGAAGCGCAGGCCCTTGATGATCGCCTCCACATCCATCATGGAGGGAATGCGGGTGCCCCGGTGTTCCACCGGCCCGCCAATCTGGGTGATCTTGACCCCCAGCTTGGAGAAATGCTCGGCCAGGCGCGGCTCGGTCAGCACGAACAGGGTTTCTATGCCCTCCCGTTTGGCCATGGCGACGATGGCCAGGTAGAGGCCGATGGGGATGTATGGGAAGCGCGGCTGGTTCTGGGTGCCGAAGTCCTCGTCGCTGAGGGCCACCGCTGCCTTGGTCTCGCCCTTCCGGCGCCGGTACTGGGCGCGTACGGCCAGGCGTGACACTTCGGCGATGGCGCCCCGGGGCTGGCGTGCCGGGTCGATGATGCTGCGGTTGATGGTGGCGGCGCAGGTACGCTCGAAGGGTAGGGGATAGTCCGGGTCTTCAGGGCGGGCCAGCACCAAGCGGTTGCAGCCCACCAGGGTCTGCGGCGCATTAGCTGTGCGCAGCAGGCAGTGCAGGCTGTGACGATCGTATTCGTCGGTCTCGCGGCGGTCGGGGCGAACCGGCTCGAAACCCAGCTCCTCACAATACACCTCGTGGCGGATGCCGAACACGGCATTGCGGGATTCCTCGTCGAACGCCGAGGAAATCTCGAAGTACTTCTTGAAGCCTTCGCCCAAACTGAAGCGGTCAAGTAACGACATGGCGGGCTAGTCCCCTTTGATCAAACGTTTCGGCATGGCACGTAAACGACCCGCAACGGACAAACCTTGAAGGCTGGGGCAAAGATATAGGCATGTGGGTGCTGGCCGTGGCGCGATGATGCCCCGCGTCGCCAAGGGTACCACCGCCATGAACATGGGATGATGCCTTCATGTTGATGCCTGCCTGTTGGCGACCTGCAGCGACCGGGCAGGCTCGTCGAACTGTCGTATCATAGGCATTCCCTGGCTGACGGAAGCACATCCCATGTCTGAAGGTCTCTTTCGCTACGACGAGGCTTTTGCCCGCAACATCGGCTGGGTGACCGAAGCCGAACAGGCGGCCCTGCGAGGCAAGCGGATCGCCATTGCCGGTGTCGGCGGCGTTGGCGGCGTCCATCTCCTGAGCCTGGCCCGGCTGGGGATCGGGGCTTTCCATGTGGCCGAGATGGACACCTTCGACCTGGTCAATTTCAATCGTCAGGCCGGGGCCATGATGTCCACTCTAGGTCGTCCCAAGGTCGAGGTCATGGTTGAGATGGCCCGGCAGATCAACCCCGAGCTCGACATCAAGGTGTTTGGGGAAGGGGTCCATGCAGGCAATCTGGATGCCTTTCTCGACGGGGTCGATCTCTACGTGGATGGCCTCGATTTCTTTGCCTTCCAGGCCCGCCGCGACACTTTCTATGCTTGCCATGCCAAGGGCGTGCCGGCGGTGACGGCGGCACCCCTGGGCATGGGGACGGCGGTGCTCAGTTTCTTGCCCGGCCGGATGTCCTTCGAAGAATATTTCCGTCTTGAGGGCTGCGACGAGGACGAGATGGCCGTGCGCTTCCTGCTCGGGCTGTCACCGGCCATGCTGCAGCGTGCCTATGTGGTCGATCCGTCGCGGGTGGACTTTGCCGCCCGCCGCGGCCCCAGCACCATCGCGGCCTGCCAGCTATGTGCGGGGGTGACGGCAACCGAGGCTCTGAAGATCCTGCTTGGGCGTGGAGAGGTGCTGTGCGCCCCATGGGGATATCAGTTCGACGCTTACCGCAACCGCTATATCAAGACCTGGCGGCCGTGGGGTAACCGTAATCCCGTGCAGCAGATCGGGCTGTTTGTGGCCCGGCGCCAGCTGCGCGCGATGAAGTCCGCCAAACGCTGAGTCCCCGGTGAGTCACGATCATCACCACGCCGGTTCCCACGGCCATGAACACGGGCATGCCGGGCACAGCCACGGGCATCACGGGCACGCCCATCCCGCGCCGGGGCCGGACGACTGGAATCGGGCTTTCGCCATCGGAGTGGTCCTCAACATTGGCTTCGTGGTGGTCGAGGCCCTGTATGGCTGGAAGGCCGGCTCGTTGGCCTTGCTGGCCGATGCCGGGCACAACCTTTCCGACGTCGCTGGCCTGATCCTCGCCTGGGGGGCGGCGTTGGCTGGCCGTCTGGCGCCGACCCGGCGGCGCACCTACGGCTGGCAGCGGGCGTCGATCCTGGCCGCCCTGGCCAATGCCGTGTTGCTGCTGGTGGCCATGGGGGCGCTGGCCGTCGAGGCCTTCCAGCGCCTGCAGGCCCCGGAGCCGGTGGCTGGGTGGACGGTGATCGTTGTGGCCGCCATCGGTGTGCTCGTCAATGGCATTACCGCCGCCCTGTTCATGGCGGGCCGTAAGGATGATCTCAACATACAGGGCGCCTTCCTGCACATGGCAGCCGATGCCCTGGTGTCCCTGGGGGTGGTGGCTGCGGGCGTGCTCTACCTGCTGTTCGGCTGGGCCTGGCTCGACCCGGTGATGAGCCTGGTGATTGCGCTGGTGATCGTGCTGGGCACTTGGGGTCTGCTGCGCCAGTCCCTGCATCTGGCCTTCGACGGTGTGCCAGAGGGCATCGACCTGCTTGAGGTGCATGCCTGGCTGCGCAGCCTGCCAGGCGTTACGGGGGTGCACGACCTCCACGTGTGGGCCCTGGGCACGTCCGAGGTGGCTCTGACTGCACATCTGGTAATGCCCGCCGGCCACCCCGGCGACGCCTTCTTCACCGAGTTGGCGCAGGTGCTGGCCCAGCGCTTCCGCATCCATCATCCCACCATCCAGATCGAAATCGACGGTATCGACGACGGCTGCCCGGCGCCCCACGTGGTGGGCTGAGGGCGCGCTCAAGGGCGCGGCAGTCGGGCCAGGAAGCGGTCCAGGGCAGCGCCGAAAGCCTGGCGGTCGGCCTGGCTGAATGCGGACGGGCCACCGGTCTGTACCCCGCTGCTGCGCAACTCCTCCAGAAAATTCCGCATCGACAAGCGCTCGGCGATGTTGGCCGTTGTGTACATCTCGCCCCGGGGGTTAAGGGCGTGGGCGCCTCGTTCGAGGACGGCTGCGGCGAGGGGGATGTCGGCGGTGATCACCAGGTCGCCGCTGACCACCTGCTCGACGATGTGGGCGTCGGCCACATCGAAGCCGGCGGGCACCTGGACGGCGCGGATGAAACGCGAGGGCGGCGTGTGCAACAGGCGGTTGGCGACCAGCGTGGTGTCGATATGCAGGCGTTCGGCGGCGCGGAAGAGGATTTCCTTGATGACGCCGGGGCAGGCGTCCGCATCGATCCAGATGTGCATGATGGTGCTTGAGGGCTGAGGGAGCCCCAGTGTAGCGTCACCGGAGGGCTTGCCGGTGGGGCGGGCCCGGGCGTGGCGGTCGGCATGCGCTGCAACATGCAGGCATGTTGCAGCGCAGCAAGCTGTGCTACATTCAATCCACAACAGCCTTGCCACGTACAACAAAGACAGAGGAGACAAGGGTTCCGGTGTGTCCGGGCCCGGCAGGGGCCGGTACGGCGCCTGCCGGACGTGGCCGTCGGCCGGTTTCACCCCCTCCCCGTCGGGGGAGGTGTCTTACGAGGTCTCCCCATCATGGATAGCTCCTTCGATTCCTCGGGCATTGCCCGCCCCCTTGCGCCGGTGCGCCCGCTGCCCGAGGCCGCGGCCCGCTCGGCTCAGGCTGTGCAGGTGCGTACGCGCAAGAGCCGCTGGCCGGCCCGCCTCGACCTGCTGCAGAGTGCCTCCGGCCTGTTTCTGGCCCTGTTCCTGGTTGGCCATATGTTCTTCGTCTCGTCCATCCTGATCAGCAAGGAGGCCTTCTACGCCGTGGCGCGCTTCTTCGAAGGCGCCTACTTTCTGGCTGAGCCTCGGCCCTGGCTGGTGTCCGGGGTGGTCGGGGTGGTGCTGACGGTGTTCGTCGCCCATGCCTGGCTGGCGATGCGCAAGTTTCCGGCCAATTTCCGCCAATACAAGGTGTTTGCCGAGCACAAGGCGCAACTGCGCCACGGCGACACCGGCCTGTGGTGGATCCAGTTGTGGACCGGTTTTGCCCTGTTCTTCCTGGGCACGGTGCACCTGTACGGCATGCTTACCCAGCCCGAGCTGATCGGCCCCTATGAGTCCGCTGACCGGATCTGGACTGGCAATATGTGGCCCCTCTACCTGCTGCTGCTGTTCGCAGTAGAGATTCACGGCAGCATCGGCCTGTATCGCCTGGCCCTCAAATGGGGCTGGCTGGAGGGGCGTGACCCGGCCGCCACCCGGCGCCGCCTGCGGGCGGCCAAGACGGCCTTCAGCGTGTTCTTCCTGGGCCTAGGCCTGGCCAGCCTGCTGGCCTACGTGCAGCTGGGCATCGCCCATGCCGACAAGGCTGGCGAGCGTTACGTACCGCAGCGGGCCTCGGCAGTGAAGCTCGGCGAGCTGGAGTTCGCCCTGTCGCGGCGTCCGGGGGGCTGAACATGCGCATCATCTATACCGATGTGCTGGTCGTGGGCGGTGGCCTGGCTGGCCTGCGTGCTGCCGTGGGGGCACGCCGCCGCGGCCACGACGTGATCATCCTCAGCCTGGTGCCACCCAAGCGTTCCCATTCGGCTGCCGCCCAGGGGGGCATGCAGGCCAGCCTGGGCAACACCGTCAAAGGCGAGGGCGACAACGAGGACGTGCATTTCGAAGACACCGTGCGCGGCTCCGACTGGGGCTGTGACCAGGACGTGGCACGCCTGTTCGTGCATACGGCTCCCCAGGCGGTGCGCGAGCTGGCGGCCTGGGGCGTGCCCTGGAACCGGATCAAGGCCGGTGACCGGGAGGTGATCATGGACGGCAAGCGCGTGACCCTCACCGAGGGGCAGGCGGCCCACGGCCTGATCGCTGCCCGGGATTTCGGCGGCACCAAGAAATGGCGCACCTGTTACGTCTCCGACGGCACCGGCCACGCCATGCTGTACGCGGTCAGCGACCAGGCTGTGGCGGAGAGCATCCCGGTGCACGAGCGCATGGAGGCCCTGGCCCTGATCCACGAAGGCGGGCGCTGCCATGGCGCCGTGGTGCGCAACCTGGTGAGTGGCGAGCTGACGGCCTACGTGGCCAAGGCCACCTGTATCGCCACCGGTGGTTTCGGGCGCATCTACCGGGTCACCTCCAACGCGGTGATCAACGAGGGCATCGGCGCCGCCATCGCCCTGGAGACCGGTGCAGCCTGCCTGGGCAACATGGAGGCGGTGCAGTTTCACCCCACCACCATCTTCCCCGCCGGCATCCTCGTCACCGAGGGTTGCCGCGGCGATGGCGGGCTGCTGAAGGACGCCGCAGGGCATCGCTTCATGCCTGACTACGAGCCGGAGAAGAAAGAGCTGGCCTCCCGCGATGTGGTGTCGCGGCGCATGGAGGAGCACATCCGCGCCGGCCACGGGGTGAAGAGCCGCTTCGGTGAGCACCTGTGGCTGGACATCACCCTGCTTGGTGCCGCGCACATCGACGGCAAGCTGCGGGAGGTGAAGGAGATCTGCCAGCACTTCCTGGGTATCGACCCGTCCCGCGACCTGATTCCCGTGCGCCCGGCCCAGCACTATTCCATGGGCGGCATCCGCACCGATGCCCGCGGCCACGCCCGGGGCCTGAAGGGGCTGTTCGCCTGTGGCGAAGCGGCCTGCTGGGATCTGCACGGTTTCAACCGTCTGGGCGGCAACTCGGTGGCCGAAACCGTGGTGGCCGGCATGATCGTGGGCGAGAACATGGCTGACTTCGTCGAGTCCGCTGCCGGCGAGTTGCAGGTGAGCACCGCTCTCGTGCGGGAGTGCCTCGATGCCGAGCAGGCCAAGCTCGACACCTTGCTGCACGGCAATGGAACCGAGAGCGGTGCCGAGCTGATGCGCCGCATGCAGGACATCATGACCGACAAGGTGGGCATCTTTCGTACGGGCGAGCTGCTCCATTCGGCCGTGGAGGAATTGCAGGGCCTGCTGGTGCGCAGCCGGCGCATTGGCCTGCGTACCCGCCGGCCGGGGGCCAACCCGGAGCTGGTCACTGCCTACCGGGTGCAGAAGATGCTCAAGCTGGCCCTCTGCGTGGCCTATGGCGCCCTGCAGCGTACCGAGAGCCGGGGTGCCCATTTCCGCGAGGACTATCCCCGCCGCGACGACGCCAGCTGGCTGAAGCGCACCCTGGCCACCTGGCACGATGACTTCCAGACCTTGCCGACTCTCGACTACGAAGCCCTCGATGTGACCGCCATGGAGCTGCCGCCGGGCTGGCGCGGCTATGGCGCCCGCAACGCCATCGAACACCCGGCCACTGCCGGTCGTGCCGCCGAAATCAGCGCCATCCGCAGTGCTTTCGGGCATGCCGACCGTTTTACCGTTCAGCAGGCCCTGATGCCCTTCGATCACCTGATCCCGTCGCGCTTCCGTGGCCGCAATGCACGACTTGGAGAAACGTCATGATCGCCCCGACCTCCGCCCCCTCCCATGATGACGACACCCGCAAGGGGTATGGATCATGAAGAAGAATGCCGTGAGCAGCGGGCATCGTGCCCTGACTCTGCGCATCCTGCGTAGCAGCCCGACCGAGGGCGTCGCCCCCCACTGGCAGGATTTCCACCTTGAAGAGGCCGAGGGCATGACCCTGTTCATCGCCCTCAACGAGGTTCGCGAAACCCTGGACCCTGCGTTGCAGTTTGACTTCGTGTGCCGCGCCGGTATCTGCGGCAGCTGCGGCATGCTCATCAACGGCAAGCCCGGCCTGGCCTGCCGTAGCCTGACCCGCGATCTGGACCCGCTCATCACCCTGGCCCCGCTACCGGTCTTCGAACTGATCGGCGATCTGTCGGTGAACACCGGCAAGTGGATGCGTGGCACCGCCGAACGTCTCGAAACCTGGGTCCACAGCAGCCAGGAGGCCGATCTCACGGCCCTTGAGGCGCCCATGGAGCCCGAGCTGGCCGAGGCCATCTACGAACTCGACCGCTGCATCGAGTGCGGCTGCTGCGTGGCCGGCTGCGGCACCCTGCGCATGCGCGAGGAGTTTGTCGGTGCCATCGGCCTCAACAAGATCGCCCGCTTCCGCCTCGACCCCCGCGACGAGCGCAGTGACGACGACTTCTATCAGCTCATCGGTGACGACACCGGCGTGTTCGGCTGCATGAGCCTGCTGGCCTGTCAGGACGTCTGCCCCAAGGGCCTGCCCTTGCAGACCCAGATTGCCTTCCTGCGCCGCAAGATGGTGGCTAGCGGCCTTTAAGCCGCAGCGCGTCGGGCAGGATCAAGGTTTGCCGGTGCCGGTGCCGGTATAGGGCAGGGTCGTGTCACCGGCAAGCCGGTAGCCGGCGATGCCCATGCCCGTTTCGGCGCGGTGGATGCTCAGGGTGCCACTGACCCATACCGGGTCCATGGTGTTGAGCCCGGCCACCGGTCTGCGGGCGATCACGTGGATCATCTGGTTGGCGGGCGGTGGCGGAACGTGGATGCAGGCGCCGAAGTAGGGGACCAGCAGGAATTCGCGGGTCAGCTTGCCCCGGCGTTCCAGGGGGATCACGAAGCCCGGCAACCGGACCCGCTGCCCCTGCAGCGTAGTGCTGACGGGGGCCTCGTCCCAGGCCCGCTTGATCCTCTCCAGCGCCTCGATGGCCCGCGGGTCGTTGTCCTTGAGGCGGGAGAAGTCGAGCCCCTTGAAGGCTGCCATCGGGTTCCAGTCTTTGGGCAGCAGATCGTCCCAGGTGATGTCCCGGTAGTTGGCTTCGCGCTGGGCGCCGCTGCCGGGCAGACGTTCTCCGATCCGGAACCCCACGTCTCCACGGGGTGTCTGGGCATGGGCGCTGGCAAGTGAAATAGCAAGCAGGCCGGCAGCAAGGCGGATGTGGCGCATGATGAGCACCATTACAGCCGGGGCAGCAGGCCATCGGCCAGGGCCATCCGGCTGGCACGCCAGGCCGGGAGCAGGCTCGCCGCGAGGCCGGTGGCCAGCACCACGGCCAGGATTCGGAGTGCCTCCATTGACAGGGTTGCACCGGAAAGGTCCAGCCCGAGGCGAGCCCTCAGCCAGGGGGCCAGCAGGTGGCCGGCGGTTTCCACCACCATCACGCCCAGGGCAGTTCCCGCGACCGTCACCAGCGCGCCCTCCAGCACCAGCAACCCGACGATGTGGCGCCGGCCCGCGCCCACCGAGCGCAGGATGGCGAGTTCGCGCCGCCGCTCGCCCAGGCCGGCGACGATCACCGCCACCAGCCCGGCCAGCCCTGCAGCCATCACCAGCCAGGCCAGTCCGTGCAGGGTGCGTTCGACACTGCCCATGAGCTGCCACAGCTCGTCCATGGCCAGGCCCGGCAGGATGGCCATCAAAGGCTCGCCACCAAAGGCATTGATCTGGCGCTGCACGCGAAACACATCGGTGCGTTGATGAAGGCCGATCAGTACGGCGTTGAGGTGCTTGGGGGTGAGGTCGAACTTGTTTGCGGCATCGGCCGGAATGCTCAGGCCCGGCGTGGGCATCCCGCCCTGCCAGTCCAGGTGGATCGCTTCCAGTGCCGGCAGGCTCACGATGAGGGTCCGGTCCACGGGGGTGCCGGTGGGGGCCAGGACGCCGACGATCCGGAAGGGCTTGTCGGCGTGCTCGGGGTGGGCGGCATCGTCGTCGTGATGATGGGCGTCCAGGTGGCTGCTTCCATGCTGCAGGGTGATCTGCCGGCCTGTCTGGTAGCCAAGGCGGGCTGCCACCTCGGCGCCGATGACAACTTCGAAGAGACCGGCGAAGGGCTGGCCATCGGCAAAAGCAAGGCCTTGCTGCTGTCCGTCTCCGAGGTGGCGGAAGAACTCGGGTGTGCTGCCCAGCACCGGGAAGCCCCGGTGGGAGTCGCCCAGGGAGAGGGGGAGGCTCCAGGCAATCAGCGGGTCTGCAGCCAGGGTCTGATAGCTCTTCCACGCCAGGGTATGGCTGGCGTCTCCCAGGTGGAAGACAGCGTGCAGGAGCAGCTGCACCGGGCTGCCACGAGGCCCTACCACCAGGTCCACTCCGGCTGCCGACTGGGCAAACTGTGTCTGGGCGGCTTCACGGGCCCGGGTTACGGAGAGCAGCAGGGTGACCGCCAGGGCGATGGACAGGGCGGCGAGGGCGAGGCTCAGGCGCCGGTTCCAGGCGCTGGCCCAGGCCAGGGATAGCAGGGTCTTCATAGGGCGATGCACCGATCGAAACGGGATGCCAGGCGCGGGTCGTGGCTGACCAGGACAAGGCTGCTGCCATGGGCGGCCACCTCCTTGCCCAGCAGCGTGATGAAGGCGTCCTGGCGGCGCGGGTCGAGGGCCGAGGTGGGCTCGTCGGCGAGGATCAGTGCCGGCCGTCCGATCAGCGCCCGGGCTGCGGCCACCCGCTGTTGCTGCCCGACGGACAGGGTGTTCGCCGGCCGGGCTGCGTCGCTGCCATCCACCTCCAGGGCATCCAGGAGCCGACGTGCCGCCTCCACGGGCCGGGGGCCGGCCCGCTGGGCCCGGGTAGCGGAGAAGCGGCAGGGCAGGAGAACATTGTCGAGGGCAGACAGATAGGGCAGCAGGTTGAACTGCTGGAAGATGAAGCCGATGTGATCGACCCGGAAACGGTCCCGGGCGGGGGCCGACAGGGCGTCCAGGGCTTGGTCGAGGATCTGGACGCGCCCTTCCCGGGGCAGCAGCACGCCGCCGATGAGGTTGAGCAGGGTGCTCTTGCCGGCGCCGCTTTCCCCCTGGATGAACACTTGCTCACCCTGATCCACGTCCAGAGCGGGCAGGGTGAGACACGGTGCCGTCTGGCCTGGCCAGGCGAAGCGCAGGTCGCGGATGTGGATGGCCGGGGCCATGGGGCTCACCATACCCCGTCCGCGGCCAGCACCACGCGGGGAAAGGCGTCTGCCGGAACCGCCGGAGAGCGATGGATGATTCCGCGGCCGCCATTGCCCTGCCACAAGCTGCCCTTCAGCAGGGCCACGGCGAAGCCGGGGATGCGCTGGATCTGTGCCCCGGCGCCGAGCAGGCCAGACTGGTCGTCGGGCAGGCCGCCCGCGCCACTGCCCAGCTTGCTGCGATCGGTGCCGGTGTCGTCCAGCCATTCCGTGCCCGGCCCCCGGTAGGTGCACAGCAGGCGGATGCCGACCCGGTCCACATGCAGGCGCGGGCACATGGCTTTGTCGATCACCTCCAGGCGCAGGCCAATATGGGGGCAGTCAAGCAGATCGCCCAGCAGTTCGGCGAGCTGGCCGATGTCCCTGGCCAGGGCCGCGCGGCCGGGGTGGTCGGGGAGTTCCCCCAGCTCAGGGCATCGCCCGGCCTCAAGAGTGGTTCGCAGCCCGCGTCCGAGGCCATGTCTCGATGCCTCCAGGTAGCCGGCGATGAGCGGATCTGCCGGGCGTTGCCAGATGGCGAGCTGGACGTCCGGCTCGAAGATGCCGACCAGCGCAGCCGGAGAGTGGGTGACGAGGGTATGAATGGCGTGAGCGGGGAGATCGTGGCGTGCGTTCATGGTGGGCTCCGTGGCGATCAGTGGAGAAAGGCCATGCCGGCCGAAAGCAGGGCGATGCCGGCCGCCATGAAGCCTCCGTGCCAGGCAAGGTCGCCCTTTTCCTGGCGTAACCAGGGCATCAGGTCGGAGACGGCGAGATAGATGAAGCTGGCTGCGGCGATGACGAGAACATGGGGGAGCCAGCGCCCGGCGTCGCTCAGCCAGAAGTACCCGATGAGGCCGCCCAGAATGGAGGCAAGGCTGGACAGACCGTTCCACAGCAAAGCCTGGCTCCGGCGCCAGCCGGCGGCGAGCAGCAGGATGAAGTCGCCCGCCTCCTGGGGGATCTCGTGGGCGGCGATGGCGAGTGTCGTGGCCCAGCCCAGGTGGGGATCTACCAGGAAGGCAGCTGCCAGCATCAGGCCGTCAGTGAAATTGTGCACGGTGTCGCCCAGCAGGATGATCGGCACCGTTCGGGCCAGATCATGGCTGTGTGCGGGGGCCTCGTGGTTGTGGCGCCATAGCGCGGCCTTTTCAAGAAAGAAGAAGCCAAGCAGGCCAGCGAGGAGCAGGGCAAAGAGGGTGTGGGTCTCCACACCGGCCTCGGCGGCCTCCGGCAGCAGATCCAGGAAGGCGGTGGCGAGCAGCACACCGGTGGAGAAACTGACCATGCGCGTCAGCCAGCGGCGGGGGAGTCCGAAGGTCAGCAGCGCGGCAGCCCCCATGCTGAGAAGGCCCCCGACGGCACAGGCCGCCAGGGTGTGGGTGAGGGGATGCATCAGCGGCTGGGCTCCGAGCTAGGGTAAGGGGGGGATGTCATGGTGTATTCGCGTGATGCCGGAACAGCAGGAAGGTGAGGAGCAGCACCAGGGCCGACACCCACAGACGGACCAGGGGCCAGGCCACGGAGGTGGGGGCGCTGGAAAAGGCAAAGGTGGGCAGGGCATCCAGGTCAGCCGGGGTGAGGCCGCGGTAGAACATGATTCTTGGGGTGAGGTAGTCGCGCCATCGGTCTTCGTAGTCATCCACTGCCAGGGCGTAGCGGTGGTAGCGGGCGGCGTCGATGCCGGCCAGACGGTCGGCGATATCCAGCAGGCCGATCGGCGGCGATACCAAGGCCCACGCTGCGAGTCGCGAGTCGCGTGTCGCCCGGTAGGCGTCGAAGCGACGGAATATTGCGCGGGCGCGCAGACTCTCCTCGGTGTAGCGCGGCATGAAGCTGACGGGCCAAACGTGAGACTGGCGGGGCACGGTGGTATCTGCGTTCTGCGCGTACCACTGTGCCAGGAGGGCGGGCGCCTGCTCGTCCACGTCGAGCTGGATCACGCGCAGGGCGGCAATGCTGGCCATCCGCGAGGGGGCCTTTGCGTCGCCTTGAACGCTGAGGGTGGCAGGCAGCACAAAGCTGCTGACGATCCACACTGCCAGGAGTGCCGATGCCGATGCGCCTGCGCTGACCGGGAGGAGGCATGCCAGTCCGCC
This sequence comes from Zoogloea sp., assembly GCF_028689785.1. Classification (GTDB taxonomy): domain Bacteria; phylum Pseudomonadota; class Gammaproteobacteria; order Burkholderiales; family Rhodocyclaceae; genus Zoogloea. The sequence goes on along the minus strand of NZ_JAQVCN010000014.1, from coordinate 45,822 downwards.
CAGAATGATCCAGATGGCCGCAAAACCGGCCCCGGCGGCGATCCAGCTCAGATAGGCGAGGAGCGATGCCCCTGGATCAAGGCCGAAGGCCAGGGCCGACGGCAGAGCCAGGCAGAGGAGCACCACGCACCAGCGAATGAGGAGGCTGGCACCCAGTACCTGCCACGCCTGTGGATGGGTCATGGTGGTCAGGCGCCAGATGCCGCTGGCCCTGTCTTCCTGCAGCAGACCGTAGCAGAGGCAGATGCAGAGGATGGGGAGCAGCAGCGCTGTCAGCGTGGCGAAGTCGATCTCGCCGATCGCTTCAAGCCGGGGATTGGTCAATGTCTCACTTTTCCGATCATCGGCCTGACGATTGGTCACAGTGACGTGGCTCACCGGGCTGAGCAGCTTGAGCGCAGTGGTGCCGAGCGTCAGCCCTCCAAGGGTGGGGAGTTGTGCGGGGGGCGAGCCGTGCCGGGCAAATTCGAAGGCAGTGCGCGCTTTCTGTTCGAGGCTTTCCCCGGCCTTGGGCGTGCCGAGCAAGCCGCTTCGCTCGTGTTCGAGCATCGTTCGCCATGCTTGTGCCTCGGCCACCTGCTGGTGGCGATGTTCGCGGGCAGTCCAGCCCGACCATGCCGCGTTGAGCAGAAAGACGAGAAGAAAGGTCGCGATGATCCAGCGATTGCCCGGATGGCTCCGGAAGCGGAGCCATTCCGCCTGCATGAGTGGTCGGATCATGGTGTGAGCCTCCGGCCCAGAATGATCAGAAGAGCCGTCGCCAGCGTGCTCCAGCCCAGCAGCGTCAGGAGATCCGGCCAGGCTGCGCGCCAGGCGAAGGCTGCGTCGGGCGGGTGGTACTCGAAAGGTTTGATGGCCCGCCAGAGCTGGTTGTCGGCGTAGCGCGCATCAAATGAGCTGACGCCATGGGTGTTGTCGGCATCCCAGCGGTCTATCGTGGTGTTGATGTAGCGCCGATAGGCCTCGGCGGCGTGTTCGAAATGCCGCTGATGGGCCATGTCCGTGCCGGCCAGGGTTGCGGAGAAGGCTTGCATGGCCAGGCTGGGGCTGAACAAGGCTGTCCACCGCAAGGCCTGGGTCTGGGCATCATGGGCCCGGCCGAGCCGCTCGAAGTGATGGGTGTGTACCTTGTCACTGTAAGCGTCGCGGAACAGGCGGCGCACTGCATTGATGCCGAAGGGCAGGTCCTCCACGCGGCCGACTCCGTTCTGGCGCAACTGCTCGGCTTCGAACTGTGCCACCTGGTCGGCCAGGCTGAGGTCTCCCGGCAGGCCGTGTTCGTAGTCGTGCCGGATCTGTGTCCAGAATTGCTCGGCGGTTGGGAGCGGCGTGCCTGCGCTGGCGACAGCACTGCCCAGGCGGGGGACGACGAGTGCGAACAGGGCCCATATCACGATCAGGGTCAGCAGGGCCGTCCGGCTGTGGCGGAAAAGTGTCGAGGCCGCCAGTGCGAGCGCACAGAAGGTCAGGTAGTACAGCAAGTAGCCGATGCCGAGGGCTGCGGTACGGAGCAGCGCATCGCCGTCTGGCGGCGCCTGCACAAAGACGACCCAGGTGACGGCCAGCAGAAAGATCAGCCAGAGGGCGAGGACGCCCAGTTGTGCCGCAAGTTTGGCCACAATCAGCCGGACCGGCGCAAGTCCGGCCCCGTGAAGCATGCGCAGGGTGCCGCTCTCCCGCTCTTCCGAGACGGCGTTGAATGCAAAGCCAATGATCAGCAGAGGCAGTATGGATGTGAGCAGGAAGGCGGGTGTGGGGAGACCCAGCCGGGTGTGGGGGGGCGCGTCCACGGCGGGACGGAAGCGCATGAAGTTACGGCGATGGGGTTCCAGCCACAGCGCCTGTCCCACATAGTCCAGGATGCCCGGATCGATCACCGATAGCGGGGCCTTCGGCTGGAACACATAGATGCCGAAATGGGCCCCCCGATGGGGGTGCTGATGCCCCTGGTTGTCCCATTGCTGACGCGTGATGCGTTCGATCTCCGTCCGCTCGCGGGTCTGCTCGTGCTCGCGCAGGCTCGATGCGTGCAGGGCGCCGGCCAGGATGACGAGGAGTGCAACTGCCAGCGTCACCAGACGGCCATCGCGGACAATCGCCCAGACTTCCTTGCTGAGCAGCATCGTCATGGTCGCTCCCGGGCTGTGCCGGCGTGGGTAAGGTAGGTGTGCTCCAGTTCTTCGTGGGTGACTGACGATGCGTCAAATTCGGCAACCAGGCGCCCCCGCTGCATGATCCCGATCCTGTCGGCTACCTGCCTGGCGTTGAACAGGTCGTGGGTGGCCATCAGGATGGCCATGCCGCTGTTTGCCGACTGGCGCAGGCGTCGGCTGAGCTCATTGGCGGCACCCGGGTCCAGTCCGGAGGTGGGTTCGTCGAGCAGCATGGCCTGGGCACGGCGTGCATGGGCAATGGCCAGCCCCACCTTCTGGCGCATGCCTTTGGAGTACTTCCCGAGCTTGACCGAGTGGGCTGCAGAGGCAAGCCCCGCCTCTGTCAGATGCTGACGGAGGCGGGCGCGGTCCATCTTCAGGTCGGCAATTTCGCAGAAATAGCGCAGGTTCTCTTCGCCTGTCATGTACGGATAGAGTGCGACGTTCTCAGGCAGGTAGGCCAGCAGCCGGCGCGCGGCAGAGGGGGTCTCCGAGAGGGCGATGCCGCCGACGCTGACCCGGCCGCTCGTGGGGCGTACGAATCCGAGAAGGCAGTTGAGCGTGGTTGTCTTGCCTGCCCCGTTGCCACCCAGCAGGGCATAGACGGTACCGGCAGATACCTTCAGATCGATGGCATCGACCGCCCGGCTTCCCTGGAACTCGACGACGAGTTGTTCGACGTTCAGTACCGGATCAGCCATGGCGCAGCCTCGGTTCCGTGGGCGCGGTGATGCGCGATCTCAGGGCCTCAGAATGCATAGCGGAGTGACGTGCCGATCAGGGTGCGAGGCATGGGGGAGACCATCAGGCCGGCGCTGGCCCCGTAGGCGGCGTCGCTGGCATAGGCATTGGGCTGGAACACCAGATAGGTGGCCACCTGATAGGGGCCGCTCTCGAATCGGGCCCTGAGGTCATAGCGGACGTAAGCGGGCATGTCTGCCACGTGGGTCTGTGGGGTGCCCTGGTAGAAGGGCACATCCGAGAAGGCATAGACATCGGCGTTCACGGTCAGACGCCCGCCCAGAAGCGTGTTGCGGTGCTCCACGCCGGCCTTCACCTGATGTCCGGGAACCGACAGCAGGGCGCCCGTGTTTGGCAGGGGATTGCGGATCCGCGCTTCGGTGATGCGGGCGTAGTTGGCGTAGGCCGACAGCGCGGACGTGAGCGTCATTCGGGTTTCCACCTCGAAGCCCCGGCGGGTGGTTTCACCGACGGAAGCATAGGTGTCGGCGGAGATCATGACGATCTCGTCCTGGTTGGTGATCTGGTAGGCCGTGCCGGACAGCGTCCAGCCAGGGCGTGGGCTGGCGGTGAAGCCCAGGTCGTAGGAGCGGACCTTGGAGGCGCCGATGTCCGTGTTCAGCTTGCCGCCCGGACTCCCGAGGGGACCGAGGGTGCCTGCGGGCGAGATCTGTTCGGCATAGGGGGAGCGGAAGCCTTCCGCCGCATTGGCGAAGAGTTCCAGGGCCTCTGTTGCATGCCATACCACGCCGAGCTTGGGTGTTGTGACGCTGCCCTGGTACGAGGTCGATGCGCCGGGGAGCTTGCGGTTCCGGATGTCGTAGTCGAACCAATCGTGGCGCAGGCCGCCCAGCAGCTTGAACGTAGGCCAGGGACGATACTGACCCTGGGCAAACAGCCCGTAGGTCAGCAGGTCCATGTCGTAGTTGTTCAGGTAGCTGGCGGTGGCCTGTCCGCTGCTGTAGCGCTGTCGGAAGGCATCGCCGTTGTCGCGGCGAAGCTCACCTCCGAACGTCAGCAGGGTGTTCTGCGCCAGGGTCAGGCTATTGAACAGGCGCCCTCCCATGATCACCCGGTCATCGGTGGTGACGTTATGGGCGGTGTTGCTGGCGGCGATGGCTCGGGTCCGCTCGAACTGTTCGATGTACCCGCTGCCATGGATGCCGTCCGGGCCTTGGGCCGGAGCGGCATTGAAGACCAGGGATGTGCGCTCGGCCGAACCGTATCCGGGGTTGTCGAATTGGGTCGAGCGCGGGTCCAGCCCGGCCTTGAGGTCGGAGTACAGGAGGTAGCCTGCGGCTTCGAAATCCGAGCGGTAGTGACTCAGCCGCAGCGCGTAGTCTGTGCCCTGGTGGCGGGTGGAGAGCTTCCAGAAGAAGCTGTCCCGCTCGGTTCGGGAGGCATGGCGGTAGCCGTCGGCGCGGTACAGGTCGGCAATGAACAGGGAATCCACGCTCTCGAGCGTGTTCGACAGGACCAGATTGGCCCGCTTGCCGTTGTAGCTTTCTAGCGTGATGCCCACGCTGGAGGGCTGGTCGCCGCCTTTCGCCGTCGTGATGTCGACGGCGCCGGCACGGTTCTGATCACCGTGAAGGGACGAAATCGGCCCTTTGATGACCTCAATGCGTTCGATCATCTCGGGGGTGAGCCATTCGAGAAAGACCGGGCCGTGGCCAGCTCCGCTCTGGCTGGACGGGATGTTCTGCGGCACGCCGTCCACATAAACGGCGGTGTCGGCCCCGTGGGTGCCCTGGGTGGTAAAGCCCCGCATCCGGAAGCCGACGCCCGTATCGCCCTGGTCGATGTTGTTGGCGACGACGCCGGGCACCCGTCGGTAGATGGCAGCGATGTCTCGCCCCACATTGATGCTCTCCAGCTCATCGGCGGTGACGACGGAGACCGCGGAGGGGAGGGCTGTGCTGTCATTCCTCAGTTTGAGCCGCGCACCTGCCCGAGGGAGGGCGGTCTCTGGGGAGACGCGGACGGTGGGCAGGACGGGCGTGTCGTCGGCGACGGCCAGGTCGGTCGCGCCGGAAAGGGCCGCGGCAATCAGGAGGACGGTGGGCGAGGGAGGTGTTCGGAGGAAGGTTGCGGGCATGGGCAGCGTGGTCTTGAACAGGGTTGGGGTGTCAGGGCATTGCGCAAGGCGAGGGCACTTGCTGGAGGGCGCGTCGCGAGAGGCTGCAGGCGTCGCCGGACAGGTCGCGGCTGACCGTGACCCGGTGAAGCAGAGGCAGGCGGGGGGCGAGTTGCGCCCACAGAAAGCTGCACAGGTTCTCCAGGGTGGCGGGGCCCAGGCCGGGCACGTCGTCGAGGAAGCGGTGGTCGAGGGCATCGCGGGTGTCGGCGAGGAGGGTGTCCAGGTGGCCGATGTCGATGAGCATGCCGGTGACGGGTCCGGTACTCCGGCCAGGGTGATGGTGGCGCGGTAGCTGTGGCCGTGGATGCGCCGGCTGCCCTCGGTGCCGATGTGCCGTTGCAGGGTGTGGGCGGCCTCGAAGAGGAAGGCGCGGGAGAGTTCGTGCATGGCGGGTTTCAGCGGTCGAATTGAAGGGCTTCGCCACGGCAGGCGGGGTTGAGGCGGCCGTCGTGCCAGGCGAGCTGTCCGGATACCAGGGTGGTGAGAACCCGGGAGCGGAAGTGCCGGCCGGCGAACGGGGTCCAGCCGCAGCGGCTGAGGATGGGGGCGGCATCCACGGCGTGATCCTGATCGGCGAGCAGCACCAGATCGGCCCAGTAACCCTCCCGCAGGTAGCCGCGATCACGGATCTGGAACAGATCGGCGACGGCGTGGCTGCAGCGCCGGACCAGGGTCGGGCGATCCAGCACCCGGTCATGCACCAGCTCCATCAGCGCTGGTAGGGCGTGCTGTACCAGGGGCAGGCCGGATGGGGCGGTGGCGTAGGGGGCGGCCTTCTCGGCCCGGGTATGGGGGGCGTGGTCGGTGCCGATCACGTCGATGCGTCCGCTGGCCACGGCGGCGCGCAGGGCGTCCCGGTCCTGCCGGGTCTTCACCGCCGGGTTGCACTTGAGCAGGCTGCCCAGGGCGGCGTAAGCGTTGTCGTCGAACAGCAGGTGATGGAGGCAGGCTTCGGCGGTGATTTGTTTGCCGGCCAGGGGGCCGTCGTCGAACAGGGCCAGCTCCCGGGCGGTGGACAGGTGCAGCACGTGGAGCCGTGTACCGTGCCGACGGGCCAGGCCCACCGCCAGGGACGAGGAGCGGTAGCAGGCTTCGGCGCTGCGGATCAGGGGGTGGGCTTCGAAGGGGATGTCATTGCCGCAACGCGCCCGCCAGGCAGCTTCGTTGGCCAGGATGCTGGGGGTGTCTTCGCAATGGGCCAGCAGGAGGGTGGGAGCACAGGCAAACAGGCGCTCCAGCACGGTGGGGTCGTCCACCAGCATGTCACCGGTGGAGGCCCCCATGAAAACCTTGATGCCGGCAATGCGGGTCGGGTCGGCGGCAGCCACGGCGTCCAGGTTGTGGGTGGACACCCCCAGGTGAAAGGCGTAGTTGGCGTGGCTGCCAGCTGCCGCCAGGGCTCGCTTGGCGTCGATGGCGAGCATGTCGAGCGTGGGCGGGCGGGTGTTGGGCATGTCCATGAAGCTGGTGATGCCCCCGGCCACGGCCGCTGCTGATTCACTGGCGATGCAGCCCTTATGGGTCAGGCCGGGTTCGCGGAAGTGCACCTGGTCGTCGATCATGCCGGGGAGCAGCCAGGCGCCCGCCGCGTCGATCTCGATCTCCGCGGCGTGGGCGATGCTGCCGGCGATCCGGTCGATGCGGCCGTCGGCGACGAGCAGGTCGCCATCGACGATGCCGCCTTCGTTCACCAGCCGGGCGTTGCGGATGAGGATGCGTCGGGTCATGGCGAGGGTGGGGCGAGGTCGCAGGGGGAGAGGGGGGTGTGCAGGGGCGACCGGGCTGCGCGGACGAGCTGTTCCATGAACGCTGCACGTGAGAGGCTGCCCAGCTTGGTGCCGTCGTGGGCGCGCAGGGCGACCTGACCCTGCTGTCTTTCCTGTTCGCCGACGATGGCCAGGTAGGGGATCTTCTGCAGGGTGTGTTCGCGGATCTTGAAGCCGATCTTCTCATTGCGCAGATCGGCATCGGCTCGCAGACCGGCCTGCTTCAGGGTGCGGACGAGCTCGCGTGCGTAGTCATCCTGGGCGCTGCTGATGGTGAGGACCTTCACCTGGCAGGGAGCAAGCCAGACCGGGAAGAGGCCGCTGTAGTGCTCGATCAGGATGCCGGTGAAGCGTTCCAGGGAGCCGAACAGTGCCCGGTGCAGCATGACCGGGCGCTGGCGCTGGTCATCTTCATCCACGTAGTGGATATCGAAGCGCTCGGGCAGGTTCAGGTCCACCTGCAGGGTGCCGCACTGCCAGTCGCGGCCGATGGCGTCACGCAGCACGAACTCCAGCTTGGGGCCGTAGAAGGCGCCCTCGCCGGGATTGACCCGGTAGGCGATGCCCATCCGGTCAAGGGCGCCCGACAGGGCGTTCTCCAGGGCGTCCCAGGTGGCGTCGTCGCCGATGCGCCGGGCGGGGCGGGTGGACAGCTTGACGGCCACCTCGTCGAAGCCGAAATCCCGGTAGATGGCGAACACCAGGGCGATGCTGCGGGCACACTCGTCCTGCATCTGGGCGGGGGTGCAGAAGATGTGGGCGTCGTCCTGGGTGAAGTGACGCACCCGCAGCAGGCCGTGCAGGGCGCCGGAGGGCTCGTAGCGGTGCACCTTGCCGAACTCGGCCATGCGCAGGGGCAGGTCGCGGTAGCTCTTGATGCCTTGGGCAAACAGCGAGACGGCGCCGGGGCAGTTCATCGGCTTGAGGGCAAAAACCCGCTCGTCCTCGGTGGTGGTGGTGAACATCGCGTCGCGATAGTTGAACCAGTGGCCGGAGGTTTCCCACAGCCCACGGTCCATCACGTCCGGGGTATTGACCTCGATGTAGCCGGCCTCGTCCTGGCGTGCCCGCATGTAGGCGATCAGCTGCTGGAACAGGGTCCAGCCCCGGGCGTGCCAGAACACCGATCCGGGCGCGCTATCGTCGAAATGAAAGAGATCGAGCTGGGCGCCGAGCTTGCGGTGGTCACGCTTGCCGGCTTCCTCCAGGCGGGTCAGGTGAGCTGCGAGCGCCCGGGCGTCGGGCCAGCAGGTGCCGTAGATGCGCTGCAGAACGGCCTTCGTGGCGTCGCCGCGCCAGTAGGCGCCCGCCACCTTGGTCAGCTTGAAGGCCTTGAGGCGGCCGGTGGACGGCACATGGGGGCCCCGGCACAGGTCCTCGAAGTCACCCTGGCGATAGAGGGACAGGGGCTCGCCTTCCGGGATGGCGTGGATCAGCTCTGCCTTGTAGTGCTCGCCCTGCTGTTCGAAGTGGGCAATGGCCTCGTCACGGGGAAGCTCGCGCCGGGTGACGGGCAGGTCGGCGGCGGCCAGTTCGTGCATGCGGGCTTCGATCCGTGTCAGATCATCGGGGGTGAAGGGGCGCTCGAAGGCGAAGTCGTAGAAGAAGCCTTCTTCGATGACCGGGCCGATGGTGACCTGGGCGCCAGGGAAGAGCTGTTTCACGGCCATGGCCAGCAGGTGGGCGCAGGAGTGACGCAGGATCGCCAGGCCTTCAGGGCTGTCCTGAGTGATCAGACTGAGCCGGGCATCCCTGTCGATGCGAAAGCTGAGATCGACCGGATGCGCATCGACACAGCCGGCGAGGGCGGCCCTGGCGAGGTCGGGGCCGATGGCGGCGGCGACGTCGGCCACGGTTGGCGGGTGCACAAACGTGCGCTGGCTGCCGTCAGGCAGGGTGATGCAGGGCATGGTGCGTGAGCCTGGTAGGAGAAGGAGGGTGAAGGGCAGGGCGGGGTGACGGCGAGGCTCTGTCGGTGCCCGCCGATGCTGCTGGCGTGGATTGCGGCGGATCAGCCTGGAAGGGGGGCTGGGGCGACGAGCGGGGCTGCACCGAGCAATCCCGAGAAGCCCGCCTCGATCTGCGCCCGGGGCAGGTTCTGGACGATGAAGACAAGCCGGCTGTGGCCGTCATCAAAGGGAGGCTCGGTGGGCCACTGGGGCAGAGGGATGGGCGGGTAGGCCATGTCGTGAACGCCTTGGACAATCCACGGGCGTGGATCGCCCGTGACCTGCAGCAGCCCCTTCACCCGCAGAACGCGGTCGCCGCAGGTGTCGAGAAGGCGGCGCAGGCTGTCGATGAAGCCAACCCAGGGCAGGGGCTGCTCAAAGACCAGGGTGAAGCTCTGCACACTGCCATCGTGGGAGGGCGGTATTTTGGCTGCCGTCCGGGGCGCGTAGCGGATGCCGGTGGCGGCGGGCGGCGCGAGCCAGCGGGCTACGTCGGGCACTTTGCTGCCCGGGTCGTAGAGGCCACAGTCGATGATGGCAGAGGCCGCCACCGCTCCGCCGGAGACGTGAATCCGGCTTGCCCCGGGGTTGAGGGCGGCGAGATCCTGTTCCAGCGAAGCAAGCTCGACGCCGCCTGCCAGGTCGCACTTGGTGATCAGCAGGCGGTCGGCCATGACGACCTGACGCAGGGCTTCCCGATGGCGCTGGATCTGGTCGCGGCCGAAGAGCGCGTCCACCGCGGTGATGACCCCATCGAAACGGAAGCGCTCGGCCACGAAGAAATCGTTCATCAGTGCCTGGATCACCGGCACGGGATCGGCGAGGCCGGTGGTTTCGATGACGACCCGGTCGAACACCGGGACTTCCTTGCGCAGGGCGCGCAGGAACAGGTCGGCCAGACTGCGGGTCAGCTCGCTCTTGACGGTACAGCACAGGCAGCCCGAGTCCAGGACCACGATGTTCGCGTCGACGCGCTCGACCAGATGGTGATCTATGCCGACGGCGCCGAACTCGTTGATCAGCACGGCAGCCCGGGCCATCTCCGGCTGGCGCAGGAGATGGTTCAACAGGGTCGTTTTGCCTGCACCGAGAAAGCCGGTGAGCAGGGTGATGGGAACCCGGGGGTCGTGCTCCTCGCGCTCACTCATGGGCTTGCTCCTGACCGGCAAAGGCCCAGCGGGGAAAGGGGTCGGCCAGCTGCGTCCATGCCGCGGGACGGCTGGCGTACTCGGCGTCGTTCAGCAGGCAGGCGTCCAGGCGGGCGCGGAGGGCAACTTCGTCCATGTCGATGCCGATCAGGACCAGCTCCTGCTGGGCGTCGCCGACGGCGTCGTCCCAGCGGGCACGGATGGCGGCGAGGCCTTCCTCGTCCGAGGGCCAGCGGTCCCGCGGCACGGCGGCCCACCACAGCCCGGCCAGCTCGTGACGGACCACCGCCCCGGCCTGGGACCAACTGCCCACCATGGTGGGGCGGCTGGCCAGCCAGAAGTAGCCCTTGGAACGGACTACGCCGGGCCACTCCTGGTTGATCCATTCATGGAAACGCTGGGGATGGAAGGGGCGCCGGGCCCGGTACACGAAGCTGGTGATGCCGTACTCCTCGGTTTCCGGCACGTGCTCGCCGCGCAGTTCGGCCAGCCACCCCGGCGCTTCGGCCGCGGCGGCGAAGTCAAAGCGCCCGGTGTCGAGGATGCGCTCCAGGGGCACCTGGCCGAAGCGGGCGCGGACGATGTCGGCGCGGGGATTGAGGTTCTTCAGCAGGCCGTCCAGACGCTCCAGCTCGGCAGCGTCCAGCAGGTCGGTCTTGTTGAGGACGATGACGTCGCAGAATTCCACCTGATCCACCAGCAGGTTCACGACGGTGCGCTGGTCTTCCTCGCCCAGGCTCTCGCCCCGGTCGGCCAGGTAGTCGGTGGAGCCGTAGTCGCGCAGGAAGTTGAAGGCGTCGACGACGGTGACCAGCGTGTCGAGACGGGCGATGTCGGACAGGCTGACGCCGTTCTCGTCCCGGAAGGTGAAGGTTTCCGCCACCGGCAGCGGCTCCGAGATGCCAGTGGATTCGATGAGCAGGTAGTCGAAACGGCCTTCCTCTGCCAGGTGGCGGATCTCCACCAGCAGGTCTTCACGCAGGGTGCAGCAGATGCAGCCATTGCTCATCTCGACCAGTCTTTCCTCGGAGCGGGACAGCTCGGCGCCGCCTTCGGCCACCAGGCGGGCGTCGATGTTGACCTCGGACATGTCATTGACGATGACCGCCACCTTGAGGCCTTGCCGGTTGTGCAGGACGTGGTTGAGCAGGGTGGTCTTGCCGGCACCGAGGAAGCCGGACAGGACGGTGACGGGCAGTCTGGCCCGGGAGGACGGGGTCATGGGGTCTCCTTGGCGGAAATCGGCTTGGGCAGGGCAGGGAGTGGGGCGTCGAGGACTTCGACCCGGTCACCGCGCACGCCGTTGTAAAAGCAGCTGCGCCGCCCGGTATGGCAGGCGCCACCGAGCTGGTCCACCAGCAGCAGCACGGCGTCGCCGTCGCAGTCGAAGCGGACATCGATGACACGTTGCCGGCAGCCGGAGGTTTCCCCCTTGCGCCACAGGCTGTGCCGGGAGCGGGACCAGTAGCAGGCCTGGCCCGTGCTCAGGGTTTCCGCGAAGGCCGCCCGGTTCATCCAGGCCAGCATCAACACCTCGCCCGAATCGTGTTGCTGGGCGATCGCGGTGATCAGGCCATCTTGGTTCCAGGGCAGGGTGTCGAGCACGGCCTCCAGGGGGAGCTGGCTGCCGGGAGGGGCAGACTCAAGTCGGGTTAACATGGTGGCCTGACAATCTGTTTGAATCGCAATGTTATAACATTGCACTGCTGCTCGTGTGAACTCCCCCATGAATACTGCCGCCCCCTCCCCAGACGCTGTCGAAACCGGCTTCCTCGATCAGGCCGAGGCGAGCTGCCGCAGCCGTGGCGCCAGCTTGACGCCTATCCGGCGCCTGGTGCTGGCGCTGTTGCTGCGTCATCCAAGGGGCTTGAAGGCCTACGATCTGCTGGAGCGGATCAAGGCCGACAAGCCGGGAGCGTCACCACCCACCGTCTATCGGGCGTTGGATTTCCTGATCGAGCAGGGGCTGGCCCACAAGGTCGGGCGCATGAACCTCTTCGTGGCCTGCAGCCAGCACTGCCACCAGGCGCAGATGCCGGGCTTGTTTCTGGTGTGCCCGCGCTGCAACGGGGTGACGGAGTTGCAGGATGATGCGGTGATGGGGGCCCTGGCGGCCAGTCTGGCGGCGGCGGGGCATCAGCTGGAGAGCCCCGAGGTGGAGATCGGTGCGGTCTGCCCGGCCTGCCGGGCGGCACCCTGAATGTTCCGGCCGCGGGCTTACAATGCAGCCCCGCCTTCGTTCCTTCCCCCGCCGTGCCTCCCGCTGAAACACCCTCCGTACTGGTACTGCCCAGCCCTTTTTTTTCCGACAGCGACACCATCCGCCTGCTTGAGCCGGCGGATTGCGACACCCGCGCGGTGCTTGGCCAGGTGGTGTCGGGGGCTTACGACAAGCCTTTCGTGATCGACGACGGCAGTACCCGCAGCCTGCATTTCTCCCTGTCCCTGATCCAGAGCACCATGAGCCTGAAGGACCCCTTCGCCCTGGAGCTGGACTACACCCAGGCGATGATGAGCTTCCTGCTCTTCCTGCCCAAGCCGCGCCACATGCTCATGCTGGGCCTCGGGGGCGGTTCGCTGGCCAAGTTCTGCTACCGGCACGTAGGGTCGGCGCGCATCACGGTGGTGGAGATCGACCCCCGGGTGATCGCCTTCCGTGACGAGTTCGAGTTGCCGCCCGACGATGCCCGCCTGCAGGTGCGGGAGGGCGACGGGGCCGATGCGGTCATCGAGAGCGCCGGCTGGGACGAGCGCCCCGACGTGATCATGATGGATGCCTTCGATCGCCATGGCCTGTCGGGCTCGGTGAGCTCCAGCCACTTCTATCAGACGGTGCATGACGCCCTGGCCGGGCGCGGGCTGATGGTGGCCAATCTGGCCGGCGAGCGGGCCGACCGGGAGGCCCATCTGGACATGATCGCCGGTGTCTTTGACGATCGGGTGCTGAGCATTTCGCTGCCGGACGGCAACGACATCGTGCTGGCCATCCGGGCGCCGGGGTTCGCCCCCCGCTGGCGCGAGATAGGCAATCAGGCCAAAGCTCTGCGGCAACGCACCGGTCTCGATTTTCCGCGCTTTGCCGAGCGCCTGGAGCGCAGCCGGCGTTTGCGCTACGTCTGAGATGCGCCCTCGGGCGGGCTCAGGCGCATTCGATGCGCTGCCCGCCGCGGCGCTTGGCGCGGAGCATGCGACCGTCGGCGATGCGCAGCAGGTCTTCGGCGTTGCTGGCGTCGTTGGGGAAGGTGGCGATGCCGAGGCTGGCGCCCAGCATGTTGCGGGGAGAAGGCTGCACCAGGGGTTGCAGCAGGATTGACAGGAGCTTGGCGGCCACCGGCTGGGCAGCACCAGCGGTTTCGAGTTCGGGCAGCAGGATCACGAAGGCGTCACCCTCCAGTCGGGCCACGGTGTCGCAGGAGCGCACGCTGTGGCGCAGCCGGTCGGCCATCTCCACCAGGATCCGGTCGCCGGTGCCATGGCCGGCCAGGTCGTTGATGCGCTTGAAGTCGTCCACATCCACCAGAATCACGCCGACGTACTCCTGGTAACGTTGGGCGCGGGCAATGGACTGACCGAGCCGATCCATCAACAGGCGGCGGTTGGGCAGGCTGGTGAGGGCGTCGTAATAGGCCAGGAAATGGATGCGCTCCCGGTCGCGGATCCGTTCTGTGACGTCGGTGGCGATGCCGTGGTAGCCGGTGAAGCTGCCGTGCTCGTCGTGCCGGGGAGTCCCGCTGAGCTGCAGGCGCCGTGGCGTGTGGCTGCCGTCGGGCACATCCACCGGAAGGTCGCGGAAGCCGTCGCGTTGCTCGAAGGTCTTGCGCAGCACGCCGTGGGCCAGGCGGGCGCTTTGGCCGCTGCGCTGGAACTGCCACCACCTGCGGCCGATGTGATGCTGCAGGCTGTCGTCGGCCGCCATCGCCAGCGGGGCGATCTGCATCAGTCGGTGCTGGCTATCGGTCTCCCAGTACCAGTCGGCGCTCTGCCGGAGGAGCGCCGCCAGCTCGGTGTGGGCCAGGTTGTCCCGAGCCTCGGTGCTGACGCGCTCGGAGATGTCGGAGGCTGTCCACACGACGTGCGCCGGCAACTCGCTGCCGCCGGCCCTCCGCCCGGAGATTTCGGCCCAGAAATCGCTGCCGTCCCCGCGGCGCAGGCGGGTGACGGTTCGGTAGGTTTCGCCTCGATCCAGGGTGTCGATGGCGGCGCGGGCGTGCCGGCGCCATTCCGCGCGGCTGCTGAAGCAGGCTGCCAGACGCCGCCCGGCGATGTTGACCCGCGTCCAGTGCATGACTTCCGGGAAGTGCTGGTTCCAGCGCTGGATACGGTGCCCGTGCGACAGCACGATGGCTTCGGTGGTGTTGTCGAGCATGGCCTGCTGGATGCTGGCGAGCTCGGCAGCTTCGGCGCCGATCTGGGGCTGACCGTCGCGGGAGGCTGCGATGAGGTCGTTGAGGGTCAGGGCGAAGAGTACGAACACGCCCAGGAAGAGGCTGGCGTGGGGTAGGCTGGCTGGGGGGTTGACAACGGTCTGGATGAACAGGGGCAGTTGCGCGGCGGTGACGAACACCGCGCAGGCGCTGCGGCTGGCAAACAGGATGCCGGCACCGGCCAGGGTGACCCCACCAAGGGCCATGAACAGGATGGCCTGGGCCTGGGGGCCGGCCTCGTAGGGGCCAACCAGGGCCAGGGTGCCCCACGCGCCGCCGCCCACCGCCGCGATGGCGGAGAGGAGGTAGTGGCGCAAGAAGGGGTCATGGATGGGTGTGCCTGAGCGCGCCAACCGCGTCGGGTGGATCGTGCGGGCGAGGAGTGCCTGGGAGATGCTTGCCCCCAACCACCACAGCAGCAGCTGCCAGGGGCTGGCGATATGGGGCCACAGACCGACGACCGTGACGACGCTGGCGAGCTGACCAAGCAGATGGGCGCGGCGAAGGCTACGCAGGACATCCGGATGTCTGCCCTGACCCGTGGATGCCGCGTGCGGCACATCCGTACCCGTACGGAGAAGGGAAAGGCTGCCAGGTTTCATGCGGTAGGGGTCGGGTGTGTCGGCCTGGGGCGGAAAGTCATGGCTGGCAGCAGCGGGCCTGGCTGGGAGTTGGGGGGCCGACGGATCACTGCCACAATGCCCTCGGGCAGTGCTCCCGAAATGCCGGGCCGATTATCCGGGGGCATGTGGAGAAGCGGAATATGCCGAAAGTCATAGGGGTTTCGCCCGGATCGGGTAAGCGACTGATTTGTTTAACGTTGTGTCTTTGGTGTGGATAAAAATGCATGGAGAATAAATCGTCGGGCATGGCGTCGATTCCGCTGGTGGGGCGTTTTGCCCCCTCACCCACCGGACCGCTGCATTTCGGTTCGATGGTTGCCGCCCTGGGCAGCTGTCTGTCGGTGCGTACCCGGGGCGGGCGCTGGCTGCTGCGCATCGAGGATGTGGACGCACCGCGCAGCGTTCCCGGCGCTGCCGACGCTATCCTGCGTACCCTCGATGCCTATGGTTTTGCCTGGGATGGCGAGGTGGTGTGGCAGACGCGGCGCACGGCGGCCTATCAGCTGGCTTTCGAGCGCCTTGAGGCAGCCGGCATGCTCTTCGGTTGTGCGTGCACCCGCAGGGAAATGGCTGATTCCGCCCTTGCCCGGGACGGCACCCGGCGTTATCCCGGCACTTGCCGGGCCGGGTTGGCACCGGGGCGGGAGGCCCGCGCCTGGCGTCTGCGGGTGCCTGCGGGGCTGATCCGTTTCGACGACGGGGTGCAGGGCGTGATTGAAGAGGACGTGGCGGCCGATGTGGGGGACTTTGTGCTGCGGCGGGCCGATGGCCTGTTTGCCTATCAGCTTGCCGTGGTGGTGGATGACGCCGAGGCCGGGGTGACGGAAGTGCTGCGGGGTGCAGACCTGCTCGATTCGACGGCCCGCCAGATCGTGCTGCAAGGCCTGCTCGGCTACCCGACCCCGGCCTACGTCCATCTTCCGGTGGCGACCAATGGGGCGGGTGAGAAGTTGTCCAAGCAGACCCTGGCGCGCAGCGTGGATGGGCAGGATCCGGCACGGGTGCTGATGGATGCCCTGGACTTCCTGGGGCAGGCGCCGCCGGCCGGCCTGGTGGAGTCCGGCCTGGATGCGGTGTGGCAGTGGGCCATGGCTAACTGGTCTCTGGCGCGGGTGCCCCGGCGGCGTTTCGCTCCGATGCCGGCTTACGGCTGATTCAGGCCGGCCCCGGTGCGCCATGCCGCAAGGGCGGCTGGCAGGGTGTCGATGGATTCAAATACGGTAATCCCCGGGAGCTTGCGCGCCGCGCCGTGCACGGCCGAACCGCCGGCCCACAGGCTCACCTGCTCGGGCAGGCCTGCACGCAGGCGGCGCAGGCCCTCAATGGCCTGGCGGGTGGGGTATGCCGAGCTGAAGGACAGGGCGACGATGTCGAATCGCCCGTCCGACGCGGCGTTGCGGATGTCCTCCAGGGGGGTCTGGGTGCCCAGCGAGACACAACAGGCGCCCTCTGGTGTGATGGCCGCTTCGACCATCAGCAGGCCGAGGGCATGCTGCTCCTCAGGAAAGGTGGTCAGCATCACCACCGGCCGGCCGCTGCGGGGGGACGGGTGGGCACCGATTGAAGCCCGCAGGATGTTCTGGATCTGCTCGGTGTACAAATGCTCTTCCGGCACCTCCAGCTCGCCGCGCAGCCAGGCATCGCCGACCAGCTGGTTGAGGGGGGCCACCACCTCACAGACGAAGCGCTGCAGGCCGAGCTTCATCAGCAGTTGCTGCAGGCTGCGGCGCAAGTCCTCATGCAGATGCAGGCGCACGAACTTGAGGATGGCGGCGAACTGGGCACTGCGCTCCGGGTCGCCCTCGTCGCGGGGTTTGCCAATCTCGTCGAGCAGCGCCGTCAGAGCCTGCAGTTCCAGCGGAATGATCTTTGCCGGGCGCAGCCCCTGGTCGATCAGACGCCGCAGCAGGCGCAGCTTGTCTACCTGTACCAGGGGATAGACCCGCTCCCCGTTGGCGTCACGGTCGGGTTGCGGAAAGCCGTAACGGCGCTCCCAGACACGCAGGGTGTCTTTAGCCAGGCCTGTGTCACGTTCAACCGCAGCAATCGGGAGGCCTGCAGGTTGGAGTGAAGTGTTCATATTTTGTCCTGGACAAAATGTTGACATGACGATGATTTGATCCTAGTGTAGGGGTGTACCCTCTAATTGTCCAGGACAAACACCATGAACACTCAACGCGTTGAAACCCCCGTTGGGGTGCTCTTCTCCCTTCTGGTGCTAGGTGCCGTGGCCTTTGGCGTTCAGCGTATGGCCGCCCAGCCGCATGTGTTCGGGGGGCTGGGCGCATCGGTCGAGGTTCAGGATGCTTCGGTGTTTGTCCAGGACGACGATCTGACGGTCAAGATCTTCCTGCATCAGAACGCCGGCCTGTGATCGGGAGACGATGATGCCTGTCCTGCGCCACTTCCTTCTCGCTGCCGCCGTGTTCGCCACCGGTGCCGCCCACGCCGCTACCGAGGCCTGTCCGGCCTTGCTTGACCACACCTTCCCTCGGCTTCAGGACGACGCACCTCAGTCCCTGTGCCAGTACCGGGGCAAGGTCGTGCTGGTGGTCAATACCGCCAGCTACTGCGGCTTCACCGGCCAGTACGACGGGCTGGAGAAGATGTACGCCAAATACCGGGACCAGGGTCTGGTGGTGGTGGGTTTTCCGTCCAATGATTTTGGCAGCCAGGAGCCGGGCAGCAACAAGGAGATCGCCGACTTTTGCCGCCTCACCTACGGTGTCAAGTTTCCGATGTTCGCCAAGAGCGATGTCACCGGAGCGGCTACCAACCCCCTCTACCGCCAGCTTGCCTCCGCAACCGGCGAGAGGCCCAAGTGGAACTTCCACAAATACCTGATCGATCGCGGCGGCCGGAAGGTGCTCAGCTTTCCCAGCACCACCCCTCCAGACAGCCGCACCCTGGTGAACGCCGTCGAAAGAGCCCTCGCCGAGCGCCCCTGAACACCTCTCGGCACTCAACCCGGAACGACAACGGCTCGACGCCGACACCCTCACATCAACAGGAGCACGCGATGGACCGTGGACAGGAAGACAGGCTCAAGCCCAGCCCCCAGGGTGGCAAGCGCATCGCCGTGATCGGCGCAGGCATTGCCGGTCTGGCCAGTGCCTGGCTGCTCAGCCGGGAGCACGAGGTGGTGCTGTTTGAAAGTGGCGACTACCTTGGGGGGCACACCCACACAGTGGATGTGGAGGTGGAGGGGCAGCGCTTTCCGGTGGATACGGGCTTCCTGGTCTTCAATCGGCGCACCTACCCCAACCTGTGCGCCCTGTTCGCCCTGCTCGGCGTCGAGGCGGTGGAAAGCGAGATGTCTTTCGGGGTGAGCCTGACGGCCACCGACCTGGAGTGGGCTGGCAGCGATCTGGGCAGCCTCTTCGCCCAGCGCCGCAACCTGCTGCGGGTGGATTTCTGGCGCATGCTCCAGGACATCCGGCGCTTCAACCGGGAAACCACCCGCATGGCCCGGGAGGGCCGCACCCCCGACATTGCCCTCGGCGATTATCTGATGACCCAGGGCTACAGCCACGCCTTCCGTGACTGGTACCTGATCCCCATGGCGGCGGCCATCTGGAGTTGTCCGACCCGAAGCATGATGGCCTACCCGCTGGCCACCTTCGTACGCTTCTGTCATAACCACGGCTTGCTGCAGATCTTCGACCGGCCGCGCTGGTACACCGTCAGGAACGGCGCGCGCACCTACGTGGACAAGCTATTGGGGGGCATCGGCGAGGTGCGCGTGGCCACCCCGGTGCTGGAGGTGTGCCGCGAGGCGGGCTTCGGCGTCAGCCTGCGCACCCGCAGCGGCGTGGAGCGCTTCGACGAAGTGGTGTTTGCCTGCCACTCCGACCAGACCCTGGCCCTGCTCGGCGCCGACGCCAGCGAGGCCGAACGCGCCGTTCTGGGGGCCGTGAAGTACCAGCACAACGATGCCTGGCTGCATACCGACACGCGCCTGCTGCCGCGCCGCCCTGGGGTGTGGTCGGCGTGGAACTACCTGTCCGGCCAGGGTGCACCGGGGGAGCGGCCGGTGTCGGTGTCCTACCTGCTCAACCGCCTGCAGCCCCTGCCGGTGAGCACGCCGGTGGTCCTGTCCCTCAACCCCCTCATCGAACCGGCGGCCGACACCGTGCTGGGGCGTTACGCCTACGCCCACCCGGTTTTCGACCAGGGCGCCATCGACGCCCAGGCCCGCCTGCCGGCCCTGCAGGGTCAGCGCAACAGCTGGTTCGCCGGGGCGTGGACGGGCTACGGCTTCCATGAGGATGGGCTCAAGTCGGCCCTCGCCGTGGCTGCTGCCCTGGGCGTGGAGGCGCCCTGGCAGGGCAGCGGGCAGCGAAGCGGAGCGCTCGCCTGATGGCCGCCGAGCTTTTCGCGCCGACGGTGTGCATGGGCGCGGTGATGCACGAGCGTACCCGCCCGGTGCACAACCGCTTCATCTACCCCCTGGCCACCCTGCGCATCCCCCTCAGCCGCCTGGATGGCTTGCGCGTGCCCCTGCTGGGCGTGGATCGCCCTGGCGTGTTCTCGCTGCGCAGCCGCGATCACGGCGCCCGCAACGGCGCGCCCCTGTTGCCATGGATACGCGATCTGCTGGCCCGCCAAGGGCTGGTCGAAGCCGACGGCGAGGTGGTGCTGCAGACCATGCCGCGCATGTTCGGCTTTCTGTTCAATCCGGTGAGCTTCTGGTTCTGCCATGACCGTCAGGGTGGCCTGCGGGCCGTGCTGGCCGAGGTCAGCAACACCTTCGGTGAGCATCACAACTACCTGGTGGCCCACCCGGACCACCGCCCCATCACCGCCGGCGACGAGCTGAAGGCCTGCAAAGTCTTTCACGTATCCCCGTTCTTTCCGGTGCGCGGCGAATACCGCTTCCGCTTCTCCCGCCAGGGTGGGGCGGTGAGCACCGCCATCGACTACTGGGAGGGCGGGCACTGCCAGCTCGCCACCCGCCTGTCGGGCCGTGAGCAGCCCCTCAGCGGCCGCGCCCTGCTGGCTTGGCTGGGGCGCCTGCCGTTGATGAGCTTCGGCGTGGTGGCCCGTATCCACTGGCAGGCCCTGCGCCTTGCCCTGCGCCGCGTTCCCTTCTTCCGCAAACCCCAACCGCCTACCGAGGAGCTATCGTCATGAACCGGCTGGAACACCCCTTTGTCGGCGCCGCCGCCGATCAGGCCGCACACCTGCGCCGCGGCACCCGCCTCGTGCTGGGCCTCCTCGACAGCATCGAGGGCGGTGCCATTGACGTGCATCTGCGCGACGGCCTGACCCGGCGCGTCGGACGCGGCCCCTGCGTGGCCCACATGCGCGTGGACGATGAAGCGGTCTTCGACGACATTCTGGCCAAGGGCGACATTGGCTTTGCCGAAGCCTGGATGGCCGGCGACTGGCATACCCCCGATCTGGCGGCCCTGCTGACCCTGCTGGCCCGCAACCGGGACAGCCTGCAACGCGCCATCCACGGCACGGCCTGGCGCCTGATCGGCCACCGCCTCACCCATTTGCTGCGGGCTAATACCCGGGCGGGCTCCCAGCGCAACATCCAGGCTCACTACGATCTGGGCAACGACTTCTACCGCCTGTGGCTGGACCCGGGCATGACTTATTCCAGCGCCCTCGGTCTTGGGGTCGGCGAGACGCTGGACGCTGCGCAGCACCGCAAGTACCGGCACATCCTCGACACGCTTGCACCGAAGCCCGGGCAGACCATCCTGGAGATCGGTTGCGGCTGGGGCGGCTTTGCCGAGATCGCGGTGCGGGAATATGGCTGCCGGGTGCTCGGCCTGACCCTGTCGAAAGAGCAGCTGGCCTGGGCGCGGCAGCGGGCGGAGCAGGGCGGCTGGGCCGAGGCCGCAGACTTCGAGCTGTGCGACTACCGGGACGTGCGCGGCAGCTACGACCACATCGTCTCCATCGAGATGATGGAGGCGGTGGGGGAACGCTTCTGGCCGGGCTACTTCGCCCAGATCCGTGACCGCCTCAAGCCGGGCGGCAGCGCGGTGGTGCAGACCATCACCATCGCCGATGCGCTGTTTCCCAGCTATCGCAAGGGCACCGACTTCATCCAGCGCTACGTCTTCCCGGGCGGCATGCTGCCCAGCCCCGGGGTGGTGCGGCGTCAGGCTGCCGGGGCCGGGCTGGTGGTGAGCGGTGATCTGGCCTTCGGTGCGGATTACGCCGAAACCCTGGTGCATTGGCACCGGCGCTTCGAGGCGGCGCTGCCCGCGGTGCGCGAGCTGGGTTACGACGAGCGCTTCGTGCGTCTGTGGCGCTTCTACCTGGCCTACTGCGAGGCTGGCTTTCGCGCCGGCAGCGTGGATGTGCATCAGTTTGCCTTCCGCCATGCGACGGCTGGCTGAACTCCTGCTTCTGGCGGCCCTGGCCCTGGTCGCACTGCCGGGGCAGGCCAGCCTGCCCGAGCCGGTGCAGGCCCTGGCGCCCGCCTGGCGCAAGCTGGGCAGCGGCGACGCCAGCTTCCTCGGCCTGCGCCTCTACGGGGCCAGCCTGTGGGTGAGTGGCCAGGCCTACCGGGAGGATGCCCCCTTCGCCCTGGCCCTCACCTATGCCCGGGGTTTCTCCCGCGACACCCTGGTGTCCACCAGCCTGGACGAGATGCGCCGCCTCGGCGGTGCCGACGAAGCCCGCCTGGCCCGTTGGAAGAGCGCGCTGGAGCGCGTCTTTCCGGATGTGGCGGCGGGCGAGACCATCGTCGGCGTGCACCTGCCTGGCCGCGGCGCCGCCTTCTATCACCAGGGCCGCCTGTCCGGCGAGGTGATGGACCCGGCTTTCTCCCGGGCCTTCTTTGCCATCTGGCTGGACAGCCGCACCCGGGTGCCGGCCCTGCGCAGCCGTCTGCTCGGGGCGCCGTCTTGAACACCGCCCCGGTCCGCCTGCTGAGCCTGCGCTATGGCCTGTTGGGCCTGCCCCTGGCTTTCGCGGCCCTGCCCATCTACGTGCATGTGCCCAAGCTGTATGCCGATCAGGCCGGGCTGAGCCTGGCCCTGGTGGGGACGATCCTGCTCCTGACCCGGGTTGTCGATGCCCTCAGCGACCCGCTGATCGGCTGGGCTTCGGACCGCATCCTGAGCCGGCGGCGGCTCATCGCCCTGGCCCTGCCCCTGCTGGCGGTGGGGGTGGGTGGCTTGCTGGCGCCGCCGGCCGGCGCGGGAGGCGTGTGGCTGGCGGGCCTGCTGGTGGTGGTGACTTTCGGTTATTCGCTGGCCACCATCAACCACGGGGCCTGGGGCGCCGAGCTGGGGGAGGGCAGCGACATGCGTACCCGCCTGGTGGCTGCCAGGGAAGGCTTCGGGCTGTTCGGCGTGCTGCTCGCCGCCGCCTTGCCGGGCCTGCTGGCCTCGAATGCGGAGGCCGGGCTGGCCCGGACGGGGGCGGTCTTCGTCGCGGTGCTGGCCTTGGTGGCGCTGGTCAGCCTGCCCGGCATGCCCGCCGGCCAACGCCCCGTGGCCCGGCCCGAAAGCCCTTGGGCCGCCCTGCGGGGTGCCCTGAGTGACAAGCCCTTTGCGGCGCTGCTGGGGGTGTTCGCCCTCAATGGCATCGCCGCCGCAGTGCCGGCATCGACGGTGCTGTTCTTCGTGGCCGATGTGGTGCGGCGGGAGGATCTGTCGGGGCTCTTCCTGGCCATCTATTTTCTGGCCGGTGCCGCGGGCCTTCCGCTGTGGGTGAGCCTGGCCCGGCGGGTGGGCAAGGCCCGGGCCTGGCTGGCCGGCATGGGGCTGGCGATGGCGGTGTTTGCCTGGGCGGCGCTGATCGGCCCTGGCGACACGCTGGCCTTCGGGGCGATCTGCGTGCTCTCCGGGCTGGCCCTGGGGGCCGACCTGGCTCTGCCGCCGGCCCTGCTCGCCGATCAGCTGGCGCGCCGTCGGGCGGGTTGTGCCGGGGCCTGTTTTGGTTGGTGGGCCTTTGTCACCAAGGCCAATCTGGCCCTCGCCGCCGGGCTGGCCCTGCCGCTGCTGGGCGGGCTCGGCTACGCGCCGGGCGCCCGGGAAGAGGGCGCCATGGCGGCCCTGTCGGCCGTGTATGCGGTGCTGCCGCTGGTGCTCAAGTCAATGGCGGCCGTGGCCCTGTGGCGCTGGCGCCGGATCATGGAAGGAGAAACGCAATGAGCAAACTGGCCATCCTGCTGGCAGGTTTCGTGGGCCTGGGCGGCTGTGCGTCGGTGGAGGTGGCGGACTACGCCGCGGAGAAACCGGCCCTCGACCTGACCCGCTATTTCAACGGCACCCTCGACGCCGACGGCATCTTCCAGGACCGCTCCGGCAAGGTGGTGAAGCGCTTCCATGTGCGCATCGATGCCCGCTGGACGGGCAACACCGGCACCCTGGACGAGCGCTTCACTTACTCGGACGGCAGCACCCAGCGTCGGGTGTGGACCCTGACCCGGCTGGATGAGCATCGCTACACCGGCACGGCCGATGACGTGGTTGGCGAGGCGAGCGGCGAAGCCCGCGGCAATGCACTACGCTGGAAGTACGTGATGGCCCTGCCGGTGGACGGCAAGGTTTACAACGTGGACTTCGACGACTGGATGTTTCTGATGGACGAGCGGGTGATGCTCAACCGTTCGGTGATGAGCAAGTTCGGTTTCCGGCTCGGCGAAGTGACCCTGAGTTTCCGCAAGCGCGAGTAGAGGTGGGCATGGGCTGGTTTGATCCACTGAACACCCCGATCACCGACTGGCAGGGCCGCCGGGTGTGGATCGTTGGTGCCTCGTCGGGCATTGGTGCCGCCCTGGCCACCGAGCTGGGCGCCCGCGGCGCCCGCTTGGCCTTGTCGGCGCGCAGTGCCGAACGCCTGCAGCAGGTGGCCGCGGCCCTGAACGACGCTCTGGTGTTGCCCCTGGATGTGACAGACGCGGGCGCCTTCACCCCGGCCGTGATGCAGTTGCTGGAAGCCTGGGGCGGTGTGGACCTGGTGATCCTCAACGCCGGCACCTATTCGCCCTTGCGGGCCTGGGACCTCACCGCTGACAACGCCCGTCACACGGTGCACACCAACCTCCTCGGGGTGATGGACGGCGTGGCCGCGGTGCTGCCGCAACTGCTACGCCAAGGGCACGGGGCGGTGGCCATCGTCGGCAGTGTGGCGGGCTACCGGGGCCTGCCCAAGGCCCTGGCCTATGGGCCGAGCAAGGCGGCGCTGATCAACTTTGCCGAGACCTTGTATCTCGATCTGGCACCGAAGGGTGTGTCGGTGTTCCTGATCAACCCGGGTTTCGTCGCCACACCGCTCACGGCCCAGAACGACTTCGAGATGCCGGCCCTGATCTCCGCTCCCGACGCCGCTGCGCGCATCGTCAGGGGCTTTGCCAGCGGGGCTTTCGAGATCCACTTCCCCCGGCGCTTCACCGGCGCCCTGAAGCTGCTGGGCTTGCTGCCCGACCGGCTCTATTTCCGCCTGATTGCCCGGAGCACCGGCCTGTGAGTGACCCGCATCAGGCGCTGGCGCGGGTCGTCACCTTCTACGAGACCTTGTCCCCGGCGAGCCTGGCCCGCATCGCCGAGGTGTATGCCGCCGACGCCCGCTTCAAGGACCCCTTCAATGATGTGTGCGGGCTGGCCGCCATCGAGCGGGTCTTCCGGCATATGTACACCCAGGTGCATGACCCGCGCTTCCGGGTCACGCGCAGCATGGCCGGAGTCGGCGAGGCATGGCTGGCCTGGGAGTTCGAGTTCCGTTTCCGGGGCTGGCAGGAGGCGCAGATGCAGTGCATCCGCGGTGCCTCCCATCTGTGCTTCGCCGCTGATGGCCGGGTGGCCGTCCATCGGGATTACTGGGATACCGGGGAAGAACTGTTTGCCCGCCTGCCCCTGCTCGGCGTGCTGATGCGCTGGCTGAGGAGTCGCCTGGCGGCCCGATGAACGTGAGGCTTGGGGGCCGGTTCAATCCCGGTCGGGGTTTTGTGAACGATTGATTCCTGCCGGGCTGATGTAATGATGTTTAACCCCTTGCTGCTGTGGGCCCCCTAAGATTGGGATCTGACTCCATGCGTGGCGATGCGCCTGTATGTCCATGGGTCGAAGGGAGCTTCAACATGACTCTGCAGATGCACGGTGACTTTTCCTATCAACCCTACGCTGTCCTGCGTCGGGACGACGACAGCAAGTGGGATGGCTGGTACGACCTCTTTGCCAAGAACGGGCGCCTGCTTCGCAGCTTTGTCCGTGTGCCGTCCAGGGAGGGCTTTGCCGACCCCGAGCTGGCCCGCCAGGCCGCCGAGATCCTGGCTGAGTGGGATATCGATGGCGGCTACGGCGTGAAGCACGCCGGCGGAGGCCGCTGAGCGCGAGCTATCCACGGGCCGCCTGTCGACCCCTTTCAGTTTTCCCGCCGTTCCAGCCTCAGGCGCAGGGCCTCCGCTCCGGCCGCGATCAGACGGTTCTCCAGGGTGCGCAGCCAGCGTAGCCGCGCCAACAGCAAGGCCAGCACGTTTTCATTCCGGCTTCTTTCCGGCACCAGGCGCAGGCTGGCGCCCCGGGGGGCAGTCAGCGTGATCCAGCCGCTTTCCTCCAGCACATGACAGCAACCTGCTTCGATCTGGTGGCGTGGGGTGAGCATCTGTACGCCGGTCCAGCGGGGCGGTAATTCCAGGATCAACAGGCCTTCCTCCACCACCAGCAGGCTGCCGGCCGTGGCCTGGTACTGATGGCGCTGGGCTGGCCCGATGCGCAGTGTCTCGTCCGGTTGTCGGGGTGTCGGGTCCATGGCGGGCTCCGGGAGTGGGGATGGCTGCAGATTACGGATTCACTGCGCGCTTCGTCAGGCACAGCGGCCGCCTTTCTGTATCGGTTCAGCAGCCTTTATTTAGGCCTGTTATGGTGTGCTTCTCACCCATCTGTACCTGTGGCCTGTGCCCGGCTTCGGAGATCATCGCGCCATGCAAACCGAGCGCCCCGATACCCTGCTTTACTCCCGCGTGGCAGCCCACTATCGGCGGGCTATCCAGTCCGGCGTGCTGCCGCCGGGGCAGCGCCTGCCTTCCCTGCGCAGCCTGGTGCGCCAGCACGGGGTCAGCCTGTCCACGGTGCTGCAGGCCTGCCGCACCCTGGAGGATGAAGGTCTGCTCGAGGCGCGGCCGCGTTCGGGCTATTTCGTGCAGCGTCCCCGGCGCGCCCGCCTGCAGCCGGTCAGCGAGCCCGATCCGGGTGCGGCGGCCCTGGTGCCCGATCCGACGGCCTTCGCCGGCATCCATGACCGGGTCTCCGACTTTGTCACCAAGTGCGAGCGCCATCCGGTGCACACCAACCTGGCCCTGGCTTTCGGGGCGCCTGAGGCCTACCCCCAGGAGGCCCTCAAGACGGCCGCCCTGCGTGCTCTGCGCCGACACCCGGAGGTGCTGGTGAGCCCGGTGCCGCCCCAGGGCGACCCGGGCTTCCGGGCGGTGCTGGCGCGCCGTGCCCTGGCCGGGGGCATGCATCTGACGGCGGATGACATCCTGGTGACCCACGGTTGCACCGAGGCCATCAACCTTGCCCTGCGTGCGGTGAGCCGCCCCGGCGACGTGATCGCGGTCGAGTCGCCCACTTACTTCGGGCTCCTGCAAGTCATCGAGAGCCTCGGTCTGCGGGCCCTGGAGATCCCTACCAGCCCCAGTCGCGGCCTGTCTGTGGAGGCCCTGGAGCTGGCCTTCCAGACCCACGGGCAGATCGCCGCGGTAGTGGTGGTGCCCAATTTCCAGAATCCCCTGGGCTGCGTGATGCCGGATGAGGAAAAGGCGCGTCTGGTTGCCTTGTGCGAGGCGCACCAGGTGCCCCTGGTGGAGGACGATATCTACGGCGCCCTGAGTGACAGCGACCAGCCCCTGGCGTGCTGCAAGGCCTGGGACCGGAGCGGTAACGTGATCCACTGCGGCTCCTTCCACAAGACCCTGGCCCCGGGCATGCGCGTGGGCTGGATGACTGGCGGGCGCTGGCAGGACCGTATCCGCATGCTCAAGCATGCCCAGAGCCGGCCCAACGACGCGCTGGCCCAGATCACCATCGGTGAATTCATGGCCGGGCATGCCTTCGACCGCCACCTGGTGCGTCTGCGTCGCCAGCTCAAAGCGCAGCGCGAGCGCACGGCCGAGGCAGTGGCCGCTCGCTTTCCCTCCGGCACCCGCCTCAATATGCCCGGTGGCGGCATGCTGCTGTGGGTGGAGATGCCCGAGGGCTGCTCGTCCCGGAGGGTGTTCGAGGCGGCCCTGCGTGAGGGCATCCGGGTGGCGCCGGGCCTGCTGTTCTCCAACTCCGAGCGCTTCGACCGCTTTCTGCGCGTCAGCTGCGGTTATCCCTGCTCGGCGCAGATCGACGCCGCCCTGGCCCGCTTGGGAGAGATCGTGGCCTCCGTCTGAGGACTGAGGGGCGGCGCCGAGGAATGACGTAGGGATGGTGGCGGCTGCCCCAGGAGCGGCCTGCAGCGCGGCTCGCCGCCACGGGAGGGGAGGCAGAAAACGCGTTGTGAGTGTGCAAGAGTCCCTTGTTTTCTTCGCGATGTGACAAAATGTTGCTTTGCCATCGGGCCGCTTGGCCGTACCTGGGGACTACAGCCATGGGCTTGCGACTCAAATTCAATCTGGTCTTGCTGGCGGTGTTTCTTGCCGGCTTTGGCGTGGCGGGCTACATCTCCCACGATCTGCTCCACCGCCATGCCCGCGAGCAGGTGCTGGGCGAAGCCCGGCTTGTAATGGAGGCGGCGATGGCGGTGCGCGGTTACACCGTGGCCCAGGTCCGCCCCCATCTCAACCCGCTGATGGACAAGCAGTTCCTGCCCCAGACGGTGCCCGCCTATGCCGCCACCGAGACCCTTGCCCAGCTGCGCAAGAAGTACCCCAACTACGATTACAAGGAAGCCACCCTCAACCCCACCAACCCCCGTGACCGGGCGGCTGACTGGGAGGCCGACCTGGTCAACAGCTTCCGCAACCGCCCCGACAGCAAGGAAATCTCCGGTCAGCGCGACACGCCTACCGGCCCGACCCTCTACATCGCCCACCCCATCCGCATCGAGACGGCGGCCTGTCTGCCCTGTCACAGCACGCCGGACGTGGCGCCGGCGAGCATGACCAAGGTCTATGGCACGGCCAACGGCTTTGGCTGGAAACTTAATGAGGTGGTGGGCGCCCAGGTGGTGTCGGTGCCCATGTCGGTGCCCCTCGAAAACGCCGACCAGGCTTTCCGCACCTTCATGGGCTCACTGGCGGCGGTCTTCGCGGCGGTCTTCGTGGTGCTCAACCTGATGCTGACCTGGCTGATCATCCAGCCGGTGTCGCGCATGTCGGCGGCGGCCGACAAGGTCAGCACCGGTGATTTCGACCAGCCGGAGTTTCCTGAAGGGGGCAAGGACGAGGTGGCGGTGCTGGCCAGTTCCTTCAACCGCATGCGCCGCAGTCTCGAGAAGGCCATGCAGATGATCGACTCCTGACCTTCCCGCCCCATGAGCGATACCACCCAGGCTCCCCACGAGGGGCAGGACGAACAACTTGCCCTGCCGGGGGGTTACGTTCTCAACGAGTACCGCATCGAGCGGGTGCTCGGCGGTGGCGGCTTCGGCATTACCTATCTGGCCCACGACGCCCACCTGGATTGTCGGGTAGCGATCAAGGAGTACGTTCCCAAGGATCTCGCCGTGCGTGGCGGTGACTGCGCCGTGCGGCCGCGCTCGGCCAGGTCGGTCAAGGGCTTCGAGTGGGGTCTCAAGCGATTCCTGCTGGAGAGCCGGGCCCTGGCCAGCTTCCATCACCCGGGCATCGTCCGCGTGCTGCGCTACTTTCAGGCCAACGAAACCGCCTACATGGTGATGGAGTACGAGACCGGCGAGCCGCTGCACCACTGGCTGATCGGCCGCCTGCCCCTTGACCGGGCGACCCTGCTGAACATCGTGCGGCCCCTGCTCGACGGCCTTGAGGCCATTCATCGGGCCGGCTTTCTGCACCGGGACATCAAGCCCGGCAACATTTACATGCGTGCCGACGGCACGCCGGTGCTGCTGGATTTCGGTTCGGCGCGGCGGGTGGAGACCGACGAGGGCCAGGAGCAGGCCCTCACCGCGGTGGTGACCCCCGGCTTTGCGCCGGCCGAGCAGTATCACCGCCACGGCAAGCAGGGGCCCTGGACCGATCTGTATGCGTTTGCCGGGGTGATGTACTGGATGGTCACCGGCAAGCTGCCCATCGAAGCCTTTGCCCGCCTGCGCGAGGATGGCATGCCCCCGGCGGCGGGCATCGGCAACGTGGACGTGTTTGGCCTGGGCCTGCTCAACGCCATCGACTGGGCGCTGAACCCCGACGAGAACAAGCGCCCCCGTCAGGTGGCCGATTTCCGCCGGGCCTGTCTGGCGCCGCCCACGGGGGGAGAAGGAGCGGTGGACCCGCCCGTCGAGGCGCCGCTGCCCCTGGGGTTGTCAGCATCCGAGGCCCGGACCTTCATTGGCGCCGTGCTGTTTGCCGATGTTGTCTCGCCGGCTGACGATTTGGCCGCTCAGGCCGAAAAGCGCACTCGCCTGGTGCGCATGCTCAGCCAGGCTATTGCGCCTGTCCCGCCCACCACGCGCCTGGCGGTGAATACCAAGGAAGGCTGCGCTGTGTGCTACGTGGGCGACCCGGAGGATGCTCTGCGTACGGCGGTGCAGCTGGGCGATGTGGCGGCCAGTGAAGGCCTGGGTGTGCACCTGGGCA
Organism: Zoogloea sp.; assembly: GCF_028689785.1. Lineage (GTDB taxonomy): Bacteria > Pseudomonadota > Gammaproteobacteria > Burkholderiales > Rhodocyclaceae > Zoogloea. The sequence continues at coordinate 16,207 of NZ_JAQVCN010000014.1, read as the reverse complement.
TCAACCTGGGCCCTGTGCGCATTGCCCCCGACCCCAACGGCCGCTCGCGCATCCTCGGCGACGGCATTACCACGGCTTTCCGGGTGATGCGTTTTTCCGAGCCAGGGCAGGTGCTGGTGGCGCGGGCCTACTACGAGGTGGTCCAGCATCTCAAGCGCAATGCGGGGGAGTGCTTTCGGCACATGGGCTTGCGCCGCGACCCCCAGGCCCGGGACCACGATCTGTACCTGTGGAGCGGTGAACATCTGGCTGCCGCCGGCAGCGAGCCCTCTCTCAGTCGCCCTGCGGCCGGCGCCGACATCACCCCGGCCGCCATCGACAGCGCGGAGCGCATCCTGGCTCAGCACATCGGCCCGATGGCCCGCATCCTGGTGCGTCGCACGGTGCCGCGAGCCGCCAGCCTGCCCGAGTTGCTGCAGAGCCTGGCTGATCTGATCCCCGATCCGGCGCCGCGCTCGGCCTTCCTGTCCAGCGCCATGGCCGGCTCCGGGCTGCCGTCCCTGTCACCGTCCCCGCGCAGCAGCGCAGGCCTTGGCACCGGCGTTGCAAGCGCCTCCGCGGTGATTCCAGAGGCGGACCTGGCCCGCATCGAAAAGCTCTTTGCCCGCCACATGGGCCCCATGGCCAAGGTGCTGGTGCGGCGCGAGTCGCGCACCGCCAACAGTCTCGACACCCTGTGCCGGGCCCTGGCCAGCCATCTGGACAAGGACGGGGAGCGCCTGCGTTTCCTGAGCGATGCGGGGTTCTGAGCCCGACCCGGGACGGCCAGCGGCGGGCCACGCCGTGGATTGAAGGGGAGTAAAGGAATGGAAATGCGGCCCTTGCGTCTGACCCCGGGACAGGATCTGCGCCGGGCGCTGGAGTGCGTCGTCTTTGCCGAAGGTTTTTCTGCGGCCTTCGTGGTGGCCGGCATCGGCAGCCTCGACAAGGCCCATCTGCGCCGTGCCGGCGCGGAGGATGTGGATGTGCTGGAGGGCAAGCTGGAACTGCTCACCCTCTCGGGGAGCATCGCCGCCAATGGCGCTCACCTGCATGCGGCCATGGCGACGGCCACGGGGGCCGTGGTGGGCGGGCATCTGGCCTACGGATGCACGGTGCGGACCACGGCGGAAGTGCTGCTGGGTTTGCTGCCCGACTGGAGCTTCATGCGTGAGCCGGACTTGGGGACCGGTTATGCAGAGCTGAGCGTGTACCCGCGCCAGCCGGGCGGCTGACGCGGGGCTTTGGCGGATATTCAGGCCACCTTGGCCTTGCAGGCCTTGGCGCACTCGGCACAGCTTTCCATGCATTCCTTGCAGGCCTTGTGCTTGTCGGCGTGCTTCTTGCACTCGGCCTCGCAGGCCTTGCACACGTCCACGCACAGGGCAGCAAGCTTGGGAGCGAACTTTGATTCGGCCCCGGCCAGGGTGATCAGGGCACGGCAGGAGGCGAGCATCTCGCGCACGCTGCTGGCACAGGCGGCCATGCTCTTGTCGCCCTCGCCCATCAGCATGATGCAGTGGGTCAGGCATACCTCGCCCTTCTCGATGCAGATGCCGGCGGTGTCGAGCACCGCCTGCCAGGGGTGGGCGCCTTCGTGATGATGATGGCTGTGGTCGGCAGCTGCCGAGGCCGCACCGGCGGCAAGCAGGGCGCCAGTGGCAAAAAGGGCGTCACGACGGTTCATGGTGGAATCTCAGGGGGATCTACTTGGTGGATGAACCGGTGATGTTGTCGAGTCGCCGGGCTTCTTCTTCAGAGATGTACTCAAAGACTCGCACCACTTTCTGTACCCCGGCGGTGGTCCGGGCCACTTCGGTGGCGGCATTGCCTTCCTTCTCGGTGACCAGACCCATCAGGTATACCGTGCTGGCTTCCGTGGTTACCTTGACCTGCTGGACGCGGAAATCCTTCTGGTCCACAAAGCGGGCCTTGACCTTGGAGCTGATGTAGCTGTCGTTGCTGCGCGCTGAGAAGGTGCTGGTGGGGGCGACGCGCAGTTCGTTGACCACTTCGCGCACGTTTTCGACCACCGCGGCGATGCGCCCAGCCTCCTCACGGCTGGCCTCGTTGAAGGCCTCACCGGTGAGCAGCAGCTTGCGGTTGAAGGAGGTGGCGTTGACATGCACCTTGTCGCCGAGTCGATCGTTGATCCGGTTGTTGGTCTTCCACTCGATGCCTTCGTCCTCCACGTAGGCGCCGGAGCTGCGCCGGTCCGTGGCCATGGCCACGGCCGCGCCAGTGCCACCGACGATGACGGGGATGCAGCCCTGGGCGACGCTCAGGGTGCCGATGGCGAGAGCCGTCCAGGCGAGAGTCTTGCGGATGGGTTTCATTCTTCGATTCCAAGAAAGAGACAGTCGATGCCGTCGCACAGGCAATGCAGGGTGATCAGATGGACCTCCTGGATACGGGCGGTGCGATCGGAGGGAACGCAGAGATGGATGTCATCGGGGCCGAGGAGTTCCGCCATGGCGCCGCCGCCCTTGCCGGTCAGGGCCACCACGCGCATCTCGCGCTCGTGGGCGGCATGGACGGCCTCGATTACGTTGGGAGAGTTGCCGCTGGTGGAGATGGCCAGCAGGACGTCGCCGGGCTGGCCCAGGGCGCGCACCTGTTTGGAAAAGATCTGCGTGAAGTCGTAGTCGTTGGCGATGGAGGTAAGGGTGGAGCTGTCGGTGGTCAGGGCGATGCCCGCCAGGGGCGGGCGCTCCATCTCGAAACGGTTGAGCAGCTCGGCGGCGAAATGCTGGGCGTCGGCCGCAGAACCCCCGTTGCCGCAGGCCAGAATCTTGCCGTTGGCCATCAGGCTGTGGGTCATGGCCTCGATGGCGGCGGCAATGGGTTCGGCCATGAACTCCAGGGACGCCAGCTTGGTCTGGGCACTGTCGGTAAACTGCTGGGCAATGCGGGCAACAAGATCCATCACGAACTCCGGGGAAAGTGCCCCCGATTCTAGCATTCCGCCCGCCGCGCCCGCCCGGTGCGAGAGATCCGCTTACAAACCCACCAGCACGTCCACCCGCAGGCGTTTCCAGGGGTTGGGGTGCTGTACCAGGCGGCCGATGCGCCCGCTCACCGGGGTGCCCCGGTCCATGGCCCGAGCTACGTCCCGGTTCTCGGCCCGGGGCAGATAGCCGAGCTTCTCGCCACGCCACTCCACGCGTATCGCATGGGCGTCATGGGGGTTGTCCGGTTCGCGGATCAGGGCCAGGCGGTCGCCCTCGCGCATCTCATCCCACAGGATCTTGCCGCCGTAATACTGAAAGCCGGCCAGGGGCGAGCTCTGCACCAGCACCCGGACAGTCTGGGCCGGGGCCGGCGGGCTGATCAGCAGGGCGACGGCCAGGATCAGCCTGAGTCCACCCCTAACCCGCATCGAAGGCCCCCTGCAGCCACTCGATGCGCGCCGGGTCCAGGCTGTCGAGCAGGATGGCGTCGAAGCGGCAGGGCGCGCTGGCGTAGGCCCGCCCGGCCCCCGCCAGCCAGTAGTGGGCGGCCAGGATCACCCGGCGCTGCTTGCTCGGGGTGATGCTGGCCGCGGCGCCGCCGAAGCGGCTGTTGCTGCGCAGGCGCACCTCCACGAAGACCACGCTGCGCCGGTCGTGGGCGATCAGGTCCACCTCGCCGCCCCGGCAGCGCAGGTTGCGCACCAGGATGTGCAGCCCGTGGCGCTCCAGGTGGGCGGCGGCCAGGGCCTCGGCCGCTTCGCCCCGGCGCAGGTGTTCGGCTTGCGTCGGCGCCCCCCGGCCCCCACAATCGGGCTCCCCCGCCATTCCCTCCCAGGCCTGCCATGCTTTCCGCTCCGTCCGACGCATCTTCCGTGTCTCCGCTCAATAAGACATCGTCATTGTATGTGGTGGCCACGCCCCTGGGAAACCTGCAGGACATGAGCCTGCGCGCGCTGGCCGTGCTGCGGGCGGTGGATGCGGTGGCCTGCGAAGACACCCGCCACAGCCAGCGCCTCCTCGATGCCTTCGGCATCAAGACCCGCCTGGTGGCCCTGCACGAACACAATGAACAGGCCGCCGCCGGGCTGGTGATCCGCATGCTGGAGGAGGGCAAACAGGTGGCCCTGATCACCGATGCCGGCACCCCGGCCGTCTCCGACCCCGGCGCCCGTGCGGTGGCCCGGGTGCAGGACGCGGGTTTTCCCGTCGTCCCGGTACCCGGCGCCAGCGCAGTGATCACGGCCCTGTCCGCCTCCGGGTTGGCCGACGGGCATTTCCACTTCCACGGCTTCCTGCCCACCAAGAGCGCCGCCCGCCGCGCCAGCCTGGAAGGCCTGCGCAGCGTGCCCGGCACCCTGGCGTTCTACGAGGCCCCCCACCGCATCGCCGAAACCCTCGACGATCTGGCCGCCGTCTTCGAGCCGACCCGCGAGCTGGTGGTGGCCCGCGAGCTGACCAAGATGTTCGAGCAGATCGTGCGCATGCCCATCACCGAAGGCCCCGCCTGGCTCGCCGCCGACGCCAACCGGGCGCGGGGCGAGTTCGTGCTGCTGGTGTCGGCCGCGCCAGTGGCTGAAGGCCTGTCGCCCGAGGCGGAGCGGGTGCTGGGCCTGCTGCTGGCCGAGCTACCGGTGAAGCAGGCCGCCAAGCTGGCAGCGGCGATTACGGGGGAGTCGAAGAATGCGCTGTATGAGAGGGCGCTGGCGATGAGGGAGGGGGGCTGAAGTCCTGCCACGACCATTTTCGAAAGCCTGATCGGGGGGGCAGGTCTATGCGCGGCGTAAATGAGCGATCTGAGCGAGCCTGAGTTGTTCATAGGTTCGAAACACAGGCCAGAATTCCTCATCCGGGATGAATGGAAATTGCACGTAGTAGTGCTTGCCGTTAGCGCCGTCCAAGTGCTGCGTGTCTTCGCCGAAGATGGGCGTCTCCTCGCACCAAGTGCCTGTGTCATCACGGAGTGTGGCTTTGTATAGCGACAAAGTCTGGTGACCTAAGGAAAGTACGAAGGTGAAGAAGGCGCCCTCTACAATCAGGTAGTCTCCGCATGGGGCTATCCGGTTTCATAACGTTTGAGCTGACTTGCTCGCGACAGACGGCGTACCTGGCTGGCGAACATAGGGTGGAGCGAACGATCAGGTCGTACTCGCGCTCTTGGCGCTGGCTATCGCACGCAGGAAACCCTGCCGGTCGGCCGGCGATATGAGGATGGACTGCCCCGTGCCGTACTCGACACGCAAACGTGTGAGAGAGAGGGCAGGCCCCGAAAGGACGGAGTTGCTTGGCTCAACGCGCGTGATGGACGAGACGGGAATACGCCAGCGGAAGGGCCCGCTGCGTATAAGCAGCGCCTCGTTTTCGATCATGTAGATCGTGGATGCGAGAGTCCAGATTGGTAGAACGGCCCCGATGGCGATGATGATCACCGGCAGGAGTGCTGCGCCAGAAGCGCGTTGCAGGGTTGCGAATGCTGCAGCGAGTGCGATGATCACCGCGCCGATCAGGACGATGGCCAACCAAAGGTCGATCTTCGAGCGGAACAGCATGGAAAGGCTCCTCGCTGTGTTCAAGAGGCTATTTTGCACTGACGCAGTAGGCCAGAGCGCGGCACATCACAGCCTGAAGCGCTCATGACTGATTGATGCGTCGAGTGTAGGCGACGAAAACTTCATCGCGCATCCAGCCCAGTGACTCGTAAAGAGACTGTGCCGCCCTGTTCGTGCGAGCCGTGGTGAGGTCCATGCGTGCCTTGCCCTCGACCGCTGCCTTTGCCTCGGCTGCAAGCAAAAGCAGGCGACCGACCCCTGCCTTTCGGTTGGATGGCAATACGAAGAGATCGTAGAGCACGTAAATTGGCTTTGCCTCGACGGAACAAAAGGAAGGGTAAAGCTGGCTGAAGCCAAGCAAGCCTGACGAAGCGGACTCGGCTACAAGAATGACCGAATCCCGGTTGCTCAGCCGATCAACGATGAACTGCTGCGCCAGGGGCAGATCGGATGGCTGTTCATAGAACTGGCGATACAAATCGAACAACTCTGCGACCGCAGTAATGTCGGTGGGGTGTGCTTCCCTTGTGGTGATGCTCATCGTATTCAGGCAGAAAACTACGAGGAAAAAGCGCAAGGCCTTGACGTAAGGCGGTCTCCGAGGAGCCGGCCGGCGAAGAGCGTGATGACGACAACGGCGATTGCCGGCAATCCGATCAATGCCATTCCGTAGGTCAGCAAGAGGCTCCAGAGGTACCACACAGCGATCGCTACGAATACGCTGCGTACTAGCAGGGAACTGGTTGGCCGGTCAAAGGAGAAACCGAACGCGAAGCCAACGAAACCTGACACCAGGACAGAAAGACCGGCAAAACTCCATATTTCATGCTTGCCAAACTCGCGCAGAGCGCTCAGCAAAAGCGCATTGCCGAACCCAAACCCTGCAGAAAACAGAAGAATCGTGCGGAACATCTCTCTTTGCAAAAATGCTATTTCAATTAAGCGAAAATAGCATAATCAATGGGGCCGGCTTCCGCGTTTGTCCGTCCGTTTCTTGATTTTATATGGCTGAAACCCCGGTGTCGGGTAAAGCAGCAGGGCGGCATGGTTCTGGTTGACGCAGGATGCTGCCAGGTTCAACGATCGTTGAATCATGAGCAAGTCGGTGGCCGGGAGTCCAAGGTCGATTGAATTCCAACCCACACAAGCGCACCGTCTCGGCTCGCGTCACGCGTTTTGGCCCGGCCACCCCTCACCGCACATGATTCCCATCCCTCCCCACCAACGTCACCTCCACATAGCGTGATCCCACCCGTTCCCCCGGGTTGAAGCGCAGCTTGAATCCCCCCAGGTCCAGATCCAGGTTCTCCAGCGACTGCATCACCGCCGCCGGGGTGGGGGTGCCTTTGCTGCGGCGGATCGCCTCAATCAGGACGCGGGCGCCGACGTATTCCTCGAAGCTGGTGTAGGAAGGGGTGTCTTCGGGGGCGAAGCGTTTGAGGGCCTGGTGGTAGTCGCGGGCGATGCGGCTGACGCCGCTGAAGGGGGAGGGCATGACCTGGGTGATGCCGACGCCCCGGGCGGCGTCGCCGCCGGCCAGCTGGTGCAGTTCGCGGCCGTTGACCACCGAGATGCTGAAGAGCTGGGTGCCCGGGTGGGCGGTCTGGTAGGCCTTGACGAAGGCGGCGGTGGGGCGAACCACGCCGATCATGATCACGGCTTGGGGTACGCCGCGGGCGATGTCCTCGACGGCCCGGGCCACGTCTTCGGTGTTCTTCTCGTAGCTGCCCTTGCTGACGACCTTCATGCCGTGGCGGGCCAGGGCCTTTTCGACGCCGGCCAGGCCGGCCTGGCCGAAGGGGTCGTTCTGGTGGAACACGGCGATGCGGCTAAGGCCGGTGCCGACAAACTGGCGCACCATGGCCTCGGTTTCGTCGCCGTAGCTGGCGCGGATGTGGAAGATCCAGGGGTTGAAGGGGGTGCGCAGGGGTTCGCCGCCGGTGTAGGGCGCCACCAGGGCGATGCCGCCGCCGGAGAGTACGCCCTGCTTGAGCAGTTCGGCGATGTTGCCGGTGCCGGCATAGCCGATCAGCGCGGCGGCCTTGTCCTTGCGGATGAGTTCCTGGGTCAGGCGCAGGGTTTCGGCGGTCTGGTAGCCGTCATCCTTGAGCACGTGCTTGAGGGTGTGGCCATTGACGCCACCGGCGGCGTTGGCGGCGTCAATGGCGATGCGCACCCCCAGGGCCATGGCCTCGCCGGTGGAGGCCAGGCTGCCGGAGAGGGGCGCGCACTGGCCGATGATCACCGTCTCGGCGCGTGCCGTGCCCCATATCAGCACGCTGCTTGCCAACAGGCCGCCGAGCAGCCGCCGCGTCGCCCTCTTCATTGCTTATGCCCTCATCGCATTTGTTGATGGCGGCAGTATGAAGTATGGGAAAGCTAACTGCTGTGATCGGATGTTGCGGTGCAATGTGCGCTATGTCTCAGTGCGCATGCTGTTGTGCTAAATGTCTCAGCTCTCGCCTCCCTGCAGCCCGTATTTGCGGATTTTGTCGTGGAGGGTGGTCTTGGGGATGCGCAGGGCTTCGGCGCTACGGGCCAGGCTGCCGCCGTGGCGGCGCAGCTCGGCGGCGATGAGGCTGCGTTCAAAGCTCTCCACCGACTCGGCCAGGGAGGCCGGCGGGGTGTCGCCGTCGGCGGTGCCCAGCAGATCCTTGCCCACCCCCAGCACGATGCAGTCGGCCACGTTGCGCAGCTCCCGCACGTTGCCGGGCCAGGTGTGGGCCATGAGCTTGCGCATCTGCTCCGGCGGCACCGTGGGCAGGGGGCGGTCGTGGCGGCGGGCGGCCTGCAGCAGGAAGTGCTCCAGCAGCATGGGGATATCCTCGCGGCGTTCCCGCAGGGGGGGCAGGTCGATGGTCACCACGTTGAGGCGGTAGTACAGGTCGGCGCGGAAGGTCTGGCGCTCGGCCCGGTCCTTCAGGTCGTCCTTGGTGGCGGCGACCACCCGGCAATCCACCGGCAGCTGCTGGTTGGAGCCCAGGCGTTCCACGACGCGCTCCTGAAGTACCCGCAGCAGCTTGATCTGCACGCCCATGGGCATGCTTTCCAGCTCGTCCAGAAAGAGGGTGCCCTTGTTGGCGTACTCGATCTTGCCGATGCGCCGCTTCTGGGCGCCGGTGAAAGCGCCGGCCTCGTGGCCGAAGAGTTCGCTGTCGAGCAGGTTGTCGGGCAGGCCGCCGCAGTTGAGGGCCACCAGGGGGCCGTCCTTGCGCCGGGAGAGTTCGTGCAGGCACTGGGCAATGAGCTCCTTGCCGGTGCCGGTCTCACCACGCACCAGTACATCCACGCTGGTGCCGGCCACGTCGGTGACCAGCTGGCGCACCCGGGCCATTTGAGGGGAGCGGCCGATGAGCTTGGCCTCGGCGCCTTCGCGCTGTTCCAGGCGACGGCGAAGGTCGAGCACTTCCAGGGTCAGGGCGCGCTTTTCCAGGGCGCGGCGCACCACGTCTACCAGCAGCTCCGGCGAGAAGGGTTTCTGGATGAAGTCGTAGGCGCCGCTGCGCATGGCTTCCACGGCCAGGGTCACGTCGCCGTGGCCGGTGATGATGATCACCGGCAGATCGGAATCCATGGCCTGGCAGCGGTGCAGCACCTCCATGCCGTCGGCCTTGGGCAGGCGCATGTCGGTGACCACCACACCGGGAAAGCCCGGTTTGAGGCGCTGCAGGCCTTCTTCGGCCGAGCCGATGCCCTCCACGGGGATGTCGGCCAGCATCATGGCCTGCTCGCAGCCCAGGCGCACGTCGGGGTCGTCTTCGATGATGAGGGCGCGGAGTTCGGGGCTCATGGCTGTTCTTTCGGTGCGGCAGGCAGGTTCAGGATGAAGCGCGCTCCACCTTCGGGGCGGTTCTCGGCGTGCAGATCGCCGCCGAACTCGCGCACGATGTCGCGGGAGATGGCGAGCCCCAGGCCGAGGCCTTCGCCGGCGGGCTTGGTGGTGAAGAAAGGTTCGAAGAGGGCGCCGGCATCGGGCAGGCCGCAGCCGGTGTCGGCAATGCTCAGCTCCAGGCTGCCGTCGGCGCCCGGGGTGGCTTCGATGGTGAGCGTTTTGTGTTCGCTGTCGGCCATGGCGTCGGCGGCGTTGCGGATCAGGTTGATGAGCACCTGCTCCAGGCGGTTCTGGTCACACCAGGCAATGGCCTGTTCGGCTTCGCAGCGATTGTCCACGGTGACCCCCGACTTGCTCAGGCGCTGGTCGAGCAGGAACAGGGCCGCTCCTACGGCGTGGGCCACGTCGGTAGGGGCCGGGATGGCCGGCGATTTGCGGGCGAAGGTCTTGAGCGGGGTGATGATGCGCCCCATCTGGTCGGCCAGGCGGGCGATGATGCCCAGGTTCTGCTCGACGGTGGCCAGGTTGCCGCGCTTCATGAACTCCACGGCATTGCCCGATAGGGTGCGCATGGCACCGAGGGGCTGGGCCAGTTCGTGGGTGATGCCGGCGGCCAGCTGGCCGAGCACGGCAAGCTTGGCCGCCTGCACCAGTTCGTTCTGGGCGGCGCGCAGGGTCTGCTCGGCCTGCTGGCGTTCGGCCACCTCCTTGCGCAGGCGGGCGTTGGTGTCGGTGAGGGCCTTGGTGCGGCGGGCCACCTTGCTTTCGAGCTGGGCATTGGCCTGCACCAGCAGTTCCTTGGCTTCCAGCTTCTGGCGGATGATGCGGCGGCGCTGGGCTACCACCAGCAGCAGGAGCAGCACGAAGCCAGTGGCTATCGCCGCCAGGGCGCCGTGCCCGAAGGCTTGGGCACGCACCGGGCGCAGGTCCGAGAAGATCAGCAGGCGCCAGCCCACGTCCTTGAGTCCGCGCCCATGCACCAGATAGCTGCCGGCCACTTCGGCATGGCTGCGGGGGCGCGGGCTGCTGGAGGACGGGGCTCGCAGGTTCATGTGCACGATCTGGCCCTCGTGGCCGGGGTCGGAGTCGACACTGACCGGGAAGTCGCCGATGGGGCCGTCGTTGTACAGCCGGTTCATCTTGATCTCCACCCGGGTGTCGATGGGCAGCGGCGACAGGGCGGTGTAGCGCCACTCAGGCACCGAGGAGAGGATCACCACGCCGTTGCCGTCGGCGATCAGGGCCGGGGCGCCGAGGAGATCCCAGGCGGATTCGAGCTGGGCCAGGCTGATCTTGATCACTGCCACCCCCACCACCCGGTTGCCCTGGCGGATGGGGTGGGAGACGAAGTAGCCCGGCTCGCCCCGGGTGATGCCGATGGCGAAGTGCCGCCCGACCCGCCCGGCCAGGCCCTCAAGGAAGTAGGTGCGAAAGGATAGATCCTCACCGACGAAGCTGTTGTCCGGGTCGTTCCAGTTGCTGGAGGCGATGACGATGCCGCGCTCGTTCACCACAAAGATGGCGATGCTGCCGATGTGGCCGTTGAGGCGCTGCAGAAAACGGTTGGCCGCAACGATGCTGGCCGGCCCCGGCTTGCGCTGCATCACGCCCAGCACCTCTTCGTTGAGCTGGATGGTGGCCGGGATGTGGGCATAGCGATTGACGATGCCGTCCACCGCCGCGGCAAACAGGTCGAGTCGGTGGCCCGCGTCGGTGCGCAGGGTCTGCATGCCCTGGTATTCGCTGGCCCGGTAGCCGCCGAAGCCGATCAACCCGATCACCAGCAGAATGGCCGCGACGATGAAGGGATTGGGCGACAGGGAGCGGGACGGCGGCAGCCCCGTGCCGCCGACGGGGGCTTGGGCGGCGGCGGGGGCTGAAGGGGCTGCGGCGGGCTCGGACATGGTGTTAGGGGTGATCACACGGCGGTGGCTTGCATAAAAAGGGGTGGGGTGGGCCTTTTCGTGGGGTCGAGTTCATTCGACCTCCCCACGTTGATCACAGACAGACCCCTGGCCAGAGTCCGAGGTCGAAGGCACTCGACCCCACCGTCCGTCCGCTGGCCGGCCTGACCCCACGCACACATCGTCTCAGTGCTGCAGGATCTTGGCCAGGAACTGGCGTGCCCGCTCGGAGCGTGGAGCCCCGAAGAAGGCGTCCTTGCTGTCGTCCTCGACGATCTGCCCCTTGTCCATGAAGATCACCCGGTTGGCGACCTTGCGGGCGAAGCCCATCTCGTGGGTGACGCACATCATGGTCATGCCCTCCTGGGCGAGTTCGACCATCACGTCGAGCACCTCGTTGATCATCTCCGGGTCGAGGGCGGAGGTGGGCTCGTCGAAGAGCATGCAGATAGGGTCCATGGCCAGGGCGCGGGCGATGGCGACACGCTGCTGCTGGCCGCCGGAGAGCTGGCCGGGGAACTTGGCGGCGTGGGCCTTGAGGCCGACCCGGTCGAGGAGCTTGAGGCCCTTGTCGCGGGCTTCGTCCTTGTTGCGGCCGAGCACCTTCTCCTGGGCGATGGTGAGGTTGTCGGTGATGCTCATGTGGGGGAAGAGTTCGAAGTGCTGGAAGACCATGCCGACGTGGCTGCGCAGCTTGGACAGGTTGGTCTTCGGGTCGCCCACCGACACGCCATTGACGGTGATGGTGCCGGCCTGGAAGGGTTCCAGGCCATTGACGCACTTGATGAGGGTGGATTTGCCGCTGCCCGAGGGGCCGCAGACGACGATCACTTCGCCCTTCTTCACCTGCGTGGTGCAATCGGTGAGAACCTGGAAGCTGCCGTAGTGCTTGGAAACGTTGTCGATGGAGATCATGTCGGGCTCCTGAGGTCAGTGCGCCACGTGGGCGTTGAGTTTCTTTTGGTAGCGGCGCACCAGTTGGGAGGCCGCGAAGCAGATGGCGAAATACACGGCACCGGCAAAGAGCAGCAGCTCGACCAGGCGGCCGTCCCGGTCACCTACCTTGTAGGCGGCGCCGAAGAAGTCGGCCAGGGCCGAGACATAGACCAGGGAGGTGTCCTGGAAGAGCACGATGGCCTGGGTGAGGAGCAGCGGGACCATGTTGCGGAAGGCCTGGGGCAGCACCACCAGGCGCATGGCCTGGGCGTAGCTCATGCCCAGGGCCGAGGCGGCGGAGACCTGGCCCTTGGGCACGGACTGGATGCCGGCGCGGATGATCTCGGAGTAGTAGGCCGACTCGAACAGGGCGAAGCCGATCATGGCCGAGGTGAGGCGCACGTCGGTGTTGGGGTCGAGGTTGAAGGCGCCGCGCAGCACCTGGGGCACGATCAGGAAGAACCACAGCAGCACCATCACCAGCGGAATGGCCCGGAAAAGGTTCACATAGCCGGCAGCAAACATCGCCAGAGGCTTCACCGGAGACAGCCGCATCATGGCCAGGGCAGTGCCCCACAGAATGCCGAAAACGACGGCGATGGCGGTGATCTCCAGGGACACCTTCATGCCCTCCCACAGAAAAGGCAGTGCGCCGGGGATCGAGGACCAGTCGAAGTCATGCATGTCACTTACCTCCCAGATAGCCGGGCACGCGGGTCTTGTTTTCCACGTGCCGCATGAGGGTCATGACCACCACATTGATGAGCAGGTAGAGGGCAGTCACGGCGATGAAGGATTCGTAGGGCTGGGCGGTGTAATCCACGAGCTGGCGGCCCTGGGCGGCGAGTTCGAGCAGGCCGATGGTGGAGCACACCGCGGAGTTCTTGAAGATGTTGAGGAACTCGGAGGTCAGCGGCGGCACCACCAGGCGGAAGGCCATGGGCAGGAGCACGTAGCGGTATGTCTGGGGCAGGGTGAAGCCCAGGGCGAGGCCGGCGTTCTTCTGGCCGCGAGGCAGGGCGTTGATGCCCGAGCGCACCTGTTCACAGACGCGGGCGGAGGTGAAGAAGCCCAGGCACACCATGGCCGACACGAACTGCTGGGTGACGGGGTCGAGATCCTGCTTGAAACGTTCGCCGAGGCCGAAGGGCAGCACTTCGGGCAATACGAAGTACCAGATGAAGAGCTGCACCAACAGCGGGATGTTGCGGAAAACCTCCACATAGGTGGCGGCCAGCCCGGACAGCCATTTGCCCGGCACGGTGCGCAAGACGCCCATCAGGCTGCCCAGTGCCAGGGCGATGACCCAGGCCGACAGGGACAGCAGGATGGTGGTCTGCAGGCCGGAGAGCATCCAGCTCAGGTAGGTGCCGTCACCGGAGGCGGCGGGGCTCAGGAAGATGCCCCAGTTCCATTGGTAACTCATGCTTGTTCCTTTCGGAGCGGTGATCCTGGTGGATCGATCTGTGGGGTCGAATTCATTCGACCTCGGACGCCAATCAGGGGGCTGTCGCGGGATCTGTGTGCGGAGGTCGAATGAATTCGACCCCACAGGGGGCGGGCCAGGGTGCCTGACCCGCCCCCGGCCCGATCAGTACTCCATGAACATGCGCTGCAGTTCCTTGCTGTCGTTGGTCCGGGTCAGGGCCACGGCGGCGAGGATGCGGGCCTTTTGCGGGTTCAGGTCGTGGGACACCACCCAGTCGTACTTGTCGTCCGGCTGTTCGGCGTTGCGCAGCACGAAACCGCCGCCCACCACGCGGGACGAACGGATGATCTGCACGCCCTTGCCGCGCAGTTCCTGGAGGGTGGGCACCACCGCACCGCTGACCGAACCGTTGCCGGTGCCGGCATGGATCACCGCCCGGGCACCGCCTTCGGCGAAGGCCTTATAGGCGGTGGGGGTGGCGTTGCCGTAGCCGTAGGCGATCTCCACCGGGGCCAGCTTGTCGAGGCGGTCGATGTCGAATTCGGTGCCGGTGGTATGGCGCTTGGCGGGGGCGCGGAACCAGTAGGTCTTGCCTTCGACGATCATGCCCAGGGGCCCCCAGGGGCTCTTGAAGGCTTCGGTCTTGATGTTGACCGTCTTGCTTACGTCGCGGCCGGTGTGGATCTCGTCGTTCATGGTGACGAGCACACCCTTGCCGGCGGCATCCTTGCTGCCGGCCACGGCTACCGCGTTGTAGAGGTTGAGCATGCCGTCGGCCGACATGGCAGTGCCCGGGCGCATGGAGCCCACCACCACCACCGGCTTGTCGGTCTTGAGCACCAGATTCAGGAAGTAGGCGGTCTCTTCCAGGGTGTCGGTGCCGTGGGTGATGACGATACCGTCCACGTCCGCCTGGCGGGCCAGGGCAGCGACGCGCTTGCCGAGGGTGATCAGGTGTTCGTTGGTGAAGCTCTCGGAGGCGATCTGGAAGACCTGATCGCCGCGCACCTCGGCCAGGTTCTTGAGCTCGGGCACACCGGCGATAAGCTTGTCCACCGGCACCTTGGCGGCCTGGTAGGACGCGCTGTTGGCCACGCTGGCGCCGGCGCCGGCAATGGTGCCGCCGGTGGCCAGGATGACGACGCGGGGCTTGTCGGCGGCGTGGGCTGCCAGGCTGCCGGCCAGGCCGGCGGCGAGCAGACAGGAGAGGGCGATGGGGCGGAGGCTGAAGAGAGTCATGATCGGGTTCCTTGCTGGGTTGGGGGTGGGGGGCGATCAGAAGTTGTGGCGGATGCCGAGGGCGACGGAGCTGATGTCCAGCCCGGCCGGGGAGCCGAGGAAGCTGTAAGCACCGCCGCCGCCGGCGCTGCGGGCACTGTCGTTGTCGATCTTGGTGTAGTAGGCGTACAGCTTGCTGCGCTTGGACAGGTTGTAGTTGTAGGCGACGGTGTACTGCTTGCCGGCGGTGTCGTTGGTTCCACTGTAGTCGCCGGCCATGCCCACGTTGAGGTGGAACTCGTGGGCGCCCACCGGGGCCATCAGGGCCACACGACAGTAGTTGCGGGTCAGGTCTTCGGTGAGGGTGCTGCGCTTGGAGCGCTCGTAGAGGGCACCGACCACCAGCGGGCCGAAGTTGTAGGAGCCGCCGGCGGTCACGGCGCGGTCGTTGTTGAAGCGGATCGGCGCGGCGCTGTCCAGGTCGGTGGTGTTCTGGGTGGAGGCGTAGCTGACGGCGGCGTGCAGGGGGCCGCGGTCGTAGTTGGCCACCAGGCCCAGGTGGTGGGGGGTGCGCTTGGAGCCACTGGCGACCGGGGCCTCGTCGAGCAGGGCGTAGGCGGCCTCCAGGGTGAAGTCGGCGATCTTCGGGCTGGTGTACCAGATGGTGTTGTTCATGCGCCCGCCGGCGGCATTGGAGTTGCCGAGGATGGCCGACGACAGCAGCGCGTCCGACGAGTAGCCGGAATCGTGGTTGTGCATGCTGATGTGGTCATAGGTGGCGTAGTAGATCGGGCCCAGGGTGCGGCCCAGGCGCAGGGTGCCCTGGGGGGTGCGCAGGCCGACCCAGCTGTCGCGGGTCGCCAGGGTGGTGCCGGAGTCGCTGCCGTCCACACGGATGCGGCTCTCGATCTGGAAGATCACGGCGTTGCCGCCGCCCAGGTCTTCGGTGCCGCGAAAGCCGATGCGCGAGGCGTTGTCATTAACGACGTTGCGGGAGTGGCCGTCTTCGACACGAACGTTCTCGAAGGTGGCGTTGAGGCGGCCATACACCACCACGTCGGTGGCCTGGGCCGGCAGGCTGGCCAAGGCGGAGAGGGTGGCTGCGGCAGCCAGGCTGAGGT
The DNA here is from genome assembly GCF_028689785.1 of Zoogloea sp. Taxonomy (GTDB): domain Bacteria; phylum Pseudomonadota; class Gammaproteobacteria; order Burkholderiales; family Rhodocyclaceae; genus Zoogloea. The sequence continues at coordinate 291 of NZ_JAQVCN010000014.1, read as the reverse complement.
GCTGAGCGGTCTTCATGACTTTATTGGTCTCGTGCAAGTGGGGGGAGGGGTTGGGGGAGGGGGCGCATGAGCGATGCGCTTATTCGAAGGCCTTGTCGTTGGGCGCCTTGAACAGCTTGAGCATGGCGTCGGAGGGGGGGAAGTTGAGGTTCAGGCCCTTGGGGGGGATGGGCTGGGTGAACCACTTCTTGTAGATGGCCTCGGCTTCGCCGGAGGTCATGGTTTTGGCGATGGCGGCATCGACGAGCTTTTTGAAACCCGGGTCGTCCTTTCTCATCATGCAGCCGTAGG
>NZ_JAQVCN010000013.1 GCF_028689785.1 Zoogloea sp. | reverse complement strand
ATCGTGTCCCGTAGCCTTTCGATTGGAGGTGATGCGCCTGAAGGGAAGTGGATTAAATCGGAGCCTCCCTAAAGTCTCAGGCTCAGGGGTCGATAAGCTGTTTGGCTGCGATGGTCTTGCTGCCGATTGGGGCTCGGTTTCTCAGGCCCCATTGCAATCCCTCAACATGATCGGTCCATTCCGGTGACTTCCGACTCCCTCACCTCCGACTTTTCTGCCGCAAAGCCGACCATCCTGGTCGTCGACGATGTGCCGGAGAACATCGAGGTGCTCGGCGAACTGCTCCAGCCCCAGTACCGGGTACGTGCTGCGCAGAGTGGTGCCCGTGCCCTGCAGGTGGCCCGTACCCCGCCGATCCCCGACCTCATCCTCCTCGATGTGATGATGCCGGGCATGGATGGTTATGCAGTGTTCACGGCCCTCCGCGACGACCCTCTGACCTGTGACATCCCGGTGATTTTCGTGACGGCCCTGGATGGCCTGCAGGAGGAGGAGAAGGGCCTTGAGCTGGGGGCCGTGGATTACATCAGCAAACCCCTGCGCCCGACCATCGTGCAGGCCCGGGTGCGCATCCAGCTTGAGCTCAAACGGGCCCGGGACCGCCTGCGCAACCAAAACCACTTCCTTGAAGCGGAGATCGCCCGCCGCATGGGCGAGAACCTGCCGGTCCAGGAGGTCAGCATCCGGGCCCTGGCGCGGCTGGCCGAGATCCGCGACCCGGAGACCGGCAACCACTTGCGCCGCACCCAGGCCTATGTGTCGGTGCTGGCCCAGCGCCTGGCCCTCAATCCGCGCTATACCGAGCGCCTGGATCGCCGCACCATCGAGCTGATTTCCAAGTCGGCGCCCCTGCACGATATCGGCAAGGTGGGTATCCCCGATCACATCCTGCTCAAGCCTGGCAAGCTGACTGCCGACGAGTGGGCCATCATGCAGACTCATGCGCGACTGGGTAGTGAAGCCATCGAACATGCCGAGAAGGATGCCGAGCGGCCGGTGCCCTTTCTGGCCTCTGCCAAGGAGATCGCCCGCCATCACCACGAGTGGTGGGACGGCAGCGGCTACCCCGACGGCCTGATCGGTGAGGCGATTCCCTTGTCGGCGCGCCTGATGGCCCTCGCTGACGTTTTCGATGCCCTGATCTCCAAGCGGGTCTACAAGCAGCCCATCACCCAGAACGGTGCCCGCGACATGATCTGCGCAGCGCGCGGCACCCATTTCGATCCGGACGTAGTGGACGCTTTCGTGGCGGAGTTCCCGCGCTTTGCGGAGATTGCCAACCGATACGGGGACGAGGCTGCCGAGTGAAACACACCGGGCTGCGGCGCAAACTGTCGGGGCCCGGTCGATGAACGGGCGGATCCTCCGCATCGTCCTGGTATATGCAGTCTTCTCCGCTGCATGGATCCTTTTTTCCGACAAGCTGGTGGCGCAGATCACCGCCGATCCCCAGTGGATCACCGAGATCAGCACCATCAAGGGGTGGGCCTTCGTGGTTGTGACCTCCCTGCTGCTTTGGGGCCTGCTGCGCCAGATGGCGCACAGCGTTGCCCCTGTACAGCCCGCTGCCTTCCTCCGCGCCTTGGGCGGCGAGGGTGCCTGGGCGCGCCTGCTGCCATTTTTGCTGATTGCCCTGGCCGTCATCGCCGTGGGCTACGGTAGCGCCGTTCTGTCGGTACGGGACCGTGCCAGTCAGGAGTTGTTGCGCATCGAGGCCGTGGCAGATCTCAAACTGTCGCAGATCTCGGCCTGGCTGGTGGAGCGTCGCACCGATGCAGCAGCCCTGGCCAGTGATCCGGGCTTGACCCGTGCCCGTGAGCGCTGGTTGGGTGGTGATGTGGCGGCCCGCAACGACATATTGTCCCGCCTTGAGGCCGTGCGTGCGGCCTATGGCTATTCCCGGGTCAGTCTGGTGGATGGGCAGGGGGCCAGCCTGCTCGGCACATCAGGCGAAACCCCCGCTGGGCCGGAGCTGGGGGAGTATGTGCGGCGTGCCCACGAGGCCGGGCAGGTCATCGAGAGTAATTTCTACCTCGCCGGAACGGGGCCAAACGCACGGCCGATGCTCGATTTCATTGCCCCGCTGAAGACTTGGGGTGAGGCCGGGATGCTGGCCATCGTGCTGCAGGTGGACCCGGCCGATTTTCTGTACTCCTACCTGAAGGGCTGGCCGGCCCCCACGCAAACGGCCGAGACTCTGCTGATGCGCCAGGAGGGCGAGAACGCGCTGTTTCTCAGTCCCCTGCGCCTCAATCCGGCGCCCGCCCTCAGCCTGCGCATTCCCTTCAATCGGGAGGTCCTGCTCGGGGCCATCGTGATTTCCAGGCCTGACTTGCGGGGCAAGGCCATCGAGGCCCTGGACTATCGTGGTGTCAAGGTGGCGGGGGTGGGGCGTGCAGTGCCGGGGACGGACTGGCTGCTGGTGGCGAAGATGGATCTGGACGAGATCCATGAGTCGTCGCGGCACCAGCTCTTGTGGATCCTCCTCGCCGTGGGTTTTGCCCTGTTCTCCACCGCCGTAGCAGCCCTGCTGCTGTTCCAGCGGCGCGAGCTGCTCCAGACCCGTCTGCGGGAAGAGGCTCAGGGCACGCAGTTGCGGGCACTGCAACTCCTTGATGCGATCGCCGATGGTTCCACTGATGTGATCTTCGCCAAGGATCTGCAGGGGCGCTATAGCTTCTTCAACCGGGCCGCGGTTCACTTCTGCGGGCTGCGCCAGGAGGAAGTCCTGGGGGCCGACGACAGCCAGCTGTTTCCGGCCGATGAGGCGGCCGCTATTGCCCAGGCCGAAAAGGCCGTGGTGGCCAGCGGTCAGGTCGGCACGTCGGAGGAGACCCTCAGCACGGTGCTTGGCCCACGCTGCTTCCTGACCACCCGTGGGCCGCTGCATGATGCTAGCGGCAAGGTGGTGGGGGTGTTCGGGGTAGCCAAGGACATCACCGAGCGCCGCAAGGCCGAGGATCAACTGCTCAAGCTCTCCCTCGCTGTGGAGCAGAGCCCCTCGGCGGTGATCGTCACCGACAAGGAAGGGCGTATCGAGTACGTCAATCGGGCCTTCGTGGAGGGCTCCGGCTACGCGCTGGACGAGATCGTCGGGCAGCGTACCGGCTTCCTCAAGTCTGGCCTGACCCCCCAGACCACCTATACGGCGCTGTGGGCGGCCCTGGCGGCAGGGCAGCCCTGGGAGGGGGAGTTCATCAACCGGCGGAGGGACGGCCGCTTGCGGGTGGAGTACGCGCGGATCTCTCCCATCGAGCAACCGGACGGGCGCGTTACCCACTACCTGGGTATCCAGGAAGACATCACCGAGCGCAAGGCTGCCGAGGCCGAGCTGGTCAGCTACCGGGACCACCTGGAGCAACTGGTGGCGGTGCGCACGCGTCAGCTTGAAGAGGCCAACGAGGTGCTCTCCCAGCGCACCGCCGAGGTGGAGGCCGCCCGGGAGGCCTCCGATGCCGCCAACCGGGCGAAGAGCGCCTTCCTGGCCAACATGAGCCACGAGATCCGCACCCCGATGAACGCCATCATGGGCCTCACCCACCTGCTGCGCCGCAGCCTGGAGGGGGCCGAGGTGCAGTCGCGCCTGCAGAAGATCAGCGACGCGGCGGAGCACCTGCTCTCCGTCATCAACGACATCCTGGACATCTCCAAGATCGAGGCCGGCAAGCTCACCCTCAACGAGACCGACTTCAACCTTGAAGAGGTGGTGGGCAAGGCCTGCGCCCTGGTGGCCGACAAGGCGCACCAGAAAGGCCTGGAGCTGGTGGTGGACATGGGCAGCGTGCCGACCCGGCTGCGGGGTGATCCGGGCCGCCTCGGGCAGATGCTGGTTAACTACCTGGGCAACGCGGTGAAATTCACCGAGACCGGCCTGATCCTGCTGCGCTGCCGCAGCGAGGGCGAAAGCGACACCGCGGTGAGTGTGCGTGTCGAGGTCAGCGACACCGGCATCGGCATCGCCCCCGAGCACCTGCCGCGCTTGTTTACCCCCTTCGAGCAGGCCGACGGCTCCACCACCCGGCGTTTTGGCGGCACCGGCCTGGGGCTGGCGATCACCGGCCATTTGGCGCGCCTGATGGGCGGTGAGGCCGGCGTCAGCAGTGAGCCCGGTCATGGCAGCACTTTCTGGCTGAGCCTGCGCTTTGCCCTGTCGCCCCGCAACAGCCAGCCCGACCCCTCCCGCCTGCCAGCCCTGCGGACGCTGGTGGTGGATGATCTGGCCGAATCCCGGGATGTGCTCAGCGCCATGTTGTCGGCTCTGGGCGCCCGGGCGGTTGCCTGCGAGTCCGGCACTTCTGCGCTGACGCTGCTGGCCGCCGCCGCCCATGAGGACGACCCCTTCGACGTGCTCATCGTGGATGCCGACATGCCCGAGCTTGACGGGCTGCAGACGGTACGACGCCTTGCCGACCTGGGGCTGGCCCGGCCGCCGCGTTGCATCCTGCTGACGCTGGGCGAGGCGCCGGCCCGCAAGGAAGAAGCCCGACGCCTCGGCGTGGCCGATGTGCTGGCCAAGCCGGTGACCCTCTCCGGCCTGCAGGCCATGCTGCTGAAGGCGCACCCGCCGGGCTTGCCGGGGGATGCGGGCCCGGCCCTGGCCCTGCCCGACGAGCGCACGCTGACCCGCGATCACGCCGGCACACGGATTCTGCTGGTGGAAGACAGCCGCATCAACCAGGAGGTCGCCACCGCCCTCCTCGAGAACGTCGGCCTGCGTGTCGATGTGGCCGACAACGGGGCCATCGCCGTCGACAAGGCCGCCAGCGGGGTTTATGGCCTGATTCTGATGGACATGCAGATGCCGGTGATGGACGGCCTCGAAGCCACCCGGGCCATCCGTCAGGCTGGCCAGGTTGCGGTACCGGTGCTCGCCATGACCGCCAACGCCTTCGGTGAGGACCGCCAGCGTTGCCTGGACGCAGGCATGAACGACCACCTCCCGAAGCCCGTCGATCCGGCCATGCTTTACGCCAAACTGCTCCAGTGGCTACCCCGGCGTGGCCCCGCTGCCCCTGCCGTCCCGGCCGTTGTGCCCGACATGCAGGCTTTGCTGGAGCAGGTGCCGGGGCTGGATGTGGCCTACGGACTGCGCAACTTGCGTGGGCGCATTCCCAACTATGTGCGCCTGCTGCGCAAGTACGCCGATGGCCATGGCCAGGATGCAGAAGCCATCCGCGAGGCCCTGGATGCCGGTCAGGGGGCGGACGCCCTGCGTCTCGCCCATTCCCTCAAGGGGGTGGCCGGCATGATAGGCATGCCCGGCGTGCAGGCCCTGGCTGCCAGACTGGAGGCGGCCATCCGCGACGTCGAAGCGCGTAGTCTGATCGACGACCTGATTGCGCAGGTGGCTGAAGCCCAGGCGGCGGTGGTGGCCGCCATCGCCGTGCTGCCCGATGGCACTTCGGCTCCCGCAGAGGACACGCTTGATCCGGCTGTGGTCAGCGCCGCCATGGCCCAGCTCGAAGCCCTGCTGGCGGAAGACAACGTTGCCGCTGTGCGCGCCGCCCGGGAACAGGCCGGCCCACTGAAGGCCGGGCTCGGCGCCGACTGGGCACGCTTCGACCGGGAACTGAGTGCCTACGACTTTCCTTCCGCCCTGGCGACCTTACGTACACGTAAATCCTGATTGACCCGGGTGAGGCTTCCGGGGGATGCTGGTAAGCCAAAAAAGCCCGCCAGGCGGGTGGATGCTTCCATGAACACTCTTCCTCCCCGCGCTCCGGCTGCAGGTGCTGTACCGCTTTCGTACTGGCCGCTGGTTCTCACGGCCTCGGCCGTGCTCATGATCACCATGGGCATCCGCCAGTCCCTCGGCCTTTACATCTCCCCCCTCAACACGGCTACGGGTCTGGGTATTGCAAGCATCAGCTTCGCGCTGGCTGTAGGGCAGTTCATGTGGGGGGCATCCCAGCCCATCTTCGGCGCGGTGGCCGACCGCTATGGCCCTGGCGGCTCCCTGTTCGCCGGGGCTGCGATGCTGGTCCTCGGGCTGGCGCTGACGCCCTTCGTCAGTAGCGAGTTTGCCTTGACCCTGACCCTGGGCGTACTGGTGGCTGCCGGTGCCGGGGCCGGCAGTTTTTCCATCCTGATCGGTGCGCTGGCCCAGCGTCTTCCGCCGGAGAAGCGGGCCTTTGCGTCGGGTTTCATCAACGCCGGTGGTTCCTTCGGGCAATTCCTGTTTGCCCCCCTGTCCCAGTTCCTGATCGCCGGCTTCGGCTGGGCTACCGCACTATTCGGCCTGGCCGCCTGTGCCCTGGCGACGATTCCCCTGTCGTGGCCCCTGCGTCACAAGGTCGAGCATCCGCCCTCCGCGGCGGTGGATCTGGGCCTGCGTCAGCAGTTGCGTGTTGCCCTGGGAGACCGCAGCTACTGGTGCCTGCATGCAGGCTTCTTCACCTGTGGTTTTCACATCGCTTTTCTGGTCACCCACCTGCCGGGGGCGGTGGACCTGTGCGGCCTGCCCGCCAGCGTGTCGGCCCTGTCCCTGGCCCTGATCGGGCTGGCCAACATCGCCGGCAGCCTGGGGGCCGGCGCCCTCGGCCAGCATTACCGCATGAAGTGGATACTTGCCTGCATGTATGGATCGCGGGCGGTGCTGGTGGGTCTCTATCTGCTCGCCCCGAAGACGGACATTACCTTCTATGCCTTCTCCATCGGCCTCGGCCTCACCTGGCTGGCCACCGTGCCGCCCACCGCCGGTCTGGTGGGCAAGCTCTTCGGCCTGCGCTACCTGGCCACCCTGTTCGGGCTCACCTTGCTGTCCCACCAGATCGGTGGTTTCTTCGGCGCCTGGCTGGGCGGGCTGGCCCTGGTTAATCTCGGCAACTATGACTGGATGTGGTACGCCGACATCGTGCTGGCTACGCTGGCGGCGTTGGTGAATATCCCGATCCGGGAGGAAGCGCCGCGGCGCGTTGCCCGGGTCTGAGGCCGGGTTTGCTTTGGTAGATCAGGCGGTGCTGCCCCGGAAAGGCAGACGCTCCGACAGTTCGTCCAGGTAAACCTCCATGCCGCCCCGCTCCTGGGCCAGGAAGCGCGCCACCGCGTCGCGGAAGCGTGGATCGGCGATCCAGTGGGCAGAGGTGGTGCGTACCGGCTCCAGGCCGCGGGACAGCTTGTGTTCGCCCTGGGCGCCGCCCTCGAAGTGCTGCAGGCCTGAACGGATGGCGTAGTCGATGGCCTGGTAGTAGCAGGCCTCGAAATGCAGGCAGGGGATGAACTCGATGGCGCCCCAGTAGCGGCCGTAGAGCCTTGTTCGGTCGCGCAGGAAGAAGCTGGCGGCGATGGGTGAGCCGGCCCGCTCCGCAATCATCAGTACGCAGGCTTCCGGGCTGCGGCGCCCGAAATCCTCGAAGAAGGCGCGGGTCAGGTAGGGCGTGGAGCGGTGCTCGGCGTAGGTCTGGCTGTAGCAGGCGTGGAAGAAGGCCCATTCCTCCGGGCCGATGTCGGCGCCGGTGAGAATGCGGAAGACCACCCCGGCCTCTGCCACCTTGCGGCGTTCCTGGCGAATTTTCTTGCGCTTGGGCTGGGCCAGGTGCCCGAGGAAATCGTCGAAGTCCCGGTAGCCGGCGTTGTGCCAATGAAACTGCACCCCGTGGCGGATTTCCAGGCCCGCCGCCTGCAGCCAGGCTGATTCGTCGGCGCTGGGAAAGAGGATGTGCAGGGACGAGGCACCGGAGGCTTCCGCGGCCTCTCGCACCCTTTCGATCAGCAGGCGCCGGCTGGCCTCGTCGCGTCCGGGCACCCGCAGGCCCGGAACCGGGGTGAAGGGCACGGCCGCCAGCCACTTGGGGTAGTAGTCCAGCCCGTGCCGCTGGTAGGCGTCGGCCCAGGCCCAGTCGAAGACATACTCGCCGTAGGAATGGGTCTTGAGGTAGAGGGGCATGGCGGCGAGCAGCGCCTCGCCTTCCCACAGGCCGGCGTGGCGGGGCGTCCAGCCGGTGCGGGGCGATACGCAGCCACTGGCTTCGAGGGCCGACAGGTAGGCGTGGGAGAGGGTGGGCTGGCCGTCGCACAGGCTGTCCCACCGGGCGGCGGGAATGGCGTCGATGGCGGGGTGGAGGCGGAGTTCGGGCATGGTCGAGGGGGCTGGGGCTGGTTGCAAGGATACCTTCAGGCATCCTTGTCCGTGCAGGCGATGCAACCGGTGAGCGCGCCCTTCGCGGTATAGTGTCGCCCCATGAAAACCCCTATTACCGTCGCTGTCGCCCAGCTCAACTGTGTCGTGGGCGACATTTCCGGCAATGCGCGCCGGATCCTGGAAGCGGTGACCCGGGCGAAGGCTGCGGGCGCCGATGTGCTGCTGACGCCCGAGCTGGCCCTGTGCGGTTATCCGCCCGAAGACCTGCTGCTGCGGCCGGCCTTTTTGCGGGCTTGCACCGATGAGCTGGCGGCCCTGGCTGCCCAGGTGCAGGGCATCACCGTGCTGGTGGGCTACCCCGCCGAGCAGGATGGCCTGCGCTTCAACGCCGCGGCGGTGGTCCGTAACGGGCGCATCGTGGACACCTACTTCAAGCATCGGCTGCCCAACTACGAGGTCTTCGACGAGGAGCGCTACTTCGAGCCGGGCGAGGGCGCCTGCGTGTTCGAGCTCAATGGCCTTCGGGTGGGTGTGAACATCTGTGCCGATGTCTGGGAGCCGGGGGCGGCGGAGGTGGCCCGAGACGCTGGCGCCGAGTTGCTGCTGGTGCTCAATGCCTCACCCTTCCACATGCACAAGCAGGAGCGCCGCTACGAGGTGATGCGCGATCGCGTGGCGGCCACCGGCCTGCCGGTGGCCTACTGCAACCTGGTGGGCGGTCAGGACGAGCTGGTCTTCGATGGCGGCTCCTTTGCCCTCGACGCCGATGGCGCGCTGGCCTGGCAGGGGGCCTCCTTCCGCGAAGAGCTGACCCTGCTGCAGTTTGCTGACGGCGCCTGGCGTGATCAGGGCGTGCCCGATGTCCGCCCGGTGGAGGCTGATGTTTACGACGCGCTGGTGCTGGGCGTGCGTGACTACCTGGGCAAGAACGGTTTCCCCGGCGCCCTCATCGGCTTGTCGGGGGGTGTCGACTCGGCGCTCACCCTGGCGATTGCGGTGGACGCCCTGGGAGCCGACAAGGTGCGTGCGGTGATGATGCCCTCGCCCTACACGGCCCAGATGAGCCTGGACGATTCCCGCGAGATGGTGCGCTGGCTGGGGGTGCGCTACGACGAGATCGCCATCGAACCGGCCATGCAGACCTTCGCCGACATGCTGGCCCCCCAGTTTGCCGGCCTGCCCGAGGACACCACCGAAGAGAACCTCCAGTCGCGCATCCGCGGCATGCTGCTGATGGCCTTGTCCAACAAGACCGGCGCCATCGTGCTGACCACCGGCAACAAGAGCGAGATGGCTACCGGTTATGCCACGCTGTATGGCGACATGGCTGGTGGGTTTGCGGTCATCAAGGACCTCTACAAGACCTTTGTGTATCGCGTGTGTGCCTGGCGCAACGCCCAGCCGGGCGGCCCGGTGATCCCCGAGAACATTCTCACCCGTCCGCCCTCGGCCGAGCTCAAGCCCGACCAGTGCGACCAGGACTCGCTGCCACCCTACGAGGTGCTGGACGCCATCATCGCCGCCTACATGGAAGAGGATCTGTCGCCTCCGGAGATCATCGCCCGGGGCTACCCCGAGGTGGATGTGCGCCGCACCGTAGCCATGCTTCGGCGCAATGAATACAAGCGTCGCCAGGCGCCCCCCGGCGTTCGCGTCACCCCGCGCGGTTTCGGCAAGGACTGGCGCTACCCCATCACGTCCCGCTACCGGGACGCCTGAACGCCCCACCCAGCGCCCGGCACGCCGGGCCGGATATTCCGGCTAGAATGCCGCACCCTTCCCAGGAGAATGAAGATGAAAAAAATCGAAGCCGTGATCAAGCCCTTCAAGCTCGATGAAGTCCGCGAGGCACTGTCCGAAGTCGGCATCACCGGCCTGACCGTGACCGAGGTGAAGGGCTTTGGTCGCCAGAAGGGCCACACCGAGCTGTATCGCGGCGCCGAATACGTGGTGGATTTCCTCCCCAAGATCAAGATCGAGGTGGTCGTCGCGACCGACGTGGTCGAGCAGGCTGTGGAAGCCATCATCAAGGCCGCCCGCACCGGCAAGATCGGCGACGGCAAGATTTTCGTGATGCCGGTGGAGCAGGTGGTGCGCATCCGCACTGGCGAGACCAACGAATCGGCCATCTGACGCAGCTGCTTCGCCGCACCGCAAAGCCCGGCCCCGCCGGGCTTTGTGTTTTTGCAGCACCGGATTGCGTAAAATGCCGGGTTTTACGCTTTCCCGGATTCCCGTCATGGCCACTCCCGTCCGTACCCGCTTTGCCCCCAGCCCCACTGGCTACCTGCACATCGGGGGCGCTCGCACGGCGCTCTTCTCGTGGGCCTATGCCCGTCGCCATGGCGGCCAGTTCATCCTGCGCATCGAGGATACCGACGTAGCCCGCTCCACCCCCGAGGCTGTACAGGCCATCCTGGACGGCATGAGCTGGCTCGACCTGAACTGGGACGAAGGCCCCTTCTACCAGATGCAGCGCATGGACCGGTACAAGGTGGTGATTCAGGAAATGCTGGCGGCCGGCACCGCCTACCCCTGCTACATGCCCCCGGAAGAGCTCGACGCCCTACGCGAGGCCCAGCGGGCCCGTGGTGAAAAGCCCCGCTACGACGGGCGCTGGCGCCCCGAGACCGGCAAGGTGCTGCCCGCGCCGCCGGCCGGCGTGCAGCCGGTGATCCGTTTCAGGAACCCCACCGAGGGCGTGGTGGCCTGGGACGATCTGGTCAAGGGCCGCATCGAGATCAGCAACGCCGAAATGGATGACCTGATCATTGCTCGCGCTGACGGCACCCCCACCTACAACTTCTGCGTGGTGGTGGACGACTGGGACATGGGCATCACCCAGGTGATCCGCGGCGACGACCATGTGAACAACACCCCGCGTCAGATAAACATCCTCAAGGCCTTGGGCGCCGTAGTGCCCCAGTACGCCCATCTGTCCATGATCCTGGGCGACGACGGCCAGAAGCTTTCCAAGCGCCACGGCGCGGTGAGCGTCACCCAGTACGACGACGACGGCTACCTGCCCGAGGCCGTGATCAACTACCTGGCGCGCCTGGGCTGGAGCCATGGGGACGACGAGATCTTTTCCCGCGAGCAGCTGGTGGAGTGGTTCGACCTGGACCACATCACTCCGTCCGCAGCCCAGTTCAATACCGAGAAGCTCAACTGGCTCAACGCGCATTACATCAAGCAGACCGACGATGTCCGCCTGGCCGCCGACGTGAGCCGCCGGCTGGCCCGTCGCGGGGTGAACCCGGAGGCTGGCCCGGCTCTGGAGGCCATCATCGCCCTCTACAAGGACCGTTCCGCCACGCTCAATGTGCTGGCCGATGCCGCGGAGCCCTTCTACATCGACCTGCATCCCGCGCCGGAGCTTATCGCCCAGCATCTCACCGATGCGGCCCGGGCCGCCCTGGCCACCTTGCGTGGCAAGCTGGCCGACGCGGTGTGGGAGAAGGCGGTGCTCAACGCCGCCATCAAGGAAACCTGCACCGCCCACGGCCTCAAAATGCCCCAGGTGGCGATCCCTCTGCGGGTCGCCCTGCTGGGCCAGCCCCAGACGCCGTCCATCGACGCCGTGCTCGAAACCATGGGCCGCGAACTGGTGCTGGGGCGCCTCGACCGGGTGCTCTGAGCCTGGCTTTCTCCGACGTGGGGGCTACAGGTCACCCCCACAGTTTGATCTTGTCAGACAGGCCCGGTGCCCCGTGGTTTGGTCAGAACGCAGCGCCGGCGGCGACGATCTCACCGTTACGCACCCGCACCGGGTCGCCATTGCGCCAGCCAGGCTGGCCCTGCTGCTGGATGACCCGGCGGCTGCCGTCTTCCATGCGCACTGTCACCTGGTAGTGGGTGACCGTACGGGTCCGCTTTTCCACTTCGTTGCCGGCAAAACCGCCGAGTACGGCGCCGCCGATGCGTGCCAGTTGCTTGCCAGAGCCTTCACCCACCTGGTGCCCCAGAACGCCTCCGAGAATCGCGCCGCCGACGGCGCCGATGCCTGAGCCTTCGCCCTTCTGCTCGATGGGTTCGATGCGTTCGATCACACCGCAGTCCCGGCATGCCGGGGGCGCCGTGTCGGCCGTATGGCGCGGGCTGACAGGGGGCGGGGCGGGGACTGCATCGGCCGGCGGTGGGACGTTTTTTGCCACGGCGGGGGCCGGTTTGGCATGTTCCCGCGCCGAGGTGGGGCGGGAGCTTGGATGGGTGGGCCGGGGCTCGGGAGTTGCCTCCGGAGTCTTCGGTGCGGCTGGCGCTGTTGCGCTTTCGAGCTTGGCGAGCGGTGCACTCGGAGGGGCCTCTGGCGGCGTGGGCTGGGCAGCGACGGATTCCGTGGCAGCCGGTGGCTTGGCGCCGAAGTCCGGCAGTACGCCGGTCAGTTTGGCGACGCCGGCAAGGCTGAGAGCGGTCACCGAAACAGCTGCGATCATCAGCGCCGGGTGCAAGGAAGGGGTGTTCAGATGGGTGCTCATGGCCTGATTCTCCTGTGAATACACAGAGATTAACGCCGCCAGCGTCCCCTTGGGGACGGGCGCAAAGGCCTCTTACAAAGTTGCGGAAAGTGTTTTCAATCGTCGCCGCCCGTGCTCGGGCGGGGGGGCTTGAGCAGGTAGCGGGCCGGGTCGAGAGCGTCCACCAGATCCTGCTCCAGGGGCAGCGGGTTGCCGTCTAGCTGGCTGGCCAGCAGCTCGCCCATCAGGCTGGCCCATACCAGGCCGCGGGCACCGAAGCCGGTCAGGGCGTACAGGCCGGACTGGCGCGGGATCGCTGGGAGGGGCGTGCTCTTGTCGGCCTGAGCCACGGCGGGAATCGCGCCCACCATGGGCAGCCGGTCGGGAGAGGCAGGCCGGAAGCCCACCCGGCCGTCCAGGCTGGCCGGGTCGTAAGCACCCGCGTAGCCGGGCAGGATGAGATCCAGGGTGGCGAGGTTTTCGGCGTGCTCTTCGGTGCGCAGGCTCTCGTCCGGGTCGTCGGCCAGGAAGGTGGCGCCCGCACAGCGGACGCCATCCACCTCGGGGCTCACGTAGCCATTGCGGCACACCACCACGTGGGGGGGCGAGCCGGCAGTGGCCGGCAGGTGCGAGACCTGCCCCCGGGCCGGGCGCACCGGCAGGGCGGCGGCCTCGGGCAGAGCACGGATGCCGACGCCGTTGGCCAGAATGACAACCGGCGCCCGGGCGATGGGGGTGTCGTCGGCGTCCAGGGCAATCCATTCGCCATTTTCGGGGTGCAGGCTCGCAAGCTGGCGCCCGAACAAGGTCTGGATGGCCGCGCCACCTGCGGCCAGGTTGGCTGAGCACAGGCTGGGAGGCTGGATCCAGCCCCCGCCGGGAAAGTGCCAGCCGCCCTGGGCCAGGGGCCAACCGGCAATCCGGCTGGCTTCGTCCTGTTCGGCGTAACGCAGGTAGTTGGTCGGAGGCCGGTGGGTGGCAACGACTGTGCGCATCTTGCCGGCCTGCTTGTCGTCCCGGGCCAGGTGCAATACGCCGGTGGCGCCCCAGCGCGCCGGATGCCCTGCTGCCGCGAGCTGCCTGAGATGCTGCAGCCCGTAAAGAAAGCCGGCTCGGGTGATACGCCCCAGGCGGTTGTCGTCCAGGCTGGGCAGTGGCCGGAAGACTCCGGCCCGATTGCCGGAGGCGCCCTGACCCGGGCCGTCAGCGCTGTCGATCAGGCTGATTTGCCAGCCCCGGGCAGCCAGGCGCTCGGCCACCGAGGTGCCGGCCACACCAGCGCCGATCACCAGGGCATGGCGATGCCGGGGTTCGGCCGGGGTGGCGGGGCTGCCGCTGCGCTGGCCGGTGAGCATCTCGCGCTTGCCACCAAATCCGGGCTGGCGTGTGAGGCTGAAGCCGGCGGCTTCCAGCCCCCGGCGTACATGTCCGCTCACCGACCAGGTGGCGAGGCTGGCGTCGGAGGCGGCCAGTCGGGCCAACTGCTCGAAAACCCGGGGTGACCACAGCTCGGGGTTGCGGGCTGGGGAGAAGCCGTCGAGGTAGAAGGCGTCGGCCCGGGCGTTGAGTTGGGGCAGCAGGTCGACAGCGTCGCCGAAGGCCAGAGTCAGGGTGACCCTCCCGCCGTCCAGATGACAGCGGTGGATGCCGGGTGTAAGGGGCGGCCAGTGCGCCTGCAGGGCTTCGGCCAAGGGGGCGAGCTCGGGCCAGGCAGTGTGGAGACGGGCCAGGTCGTCTGCCTGGAAGGGATGCTTCTCCACCGACACGAAGTCGAGCCGCGCGCTGCGGGCCGGGTCGGCACGCCAGGCCTGCCAGGTGGCCAGGAAGTTGAGACCCAGGCCGAAGCCCGTCTCGATGATGGTCCAGCGCTCGCGCCCCTGCCAGCGCCCAGGCAGCCCGTTGCCAGCCAGGAAGACGTGCCGGGCCTGGCCGAGGCCGCCCGCGCTGGTGTGATAGACGTCATCGAAGGTGGCGGAGTAGGGCGTGCCGTCCGGGGCAAAGGACAGGGTGGCGGGCTGGATGGGCGTGAACATGGTGATAGGCAGGAGGTAGTGCGGGCGCTGAAGGCCACGATTGTCCCCCAGGGCGACAATTTTTGGGACGAGGAAAGCGGGGCCGAGATGGGGGCTGGACGGGCGGGGTAGAATCCCCGTCAGTCAAAGCAACAACAAGGATCATCCCCATGCGCACCCAACAAGGCACCCCCATCCGCCGCGATGCCTATCAGCCTCTGGCCTACACCGTCGCCACGGTGGACCTGGATTTCATGCTCGACCCCCAAGAGACGGTGGTCACCAACCGCATGCGCTGCGTGCGCAACCCCGATGCCCCGGCGGGCCCGCTGGTGCTGTTTGGTGAGGCACTGGAGCGCCTGTCCCTGAGCCTCGACGGCCAGGTGCCGGCAGCGGGCCAGGTGCGCGAAGTGGAAGGCGGGCTGGAGATTGATGTGGACGCCGATGAGGTGCTGCTGGAGGTGGTGACGCGCATTGATCCGTCTGCCAACCTGACCCTGTCGGGGCTGTACCAGTCCCGCGGGGGTTACTACACCCAGTGCGAAGCCGAGGGCTTCCGGCGCATTACCTATTTCCCCGACCGGCCCGACATCATGGCCCGCTACACCGTGCGCCTGGAGGCCGATGCCGCTACCTGCCCGGTGCTGCTGTCCAACGGCAACCTGCTGGAAACCGGCACCCTGCCCAATGGCCGACATTTTGCCCGCTGGGAAGACCCCTTCCTCAAACCGTCCTACCTGTTTGCTCTGGTGGCGGCCGACCTGAAGGCCCTGGAGCGTCGGGTCACTACCATGACCGGTCGGGACGTGCTGCTGCAGGTGTGGGTCGAGGCCCGCGACCTCGATCGCGTTGGCCATGCGATGGACTCCCTGATCCACTCCATGCGCTGGGACGAAGAAGTGTTCGGGCTGGAACTGGACCTGGACCGTTTCATGATCGTAGCGGTGTCCGACTTCAACATGGGCGCCATGGAGAACAAGGGCCTCAACATCTTCAACACCAAGTATGTGCTGGCCAACCCGGAGACCGGCACCGACCTGGACTTCGAGAACGTGGAAAGCGTGGTGGCCCACGAGTACTTCCACAACTGGACGGGCAACCGCGTCACCTGCCGCGACTGGTTCCAGCTGACCCTCAAGGAAGGCCTCACGGTGTTCCGTGACCAGCAGTTCACTGCCGACATGATGGCCCGGGCGTCCGACTCTGCCGATGCGGCGGCCTCGGCCCGGGCGGTGACGCGCATCGCCAATGTGCGGGTGCTGCGTAGCGGGCAGTTCCCCGAAGATGCCGGCCCCATGGCCCACCCGATCCGCCCGGACAGTTACCAGGAGATCAACAACTTCTACACTGCGACGGTGTATCAGAAGGGGGCCGAAGTCATCCGCATGCTGCACACCCTGCTGGGGCGCGAGGGTTTCCGCAACGGCATGGACCTGTACTTCTCCTACCATGACGGCCAGGCGGTGACCTGCGACGACTTCGTGGGCTGCATGGCCGAGGCCAACGGTGCCGACCTGGACCTCTTCATGCGCTGGTACAGCCAGGCCGGCACGCCTCGGCTGAAGGCTGAGGGCGTGTATGACGCCGCCAGCCGCAGCTACAGCCTGACCCTCAGCCAGCA
Organism: Zoogloea sp.; assembly: GCF_028689785.1. Taxonomy (GTDB): domain Bacteria; phylum Pseudomonadota; class Gammaproteobacteria; order Burkholderiales; family Rhodocyclaceae; genus Zoogloea. The sequence continues at coordinate 62,490 of NZ_JAQVCN010000013.1, read as the reverse complement.
TACCCCGGCCACCTCCGGCCAGCCGGACAAGCTGCCCTTGCACATCCCCGTGGCGGTGGGCCTGATCGGGGCCGATGGCGCCGACCTGCCCCTGCAGCTGGAGGGCGAGGCCCGGGCGGGCGAGACCACCCGGGTGCTGGAACTCAAGGCCGAAAGCCACAGCTGGTGCTTTACCGGCATTGACGCCGAGCCGGTGCCCTCGGTGCTGCGCGGCTACTCTGCGCCGGTGATCCTGGATATTGCCGAGGACGACACCCGCCTGGCCTTCCGCATGGCCCACGACAGCGACCCCTTCAACCGCTGGGACGCCGCCCAACGCTACATGGAGCGGGTGATCCTGGCCCTGGCCGCCGACAAGGCTGCCGGCCGGCCCATGCAGGTGCCCCAGGCCTTTGGCCACGCCTTCCGTGCGCTCCTCACCAACGACAGCCTCGACCCGGCCTTTGTGGCCGAAACCCTGGCACTGCCCGCCGAGGCCTACTTGCTGGAGCGCATGGAGCAGGCCGACCCGGCCCCCCTGCGGGCGGCCCTGATCCACCTGCTGCGTGAACTGGGTCAGGCCCTTCAGGCGGATTTTGTGGTGCGCTACATGGATCTGGAAGTGGAGGGCGACTACCGCTACCACCCTGCCGACGCCGGCCGGCGTGCCCTGCGCAACCTGTGCCTGCGCTACATGATGGCCTGGGGCGGCCCGACGGCAGTGCAGTTGGCCATCTTGCAGTTCCAGCATGCAGGCAACATGACCGAGCGCTATGGTGCCCTGGCGGCCCTGGTGCAGAGCGACAGCCCGGAGCGTTGCAAGGCTCTGGAGGCCTTCCATGAGCGCTACCGGGACGACGCCCTGGTACTGGACAAATGGTTCCTGCTGCAGGCTGGGGCCTGGCGCTGGGCCGATTCGGCGCCGGCCACCCTGGAGCAGGTGCGGGCCCTGATGGGCAACCCGGCCTTCAGCCTGTCCAACCCCAACAAGGTCTATTCGCTGCTTGGTGGCTACTTCAAGGCCAATCCGGCGGAGTTCCACCGGGAAGATGGGGCTGGCTATGCCTTCTGGGCCGAGCAGGTGATCGCCCTCGACCGCAACAACCCCCAGGTGGCATCCAGGATGGCCCGCGCCCTGGAGGGCTGGCGCAAGTTTACGCCGGAGATCCAGGCCCGCATCCGTCCGGCGTTGGAGCGGGTGGCAGCGGCAGAGGGGCTGTCACCGGATGTGACCGAGATCGTGGGCAAGGCCCTGGCCTGACCGGCGCTTACCCGGCCGTGCAGCCTCTGTGAGGACTGCACGGCGTGTGCTTACAGGGATGCCAGGATGTGCTGGATGACCTCTGCCTGGACTTCCTCAAGGCCGACCCACAGGGGCAGGCGCACCAGGCGCTCGGCCATCTCGGTGGTCACCGGCAACTCGCCATGGGCCCGGCCGTAGCGTTGGCCGGACGGGGCGCTGTGCAGCGGGATGTAGTGGAACACGGTGTTGATGCCCACCTTGCGCAGCTTGTCGATGAAAGCCGTGCGCTGCGCCAGGTCGGGCAGCAGTATGTAATACATATGGGCGTTGTGGCCGCAGTGGGCCGGCACCACCGGGCGCCGCAGCTTGCCAGCCTTTTCGGCTTCGGCCAGCCATTGGTGGTAGGTGTTCCAGATGGCCAGGCGCTGGCGGGTGATGCTGTCGGCTTCCTCGATCTGGGCGGCCAGGAAGGCCGCAATGATCTCCCCCGGAAGGTAGGATGAGCCGATATCCACCCAGGTGTATTTATCCACTTGCCCGCGGAAGAACTGGGAGCGGTTGGTGCCCTTCTCGCGGATGATCTCGGCTCGTTCGGCATACTGGGGGGCATTGACCAGCAAGGCGCCGCCTTCACCGGAAATGATGTTCTTGGTCTCGTGGAAGGACAGGGTGCCCATGTGGCCGAGGGCACCCAGAGGGCGGCCCTTGTAGGTCGCCATCACGGCTTGGGCGGCATCTTCGATCACCAGCAGTTTGTGCTTGTTGGCGATAGCCATGATGCTGTCCATCTCGCAGCCGACGCCAGCGTAGTGCACCGGGGCGATGGCCCGGGTGCGCTCGGTGATGGCGCTCTCGATCAGCTTCTCGTCGATGTTCAGGGTGTCGGGGCGGATGTCCACGAACACCGGCACGGCGCCCCGCAGCGCGAAGGCATTGGCTGTCGATACAAAGGTGTAGGAGGGCATGATGACCTCATCACCGGGCTGGATGTCGGCCAGGATTGCCGCCATTTCGAGGGCGGCCGTGCACGAATGGGTGAGCAGCGCCTTGTTGGTACCGGTGCGGGCCTCCAGCCAGCGGGAGCAGCGCTTGCTGAAATTGCCGTCCCCGGCCAGGTGGCCGTTGGCATGGGCCTGGGCGATGTTCCAGAGTTCCTTACCCGTCATGTAGGGCTTGTTGAAGGGGATGTTCATAGACTCGGGGTGGTGGCGTTGGGCGAGGGAATATCGGATCGGAAAACCCAGAGTTTCTGCAGCAGAAAGAGCAGCACTGCGGTGCAGATGATCAGGGCGCCCTGGATGATCTGGTGGGGGTGCCCGAGGTGGTCAACCAGCACATACAGGGCTGCCAGATTGAACAGATAGCCGAGGCCGTAGCTGATGCAGTAACGGATGAAGGCCGGCCCATGGGTGCCGCCGTGGCGGAAGGACCAGGCCTTGTTGAAGTAGAAGGTCTGGATCACTCCGAGGGCGTACAGCAGGCTCATGGCCAGCTTGGGCTCGACGCCCATGCTGGTCAGGGCCAGGTAGGCGAGGTAGAGCAGTGCGTTGGAGGTGAGGCCGACCACTCCGTAGCGGAGCATCTGCCCGAGTGTGGCCTTGGCGCTCATGCGGGGCGCACCCAGTGCAGGGTCATCAGTGGCGGCGGAAAACGGAAGCCCAGGCGGGCGTACAGATTGAGTACCCGGTGATTACGGGCCACGATGCAAGTTTGCACGCGGCTGGCGCCTTCACTTTGGGCCTGTTCGAGCATGGCTTCCCAGGCCCGACGGCCGTAGCCGCGACCCTGCAGGCCGGGCGCTACCGCTGTGAGATGCCAATAGCAGGTGCCGTCCGCCCGCATTTCAGTGACGAAGAAGGCCACCAGCGTCGCGCCGTCACGCAGGGCATGCAGGCGTTGCTGCGGGTGAGCCAGGCAGCTGCGTACCCAGTTCTGGTAGCGGAGGTCGCCGATTGCCGAGGGCAGGCGCGGGTCCATGTGGAAGCGTTCGTTGCCGAAGGCCGAGCCAGCGGCGTCGAGGATTTCCGGCATATCGTCGGCGGTGGCCCGGCTGACCACCAGAGCGTGGCTGGATGGCGGCAGGGCGGCCAGGCCGAGCTCCGGCTGGTAGAGCATTTCGATGAAGCGGAAACCAGTCTGTTCGAGCAGCATGGATTCCGCCAGCTGATCGTGGCGGAGGCGGCAGCTCACCAGCAGGGCGCCGGCCCTGTCCCGGGCTTCGGCGAAGGTCGCAATGTCATCCACCGCGCCTGGGGCACGCAGGTTCAGGGTGCCGATCTGCAGTACCGGGGCGCCGAACAGCACGGAGTCCCAGGGGGCTTCGGACCAGGACAGCTGGAGGGCCGGGGTGTCGATGTGCCCGCTCAGATCGGTCATCGAGGGGGCGGCTTCAGGGCTGGCTGACATGGGCTGAGGAGAGGGCGGTGGAGGAGGCTCCGGTTTCCTGCGTGGGTGTTTCGTGGAGCAGGGTGTAGGGCGGGCGCTCCATGGAGCGGAAGTGCATGCGCGCCAGGTACTCGCCGAAAATGCCCAGGGCAAAGAGCTGCACGCCGGAGAAGATGGCGACGATGGAGGCGATGAAGGTGAAGCCCGGTACGGCGCTGCCGGCAATGAAGTAGCGGCCGACCACGTAGGTGAGCACCAGCATGCCCAGGACGCCGAAGGTGATCCCCAGCAGGCTGGCGATCTGCAGGGGCAGCACCGAGAAACCCGTCATCATGTTGATGGCGTGGTTGATGAGCTTCTTCAGGCTGTATCCCGAGTCGCCGATCAGGCGGTCATCCTGGCGGACATTGACGGACGAGAAGGAGGTGGTGCCCCAGGTGAGCAGGACGTCAATATTGACCGACGGGCTGCGGTAGGCCTCGAACGCATTGCGCAGCCGGGTGCGAAAGACGCGGAAGGCACTCACTTTGCTCGCCGACTCGACGCCCATGGTGCCCTGCAGGGCCAGCTTGGTGATCCGCGAGGCCTGGTTGCGCAGGAAGCCGTGGGTTTCGCTTTGGGGCGAGCCATACACCACGTCATGCCCCTCGTGCAGTTTGGCCAGTAGTTTGTGGATCTCTTCCGGTGGGTTCTGCAGATCGTCGTCGATGGTGATGATGACTTCGCCCCGGGCGGCCCGGATGCCGCACAGCAGTGCGTTGTGTTGGCCGTAGTTGCGTGCCAGCTTGATGCCGCGCACCCGGGCGTCCTTGCTGGCGAGTTCCTGGATCACCTGCCAAGTGTCGTCGCCGCCACAGTCTTCGACAAAAATCACTTCGAACGGATCTTTCGTGGCCTCCAGGGCGCTCGCCAGACGGCGGAGGAGCTCGGGCAGGGTGGCCTGGGAGCGATAACAGGGAATGACGACGGACAGACTGACGGACACTCGGTTACCTCATGTTGAGACGGGACTGTCAGGGCTGGAAAAAGGGATTTTCCCGCCCCGCCAGCCCGGCTTGCTGCGCTGCGAAAAGCATATAGAACTCGCTTTTTCTTATTCGATATTAGTAACACAGGCGTGCTGCGGGCTACAACGCGGATTTGTCACGGAGAGAGTCAAGTGCTTGTTTGCCGGGGCTTGGTGGGCAGTGCGGTGGGCTTCGCCGTGAAGCCTGACGTGGTGCGCTTCGACACGCTCCGGCAAAGCCTTTGCGAGCGTCCCGGTGCGCCCTCCGGTATCATGGCGGTCTTGTTTTTTTGCGGCGCGGCAATGGAACTGCTCACTCAATTCATCGACATCATCCTGCACTTGGACGTCCACCTGGCCGCCCTCACGGCCCAATACGGAACCTGGATCTACGTGATCCTCTTCCTGATCATCTTCTGCGAGACCGGGCTGGTGATCTTTCCCTTCCTGCCCGGTGACTCCCTGCTTTTCGTGGCCGGCGCCCTGGCAGCCACCGGCGGCATGGACATCTATGTGCTGTGCGGCGTGTTGCTGCTGGCGGCGGTGTTGGGTGACAACACCAACTACTGGATCGGTCATTCCATCGGGCCAAAGGTGTTCCGCTGGGAGAACTCCCGCCTGTTCAACCGTGCGGCCTTCGACAAGACCCATTCCTACTTCGAGTCCCACGGCGGCAAGACCATCATCATTGCCCGCTTCCTGCCGCTGCTGCGCACCTTTGCGCCTTTCGTGGCGGGGGTGGCGCGCATGACCTACCCGCGCTTCGTGGCCCTGGATTTTCTGGGCGGCTGTATCTGGATCTTCTCGCTGACCTGGTTGGGCTACGGCTTCGGCAACATGCCGGTGGTCAAGAAGAACCTGTCGGTGGTGATCCTCGGCATCATTGCCATCTCGCTGATCCCAGTGTTCATCGGCTGGCTGAAGAGCCGCCGGGCGCCGCTTGCCGGCTGAGGGCTCACTATGAAGAACATCGTTATCCTCATCTCCGGTCGAGGCAGCAACATGGAGGCCATTGTCCGGGCGCAGATCCCCGGCGCGCGCATCGCCGCCGTGATCTCCAACCGTCCTGATGCCGGCGGTCTGGATTTTGCCGTCCGACAAGGCATTGCTGCCCGGGTGGTGGATCACAAGGCCTATCCGGCCCGGGAGGCCTTTGATGCGGCCCTGGCTGAAGAAATCGATGCCCATTCCCCGGATCTGGTGGTGCTGGCCGGCTTCATGCGGGTGCTCACCGATGCCTTTGTCAGCCGCTATGCTGGCCGCCTGATCAATATCCACCCCAGCCTGCTGCCCTCGTTCCCAGGGCTGCATACCCACCGACGCGCGCTGGAAGCCGGAGTGCGGGTGCATGGCACCACGGTGCATTTCGTGACCCCGACCCTGGATTGTGGTCCGGTCGTGATCCAGGCTGTCGTGCCGGTGCTGGCGGACGACGACGAGGACAGCCTGTCTGCCCGCGTGCTGGTGCAGGAACACCGTATCTACCCGCAGGCCGTACGCTGGTTCGTCGAAGGCCGGCTGCAGCTGACGGCGGCTGGTGGGGTGCGGGTGAAGGATGAAACCGCCGGCCTCGACGGCTGGACGGTGCCGCCCGTCGAGGCCTGAGTCGTCGATGGCTGCTGCCACCGGGCGTTATGACCGCACGCTGGTCTTTGCCATTGCCGTCTCTGCGGTAGTGCATCTGGCCGTGCTGCTCGGGCCGGCCTGGGAGATTCCCAACGACAAGGCCAGCGTACTGCCGCCCCTGGACGCCCGGCTAACGCCCTTGCCCAAGCCGACCCTGAAGAACCCGGACGAGAAGCGTGTTGTGCTGGGCGATGCACCGCCCCAGCGCCCGCGCCCCAGGCCGCGCAAGCCGGTCAAGGCCGCGGAACCCCAGGTTGCGTCGGCTCCGGTGGTTCCGGTGGCTCAGCTTGCGCCGGATGCCGCACCGACGGGTAACGAGGGCGATGGCCAGGATATGGTCCCGCGCACGGATCCGCCTGCCGCGATGGAGGCTGACGCCACGGGTAGTGGCAAGGGGGGGGGCGGCGGAGAACCAGCCAAGGGTTCCGGGCCGAGTCTGGGCGAGCTGTGGGCGGCCTCGGGCAAGATCCAGTACAACGTGATTCGCGGCGAGCAGAACTTCATCATCGGTCGCACCACCCACGCCTGGACCCACGATCAGGAACACTATTCCATGGAAACGGTGATCGAGACTTCAGGCCTGGTCGGCCTGATCAAGCCGTTCCGGATGGTTCAGCGCAGCGAGGGGCGGATCGGGCCACGGGGCCTGCAGCCCGAGAAGTTCACCGTCGAACGGGATGGCCGGATGCGGGAGCGGGCCGACTTCGACTGGTCGTCGGCCAAGGTGGTGCTGGTGGCCGGCGAGCGTCGGAGGGAGTTCTCGATCGCCGAGGGCGACCAGGACGTGCTGTCCCTGATGCATCATCTGTCCCTTCAGCCGGAGGGGCCTTTGAAAGCCGAGTTGCTGGTGGTGACCGGCAAGAGCGCGGTGCGTTCGGTGATCGAAAACCTCGGCATCGAGGAGATCGAGGTGCCGGCGGGGCGCGTTTCCGCCTACCATCTCGGCAGCACCGGGCACCGTGGTGAACTGAAGATCGACATCTGGCTGGCCCGGGATTATGCCAACCTGCCGGTGCGCCTGAAGATCACCGACAAGAATGGCGATGTGCTCGACCAGGTTGCCACCGGCGTGGATCTGGGCAAACGGGCCGCGCCCCAGTAGCAGTACCGACAGCTTGCCGGGCGCAGTGGCGTCCGGCCGTTTTTTCCCGTATCGGATTCCCATGACCATTACCCCCGCCCAGATCCAGTCCGCCAGCCAGGCCCTTCGCTCCGTGCTGCGCTTTGATTACCCTGCCGATTCGGTGCTGTCCCGCTACTTCCGGGATCTGCGCGAGCTTGGTGCGCGGGATCGGGCCTTCGTGGCCGAAGCCGTGTACGGCGTGCTGCGGCGCAAGCGCACCCTGGAGCGGCTGTGCGGCCCGGAGGCTTCGACCCGCCACCTGGTGCTGGCCTGGCTGGCACGTGTCGAAGGCACCACCCTGCGTCAGTTGGGTGACGGCCTGCATGGTCGTGACACCGACTTTTTCACCGAGATCAAGGGCCGCGAGAGCGGCGAACTGACCCTGGCCGAGTCGGCCGATCTGCCCGACTGGCTGGCCGATCGCCTGCTCGCCACCCTGAGCCCGGAGCAGGTCGTGGCCCTGGCCCAGAGCCTCAACCGCCCGGCGCCTCTCGATCTGCGTGCCAACACCCTCAAGATGGACCGGGACGCCCTTGTCGAGCGCCTCAAGGCCGATGGCATCGCCTGTGCACCAGGGCGCTTTTCCCCGACCGCCGTGCGTCTCGAAGGCAAACCGGCGCTGCAGAAGCACCCCCTGTTTCTCGATGGCAGCTTCGAAGTGCAGGACGAGGGCAGCCAGCTTCTAGGCTATCTGCTGCAGCCCAAGCGCGGCGAGATGGTGGTCGATTTCTGCGCCGGTGCCGGCGGCAAGACCCTGCTGCTCGGTGCGCTGATGCGCAACAGCGGCCGCCTGTATGCCTTCGATGTGTCCGACAAGCGTCTGTCCAAGCTCAAGCCGCGGATGGCCCGCTCCGGCCTGTCCAACATCCACCCGGTGGTGATTGCCAGCGAGAACGACCCGCGGGTCAAGCGCCTCGCCGGCAAGATCGACCGGGTGCTGGTGGATGCGCCGTGCAGTGGCCTCGGCACCCTGCGCCGCAATCCGGATCTGAAATGGCGCCAAAGCCCCGAGGCCCTGGCCGAGCTGACCGTCAAGCAGGCGGCGATCCTCGCCAGTGCGGCCCGTCTGGTGAAGCCGGGCGGTCGCCTGGTGTATGCGACCTGCAGCCTGCTGGTCGAAGAGAACGAAGCCATCGTCGCGGCCTTCCTGGCGGCCAATGAGGGCTTTGCGCTGGTCAACGCCCAGGAAGTACTGGTCAAACAGGGCATTGCCGTTGAATGTGGCGAGCAACTCCGCCTGACCCCGCTCGCCCACGATACCGACGGTTTCTTTGCCGCTGTGCTTGAGCGCAAGGCCTGATGCCGGCCTGGCGGTGGCTGTTGGTCGGCCTGGCGCTGGCGGTGGCCGCCCCGGCCAGGGCGCTGGCCCCTGAAGCGCCCATCAACCTGGTGGCCACCGGGACGGTGGAGGTGGTTTTCTCACCGTGGGGCGATGCCGAGTCGGTTTTGCTGAAGGCCATCGACGATTCCCGGGAACAGATTCTGGTGCAGGCCTATCTATTCACCAGCAAACCCCTGGCGCGGGCCCTGATTGCCGCCCACCGCCGCGGGGTGCGTGTGGAGGTGATGCTCGACGCGGAAAGCAACCGGGCTGCGTCGGCCAGCAGGCTGCCCGATTTCATGGCTGCCGGGGTCCCGGTGCTGGTGGAGACGCGGCACAACATTGCCCACAACAAGGTAATGCTGTTTGATCCTGCCACCTCAAGGGCTGCGGTGGCGACCGGGTCTTATAACTTCACTCGTGCGGCGCGGGTGGCCAATGCGGAAAACCTGCTGATCCTGCGCGGCAATCCGGCGCTGGTGAGGGCCTATCTGGGCAACTGGCGGCGCCACAAGGCCGAAGCGCAATTACTGCACAGTCTCGACGAACTGCCCGGACGGAAAAGGAAAGAGAATGGAAGAGAACCAGATCGCGCACCTGCTGATTGAACTGTGGGATGACGTCCAGAAGCCGGCGATTGTTTGGCAGGTTGGCGTACTGGCGGTGTGTTTGCTGCTTGCCGGGTTGATTACCCGTCAGATCAAGACAGTGCTGCGCCAGCGTCAGTCCACCGCTCCAGACTACGTGCGTGGTGTCGGTGAGGAGGGGCTGCGCCGGGTGGTTTTTCCACTTTCGGCCCTGCTGCTGGTAGCGCTGGCCCGGGTTACGCTCGACAAGTGGCATCACGTCAATCTGCTCAAACTGGCGGTACCTTTGTTGATGGCCATGGCGGTGATCAGGCTGACCGTCCATGCCCTTAAGCGCGCCTTTCCCCGGGCGGGCTGGCTAGCCTCTTTCGAACGTTTCTTCGCCTTCGGGGCCTGGGCGGTGGTGGCTCTGCATATCGTGGGTGTGTTGCCCGCGGTGATCGACGGGTTGGAGCAGATCAGCTTTCCCGTGGGCAAGGCAAGCGTCAATCTGTGGATGCTGCTGCAGGGCGCGCTGACGGTCATGCTGACGGTGCTCGTTGCCCTGTGGTTGGCCGGTGTGGTGGAAGCCCGCCTGATGCACACCGAGGGGCTTGATGCCAACCTCAAACTGGTCTTCGCACGCCTCTCCAAAGCCTTGCTGATTGTCCTTGCTGTGTCCATTGGTTTGCCCTTGGTGGGTATCGATCTCACTGCCCTGTCGGTATTTGGAGGGGCCCTGGGGGTTGGTCTGGGCCTTGGTATGCAGAAAATCGCTGCCAACTACGTGTCGGGCTTCATCCTGTTACTGGACCGCTCCATCCGCATGGGCAACCTGATCTCGGTGGGTAACGAGCGGGGCGTCGTCAGCCAGATCACTACTCGCTACACCGTGCTCAAAGGCATGAGTGGTATCGAGTCCATCGTGCCCAACGAGACCCTGGTGGGAGCCGTGGTGCAGAACGAGACCTTCACCGACCCGCGGGTACGCATTGCCCTGCCGGTTCAGGTGAGCTATGCCGCCGACTTGGAAAAGGCGATGGCGATCATGATTGACGCTGCCCGCAAGCAGCCCCGGGTGATGGATGACCCCGGCCCGGGAGCCTTCCTGGAGACTTTCGCCGACAGCGGCATCAACCTGCAGCTAGGGTTCTGGATACGCGACCCGACCGAGGGGACGCTGGGCATTCGTTCTGCGATCAACATGGAGATCTGGCGGCGCTTCAAGGAGGAGGGCATCGAGATTCCGTTTCCCCAGCGGGAGGTTCGCATCCTCAACCCGGCGCCGACCATGCCGATAGAGCCCCTGGGCCGCGCTGTCGCCGTTGAGCCACAGTAGAGTGGCGCGGAAGGCGCCAAGGCCCGGATTTTTTAGCACTTTCCTTGGTTTGGGGAGGGGGCTCAACTAGAATTCGCGCACCATTAGAACAAGGACCAACGGCCTGATGTTTTCCGGATTGCTTGATATGCCCTGGTGGGGCTATGTCGTCGTCACCCTGGCGATGACGCATGTGACTATCGCATCGGTCACCATCTTCCTGCATCGCCATCAGGCGCATCGCTCCCTTGATCTGCATCCCCTGCCTGCCTTGTTCTTCCGTTTCTGGTTGTGGCTGAGCACGGGCATGGTGACCAAGGAGTGGGCAGCCATTCACCGCAAGCACCACGCCAAGTGCGAAACCCCTGACGATCCCCACAGCCCCCAGATCCATGGCATCAACAAGGTGCTATGGACGGGGGTGATGCTGTATGTCAAGGAGGCCCGCAACCGGGAAACCATTGCGCGCTATGGGCATGGCACCCCGGACGACTGGGTCGAACGAAATGTCTTCTCTGCCTATCCCAAGATGGGGGTGGTGATCATGCTGGCTGCCGACATCCTTCTCTTCGGGGTCTGGCCAGGCGTGCTCATCTGGGGTGTGCAGATGGTCTGGATACCTTTCTGGGCTGCTGGTGTCATCAACGGTCTGGGGCATTTCTGGGGGTATCGCAATTACAACTGTGCCGATGCGTCCACCAACCTCTTTCCCTGGGGCATCCTGATCGGGGGCGAAGAACTTCATAACAATCATCACAGCTTTGCGACCTCGGCCAAACTGTCGGCCCGCTGGTACGAGTTCGACATTGGCTGGATGTATATCCGCATTCTCGAGATGTTTGGCCTGGCCCGGGTCAAGAAGATCATTCCCACCCCGAAGTTCGGAATTGCCAAGGCGCGTGCCGATTTCGACACGCTGCAGGCCATCATCACCTGCCGCTACGACGTGATGACCCGCTACGTGCAATCCCTCAAGCTCATCGCCCAGGAAGAGTTTGCCGCCCTCAAAGCCCAGTCGGGAGAGAAGCTGAGCGTCCAGGAACTGCGACGCTGGCTGGTCGCCGATGAAAACGAGCTTGCCCCGGAGGAGAAGTCTCGTCTCGCCTCCCTGCTGCAGGTGAACGCCCGCCTGCAGACCGTTGTTACCATGCGGCAGGAACTGAGCGCCCTGTGGGCCCGCTCCACCGCCACTCACGAGCAGCTGCTGCAGGACTTGCAGGATTGGATTGCCCGGGCGGAGAAGAGTGGTATCCGGCAGCTGGAGGACTTCTCCCTGCGTCTGCGCCGTTACGCCGTCTGAGCGTGTTTGCATCCCTGACAAGCCCGCCGTTTTGGCGGGTTTGTCGTTTGTGGAGCCTGTCCCATGAGCACGCTGATCCTGTTCAACAAGCCTTACGGCGTCCTGTGTCAATTTACCGGCGAACCCGGTCGCGAGACGTTGGCTGGCTATATCTCAGTCCCCGGTGTATACGCGGCGGGCCGCCTCGACACGGATAGCGAGGGCCTGCTCGTACTGACCGATGACGGTACCCTGCAGGCCCGCATTGCCGATCCGCGCCACAAGCTGGCGAAGACCTATCTGGTTCAGGTGGAGGGTGTGCCTGACGAGGCCGCCCTGGCCACGTTGCGGATCGGCCTGGATCTGGGCGATTTCGTGACCCGGCCCTGTCAGGCCCGTCTGGTGCCCGAGCCGGAGTGGCTGTGGCCGCGCAATCCCCCGATCCGGGAGCGCAAGTCCATTCCAACCAGCTGGGTCGAGATCGTGCTCAAGGAAGGCAAAAACCGGCAGGTAAGGCGTATGACCGCGAAGATCGGCTTCCCTACCTTGCGACTCGTGCGGGTACGCGTAGGGGAGTGGTCACTAGAGGGGATCGCTCCGGGGGAATGGCATGAAGTTGCTGTGACGTCACTCGCCCGCCCGGAGGGGCCTGCACAGTCTCCTCAGTCGCAAGGTCGGCCCTCACTCCGTCGTGATGTGCCAGCTTCCCGCGGGCGCCCACCTCGCAGGAGCTGAGGTGGGTTTCGTGCTAAGTTTCGCGCACATTCTTCTTCCAGATCCTTGTCGCCATGCAGCTACGTTCCACCGCCTTCTTCCTCGTCCTCAGCGCATTTTCCTTGCCGATACTCCCCGCTCAGGCCCAGTCTGCGATGCCCCGCACCGAGCTGTCGGCGGGCATGTACCGCATTGAGGCCGAGGTGGCGGCGACCCAGGAAAACCGCATGACCGGGTTGATGCAGCGTCGTAGCATGCCCCCAAACCAGGGCATGCTCTTTATCTTTACCCAGCCCCAGCGTCACTGCATGTGGATGAAGAATACTCTGTTGCCCTTGTCCGTCGCTTTCCTCGATGACGAAGGGCATATCCTCAACGTCGAAGACATGCAGCCCCAGACCGAAGACAATCACTGCGCCGCCAAACCGGCCCGCTTCGCCCTGGAGATGAACCTGGGCTGGTTTCGCCAGAAGGGCATCAAGCCGGGGCAGACGATTGAGGGCGTGAGGCGCTTGGCAGGGCTTGCCCGTTGAGGCGTTGCCTTGAGATGCCTGATGCTGGCTTGAAGAATGAGCCTTGCACATCCTCGCTCTTCTGCTGAATGTTCGATGCGTTCTTTCAGATCCGCTGCGGCGCAGCAGACAAAGGGACCGCCCTTGCCCTAATACCGTTCAGTTAAGGTCTTTCTTCAGAAATCGGACGCTGTAACGAGCGGGGCGTGCTTTGACGCCCCGTCGTTTTTCGACGACCGCAAACTGCATCTGGGTGCGCAGTCGTATCAGGTGGGCAGGTAGTGATGTGCGTGCTCGCGCCACCCGGGTTAGCGCGTCGCACCCAGCGCCAGCAACCGCCTGCGGGCGGTTTTTTTGCGGCCGCTCGGAACTCGGTCGCCACCGCTACAGGAGTTGCCAACCACAATCGACCGCCTCTAAACCCGCGCCAGCAAAGGAAGTGGCCTCGAGAACGCTCGCGTGCCCACCAGAGAAAACGGAGAACAGAGAGGCGTTGGTGGGGGCAAAAACGCCGCCTTTGCAGGGGCGGCGCTCGCGAGGCCAGGCCCGGAAACCGCACCAACACTGGAGGAGCGGGCAAAAAAATCCCAACCGATGAGGGTTGGGATTTTGGGTATTGGTGGAGCCGGGGGGAATCGAACCCCCGTCCGCAAGTCCTCTACAGTCAGTTCTACATACTTAGCCGACCTATTTGGGTTTAACCCGTGGTTTAGCCAATCGGCAGGCCGACCACAGGCGAGTCACCTTGAGTTTCGCGTTGAACCAAGTAACCCGATTCATTGCTAGTCCCTGTAAATGACACTGCGGCGGGTTTTACCCCATCTGACCCAGGAGACCTGTCAGTGCAGTGGCTTAGGCCTTAAGCGGCCAGAGCGAAACGCTCGTCGTTGGCGTTTGTAGATTTTCCAGTGGATTTACGAGGTAACTGGTCCTCGGTATGCCCTGATCTGCTTTGCAACCCACGTCGAAGCCAAGTCGGCCCCTGCGTTACAGCTGTGCCCAGAATCCTGCCTGACCACGCTGCGAATGATAGCACGCTCTCAAGGTGTTTACAGCAGAGGTAGAAGGTCGAGCGGGTGTCCGATGATGGCATCGGCGCTCCAGGAAGAGACAGGGGGTGAGCTCCCGAGGTATCCGTAGGCTGCGGCGATGGTACGCATGCCCGCTGCCTTGCCTGCCTGGATGTCGCGGATGTCATCCCCAATGTAGAGGCTGTCGGCGGGTGCTACGCCTGCGCTGGAGCAGGCGTAGAGAAGGGGGTCGGCAAAGGGCTTGGGGCGGGCTGCGGTATCACCACCGACAATGCAGGCGCAGCGGGAGGTAAGGCCAAGGGCTTCAATCAGCGGGCGGGCGAAGCGTTCGGCCTTGTTGGTGACGATGCCCCAGGTGATCCCGGAGCCGTCGAGGTGCGAGAGGACTTCGTCGATACCGGCGAAGAGCCGTGTTTCGACGCACAATGCGCTGGCGTACAGTTGAAGAAAGCGTTCGGCGATCGCTGGGTAGCGGGGGGCGTCGGGCGTCAGGCCGAAGCCGACGCCCAGCATGCCGCGCACGCCGTTTGATACCTGGGGGCGCAACTGCTCCAGGGGGCTTGGTGCCAGTTGGTGTTCGGCCTGCAGACGGTTGAGCGCAGCAGCGAGATCGGGCGCTGTGTCGGCAAGTGTCCCGTCGAGGTCGAAGAAGACTGCTTCAGGCATTCCGTGACGTGCACATCAGGTAGTTCACATCCGTATCGCGGCCTAGCGCATAAACCTTTGTCAGCGGGTTGTAGTTCATGCGGCACAGCTCCTCGACGTCCAGCCCGGCCTCCCGGACGTAGCGCGCGAGCTCGGATGGTTTGATGAACTTTGCGTACTCGTGGGTGCCCTTGGGCAGTAGGTTCAGTATGTACTCCGCACCTACGACAGCCAGAAGGTAGGCCTTCAGGTTGCGGTTCAGGGTAGAGAAGAAGACTTTGCCTCCGGGTTTGACCAAGGTGGCGCATGCCCTGATGGTGCTGGCCGGGTCGGGGACGTGTTCGAGCATCTCCATACAGGTCACGACATCGAAGCTTGCGGGAGACTCTATGGCGATGTCTTCGGCGGAGATGTGTCGGTAGTTGACGGTCTGGCCGCTTTCATAGAGGTGCAGGCGGGCAACGCCGAGGGCCTTCTCCGAAAGGTCTACCCCGGTCACCTCTGCGCCGCGAGCCGCCATGGACTCCGCCAGGATGCCGCCGCCACAACCAATATCCACCACTTTCTTGCCGCTCAGGCTGACAGCGCTGTCGATCCAGTCGAGACGCAGGGGGTTGATCTGATGTAGGGGCTTGAACTCGGATTCGGGGTCCCACCAGCGGTGGGCGAGGTCACTGAATTTTTGCAGTTCGGCTGGGTCGGCATTCATGGTTTGAGGCTTCGTCGAGTATTCGTGTTGGCAGTTCGAGATTGTAGGGCGAGAGCCTGGTCTGCGGAAAAACAAAAAGCCCTGCAAGGCAGGGCTTTTTGAGGACTGACGGGAAACTTGATGTCGGCGATTACTTGGTGCCGATCACTTCGATTTCCACGCGACGGTCCGGCTGCAGGCATTCGACCAGCTTCTTGTTCTTGCCGGATTCCTTGCCGAGGTTCTTGCACTTGTCACCGGTCACGGGCTGCTTTTCGCCCTTGCCTTCGGTGTAAACGCGGTTGGCTTCAACACCCTTGCCGACCAGGTAGTCCTTCACAGCGGCAGCGCGCTTTTCGGACAGCTTTTGGTTGTAGGCGTCACCACCGATACGGTCGGTGTGGCCAACAGCCAGGATGACTTCCAGCTTCACGCTCTTGGACTTGGCTGCCAGATCGTCAAGCTTGGTTTTGCCGGCGGGCAGCAGGACAGCCTTGTCGAACTCGAAGAGGGCGTCGGCGGCCAGCTTGATCTTCTCGGCAACGATGGCCGGAGCGGCCAGCGGAGCGGCCTTGGCGCCAGCGGCAGGAGCTGCGACAGCCTTTACACACTTCTCTTGGGGGACGACGTCCTTGTCGCATTCGCAGCCGACGGGGAATTCACCGGCCATGGTGTTGGAGGCAGCGGCAGGAGTCCAGTAACCGGTGCGCCAGCACAGGTCGTGACCGCTGCGGGCCACAACAGCGCGGGAGTCGATCACGTAAGGCACTTCGCCTTTCGTATCGACGACGACATCTTTGGCGAAGCTGGCGGAGGCGGACAGGCCGAGAGCGGCAAGTGCGGCGGCCATCAGCAGTTGTTTTTTGGCTTGTTTGATCATCGTTTTCCTCGTCGCAAGGCAAAGGGGTAGAACCGGAAGATTCATCCAGGCTGCCAAAGTGCACCATGAACTCAGGCAGCATATCCAATTCATTGGCGGAGCTTATTTTGCCATAGGCGGGCGATGCTCAATAGTTCGGTGTTGGATATTTGCAACAGTTCGCCATTCTTCACTTGTTGCCGGCCGCTGATCCAGACATCGGAAACGTCGTGTCTTCCAAGCACATAAACAAGATGCGAGGCTGCGTCAAAGAGCGGCAGGCTGTCTGGAGAGTCCAGGCGCAGAGCGCAGAGATCGGCCGCCTTGCCGGGCAGAACGGAGCCAATGTGTTGATCCATGCCAAGGGCCCGGGCGCCGTGCAGGGTTGCCATGCGCAAAGCTTCATGGGCCGGGAGGGATGATGCGTCACCGGTGCCGAGCTTGGCAAGAAGGCTGGCCTGGAGCATTTCGCGCCACAGGTCGAGGCGGTTGTTGCTGGCGGCGCCGTCGCTGCCCAGTCCGACCGGAAGGCCGTGTTGGAGCAGGCGGGTGACTGGGGCCATGCCGCTGGCCAGCTTCATGTTGGAGGTGGGGCAGTGGGCGAGGGCGCAGTGATGCAGTGCCAGGTGCTCAATGTCGTCGTCGGAGAGGTGAACGCCGTGGACGCCGATCAGCCCCGGGCCCAGCAGCCCCAAGCTGTCCAGCCGTGCGATAGGACGCTGGCCGTAGTCACGCAGACTGTCGTCAATCTCGCGGGAGGTCTCGTGAATGTGGATGTGGATGGGCAACTCCAGCTCGTCGGCGAGGGTGCCGATCCGTTCGAAGCTGGCATTGGAGACCGTGTACGGGGCGTGGGGGGCGAGGGTGAAACTGATCAGGGGGTGGTTGCGCCAGGATTCGAAGGCGGCGAGCCCTTTGTGCAGGTAGTCGTCGGCGTCGGAGGCGTACTGGGACGGAAAGTCGATGACGGTGATGCCGATTGCCGCACGCAAGCCAAGGCGGTCGAAGGCTTCGGCGCTGGCCTGCGGGAAGAAATACATGTCGTTGCAGGTGGTGATGCCGCCGCGCAGCATTTCCGCACCGGCCAGCAGGCTGCCGTCGCGGACGAACGCATGGGAGACGTGACGCGCTTCGGCGGGCCAGATGGCTTCCTGCAGCCAGCGCATCAGAGGTAGGTCGTCTGCCAGGCCGCGCATCAGGGTCATGGCGGCATGGCAGTGCAGGTTGACCAGTCCCGGGGTGATGATGTGTTCCGGGAGGCTGACGGTTTCGGCGGCCTTGAAACGGGTCCGGGCCTGATCCGTGGGGAGGATGGCCTCTATGCGTCCTCCACGGACGGCGATGCTGTGGTGCTCAAGGGTGGTGTCGTACGGCTCGACCGGGATGATGTATCGGGCTTCGATCAGCAGGTCGATAGGGGTGGGCGTCATGGGGCGGGTGTCCGTATATGAAAAACCCCGCCGGGGAAGGCGGGGCTTTTCAGGGGCTGGGGTGTGCTGAGGCTTACTTGGCGGGGCCTTTGACGTCCAGGGTGACGCGACGGTTCGGAGCCAGGCATTCGATCAGCTTCTTGCGGCCGAGTTTGTCGTTGCAGCTCTGGATGGGCTGGGTTTTGCCTGCGCCCATGGTGTCGATCAGGTCGGCCTTGATGCCCTTGCTGACCAGGTAAGCCTGAACGGCTTCAGCGCGCTTTTCGGATAGCTTCTGGTTGTAGGACTGGGTGCCCAGACGATCCGTATGACCGGTGATGATGATGGAGCTGACTTCGGCACAGGTGGCGAGCTTGGTGCTGATCACGTCGTCGAGGTTCTTCTTGGCGATGGGGCTGAGCACGGCCTTGTTGAAGGCGAAGGTCTGGTCGGTGTGGAGGGTGACGCTGAAGTCGCACTTCTTGGGCGCAGGGGGGGTAGCAACCACTGCTGCCGGAGCGGGGGCCGGAGCGGCCGCCGCCGCCGGGGCGCATTTGTCCGCGCCAACAACATCCTTGTCGCACTCACAGGCCACCGGAACGGCGCCGGCCTTGGCTTCTCCAGCGGAGCCCGGTGTCCAGTAGCCGGTGCGCCAGCATAGGTCTGCACCGCTCTTCACGACGACGTTGCGCTGGTCAATGGCGTAGGGGACTTCACCTTTTGGGTCGACGACGATGTCTTTGGATTGGGCCATGGCCGAGAAGCCGGCAATCATCAGAAGGGCGGCCGTCGTCAGACGGAGGTTTGCTGCGGTCATCGGGTTTCCTCCTCAATATAAGGTGGGGCGCTCGGGGTGCCCGTCTTGTGGTGTTAAGGTGCCCGCGGATTAGATCATACGCGCTGCGGAGATCACAATCCGGGCTGTAATGGAGTGGGCTGCTGTCGAGCCGCAGCAGGTGGCGGGAGTGGGGCACTGGTGGCGTGATAAACTCCGGGTTTTTCGTCTTTTCGACGAATAGTCGATTCCTAGCGGTGCCATGATCCCGTTCGCCAAAGAAACTCTCCCCATCAGCCTCGAAGACGAGATGCGTCATGCCTACCTGGATTACGCCATGAGCGTGATCGTCGGGCGGGCTCTCCCGGACGTGCGAGACGGCCTCAAGCCGGTGCACCGCCGGGTTCTGTTTGCCATGCACGAGCTCGGCAACGACTGGAACAAGGCCTACAAGAAGTCGGCGCGTATCGTCGGTGATGTGATCGGTAAGTATCACCCCCACGGCGATCAGTCTGTATATGACACCATCGTCCGCATGGCTCAGGACTTCTCCCTGCGCTATATGCTGGTCGATGGTCAGGGCAATTTTGGTTCTGTGGATGGCGACAGCGCTGCGGCGATGCGTTACACGGAAATCCGCATGGCCAAGATCGGCCATGAAATGCTGGCCGACATCGAGAAGGAAACGATCGACTTCGGGCCCAACTACGATGGCTCTGAAAAGGAGCCGCTGGTGCTGCCGGCGCGGGTGCCTAATCTGCTGATCAACGGTTCGGGGGGGATCGCGGTGGGCATGGCGACCAACATCCCGCCGCATAATCTCACCGAGATCGTCGATGGCTGCCTCAAGTTGCTGCAGGAGCCCGAAACCACGATCGAGGATCTGATCAAGATCATTCCTGCCCCCGACTTCCCGACGGCAGGTCTGATCTACGGTCTTGCTGGCGTCCACGAGGGTTACCGCACCGGGCGTGGCCGGGTTGTGATGAGGGCGCGCACTCACTTTGAGGATATCGGCAAGGGCGACCGCCAGGCGATTATCGTCGATGAGCTGCCTTACCAAGTTAACAAGAAGACCCTGCTCGAGAAGATTGCCGAGCTCGTCAACGAGAAGAAGATCGAAGGCATCAGCGAGATCCGCGATGAATCCGACAAGTCGGGCATGCGCGTGGTGGTCGAGCTGAAACGCAACGAAATGCCGGACGTGGTGCTGAACAATCTGTTCAAGCAGACCCAGCTGCAGGACACCTTCGGCATGAACATGGTGGCGCTGGTGGATGGCAAGCCGCGTCTGCTCAATCTTTACCAGATGCTGGACTGCTTCCTCGCCCACCGGCGCGAGGTCGTCACCCGCCGCACCATCTTCGAGCTGCGCAAGGCCCGCGAGCGTGGCCACATCCTCGAAGGCCTGGCGGTGGCCCTGTCCAACGTGGACGAGATCATCGCCCTGATCAAGGCTGCGCCGACGCCACCTGAGGCCAAGAAGGCCCTGATGGCGCGTCAGTGGCGCTCGGCCCTGGTGGAGGAAATGCTGTCCAGGGCGGCTTCCGACAGCTACCGCCCGGAAGGTCTGGCCGCCGAGTTTGGCCTTTCCGCCCAGGGCTATCGCCTGTCCGATGCCCAGGCCCAGGCCATTCTTGAGCTGCGTCTGCAACGCCTGACCGGCCTTGAGCAGGACAAGATCGTTGCCGAATACCGGGACGTGATGGCGACCATTGCCGATCTGCTCGACATCCTGGCGCGCCCCGAGCGCATCACCGCGATCATCGTGGATGAGCTGAACCTCATCAAGCAGCAGTTCGGCGACCCACGGCGTTCCGAGCTGGTGATGAATACCGCCGACATCAATATAGAAGACCTGATCGCGCCCCAGGATATGGTCGTGACCTTGTCGCATACCGGCTACTTCAAACGCCAGCCGCTCACCGACTACCGGGCCCAGAAGCGTGGCGGCCGGGGCAAGCAGGCCGCTGCGGTGAAGGATGACGATTTTGTCGACCAGCTCTTCGTAGCCAATACCCACGACCACATCCTGTGTTTCTCCAACCGTGGCCGCCTGTACTGGCTCAAGGTTTACGAGGTGCCTGAAGGCACCCGCAACTCCCGTGGCAAGCCCATCGTCAATCTCTTCCCCTTGCTTGAGGGCGAGAAGATCACGGCTGTGCTGCCGGTCAAGGAGTTCGACGAAGGTCATTTCATCTTCATGGCCACGGCCCAGGGTACGGTCAAGAAGACGCCGCTCACCGATTTCTCGAACCCGCGCAAGGCCGGCATCATTGCCGTGGGGCTGGATGAAGGCGATTACCTGGTGGGCGTGGCCATCACGGATGGCCAGCATGACGTGATGATGTTCTCCGACGCCGGCAAGGCCGTGCGTTTCAGTGAGAACGATGTCCGCCCGATGGGGCGTCAGGCCCGTGGTGTGCGCGGCATGATGCTGGAAGACGGTCAGACCGTGATTGCCATGCTGGTGGCCGGTGACGAGGAGCAGAGCGTGCTCACCGCCACCGAAAACGGTTTCGGCAAGCGCACGCCGATCGGTGAGTACACCCGCCACGGTCGCGGCACCAAGGGCATGATTGCCATCCAGACCTCCGACCGGAATGGTCGCGTGGTGGCGGCGACCCTGGTCACCGAGAAAGACCAGATCATGCTCATCACCACTGGCGGCGTGCTGGTGCGTACCCGTGTGGCGGAGATCCGCGAGATGGGCCGTGCCACCCAGGGGGTGACGCTGATTGCCGTGGATGAGGGGAGCGTGCTGTCCGGCGTACAGAAGATTCTCGAAGGCGAAGAGGAAGAGCAGGACGTCCTGGGTGAAGTGGGTGACGAAGGCGCCCAGCCCGAGGCCTGAGCTGACTGACGGAGCAAGGATTCAGACGATGCGGATTTTCAATTTCTCGGCGGGGCCGGCGGTGTTGCCGACGGCCGTTCTGGAGCAGGTGCGTGACGAGCTGCTCGACTGGCACGGTACCGGCATGGGCATCATGGAGATGAGCCACCGGGGCAAGGATTTCACCGGGGTCATCAACGAGGCCGAAGCCGATCTGCGCGAGCTGATGGGCATTCCCTCCAACTACCGGGTGCTGTTCCTGCAGGGTGGAGCGACCCAGCAGTTCGCTCAGATCCCCATGAACCTGCTCGACGGGCGCTCCGCGGATTACATCGTCACCGGCTCCTGGTCGAAGAAGGCTTACAAGGAAGCGCAGCATGTTGGCTCCGTCCGGATGGCCGGCAGCACAGAGGGCGATGGCTTCACCCGCCTGCCCGCTGCGGCCGAGCTGAAGCTCGACCCTGCTGCAGCCTATCTGCACATTTGCACCAACGAGACGATCCACGGCGTCGAGATGTTCGATCTGCCCGAGGCGCCGGCTGGCGTTCCCCTGGTGGCGGACATGAGCTCCCACATCCTGTCGCGCCCGATGGATGTGTCCCGTTACGGGCTGATCTATGCCGGAGCCCAGAAGAACATCGGGCCGGCCGGCCTGGTGCTGGTCATCGTGCGTGAGGATCTGCTGGGCAAGGCCTCGGCGAGCACCCCCAGCGTGATGAACTACGCCACCATGGCCGATAACGGTTCCATGCTCAACACGCCGCCCACCTTTGGCATTTACCTCGCCGGTTTGATCTTCAAGAACCTGAAGGCCCAGGGCGGGCTGGCGGCGGTGGAGCAGGCCAACATCGCCAAGGCTAAGCGCGTCTATGACGCCATTGAAGGTAGTGGCGGCTTTTATCGCAACCCGGTGGCTGCGGATTGCCGTTCGCGCATGAACGTCCCGTTCACCCTGTCCAATCCGGCTCTCGATGCCGAGTTCCTGGCGGAGGCTGCCGAGCGCAGGCTGGCCGGCCTCAAGGGGCACAAGTCGGTGGGGGGGATGCGGGCCTCCGTCTACAACGCCATGTCCCTTGAAGGGGTCGATGCGCTGGTGGCGTTGATGCAGGATTTTGCTGCACGCAAGGCGTGAGCGGATAGGCTTTTGGGGTTTCAGGAGAAGGCATGAACGAAGGGATGCTGCAGGAGCTCGGTGTAGTGCGTGAGCAGATCGACGCCATCGATGCGCAGATGCTGGCGCTGCTCAACCAGCGCGCCAGGTGCGCCCAGCACGTCGGCGAGATCAAGGCGAAGTACGGCGATGCGGGCTACATCTATCGCCCCGAGCGGGAGGCGCAGGTCTTGCGCCGGATCCAGGATCTCAACGCCGGTCCGCTGCCCAACGAGAACGTCACCTTCTTCTTCCGGGAGGTGATGTCGGCCTGCCTGTCGCTCGAAACGCCGCTCGGCATCGCCTTTCTCGGCCCCTTGGGCACTTTTTCTGAAAGTGCCGCAGTCAAGCATTTTGGCCATGCGGCCCGTCTGGCGCCCCAGGGCACCATCGATGATGTCTTCCGTGAGGTGGAGGCCGGCCATGCCCATTACGGTGTGGCGCCGGTCGAAAACTCCACGGAGGGGGCGGTCGGTCGTACCCTCGATCTGCTGCTTGGCTCGTCCCTCAAGATCTGTGGCGAAGTCGTGCTGCGCATCCATCAGCACCTCATGACCCGCGAGACCGAGCTGGGCCGGATCACCAAGGTGTATTCCCACGCCCAATCCCTGGCCCAGTGCCACGAGTGGCTGAATCGCTCGCTTCCCGGGGTTCCACGCATTTCCGTCGGCAGCAATGCGGAGGCGGCACGCCTCGCCTCCCTGGAGCCGGGGGCCGCCGCCATCGCCGGCGAAGCAGCGTCCGCACGCTACGATCTGCCGCGCCTGGCCGAGAATATCGAGGACGAGCCCAACAACACTACCCGCTTCCTGGTGCTGGGGCGTCATGACGCGGGGAGAACGGGTGCCGACAAGACTTCTCTGATCATGTCGGCGACCAACCGTCCCGGCGCAGTCCACGAGTTGCTCGCGCCGCTGGCAGAAGCCGGTGTGTCGATGAACCGCTTAGAATCCCGACCTGCTCGCGCGGCGCTGTGGGAGTACGTCTTCTACGTGGATATCGAAGGCCACCGAGATGATCCGGCCGTCAAGATCGCGCTGGATGCGCTGGCGAGTCGGGCGGCCTACCTCAAGGTCCTGGGTTCCTACCCCCAGGCTGTGTACTGATCCCCTGGAGTTGTTCATGAGTTTGTGTGATCTGGCGCCCGCCTACATTCGGGCGATCTCTCCCTATCAGCCCGGCAAGCCGATCTCTGAACTGGCCCGGGAGATGGGGCTGGCGGAGACGTCCATCGTCAAGCTTGCCTCCAACGAGAACCCGCTGGGCATCGGCGAGAAGACCCGGGCGGCCATCGAGGCTGCGCTGGCAGACATCGCCCGCTATCCCGACGGGAATGGCTTTGAGCTCAAGGATGCCCTCCATCGGCGCTATGGTGTGGCCATGGACCAGATCGTTCTCGGCAACGGTTCCAACGACATCCTCGAACTGGCCGCCCGGGCCTTCCTCGGCCCGGACCGGGAAGCCATCTATGCCCGTCACGCCTTTGCAGTCTACCCCTTGGCCACGCAGGCGACAGGTGCCCGGGGTGTCGAGGTGCCGGCGAAGGACTTCGGCCATGATCTGGATGCCATGCTGGCGGCGATCACCCCCGCCACCCGGGTGATCTTCATTGCCAATCCCAACAATCCGACTGGGACCTTTCTCCCCGGCGCCAGCATTGAAGCTTTCTTGGGCAAGGTTCCTGCCGACGTGCTGGTGGTGCTTGATGAGGCCTACACCGAATACCTCGGGCCGGAGCAGCGCTATGACGCCATTGCCTGGCTGTCCCGCTTTCCTAACCTGCTCATCAGTCGCACCTTTTCCAAGGCCTATGGCCTGGCTGGTCTGCGGGTGGGTTACGGTCTGGGCAGTGCGGCGGTAATCGATCTGCTGAACCGCGTCCGGCAGCCCTTCAATGTCACCAGCGTCGGCCTCGCGGCTGCCGCTGCCGCGCTTTTCGATGACGATTTCCTGGCGCGCAGCTTCGAGCTGAACCGGGCCGGGATGGCGCAGCTGACCGCAGGCTTTGCCACGCTTGGCCTGGAGTGGATTCCCTCGGCCGGCAACTTTGTCACCTTCAAGGTGGGGGACGGGGCGAAAGTCAATCAGAGCTTGTTGCGTCAGGGGGTCATCGTGCGTCCCATCGGCGGCTACGGCATGTCCGAATGGCTGCGTGTGTCCATTGGCCTGGAGAGCGAGAATGCCCGCTTCCTTGAGGCCTTGCCTGCAGCCCTTGGTTGAGCGAGGCGCGCCGTGCGCAGGATCGAGAAACTGGTGGTGTGCGGCGTCGGCCTGATTGGCGGGTCGGTGGCCCTGGCCCTGCGTCAGGCCAGGCTGGTTGAACGGGTGGTGGGGGTAGGCCGGCGGCCGGAGCCCCTCGCCCAGGCGCGGCAGCTCGGTGTGATCGACGAGATCTCCACCGACTGGGCCCAGGCGCTTGACGGCGCGGACATGGTCCTGCTGGCCATGCCTGTCGGTCAGATGGAGGCTGTGGCGCAGGCCATGGCGCCCCACCTGGGGCCGAACACCATCGTCACCGATGCGGGCAGTACCAAGCGGGATGTGATCGAGGCGATTTACCGGCACCTGGGCGCCCATCTGGCCCATGTGGTGCCTGCGCACCCCATCGCAGGTGCCGAGAAGAGCGGGCCTTCCGCAGCCCGTGCCGACCTGTACCGAGGGCGCAAGGTGGTGGTGACCCCGCTGCCCGAGAACACGCCCGAGGCGGTTCTGCGGGTGCGCGAGCTGTGGGCTGCCTGTGGGGCGGTGCTGCACGAGATGAGCCCCCAGGAGCATGACCGGGTGTTTGCGGCCGTCAGTCATCTGCCCCACCTGCTGGCCTTTGGCCTGGTCCATGATCTGGCTGGCCGGGCCAATGCCGAGCAGCTCTTCAGTTACGCTGCGAGCGGCTTTCGCGATTTCACCCGGGTGGCCGGGAGTCACCCGGAGATGTGGCGCGACATCTGCGTAGCCAATCGCCATTCCCTGCTCGCCGAGCTCGATGCCTATCTGTCCGAGCTGGCCTATCTGCGCGCGCTGCTGCTGGCAGGGGACGGGCCGGCGCTCGAAGCTGTCTTCGACGAGGCCAGCCGGGCTCGCAACGAATGGGCCGACAAGGCTTTCCCAGCGACGCCTTCGGGCGAGTGATACAAGGATTTTCCATGGAATTCATCGATCTGCCGCCGATGCGCAAGGCTGCCGGCACCGTCCGTCTGCCCGGCTCCAAGAGCATCTCCAATCGCGTGCTGCTGCTCGCTGCCCTGGCCGAGGGGGAAACCCTGGTCGAGGATTTGCTGGACTCCGACGACACTCGGGTGATGCGCAATGCCATCGTCGCCATGGGAGTGAATGTGACGGAGGAGGGTGGTGCGCTGCGCGTGGCGGGGTGCAATGGACGCTTCCCCCGGTTGCGGGCCGATCTGTTCGTGGGAAACTCCGGCCTCAGCATTCGCACCCTTGTGCCGGCCATCGTCGCGTCCCTCTCCGGTTGCGGTGATGCCCAGGCCGAGGTACGCCTGTCCGGTGTGCCGCGCATGCACGAGCGTCCCATCGGTGATCTGGTGGACGGTCTCAAGCAGCTTGGTGCCCGGGTCAACTGGCTGGGGAAGGAGGGTTACCCACCCCTGGCACTGCAACCGGCCGAGCTGGCCGCCGAGCAGGTCAGTGTAAGGGGCAACGTATCCAGCCAGTTTCTTACCGGTCTCTTGCAGGCCGCACCGTTGGTGGCACGGGACAAGCCCCTCACCATCGACGTTGAGGGAGAGCTGATCAGCCGCCCGTACGTGGAAATCACCCTCAACCTCATGGAGCGTTTTGGTGTCGTGGTGCAGCGTGACGGCTGGAGCCGTTTTGTGGTGCAACCTGGGCAGCGCTACGTCTCTCCCGGCCGGATCTCCGTTGAGGGAGATGCATCCACGGCAAGTTATTTCCTCGCCGCTGGTGCTCTCGGTGGCGGACCGGTGCGTGTCGTCGGGGCGGGGCGGCGCAGCATCCAGGGAGATGTGAAGTTTGCTGACGCTCTGGCCACCATGGGCGTGGAAATTACCTGGGGCGACGATTGGATCGAGGCGCGTGCGCCGTCGTCCGGCCGTCTCAAGGCCTTCGACCTGGATCTCAATCACATTCCCGATGCGGCCATGACCCTGGCAGTGGCGGCTCTGTTTGCCGACGGCCGGAGCACCCTGCGCAACATCGGCAGTTGGCGGGTCAAGGAGACGGATCGCATTGCCGCCATGGCGGCCGAGCTGCGCAAGCTCGGGGCAACGGTCGATGAGTTTCCGGAAAGTCTCCGTGTCACACCGCCGGCCCATCTACAGTCGGCCGTCATCGATACCTATGACGATCACCGCGTGGCCATGTGCTTTTCGCTGGCGACCCTGGGCGGGCCCTACGTGCGCATCAACGATCCGAAGTGCGTGAACAAGACCTTCCCTGAATATTTCCAGACCTTTGCCGGTATCGCCACGCCTGTCCCGGTGCTGGCCATTGATGGGCCTTCTGCATCCGGAAAGGGCACCGTTGCGGCCCAGGTGGCCCGGGTGCTGGGCTTTGATCATCTCGACAGCGGTGCTCTCTACCGGATTGTCGCCTTGGCAGCTTTGCGTCAGGGGCTGGCGCTGGATGCGGAGCCTGAACTTGCGGCACTGGCGGCCGGGCTTCCGGCGCGCTTCGAGGACGGGCGGGTGTTTCTGGCTGGTGATGATGTCACTGACGAGATCCGCAGCGAAGCCTGCTCGGCAGGAGCGTCCCGCGTGGCCGCCCTGCCGGCTGTCCGCGATGCCCTGTTCGCGCGGCAGCGGGCGTATCGCCGGGGCGCCGGCCTGGTGGCGGAAGGCCGGGATATGGGGTCCGTTGTCTTTCCGGACGCAGCACTCAAGATATTTCTCACTGCTTCCGTCGAAGCTCGGGGCGAACGTCGCTATAAGCAGTTGATCGGTAAAGGAATGGCTGCTAGTATGGACGATCTCCTCAGAGACCTGCATGAACGGGATGCGCGGGATTCCCAGCGCACCGTGGCGCCTCTGAAGAGAAGCGACGATGCCGTGTTGCTCGATACCTCCGGAATGACCGTCCAGCAGGCGGTCGATTTCGTGGTGGATCGGGCTGCGGCGCTTCGCAGCTAAGGTCTTCCGTGCCCGCCCGGGCATGGAGGGTTGTTTAACCAGGAGCCGTCTCGCGACGGTTGTAAGGTTCTTTTTCACATATGTCCACTGCCACCCCTATTTCCCTTGAGGAAAGCTTTGCCGCCCTGTTTGAGGAATCCCTCAATCGTCAGGAAATGCGCGCCGGTGAAGTCATCACCGCCGAAGTCGTGCGGATCGACCAGAACTTCGTGGTCGTCAACGCCGGCCTCAAGTCCGAGAGCTACATCCCCATCGAGGAATTCCGCAGCGATCGCGGCGAACTGACCACCGAAATCGGTGATTACGTTCAAGTCGCCATCGAGCAGCTTGAAGACGGCTACGGCGAAACCCGCCTGTCCCGCGACAAGGCCAAGCGCATCGCCGCCTGGAACGACCTCGACAAGGCGCTCAACGACGCCATCCTCGTCAAGGGCATGATCACCGGCAAGGTGAAGGGCGGCCTGACCGTCATGGTCAATGGCATCCGTGCGTTCCTGCCGGGTTCCCTGGTGGACATGCGTCCCGTGAAGGACACCACCCCCTTCGAAGGCAAGGAATTCGAATTCCGCGTCATCAAGCTCGACCGCAAGCGCAACAACGTGGTGGTTTCCCGCCGCGCCGTGCTTGAGGCCTCCATGGGTGAAGAGCGTCAGAAGCTCCTCGAAACCCTCAAGGAAGGCACCGTCGTCAAGGGTATCGTCAAGAACATCACCGACTACGGCGCATTCGTGGATCTGGGTGGCATCGACGGCCTGCTGCACATCACCGACCTGGCCTGGCGCCGTGTCCGTCACCCGTCCGAAGTTCTGGCCGTGGGCGACGAACTCGAAGCCAAGGTGCTCAAGTTCGACCAGGAAAAGAACCGTGTCTCCCTGGGTCTCAAGCAACTGGGCGAAGATCCGTGGGTCGGCATCTCCCGCCGCTACCCGCAGGGCACCCGTCTGTTCGGCAAGGTGACCAACATTACTGACTACGGCGCATTCGTCGAAGTGGAGCAAGGCATCGAAGGCCTGGTCCACGTATCGGAAATGGATTGGACCAACAAGAACATTCACCCGACCAAGGTCGTCCAGCTGGGCGACGAAGTCGAAGTGATGATTCTCGAAATCGACGAAGACCGTCGCCGCATCTCCCTGGGCATGAAGCAGTGCATGTCCAACCCGTGGGACGATTTTGCGATCAACCACAAGAAGGGTGACAAGGTCCGTGGTCAGATCAAGTCCCTGACCGACTTCGGTGTGTTCATCGGCCTGGAAGGCGGTATCGACGGTCTGGTTCACCTGTCCGACCTGTCCTGGTCGCTGACCGGCGAAGAAGCCGTGCGCCAGTACAAGAAGGGTGACGAAGTCGAGGCTGTGGTGCTCAACATCGATGTCGAGAAGGAGCGCATCTCTCTCGGCATCAAGCAGCTCGATGGAGACCCCTTCACCAACTTCATCGCTACCCACGACAAGAACACCCTGGTGAACGGTACCGTTCGCAGTGTGGATGCCCGTGGTGCCGTGATCGGTTTGAACAACGACGTCGAAGGCTACCTGCGTGCGTCCGAGTTCTCCCGTGACCGCGTGGATGATCTGTCCCAACTGCTGAAGGTTGGCGATGCCGTCGAAGCGATGATCGTTAATGTTGATCGCAAGACTCGTGGCATCAATCTGTCCATCCGTGCCAAGGATCAAGTTGAACAAACTGAAGCAATGAGCAAGCTGGCGTCTGACAGCGCGTCTGCTGCCAGCGGCACCACCAACCTCGGTGCGCTGCTGAAGGCCAA
Source organism: Zoogloea sp. (assembly GCF_028689785.1). Classification (GTDB taxonomy): domain Bacteria; phylum Pseudomonadota; class Gammaproteobacteria; order Burkholderiales; family Rhodocyclaceae; genus Zoogloea. Next base: position 33,158 of record NZ_JAQVCN010000013.1, on the reverse strand, counting down.
GCTCAACGAGCAGAAGTAAGCGGTTCGGGCATGACCAAGTCGGAGCTCATCGCCCGGCTGGCGGAGCGTTTTCCCCAGCTGGTCGCGAAGGACGCCGAGTTCGCGGTAAAGATGATCCTCGATGCGATGACCGATGCCCTGTCGCGGGGTGATCGCATCGAGATCCGCGGCTTTGGCAGCTTTGCCTTGAATTACCGTCCCCCCCGTGTCGGGCGTAATCCCAAGTCGGGGGAGAAGGTGCAAGTGCCGGAGAAGTATGTTCCGCATTTCAAGGCTGGCAAGGAGTTGAGGGAACGTGTCGACATGATGGGGTGACCCATATGGCGATGACGCTTCCCCATCCGGAGGCCGAAGGCTCGATCCTGAAGGCGGCGAAAGCCGCCTTCTTTTTTTTGTCCACGTCAGGGATAATTTCGGGCATGCGCGCTCTCATCTGGGCCTTCAGGCTCTTCCTGTTCCTGCTGCTTTTCGGCTTTGCCGTCAAAAATGACGATGTAGTCGTCCTGCGTTTCTTTTTCGGTGCCCAGTGGCAGGTTCCGCTGGTCCTGGTCATTCTGCTGTTTGTCACCGTCGGTGTGCTGATTGGCGTCACTGCGACGTTGACCACGCTTTACCGTCAGCATCGCGAGATCGGCCATCTCCGTGATCAGGGAGCTGCTCCTTCTTCTGATGGGCGCGGCAGGGGGCCGATTGCCCACGGCCCTGATCTGCCGGAGACCTACTGAGCCCATGGAATTCGAGTTGTGGTGGTTGCTGGCCTTTCCCCTGTTTTTCGTATTGGGCTGGCTGGCTGCCCGAATTGACATCAAGCATCTGGTCAAAGAGTCGCGGGCTTTGCCGCGCACCTACCTGACAGGTCTGAACTTCCTCCTCAACGAGCAGCCCGACAAGGCTATTGATGCCTTTATCGAGGCGGTGAAGATCGATAATCAGACGGTTGAACTGCACTTTGCCCTAGGAAGCCTTTTTCGGCGAAGGGGTGAGACGGACCGAGCGATCCGGATGCACCAGAATCTGATTGATCGGGACGATCTGTCGGACGATCAGCGGCTGCAGGCCCTGTCCGAGCTAGGGCTGGATTTCCTGAAAGCGGGCCTTCTTGATCGGGCAGAAGCGGTTTTCATACAACTGCGGGGCAGCCGCCTGAATGATTTTGCGCTCAAGAACCTGCTCGACATTTACCAGCAGGAGAAGGATTGGCGGAAGGCCATCGAAACGGCGGATGCTCTTCCGGGGCATGAGAGTGCGCTCTGGGAAAAGGAAATGGCCAATTTCCACTGCGAACTCGCCTCTGCCGACATGGCCAACTCCCGCTTTGACGAGGCGCGGAGCGCTTTGTTGCGCGCCCTCGAGACGAACCGGAAATGTGTGCGTGCGAGCATGCTGCTGGGCGATCTGCATGTGGCCCAGGGGGATGACAGAGCGGCACTTGAGGCTTGGAAGCGCGTGGAAAGCCAAAATCCGGTCTACCTGGCCCTTGTGGCCGAGAGGCTGATGGATGCCTATCGCAGGCTGGGGGAACTCGAACAGGGCATGCAGTTGTTGCGCAGCTACCTGGAGCAATATGCGTCCCTGGACCTGCTGGATGCCTTGTTCCAGTGGGAGTTGCAGAAAGAGGGGCCGTCGGCAGCGTACCAACTGGTGCGGGACGAGTTGCGACGCAATCCGACCTTGCTCGGACTGGACAAGCTCCTTGAGGCAGCCTTGCTGACAGCTCCTGTCGAACAGCGTACGGACATCGAACTGGTCAAGGGCCTGGTACATGGGCACACCCGCAGGGTGGCCCGCTATCGTTGTGATGCTTGTGGTTTCAAGGCACGCCAGTTCTATTGGCGTTGCCCTGCGTGTGGCGGCTGGGAAACCTATCCGCCCAAGCGTACCGAGGAATTCGATCTGACGCCCTAGGCTGGTTTTGTGGTCTAGGCTCTCCGGTTCGGGATTGGCCCACCGGTTTTGGAAACACTCTCAGGATAGGTTGCGGGAACTCGCATATGAAAATTACGGTTGTCGGTACGGGTTACGTGGGGCTGGTGTCCGGGGCCTGTCTTGCCGAGATGGGCAATGACGTGTTGTGCCTGGACCTGGACCCCGAGAAAATCCGGGTGCTCAAGGAGGGGGGAATCCCCATCCATGAGCCGGGGCTTGATCAGGTGGTCGCCCGTAACGTGGCTGCAGGTCGTTTGCATTTCACGACCAACGTTCAGGAGGCCGTCCAATTCGGCACCATCCAGTTCATCGCCGTGGGCACGCCGCCGGATGAGGATGGTTCTGCCGACCTGCAGTATGTGCTGTCGGCAGCCCGTGCCATTGGTCGCCACATGACGGACTACAAGGTGGTCGTCGACAAGAGCACCGTACCTGTCGGAACTGCCGACAAGGTCAAGGCTGCGGTTCAGGCCGAGCTTGATGCCCGAGGCGAGGCGATTCCCTACAGCGTGGTGTCTAACCCCGAGTTCCTTAAAGAGGGGGCTGCGGTGGATGACTTCATGCGCCCCGACCGGATCGTGGTGGGAGCCGAGGATGATCAGGCCATTTTCCTGATGAAGGCCATCTATGCGCCGTTCCAGCGCAACCATGAAAAGCTTCTGATCATGGACCTGCGCAGCGCCGAACTCACCAAATACGCGGCCAATGCCATGTTGGCCACCCGGATCAGCTTCATGAATGAGTTGGCCCTGCTCGCAGAATCCCTGGGGGCCGATATTGAACTGGTGCGTCAGGGCATCGGCAGCGATCCGCGCATCGGCTATCACTTCCTGTATGCGGGCTGCGGGTATGGCGGATCGTGTTTCCCGAAGGACGTCAAGGCGCTCATCAAGACCGGGGCGGATGCAGGGCATGCCTTGCGTGTGCTCAACGCGGTCGAGGATGCCAATGATGCCCAGAAGCTGGTGCTCGTGAACAAGGTCGTGGCCCACTTCGGCGAGGACCTGAGCGGCAAGCACTTCGCAGTCTGGGGGCTGGCCTTCAAGCCGAATACTGATGATATGCGGGAGGCGCCGAGCCGGGTGATCATCGCCGAGCTGTTCCGGCGTGGCGCGACAGTGACGGCCTATGACCCAGTGGCGATGGACGAAACCCGCCGGATTTTTGGTGACGAGCCACGCCTGAACTACGCTGAACGTCCCATGCTGGCGCTCGATGGTGCCGATGCCTTGCTTATCGTGACCGAGTGGAAGGAATTCCGCAGCCCTGATTTTCAGGTCATCAAAGCCAAGCTCAAGAGTCCGGTCATTTTCGATGGCCGCAACGTGTTTGACCCGCGGCTTCCGCGGGAGGCTGGCCTGACTTACCTGAGCATCGGCCGGCCCTGAGGCCTGGCTGTGCCAAGTGTCCAGGGGCTTCCGGTGGAAGCCCCTTTTTTCAGCCCTGTGCAGCGGCAATCCGATCGTGCGGGATACGTGGGGTCGCAACCCTCGACCGCCGCATTCGGTATGATCGAAGCAATCTCCAATCCGATATCCGGTGGACCGAAACATGGAATTCAAGACTCTCGAGGACTACGTGGGCCAGACCCCGCTGGTCAGGCTGAAGCGCATCACGGCAGGGCATAACAACGTGATTCTGGCCAAGCTGGAAGGTAACAACCCGGCAGGGTCGGTGAAGGACCGTCCGGCCATGTCCATGATCCTGCGCGGTGAGGCCCGGGGTGACATCCAGCCTGGACAGACCCTGATCGAGGCGACCAGCGGCAATACCGGGATCGCTCTCGCCATGGCTGCCGCGATACGCGGTTACGGAATGATTCTCGTGATGCCCGAGAACCAGAGCATCGAACGTCGCCAGACCATGCGGGCCTTTGGTGCCGAACTGGTGCTGACACCGAAAGAGGGTGGCATGGAGTTGGCTCGCGATGTGGCTGAGCGTATGCGCGACGAGGGGCGGGGCGTGATCCTCGACCAGTTCGCCAATCCGGACAATCCCCAGGCCCACGTGGACGGTACCGGCCCCGAGATTTGGGAGCAGACCGGTGGCACCATCACCCACTTCATCAGCAGCATGGGAACGACCGGCACCATCATGGGGGTGTCCCGCTACCTGAAAGAGAAGAATCCTGCCGTCTGCATCATCGGCTGCCAGCCCACCGATGGCGCACAGATTCCTGGTATTCGCAAATGGCCGGACGCCTATCTGCCCCGGATTTATGACAAGTCCTTGGTTGATCAGCTGCAATACGTCGCCCAGGCCGATGCGGAAGAGATGACGCGGCGCCTGGCCCGGGAGGAAGGCATCTTTGCGGGCATTTCTTCGGGGGGCGCCCTGCATGTGGCTTTGCGGCTGGCCGAGCAGGTTGAGAATGCCGTGATCGTTTCGATCGTGTGCGACCGGGGCGACCGCTACCTGTCTACCGGCGTATTCCCAGCCTGAGCATGACGATGGCCGCCACTCTCGTCTTCGATATCGAGACAATCCCTGATGTACAGGGCATTCGTTCCCTGCACGGACTGCCCGATGAGCTTGGTGCGGAGGAGGTGGCCGAGTACGCCTTCCAACTGCGTCGGGCATCAAGCGGAAGCGATTTCCTGCCCCATCATCTCCAGAAGGTCGTGACCATCTCCTGCGTGCTGCGGGATGCGAGTCAGTTTCGGGTGTTCTCCCTGTCGGAGCCCGACTGCGCTGAAGGCGAGATCATTCAGCGATTCTTTGACGGGATCGAGCGTTTTACCCCCCAGTTGATTTCCTGGAACGGAGGCGGCTTCGATCTGCCGGTCCTGCACTACCGTGGCATGTTCCACGGGGTCTCGGCACCACGCTACTGGGATCTTGGGGATGGTGACTACCATGATTCCCGGGACTTTAAGTGGAACAACTACATCGGGCGTTATCACACCCGTCACCTGGATCTGATGGATCTGCTGGCCCTTTACCAACCCCGCGCCAATGCACCGCTTGATGATCTGGCCAAGCTGATGGGCTTTCCTGGCAAGCTGGGCATGGACGGCTCGGCGGTCTGGAAGGGCTACTGCGAGGGACGGATCGGGGAGATTCGGGACTACTGTGAGACCGACGTGGTTAACACCTATCTCGTGTTCCTGCGCTTCCAGTGCATGCGCGGCGTGCTTGATAAGGTGCAGTATCAGACCGAAGTCAGTTTTGTCCGCGACGCGCTGAGCCGGCTTGAGTCACCTCACTGGCAGCGTTTTCTGGCCGCCTGGCCTGCACAACCTCAGTAAAATAAATTCAAGTAATCGTTGACAGTTTTAAGGGTTCGTCTATAATGCGGGCTTCTTAGGCGCGTAGCTCAGCTGGTTAGAGCACCACCTTGACATGGTGGGGGTCGTTGGTTCGAGTCCAATCGCGCCTACCAAACACCTAAGAAGGAAAACGAATGTCTCGAACTTGCAGCAGCCAAGACAAGCTTTGACGAGTCTGCTGTAAGGCGTTTTCCAGAAAAAGAAAAGTGCGGCTCGTCCGCACTTTTTTTTTGCCCAAAATTTTCCCGAGCGAGTCATCATGCCCAATATCACCCTGCCCGACGGTTCTGTGCGCAGTTTCGAGCAATCCGTGACGATCGCCCAGGTCGCCGCGTCCATTGGTGCTGGTCTGGCAAAGGCGGCGCTGGCCGGTAAGGTTGATGGCAGGCTGGTCGATACCTCGTATCTCATTGAGCATGATGTGGCGCTGGCCATCGTGACCGACAAGGATCCGGATGGTCTTGAGGTCATCCGCCACTCCACGGCGCACCTGCTGGCCTATGCCGTCAAGGAGTTGTTCCCTGATGCCCAGGTCACCATCGGGCCGGTGATTGAAAACGGCTTCTACTACGACTTCGCCTACAAGCGTCCGTTTACGCCGGAGGATCTGGAGAAAATCCAAGTCCGCATGGCTGAGCTGGTCAAGCGCGATATTCCCGTTGAGCGCAGCGTGCTGCCGCGGGACGAGGCGGTTGCTTATTTCAAGTCCATTGGTGAGCATTACAAGGCCGAGATCATTGCCTCCATTCCTCAGGGCGAGGATGTGTCCCTCTACAAGGAGGGTGAGTTCACCGATCTGTGTCGTGGTCCTCACGTTCCGTCCACCGGCAAGCTTAAGGTCTTCAAGTTGATGAAGGTTGCCGGGGCCTACTGGCGCGGCGACTCGAAGAACGAAATGCTGCAGCGCATCTACGGTACGGCGTGGGCCAAAAAGGAAGAGCAGGAGGCCTATCTCCACATGCTGGAGGAGGCAGAAAAGCGCGACCATCGCCGTCTGGGCAAGCAGCTTGACCTCTTTCATCTCCAGGAAGAGGCGCCCGGACTGGTGTTCTGGCATCCTAATGGGTGGACTGTCTGGCAGGCCGTAGAGCAGTACATGCGTGCCGTCTATCGTGACAACGGCTATCAGGAAGTGCGCTGCCCCCAGATTCTGGATCGTTCCCTATGGGAGAAATCCGGGCACTGGGAGCACTACAAGGCCAACATGTTCACCACAGAGTCGGAAAGTCGTGACTATGCGGTGAAGCCAATGAACTGCCCGGGTCATATCCAGATCTTCAATTCCGATCTGCGCTCCTATCGCGAGTTGCCCCTGCGCTATGGCGAGTTTGGCGCCTGTCACCGTAATGAGCCCTCAGGGGCGCTGCACGGCATCATGCGAGTGCGCGGCTTTACTCAGGACGATGGCCATGTCTTCTGTACGGAAGATCAGATCGAGGCCGAGGTGACTGCTTTCAATGCCTTGGTGCGCAAGGTGTATGCGGACTTCGGTTTCAAGGATGTGGCGGTCAAGTTGGCCCTGCGTCCGGGCAGTCGGGTGGGGTCGGATGAGGTGTGGGACAAGGCGGAGGGCGCGCTGCGCGCTGCGCTGCGGGCTAGCGGGCTGGAGTGGGAGGAGTTGCCTGGCGAAGGTGCCTTCTACGGCCCGAAGATCGAATTCCATATCAAGGATGCCATCGGTCGCTCCTGGCAGTGTGGGACGGTCCAGGTGGATTTCTCCATGCCCGCGCGTCTGGGGGCTGAGTATGTTGGTGAGGACAACGGCCGCCACACGCCTGTGATGCTGCACCGGGCAATTCTCGGATCCCTGGAGCGTTTTATCGGCATTCTGATCGAAAACCATGCGGGCGCATTGCCCTTGTGGCTTGCGCCAGTGCAGGCGGTTGTGCTGAATATCTCTGAATCGCAGGCGGATTACGTCACGGATGTCGTCAGAAGCTTGCGTTCGCGCGGCTTCCGGGTGGAGGCCGATTTGCGCAACGAGAAGATTACTTATAAAATACGCGAACATAGCGTTCGAAAGCTGCCTTATCTGCTGGTTGTCGGCGACAAGGAAAAGGCAGCAAATGTAGTGGCCGTCCGCGCCCGGGGTAATCAAGATCTCGGTCAAATGTCCCTCGATAAGATTGTCGAGCGTTGGCAAGACGAAGTGACTTCGTTTGCCGGCACGGCCTGATATTTTTGTTTTCATGGAGAATTGAACCATCGCTCAGGATAAGAAGCTGCGCATAAACGGCGAAATCAGTGTGCCGGAAGTGCGCTTGACGGGTGAGGACGGTGAGCAGATCGGCATCGTCTCTCTGCGTGCTGCGTTGGAAGCGGCGGAAGAAGCTGGCGTGGATCTCGTTGAGATCGCACCCATGGCCAAGCCTCCCGTGTGCCGCCTGATGGACTTCGGCAAGTACAAGTACGAAGAAGCCAAGCGGGCCCACGAAGCCAAGCAGAAGCAGAAGCAGATTCAGGTCAAGGAAGTCAAGCTGCGTCCGGGTACGGACGAGAACGACTACCAGATCAAGCTGCGCAACCTGATCAAGTTTCTGAACGAAGGTGACAAGGCGAAGGTGACCCTCCGTTTTCGGGGCCGCGAAATGGCTCACCAGGAGTTCGGTATGCGCCAGTTGGAGCGTGTGAAGGCCGATCTGGAAGAAATTGGCCAGGTCGAGCAGATGCCGAAGATGGAAGGGCGTCAGATGATCATGGTCATCGCGCCGAAGAAGAAGCATTGAGGAAATTTCGGCCCCTCATTAGGGGCCGAAGCACGGTGCGCAGCATAGCGCGCCGGAAACAAGTGGTGACGGGTTGTTGAAGCGTTTCCGGAAGTCGGAAGCCACCCGGGGCCATGTCATAAGCTGGAGTACTTCATGCCCAAGATGAAGACCAAGAGCGGGGCCGCCAAACGGTTCAAGGTCCGCGCTAGCGGTAGCATCAAGCGTTCGCAGGCGTTCAAGCGCCACATCCTGACCAAGAAGACGACCAAGAGCAAGCGCCAGCTTCGCGGCATGACTGCCGTGCATGCTGCGGACGAAAAGTCCATCCGCGCCATGATGCCCTACGCCTGATTTAGGAGAACGCAATGCCCAGAGTTAAGCGCGGTGTAACCGCACGTGCACGTCACAAGAAAGTCCTCGACCAGGCCAAGGGTTACCGCGGCCGTCGCAAGAACGTATACCGGATCGCCAAGCAGGCGGTGATGAAGGCGGGGCAGTATGCCTACCGCGACCGTCGTCAACGCAAGCGTCAGTTCCGTGCCCTGTGGATCGCCCGTATCAACGCCGCTGCGCGTGAGGTCGGTCTGACCTACAGCCGCTTCATGAACGGCCTGAAGAAGGCTTCCATCGAAGTGGACCGCAAGGTGCTGGCCGATTTGGCCGTTTTCGACAAGCCCGCTTTTGCGGCGCTCGCCGAACAAGCCAAGGCCCAGCTCGCTGCGTAATCCAACGCAGCACGAAAAAAGGAGGCCTGGCCTCCTTTTTTTTGTCCTGAACCCGGGATAAGACAGAAAAATGGATCAACTCGATCAACTCGTCGCGCAGGCGGAAACTGACTTTTCCGCTGCCGCTGACGGCGCAGCCCTTGAAATGGCGAAGGCCCGTTACTTGGGCAAGGCTGGCTCTCTCACTGAACTGTTGAAGGGCCTCGGCAAACTCGATCCGGAGGCCCGCAAGAGTGCTGGCGCCGAGATCAACAGAGCCAAGGCTGCCATTGAGGCACTGCTCTCCGCCCGGCGTGATGCCCTGCAGCGGGCTGCGCTTGAAGCCCAGCTCGCCGCCGAGGCCCTCGACGTGACCCTGCCGGGGCGCGGCGCTGGTGTGGGTGGTCTGCACCCGGTGGTGCGCACTTTGGAGCGTGTTGAGCAGTTGTTCCGCTCCATTGGCTTCGATGTGGCCGAAGGGCCCGAGATCGAGACCGATTTCTACAATTTCACGGCATTGAACACGCCGGCCAATCATCCGGCCCGTTCGATGCACGACACTTTTTATCTGGAAAACGGCGAAGGGGTGATGTTGCGGACGCACACCAGCCCGGTCCAGATCCGCGCCATGCAGGCCCACGTGGAGGCCTACAAGGACCGCGACACCATGCCCGAGCTTCGCGTGATCGCGCCGGGGCGGGTGTATCGGGTGGACTCCGACGCCACCCATTCACCCATGTTCCATCAGGTGGAAGGCCTGTGGGTGGGTGAGTCGGTGAGCTTTGCCGACCTCAAGGGGGTTGTCGCCGACTTCCTGCGTAGCTTCTTTGAGAGCGACGATTTGCAGGTGCGCTTCCGGCCGTCCTTTTTCCCGTTCACCGAGCCGTCGGCCGAGATTGACGTGGCCTTCATGAGCGGTGCCCTGAAGGGCCGCTGGCTGGAGATTGCGGGTTGTGGGATGGTGCACCCCAACGTGCTGCGCTTTGGCGGTATCGACCCCGAGCGCTATACCGGCTTTGCCTTCGGCATGGGGCCGGACCGCCTCACCATGTTGCGCTATGGCGTCAACGACTTGCGTCTTTTCTTTGAAGGCGATCTTCGTTTCCTCGGTCAATTCAGGTAAGCCATGCAATTTTCAGAACTCTGGTTGCGCAGTTTCGTCAGCCCGGATCTCGATTCGGACGCGCTGGGCCATTTGCTCACCATGGCGGGGCTGGAAGTGGAGGAGCAGGACGGCGTGGCCGCCGTGTTCTCCAAGGTAGTCGTCGCGCAGATCGTCGAGGCCGAGAAGCACCCCAATGCCGACAAGTTGCGCGTCTGCAAAGTGGATGCCGGGCAGGGTGAGTTGCTGCAGATCGTCTGCGGCGCCCCCAACGCGGCTGCAGGTATCCGGATTCCCTGCGCACTTGTCGGTGCCGACCTGGCCGGGTTCGGCATCAAGGCGGCCAAGCTGCGTGGCATTGAATCCTTCGGTATGTTGTGCTCGGCCAAGGAGTTGGGTATTTCCGAGGAAAGCAGCGGTTTGCTGGTGCTGCCGGAGGATGCCCCTGTGGGCACTGACCTGCGTGAATACCTGGCGCTCAATGACACCCTGTTCACTATCAAGCTCACGCCCAATCGCGCCGATTGTCTGAGCCTGACCGGGATCGCCCGGGAAGTGGCGGCGCTTACCGGTAGTCCACTGAGCTTTCCGGCCTGTGATCCTGTGGCGGCGACCCACGATGCGACGCGGGCCATCGTGCTCGACGCGCCGGAAGCCTGCCCACGTTATTGTGGCCGGATCATCCGGGGTGTGAACGCCAAGGCACCCACGCCGGAATGGATGAAACAGCGCCTGGCGCGCAGCGGCATCCGGGCCATCAGCGCCCTGGTGGATGTCACCAACTACGTCATGCTGGAGCTTGGCCAGCCCCTTCACGCCTTTGATGAAGCGAAGTTGAGCGGCGCCATTCATGTCCGCTTTCCGGTGGAGGGCGAGCAGGTTGTGCTCCTCAACGGTCAGACCGTGACTCCCGCTGCCGACACCCTGCTGATTGCTGATGAATCTCGTGCCCTGGCCCTCGCAGGCGTGATGGGCGGCGAGGACAGCGGGATTACCCTGGATACGACGGACCTCTTCCTGGAGAGCGCCTTCTTCGCGCCCGATGCGATTGCTGGTCGTGCCCGTGCCCATGGATTCTCCTCTGATGCCTCCTACCGCTTCGAGCGGGGGGTGGACTTCGCCCTGGCTGGTAAGGCCATCGAGCGTGCCACCCGTCTGATCCTCGACATCTGCGGTGGTCAGCCGGGCCCGGTGATGGAATCCGTGGCGCAGAGTAAGTTGCCGGCCCGTGCCCCCATCCGCTTGCGTGCGGCCCGCGTGCGTCGTGTGCTGGGGATTGCCCTGAGCGCGGATGCCGTCGCCGAGATGTTCGTGCGTCTCAATCTCGACGTGGTCAGGGAGGGTGAGGACTTCGTCGTGACGCCTCCGTCTTACCGTTTCGACCTGGAGATCGAGGAAGACCTCATCGAAGAGATCGCGCGTCTCCACGGCTACGACAACATCCCGGTGCTGGCGCCCCGGGGGCCGATCAGCATGCTGCCCCGTCCGGAAGCCCGACGTGACGCGATGTTCGTGCGGCGCCTGGTTGCCGGTCGTGAGTTCCAGGAGGTGATCAACTTCGCCTTTGTCGAAGAAGCCTGGGAAAGGGACTTTGCCGGCAACACCGATCCGGTGCGTCTGGCTAATCCGATTGCCAGCCAGATGAGCGTGATGCGCTCGACCCTGATAGGCGGTCTCGTCGCCAATCTGGTCACTAACCGCAAGCGTCAGACCAGCCGGGTGCGTGTCTTTGAGATCGGGCGCTGTTTCACCCGCAGCCCTTCGGGGCAGCCCGTGGAGGGTTTTCACCAGCCGATCCGCCTGGCCGTGCTGGCCGGCGGTCTGGCCCGCCCCGAGCAGTGGGGTGAGACTGGCCGTAACGTGGATTTCTTCGATCTGAAGGCTGATCTTGAGGCGCTGCTCTTCCCGCGGGTTGCGGAGTTCGAGCGGGCGGTTCACCCCGCCCTGCATCCGGGCCGTTCGGCCCGGGTCGTGCTTGATGGCAAGGTTGTCGGTTTCATCGGCGAGTTGCATCCGGTGTGGGTGCAGCGTTATGAGCTGGGTACAGCACCGGTGGTCTTCGAAATTGAGCTCGACATCCTGCTGGAAAGTGTAACGCCGGCTTACCGGGAGGTCTCCCGTTTCCCTGCCGTTACCCGTGATCTTGCCCTCGTGGTGGATCAGGAAGTGGCGGCAGCACAGCTCCTGAAGGGCCTGCAGAGTGTTGCTCCGGCCATTGTTCAACGTATCGAGCTGTTCGACCAGTACCAGGGCAAGGGTATCGAGCAAAACCGGAAAAGCCTTGCTTTCCGCGTAGTTATGCAAGAAACTCAGAAAACTCTGGAGGATGCTGAAGTGGATGCCGTGATGACTGCCCTTACCCGGCACGCCGAGGAAAGTCTTGGCGCGAAGTTGAGGGCCTGATTACATGAGCATGACTTTGACGAAGGCGGAGCTCGCCGACATGCTCTTTGAGCAGGTCGGTCTCAACAAGCGTGAAGCCAAGGACATGGTGGAGTGTTTCTTTGAGGAAATCCGCATGGCTCTTGAACGGGGCGACTGCGTCAAGCTGTCTGGCTTCGGCAATTTCCAGCTGCGTGAGAAGCCCCAGCGTCCCGGTCGCAACCCCAAGACCGGCGAGGAAATTCCAATTACTGCCCGGCGTGTGGTGACTTTCCACGCCAGCCAGAAGCTCAAGGCCAATGTGGAGCAACTGAGCGATGTCGCAAAGTGACCTTCCGGCGGCAGCCGATCTGCCGCCGATCCCCCTCAAGCGCTATTTCACCATCGGTGAAGTGAGTGAGCTTTGCGGGGTCAAACCCCACGTGTTGCGCTACTGGGAGCAGGAATTCACCCAGCTGCGGCCGGTCAAGCGGGGTGGAAACCGGCGTTATTACCAGCACCATGAAGTGCTGCTGATCCGGCGCATCCGTGAGTTGCTGTATCAGGACGGTTTCACCATCTCCGGTGCGCGCAATCGTCTCGACGAAATGGCGTCCCGCAAGCGGGAGGACGCGGAGGAGTCGGTTGGCCTACGCGAGCAACTCGCATCCATCCGGGCCGAGATCAAGTCTCTGCTCAACGAACTGCAAAGCTGAACAGTACAGCCCGGCGGGCTGTACCTTCCCCAATCCGGGGCGACGCCGGTCTGGCGCCGCCCCTTTTCTTCGAGCTCCTTTCCATGACCTACTGTGTGAGCATGCTGCTTGATGCCGGTATGGTGTTCCTGTCGGACTCCCGTACGAATGCCGGCGTTGACCATATCAACACCTTCCGCAAGATGAGCATCTTCCAGCGCCCGGGAGAGCGGGTGCTGGTGTTGATGAGCTCCGGTAATCTGGCCATCACCCAGCAACTCGTATCGATGCTGAGGGAAGCCATGGCGACCCAGGACGGGCGGGAAAGCCTGTGGTCGGTGCCCAACATGTTCGAGGCAGCCCGCCATGTGGGCGAGATGCTGCGGGAGGTGTTCCGTCGGGATGCGGAGGCGCTGCAGAACTTTGGTATCGATTTCACCGCGGCCCTGATTCTCGGGGGGCAGATCGGCAAGGAGCAATCGCGCCTGTTCCACATTTACGCCGCGGGTAATTTCATCGAAGCGACGCCTGATACGCCGTATTTCCAGATCGGCGAATCGAAATACGGCAAGCCGATCATCGACCGGGTGGTGAAGCGTCATACCAGCCTGGACGAGGCTGCCAAGCTGGCCCTGATCTCCATGGACTCGACCATCCGTTCCAACCTGTCGGTGGGCGTGCCCCTGGACCTGGCCATCGTCAAGACCAATGAACTGCAGATCTCGTCCCACATCAGTATCGATGCCAAGAACGAGTACTTTGCAATGATCCGCAATCGCTGGAGCGAGGCCCTTGGCCACGCCTTTGACGAACTGCCCAACCCGGATTGGCAGGGCAGGGGCGACGAACTGCCCTGAGTCAAGCGGCCTGCCGGGGCCTCACCAGCCCTGGGCCTGGCGCCGGCCCTGCTCGCATTCGCTGCGGAACTGCAAAAACTGGCGCAGGCGCTTCATTTCGATCTCCCCCCGCTCGGCAGCTTCCTGTAGTGCGCAACCGGGCTCCGAGTCGTGCCGACAGTCGCGGAAGCGGCACTGCCCTGCATAGGGGCGAAACTCCCGGAAGCTGGCTTCCAGATCCTGCCCGTCGAGATGTACCAGCCCGAAGGTCTGCATGCCCGGGCTGTCGATGATGCCGCCGCCCTCGGGCAGGGGGTAAAGGCGGGCGAAGGTCGTGGTGTGCTTGCCTGTGTCGAGTACTTCGGAGATTTCCCGCGTCTCGGCTCTCGCCTCAGGGATCAGGGCGTTGGTCAGCGTCGATTTTCCCATCCCCGATTGCCCTACCAGGAGGCTGGTTTCGCCTATCAGGCGGGCCCGCAAGCTGTCCACGTTGTCGAGGGCCGACATCTCGAGCACCGGGTAGTCGAGGGCCGAGAAGGCCGCAAGCCGGCTGCGGGCGTCGGCAAGGCCGGCCACGATGTCGGTCTTGTTCAGCACGATCAGCACCTTGAGGTTCTGATTCTCTGCCGCGCAAAGGCACCGGGATATGAACTCGTCACTGAAGCTCGGTTCGGTGGCCACCACCATCACCACCTGGGTGGCATTGGCTGCGATCAGCTTCTGCCGCCACGCGTCGGAGCGGTAGAGCAGGCTGCTGCGTTCCACCAGCTTGTCGATGACCCCTTGGCCGGGGCCAGTGGTGGCAATCTGGACCCTGTCGCCACAGGCAAACAGGCTTTTCTTGCCACGGGGAACACACAGCAGGATCTCGCCGGTGTCACTGCGGACCTCGTACTGCCGGCCGAAGGCGGCGATCAGGGTGCCGAAGGTTTTCACTGGCGTGCTGCCTGCAGTCGGGCGATGCGGATCGCCGCCGGGGGGTGGGAGTCGTAGACGCTGGAGTAGAGTGGGTCGGGGGTCAAGGTGGAGGCGTTGTCCCGGTACAGTTTGACCAGAGCGCTGACCAGCTCGGCGGCCGGTGCCTGGCTCGCGGCATAGGCGTCCGCCTGGAACTCGTGCCGACGTGACCACATGCTCATCAGTGGGGTCAGGGGGAAGGTGAACACCGGCAGGGCCAGGGCGAACAGAACCAGCGTGGGTGCGGTTCCGGTGGCCTGCATGCCCAGCCCTTCGAAGAACCATGACTGGCCAGCCAGATGCCCCAGCAGGGCAAAGAAGACCAGGCTGCCGGCACCGATCACGGCCAGGCGTTTCCAGAGGTGGTGGTGATGGTAATGACCCAGCTCGTGGGCCAGCACGGCCTCGACCTCGGTGGGGGCCAGCTTGTCGAGCAGGGTGTCAAAAAACACGATGCGTTTGGCCGCGCCAAAGCCAGTGAAGTAGGCATTGCCGTGGGCTGAACGTTTGGAGCCATCCATTACGAACAGGCCGGACAGGCGGAAGCCACAGCGGGTCATCAGACCTTCGATGCGGGTCTTGAGGGGGCCGTCCTCAAGGGGTTTGAACTTGTTGAACAGGGGGGCGATGAAGGTGGGATAGACCAGCAGCACCAACAGGTTGAAGCCCAGCCAGAAGGCCCACACATACAGCCACCAGTGTTCACCCATGGAGCCCATCAGCCACAGCACGAAAGCGATCAGCGGCAGGCCGATGAGGGCGGCCAGGGTCACGCTCTTCAGTGTGTCGGCGATGAACAGGCCCGGGGTCAGGCGGTTGAAGCCAAAACGGGCTTCCAGGCGGAAGCTGCGGTAGAGGCCCAGGGGTAGATCGACGAGCCAGGAGACGCTGGCGATCAGGGCGATGAAGGCGACGCCCTGGGCCAGGCTGCCGGCTTCAAGGAATTGGCTCGCCAGATCGTAAAGGGCCTGCAGGCCACCTCCGAGGGTCAGGATCAACAGCAGGCAGGTGGATATGAAGAGATCGATCATGCCCAGCCGCACCCGCGCCACAGTGTAGTCGGCGGCCTTCTGGTGGGCGTCGAGAGCAATGCTGTCGGCGAAGGCAGCGGGCACCGCGCCCCTGTGGTGGCGGACATGGAGCATCTGGCGCATGGCGAGCCAGAAACGGAACATCAGACCGGCAAACAGGGCGAGCAGGAAAACAGCGGAGAGTTGGCTGGATGTCATCGGCGAGGGGCAGGGCAGGGGGTGGCTTGAGCCGGGCACGGCGCCGGGCATGGGCGTAGAATCGCGCCTTTACCAAAAAGCGGACCGATTATGGCAGAGCGCTTGATCGTATAGCTACTTGATTTTGTTAGGCTTTTGCCTTCAAAACGTAGCATACACGTAGCCTGCAGTCAAAAATCGCAGCACGTAGCATGCAGTCCCCGCAAAGCACACGCGCGCAGGAGCATACAACATGCCCAGGAAAGCTATCGTATCAGATGTGATACTGGATGGTGCAGGGAGAATCTTCAAGCGTCCCGGCACAGAAAATTATCAAGTAACTTTCAAGGCAGACAAGCAGTGGATCACTAAGACCACCGGAACTGCTGACAAAAAAGAAGCCATCGCAAAGGCACAGGAGCTTTACTACGAGGCAAAGTTTAGTCAGAAGATGGGGATGCCTGTCCTGACGAAGACCTTCAAAACAATCGCCAAGAGCGTGATACAGGAGCTGTCGCCAGCAGTTAAGGGGTCCCTGGAGGCAAAGCATATTGCACGCTTAAACACAGTATGGATACCTGCGCTGGGTGCGAAGGCAGTCAACAACATCACTGAAGACGACCTAAAGCGTGCAGTCCAGATCATGCGCGACAACAATGATGGCACTGTTAGTAAGCCGACTGTTAAGGACTACTACACGTCACTCAACTTAGTCTTTAAGAAAGCGATTAAAGGCAAGGTCATGAGTAAGGCCGAGATACCAGAGCCTTACATTGATGGTGAAGACGCAAAGCCTAGGCCAGCATTTACCCCAGAAGAATACAAGCTGCTGCGTGAGAAGGTTCTGGAGTGGTGTAACCAAGAGGGCATACAAGAGCGCGTTAAGCACAGGCGTGAAGTCCTGTCTGTGTTCATGTACTTTGTAGCTTCGACGGGATGCAGGCCAGGGACTGAGGTCTATAACTTGACCTGGGGTATGTGCTCGTATGTGCAGAAGGATGGCGTTACGTATGCGCAGTTTTTGCTTGATGGTAAGACAGGCGCACGCAAAGCAATCGCTGATGCAACAGTGCTGCAGCTTATAGAAACGCTGAAGCTTAAAGCTGACTACGAGATAACCAACAAGACTAAGGTGTTTTGCTTGCCTGATGGATCACCGTTCATCAATGCAGACGTGCAGTTCAGGAAGCTACTGGAGTTCGTTGGCTTGCGTGAAGACTCTGCGACAGGGCAGAATCGCACGTTATATAGCTTGCGTCATGCGTATGCAACAGAGGCAATCATCAGTAATCGCATGTCCATTATGATGCTGAAGGAACAGATGGGAACAAGTGCGCAGATGCTTGAAAGCTTCTACAGCAAAGCGACAACGCTTGCCGGAGCGAATCAGATTGTTCCCGATCCAATTGGCGTTAAGAAGAAAAAGTGAAGGGGTGAAAGTTGCTACCTAAATTGCGTCCGGCAGATGAGCCGGAAAGAATGCCGTCGCGCTTGTATCATTACACGTCAATTGAAGCGTTGGCGATGATGCTGAGCACGAGAAAGCTTAAATTTAATCGCCTTGATTTAGTGAATGATCCCGAAGAGGCTGATGCTAATGACCTTCTGATATCAAAGGAGCTTGTCTTTGCAACCTGCTGGACCGCTGAAGAAGAAGAGTCGCTGCCGATGTGGAGAATGTATACGCCTAAGAAGCGTGGAATTCGAATCGGTTTGCCATGGGATTTCATAGCACATACATCTTGCGTTAAGGCGCCGAGTCCTCATAACTGTATGTTCACTTTGAGTGATTATTTAAAAGTGAAAAGAGATAGCGGAGCCTCTACGCTGACACGCGTGGTGATGGGGCCTTACAAAATTCAATATGATGAGAATCACAAAACATCATGCGTTACACAAAGCGCCGAAATGATTCAGTATGAGCTAAGTCACTTAGGGACAAAGAAAAGAGAGCACTGGAGATTTGAGAAAGAGTGGCGTTACAAGATTCTAGGTGTTCAAAGTGCAGCAAGATACTTGGATGGTGATGATTGTGCTCAGTTTGTTACGGAAATGTATGATAGCAATAATCACGTGAAAACGAAGTTTTTGCTAGTTCCGTTGCGAAAAGATGCTTTGCAAGATATTCAGATTATGATTGGGCCGTCAGCTGATGATGCTATCGAGATTTTGGTTCGTGCGTTGTTAAGGCGGTACAGAATAAAGATGAATCTTACTTACAGTAAGATCAAGTATAACTGGTAAAAAAAGCGCCCTCCTGGGGCGCTTTGTTGTTTGTGCTGTGTGCTTAGTATTCGCTGGGCAACATAATCACCCATTGATCCCCTGCTTGGCTGCAGTACAGCTTGATCTTCTGCAGTGGAAAGTCCGTCCAGGCAATCTCCTGCGTTGCGTAGTAGCGCGTAGCTGGCACGTCGTTGACGAGCTCGAAGTGCGCGCCTTCCCCGTTGCGTTCCAGCGTTGCAATGCAGAAATACTCGTCAGTAGGCACTACAGGCAGGTGACTGGCAATCACGTCCATCAACCAGTAGCACTGCGCTTTGCTGGCAAGGTACTGCACGCCATCAGTTAGCAGTGTCCGGTGGGTGTGCCGGAAGTAGGA
Organism: Zoogloea sp.; assembly: GCF_028689785.1. Taxonomy (GTDB): domain Bacteria; phylum Pseudomonadota; class Gammaproteobacteria; order Burkholderiales; family Rhodocyclaceae; genus Zoogloea. The sequence continues at coordinate 14,790 of NZ_JAQVCN010000013.1, read as the reverse complement.
TTCAGTCCCCGTAAAGTTACCCAGGGCACACAGCAGGTCTTCAGCGCTCATCATGGTCTCCAAAGAACAACGGCCCTTTCGGGCCGTGTGTGTTGTGTTGCTTGGGGGTTACTTCTTCTTGCTGTCCTCTGCTGCCTTCTTAGCAGCTTCCTTGTCCGCCTTGGCCTTCGCCCGCTTGTCCGCAAGTGCTTGCTGCTTGGGGCTCAGCGGCTTAGTGGGCAGCAGCGCCTTGACTTCCTTGAGCTGCTTTTGCAGGCGTTCAACTTCGTCCTTGATGGCTTGCACGCGTGCTGCGCTAAGTGCAGCCTTCACAGTTTCCGCAGTGCCTTCCGCGTTGATAACAGAGTCAAGTGCAGCCAGGGTTTCGTTCAGTGTGCTCATTTATAGCTCCTTAGTAAGTTGCGCTACACATGCAGCGCATGAGTCACACTTTAAGTTCATGATGTCGTCATGAACAACCACTTTTGGCCACAATCTTTCCTTTGTGGCTTAGTTGCCACGAACCAGTGATGATCTGTTGTTTAAATACTTGATGGACTACAAAAGAATTCACGACGAGATCATCTATCGAGCGCGCACGCGCTTGCACGCCTTTGCGCCTATCGAAAGACACCATAAGATCCCGCGTTGTTTAGGGGGTAGTGACGACTACACGAACATCGTCTATGTGACTACACAAGAACACTTAGTGCTGCACTTGTGCTTATGGCGCATGTATAGAAACACGAACCCGGATCTCATCTTTGCCCTAGAAGCGTTCTATCATCCACATAGACACTTAAAGCTAAAAGCCCGCATGCCGAAGTGGCTCAGGCGGGCTTTGCATTTCCGAAGACAGGATATGTTCAGACAGTTAAGGAATAGGAGCGTGGGATTTTAACTGCGCTTCTATAACAGCCAATCGCCGATCAATAACAACAAGTTCTTGTTTGAACTTGTTAGGGGTGTCTAGCAACTCCATCAAAAAATACCCAGTCGTTGCTTGCACTGCAACAGCTAACGTTATGACTACTTTCTTGGCTCCAGCAAACCTATCGCTCGCACGGCGATTCTGCTGTATATACTGGTCTGCATGGACTATCTTGTCTTCGAGTTCTACTTGCCTGGCGTTGATGTCTGTGATGAGATTGCTGATCTGCAACAACACCAACAACCTCGCACGCTCTACATTGCTGTCTTCTTCAGCAATTAATCGTTCGATTGTTTTCTTGATTTCGTCGTTCATCACAGCACCTTAGCTGATTCAAACAACTCATTAAGTTCTGATTCAGACAGCCCGATTGCCGCTGCTACAGTGTTCAACAGCACAGAGCTTCGCTCTACTTCGTTTGCGTAATCGAACTCAATAAGTGCCGCAGTTCGTTGCGGCTCCGGCATCGCATCAATGTATGCAAGCACGTCCTGCAACTTGCCAGCATTAAGCAATGCAAGCTTGCACTGGCGTAGCGTAATAGTGCTTTTGCCTGCACTTGCAAAGTGCGCGATAGCAGCATTTAAGCTCTCCGCGTGTATCCAGCCATCAACCGGATAGGTGTAGAGGGCGCTGTCCTCTTCAATCAACGTGTAGCCTGGTCCTTCGACGATTAGTGCTGACAGTATTTGTTCTTGTTCCTTTTTGTAAAACATGGTTTCTCTCTTCTTGTTCTTATGCTACTGCCCATCCGCGCAATGTTGCCCAGGAGGTGTCATCCATACGTGCAACTAATGTATTGGTGCCGGTTGATGATGCTGGGACATCGACGGTAAAGCTTGTGTTAGTAGTGATGCCAGTAATGAACGTCGGGTATGTGATAGTTCCGCTACCGTCATTAACTAAGTCAACAACTGCACCACCCGGAGTCAACGACAATTGAAACCCATCAGTATCCGCATTTACAACGTAATAAATGGTTTTGACTGCTATGCCCGATGTTCCTGTAAGCGTCACAAATGCAACACGTTTTCCGTTTGGCAGACTATGCATATACCGATTAACGCGGTCAGTGCTGCCTGCAGTAGTCACCGAGACTGCAGTGTTGATACCCGTTCCGGTGACTAATTGACCAACAGCTAACCCTGTTGTATTGGACTGTGTGACCGTTGTTGAGTATGTCGTTGTGCCGCAACTGGTCTTTGAAACACTTGCGGCACCAAAGTTGTTAGTCACAGTGATTGTTTTGCTAGTAACTGGGCCGCCTAAGTTCTGATACAAAGTAGTCAGAGCACTTGCTGACAATGCGCAGTTAGCGACACTAAATGACTGCAAAGCGCCATAAACACCGATCTTCGCAAGAGATTTGCAATTTTCAAAAGCCTGATACGTTGAATAGCTATCTGTGGTGCTAACTAATGCCATATTGAGTGCCGGCACTTCTTCGAGAGCCATGCATCCATTAAACACTTGAGCAAAAGTTGTTGTCTTGCCTGTATCGAATGCAGGGACTTTTTGCAGATTAACGCAGTCCTTAAATATCCCACCATAAATCCAGTTAGATAATCCAGTCACATTAGCTGTATTGAAAAGCGGGATCTCTTTGAGACTTAAACACCCCTGGAATATGCTATCAGTAGACACTAACGCAGTTCCTATTGTTAAGGTAGGAGCAGCTTCTAATGCAGAGCAGTTCAGAAACATATTAGAAGCGTTAGTGACAGCAAACATGTTTAAGTCAGGAGCTGACGTGATTGCCCTGCAGCCCTCAAATAAGTTAGCTGTGCTCGTGCAGGAGTTTGATAAATTGAGACTAGGTATAGCCTTTAAACTAATGCAGTTCTGAAAAGCCGCTCCACAATTCACGATTTGGCTACTAAACGTAGCGTCTATTTCTTTTAATGCAGTGCAGCCCTGAAACATATTAATGATATTCGTCGAGGCGCTAAAGTTGCCAGTGATCTTAGCGAGATTTGTGCAGTCCTTAAACGTAGCAGATGTGTTAGTAGCGCCTGTGAAGACGGCATTCAGGACTTCACGTAAAGATCTGCACTCCTGAAACATGTTTGAGGTATTAGTCACTGAAGCTTTAACGGGCATGATGAAGCTTTGAAGGCTATAGTGATAAGCACACCACGCTGATGTCGAAGTGATGTTGCCTATCTCTTTTATCTCTACACGTTCGCACAAAGGAACAGCGTAGTAATTGCTTGAGTTGTCGCCCAATGCCAATGCTGTGCAATTCGGAGCGCTGATCTGCACGTCGAGATAATTACGTGGGATTGGGTTAGTACTGATCTTGACAGTGCTATGGACTTGACGCAGATTAAGGCCTGTTAAGTTCTGACCTGCCTGCGGAGTAATAGTTATCAGTACCTGCTTGTATCCGCGCGACGATAAAGTGCTCGTCGATATAGCTGAATAGTTATAGATCTTTTCAGCTTGCGAACTTGCGCTGTGATTAGTAGTAGTCCCATCACCCCAGTCTACTGTGTAAGCGCCGGAATTGTAGAAAGCAACAGCGTTAGTTTCATTGTCGAAGATAGCCATCAGTATTGCTACCTTCTGTTCGCCTGCTGCAAAGCTTGGCATCGCTAGCCAATCAGCGGGTCTGCTCCAGGCAGCAATCGACTCGCCCGCTGTTATTGACGCGATCTTGCTAGGGTATTGATCGAATGCAACGGCGCCTACAGTGACGCCCTTTGCTTCGATCGCGGTTTTGATAGCAGCCTTTGTGTTGGCAATACTTGTTAGTTGATCTGCTATTGTCATTTGTTATCCTATGATTGCGGCCAGTGCCGCTGAAATATCACCAAGCGTTGTATTAAGCTTGCTTGCGCTCCATGATTTGCTGGTGCTTGTAGTGCTTGCGTCATCGACTGCTGTAATCAAATACCCAGAGTCGTTAGTTAATTGGCTAACTGCAGTAGGAACATTTATTTCAATATTTCCAGACCCAAGCAAAGAAGCGCCATTAACAGTCTTGATGTTTGTGCCGCTGACTAATAAATCTTGCTTGCTAGTAACTAAGCCATTAACACTAGAAACAACAGCAGGAGAGTCAACAAATACTGCACTTGCGGTTGCTGCAATAATGAAGTTAGTCGCTACAATGCCAACGGCTGCAATAGGCTCTAATGCATTAAACCTTAAATTATTAGCCACCAATGTAACTGTATAACTATCGCCTAACGCTAATGTTGTTGTTGTGTTTTGACCTGAGCGAACACCAGCACCAGCACCAAAAGAGCCGCGATAATCAGGAAGATTAAATGTTGTTGAGCCATCACCAGCACCATAAGCAGTGCCAATCGCTGCAAACAATAATGCGTATGTTGATCTACTAACAGCAGATCCGTCGCATAATAGCCAGCCATTAGGAATAGTTGCGGAAGTGATTGCACGGACTTCGCCAATAATAGATGCTCCACTACCCACAGCAATATCACCGCTGCCTAACAACGACGTTCCGTTGACTGTCTTGATGTTTGTTCCGCTGACTAACGTGTCTTGCTTTGCAGTGATTGCTGTGTTCGCTTTAGACGCTGACCATCCTTTGCTGGTGCTTGTAGTGCTTGAGTCATCAATGACCGCTGCAGCAGCAGAAGCAGTCGTAAGCACATCATTCCCGCCTATGCTTATAGTGTTTGTTAATGCGCTATATGTAAGTGAATCATCAGCGCGCACACTGCGATAGCCAGAAGTATTAGTGGCGAACAACAGATACTTAGTAGCTGGATCTGTGTAGTCACTAGTAACACTGACAGCGTTTGCAAACGGAGCAGCACTTGCATTAACCCACTTAGTACCGTCGTACTTCAGTAAGTCATTAGCTGTTGGAGTTGTAAGCGTTACGTCTGGGATTGAACTAAGTGCTGTGACAGTGCCAGCAGGCCCAGTTGCCCCTGTTGCCCCAATCTCTCCTTGTATCCCTTGCGGTCCAGTTTCGCCCTGGATGCCTTGTATGCCCTGCGGGCCTTGCTCTCCGGTATCGCCTTTGTCTCCTTTGTCGCCTTTTAGTGACGCCAGGTACTCGACTTCTGTTCCAACGAAGCCGTTAAACACAGCGAGTTCATACGCGCTATAACCACGTGGGCTGATAGCAGTATTGACTTCAATAACTTCAATCTGCGGAATCTGTATATCGATGAACTCAATAGTAGAATTGCCTGTAAATGTTTCGACTCCCATTATAGTGCCCTCGAAACGTCAGGCACTATAATAGCGTCGCCGTACAATACAGTCTGGTCACCGACTTGCACGTCGTACTTATATGTTCCTGAGTTTAATAGCTTGGTGTCGTCTGGTGTTAAGTGTAAAAAGATAATCCCAGACGTGTCTACACGCTCTACTCTGAATTCGAATAAAGGTGGAGTAGTGATTAATGTGTTGCTCTTTACTTGAGCGAGTATCGGGAGACCTGTGATATCTTGTGCTAAGCCGGTATCTTTGTGGGTTAAACCTAACTTTATAACCCACGCGTCTCCACGATAAATTGTGAGGTTCTTTGGTGCTGGAAGTGTCATCTGCTGTCCTTCTAAATACTTACAACGTATTTAGCGGACAGCAATTACTGATGAACTATGAGACTTGGTACGACAGCACGTCAGCAAGCGTGTTAAAACCGTCTACAGTGGCTTTGTGTGCCCAGGCTGCTGCATAGAGAGCAGTACCACGCATTGTTAGCGCTGTAGCAAGTTCTCGTACAAACTGCGCATCTGCTGTGTGGTCTTCGTTGTTGAAGTCACGCCAGACAAACCCTACTGGAAGATCCGCACCCGCATTGATAACGTTAAGCCATGCGCTGATGTTTGCTTGTGCTTTTGCGTCAGCGTCAAACAGTGCTTCACGAAACAAGATAGGAAGGACTTCTTGATCTGCTCGCCAAGTGTCTATCTCTGCCTTCTTATCTGCCTTGGCTGCGTCAAGCCCTAGAGTTGTTGCGTACCAAGCTTCGCTTTGATAGTCAAATTCATGGTATTTGCTGGGCTTTGCTGGATAGGTCTTTATTACTTGATCGACTAATGAAAAGTAGTCATCAAAAAGCGATGCAGTGCCAATGCCTTTAGTCCATGTTTCAGTTGGCGGGGTCTGAAGGTCTATATCCTGGGGCAAGCAAGCCCCAGTTTGCATTAGCTTCCCTGTGCTTGCTTCGTAGTAGAAATAGCTGATAGTGTTGTCTTCTGTCATTTGTTTTTGTAGTTATTGACTTTAGTTTATTTAACGCATTGACCCCAGCACTGTTATTGCACACCGACCATCGCCTGTTGTTTGATCGCATTGGATTGCACAGCTTTGGCCGCCTGCGCCCACATATATAGTTGTGCTCATTGCGCCTGTTGTTGAGACTGCGGGGTTCTCATAAGCTACTTGTGTTCCACCCACATACAAGCGCCATGTATGTCCGCCCTTACCCGTGCCTTGTGTGAATGTACCGATGACTGTGATGTATCCAGGCTGCGGCAAGTTGATGCTTGCACTTGCAGAGTAGATGCCCGTGCCCCCGCTTGGAACAGTCACTGCGTTTCCTTTTATCTTGAGTGTTCCAATGTTTGCGTCTTCAATGTAAGCTTCTTTAATCGCAGCAACAGACATGTATGTGCCGATGTTGGTGCCAGTGATTGGAGTGACGTTAGAGACAACCCCGGATGCTACAGACCCACTAACATACAAGTTAGTCCCGACTACTGCGCCAGCGTCATTAGCGACCTTGCTGATCTTTTTCTGTAGAAGCTCCTTGGCTGTGTAATAGTTCGACCAGTTAGCGCGCCAAGTAGCAGCGTTGATGCTGCTTGATGTGCTGGTGTTCGCTATCAATCCTTGCACATAGTTATACAGTATCGAGTAATAAGAAGAATGATTGCTTCGCTCTGTGTATATACCAAGCTGACTAGCTGATGCATCTAACTGGTTATACATAGCAGTGACATTGTCAAGCTCTGTCCTTGCTATTTGCTTTTCGACTGGGCTTAGAATTGCATCCGAAGCCATATCGTCAATAGCTTGTTTAGCCGCTGCGCTGTTGGACTCAACAGTTTGTGCAAGTGTGCTGCCGACATAAGTGCCACTTGGTGCGCCGACTGTAGCGTTATTAGCGGGCTTTGTTGCACCTACGACATTAGCGAAATCAACTACCAGACCAGTACCAGACTGCAGCAATACGTTATGTGAGTTGTCGTAGATAGTGAGCTTTGTTCCATCCCAGTCTAAGCCTGCTCCAACTGGGCTACCCACACGGAACTTGTAGTTGTTGTCGTGGTATCCAGTCCACACACCTGTGCCAGTAGTCCAGTTAAGAGCCCCGCCGCGAATATAGCTGGCTTGATCGAATGTAATGCTCCCGGACTCCATATCGCCTAAATGCGCACTGATTGCTCGCAGGTCTTCAGCGTATATTTTGCTGGCCACTACGGAGTAATCAACAAGAAAGCCGCCGTCTCTGGTGTTCATCCATTGCGTGCCATCCCAGCCATACATAATGTATTCATTAGTCCCTGGCGCTTTATACATCACTGCAGTATGCCCATCAACATCAGCTGGGCTATTAGGCAATACAGTGACTTCAGGTACGCCCGCTGGAGTGCCTGGCTCGTCTTCACCTATTAATGACCAATTTAACGGATCACCAAACGAATCCACGAATGCAACAGCAAAGTATTTCTTAGTCTCTACTCCCTGCAACATATAAAATGACATTTGCCCGCGTGCAACTGCACCCTCAAGAGTCGGTGTAAATGTAGAGCTGTCACTTACGAAGAAAGCAGTTTCTACATAATCAGGATTGAGCGCACGATCAATATTCGTTAAGACTTCAATCTTTATTGACTTAGTTCCACTAGTGCTTGTGATTGCAGGTGCTGCAGGTGCTGGGTTTAAGAAAGTCTTCGTCACTCCAGTGCTTAACTTGTTGTTTGAGTCCCTGCAATAAACAGTGACCTTTAAGCTTCTGTTTGCTGTGCCGCTGTGATCGTTCTTGTTCTTCAAGTATGAGTATGTGAATTGCTGATACTCATTAGGCTGCACTGCTGCTGCGTATTCTGTGCGCAGTATGTTGTCGTCTGCGTCTTTAATGTCTATGCGGAAGTCTTTCAACAATCCAAGCAAAGACGTGTTGGTGATGGGGTTCAACCAACTGATTACCAAATCGTTGTCGTTAAACTGCGTGCTTGTAGTGCCAAGAACATATAAGTTAGCAACTGGGTTGAGTAATGACCCAGTGCCGCCGCTTAGGCTGTATTCGTAGGTTGCTGTTGCTGCTGCGGACTTAGTGCCATTTGTTGCATTAGTGACTATACGAACATCGTAAGTCCCTTCAGAGATCCGCTGAATATCAAACGACGTCTTGTCTGTTTTGATAGTAGTCCAGGCACCGCCGTTGCTTCTCCATTCGCAAGTATAATCAAGAACAGGCGTTGATAACGGAGGCGTAAAAGACACAACTAAGTCACGCCGGATCACGCCATCATCATTGTAAGCATCAACTACAAACGTTATGTTAGTGACTTGCTTTGCTCTGTTGTTATTGACAGTGCTATATGGGGGAGCAACAACGCTTACCCCTTGCTCAATACGTCCGTATTTGTCTGGGTCGTGTTGGATTGCAGATATTTGTAATTCGTTAGGTGCGGTCTCGGATATTGACGTGACGCGGAACTGCCTGTTCTTAACCGCGCTTTCAATGCAGAAGCTTTGGCCCGTTGGGTTGCCCATTCCATAAGGCAGCTGGACTCTATTTGTGTTTGTACCGGATGATGTAAGCTGGACTTCGGCGTATTGCCCACTTGCAGTTAAGAAGCTGATCTTGTCTCCAGCTACATAACTAACGTTTCTATCGACTATTAAATCATCGCCTTCAACTCCAAGTATCTTGCCCTGCGCTGTTAGTGTTGAGTAATGAGTATCAGCTACTTTGATAACGTCACCGATATCAATCAGCATGCCGTTAAAGGACATCCCGAAATTAACAGTCTCTAATTGATTAAGCTCTGTGTCGATGTACCACTTACCTGCACGTATTGCTTGTGACTCCCGGTCGCAACCAATAGCAGCAATATCAACAGTGGTGTAGCCGTTATAGCGTTCAATATCGCTCGGCGCAGCTTCGACAGTGACAATCTGCTTTTTATGTAAGTTGTTCTTGTCTTGATATGTGACGTTGACTAATGTGTGACGGTGCTGGTGCTGACTACCGCTGTAGGTAAAGATACCATCTATAACGTCAGCGTTTGTGATAACGTTTGATACTGGTGTTGGTCTGTCTTGTTGGAGTCTCCACAACGTTCCTGACTTAATCAGCACAGCATTAAAGTTGCTTGCAACTTGCTGCAGCACTGTCAGCCAAGAGTCCTGTTGATTTAAGACGCCATTAAAAGTAAAGCGTCTTTCTTGGCCGCCTGCACCATCCGGCACTAATCCATCACAATAAACCGATGCATCGTAGAAGCTGTATATGTCTATATCAGACTCCCGTACCCATCTGCCACAACCATATGTTTCGTTAGTCAATAAGTCATACAAGATCCATACGGGGTTATCTGTCCACTCAGTTTTAAAGGTACTGTCCCATTCACCTACGTATGTGCCTGCGATTGGATCGTAATTGCTGGGGACTTTGCACAATAGACCATCAACGTGATAAAGACGTTCTGGGTTCTTATTTGACACTTCATTAGCTGGCAGTTTTAAACCGACATACGCAAAGTTGTCATAACTAAGCTGCACGTCTTTGATCTCAGTGACTGATGCAAGCTTGGCATCGTTGTGCATCTCGTCACCGTAAGGCGGGGTCTTCTTTACAAGCTTGACAGACCAAAGGCCGCTAGATGTTGGCCTTGTAATGTCAATAGTCCCGAGGTAAGGACTCATAGTCTTTTCGCCGATCTTTGACCACGTAGCTACTTTGGTATAAACGCCATCTTCGCCGGCTGTGAATATATCGATTTTAATATCTGTTTTAGTGATGCCGTTGCTGCCTTGCCAATACAAGCCACTTGGTAATGCGATCCCTAAGCGCATGCGATCCACGTCATTAGCGGACGCAGTATAGATAGCGTCGATTCCATCATTTATATCTGAGTTCACTTCGATGATAGCTTCGGCTTGTGGAAATCCCGTCATAGGCGCTTGCGATGGCAAGCCTAATCTAATGTCAGTTTGTACCTCGTAGTTCTTTGATCCGTCAGTAGCTTCAACAGGTATCCCGTCAAAGTAAATTGACTTTTGGTCATTCACTAAGCCTTTGATAGGGCCGCATGACAGTACCTCAAGCGTTGAAACTGTTGTTATTGAGTTAAGACTGTTAGGGTCTTCTTTATAGCCACCGCCGCCTTTGCCGCTACCTGTTATTTCATTAGTGTTCATATTCTTGTTCTTCTTATGCTGAAACTGATGCGCTTATAACGATTGACCCTGTATGCACGCGACCATAAACCAATGGCACTGCACCGCCAGGAGTAGTGACGTTCTGTGGCTGGTCAAAGATAAATGAGTTGCTACCTGCTACCTTGTCGTTCTTGACTCGATTTAGATAGCGCATAGTGCCTGTTAATGCATCTTGTGATGTTTTGTATAGACCCAGGGTCATGTTCGTGAAAATCATCGAGGCGTATTTCCAGATCTGATTCTTTGACCCATCTACTTCATGGACTATATGTAGCTCGTCTGCAACGATAGGCAATGCAAAGTCTTCTTGTGTTATCTGTTGATACCTTTCCCCTTTTTTAGCAACAACAGCAACGTTGGTGAGCTTGTGCTTTAACGAAGAATCAACAAAGCACAATTGGCGATAAATCAACTGCCAATCTGTATGGCTTGTTTCTATTCGTGTATGGTCTGACAGGGATTCGGAGAGGTGTATTATCATTTTCTTATTATTGTTTTAGATAACGATATTTATCTGGTAAGCCTATAGGCCCCAGTTAAGAACTTTCGCCATTTGCTGAACGAGTCCTTGCCAGACAAACGAAACGATAACTGATGCAGTATTTCGTTTTGCGCTGTATATACAGCGAAATGATTAGTGACTGGGCTATTGATCTTGTATGTCAGCAAGTCGCCTATCTGCAGCTCAGACAGTTTTATAGGATTAAAGCCCTCGTCTTTAAGTGTCAGGTCTGTAATCAAAGCCTCTCCGTGATCCCACCATTCATTATCACGCGGGTAGTTATTAATGGCTTTGCCTCGTAGTCTGTAGTAGTCCCGGACAAGACCCCAGCAGTCATACACCCCATGCACGTATTGCCTACCTTCAAGGGGCTGTATAGGCACAGCATCGCCAAACCAAAGGACAGCGCTTACTGACTGCCCATCAGTGCTTGAGATGCCCCAGGCTTTGTTTGATTTGATCTGACTAACTTGATCCCTATAGCTTGGCGTCCTTGAGTCCTCACGTCCTCTTGTAGCTATGTGACTATGCAGCACTGCTTGATAGTCCCTATGCATTGCCAGCTCAACAGGATCAATCCTAAAATGGTTAGTAGGGTCTGCGTGCGTATTGCTTGCAGGCAGCACTTTGCCATCAATGACTAAGGCGCATGCTTCTTGCGGATAGCACGTAGTGACGTGTTTAGACCAAACTTGCAGTTGATCCAGATCCAGCATCAATACCCCATCCGACCTAACGCTGGGAATATCTTGTTCGTGGCTTGTATGTTAGGCAGTTGCCCATCAGTCAATTCCAATGCATCTACAAGCTCGAAAGTTATTGATGATGGAGTGTGATTGGTCTTCTGGTTAATGTAGTAAGTCTCATACAAAGCAGCTGATTGATCTGGCGTTGAACCAGCGTCCAAGTATTTCTCAAAAGTCCTAATGCGCGATACCTTTGCGCCTACTAAGTCACCAAGTGCAATAACCTCTGACAGCAATAGCTTGTTGAGGTTATCAATCTCTAATGATGGTCTTGTTGGAGTGCCGTCACCTGAACGAGTCACTGCACTCATTTTTATTGAAAAAGTACTGTATGTTTGTCCGCCGAAGCTTACGTTTTGCCCTGGAGTCAGCCGATAAGTGCTACCACCTATCCCGGTCAGATCCACAATGTATAGCTCCACATAAGCAGGCAAAATCGAAGCTGTGTTAGAAAGCATAGTGAGTCCTTAATGTTAATGTGATTGATCTGATAATGAGTCCGGGGTTATAGCTCGTTGTGATAGTGCTAATGGATTGAAATTCAGGATCAACAGTCCACAAAGAAGCGCTTTCACCTGGCACTGTGAAATAAACAGGAGTCACACCTTTAAGTGATCTGATGAAACTCAGAACAGTGTTGTAATCGCTTGGCCTTAAGTTCTTGTATTTGATCGAGACTGTTCTGGTTTCGTTGTTGATACCGTTAGGTGCAAGCTGTCTATAACCATCACCTAAAGTGCCTTCGAATATCTTGTATTCGTGCGATATCGTGACGTCTTTATCGTCAATCAAATTCTGTAATGGAAGTGTTTGGGTTGGCATTGTTATTATTCCTTATTTCGACAGCAGCCCGCCGTGGCGCGTTTCTTGATAGATCTGATCACGTGCTATGCGTCGAATAACTGCATCAGCAACAGCTTGCCCTGTTTGGTCGTTTGTGTTCCCGCCATTAACAGTCACGCTGACGTTGTTGATGACTTGTGTTTGATTGGTGCTGCCTGCGCCGACAGCCATCACCCCTAACTTACCGTTGATGCGTTTTAAGGGCATGATTGCTTCTGGCCCAGCTTCGGCCATCAACCCAGTTTTACCTCCAGTCATCGGAAATGCTACAGGCGACCCAAACACACCACCATTAGCGAATGGCACTAACGAAGCACCGCCAGCACCTGGCCCAAATACGTTGCCGTTAGCTGACTTAATAGATATTGGGATACCAGCGGACTGCATAGCAGCATTAACAGCTTTGAGCATTAGTGCTTGGACAATCATCTTAGTGATCATCGCGGTAAAGTCCGCAGCTAATGACTGGAAATTCATCTTGCCCGTTTTGGCGTAGTTAATGATTGCATCAGACATCTGTCCAAATGCTTGCGATGCAATGCCGTCAAGAACTTCGAGACCAGACACCATCTTGTCTATTTCAAAATTACCCTTTGCTAGTTCTTCTGCTGTTATGTCGCCGTTGTCTGCTGCTTCTTTCAGTATCTCTCTTTGCCGTTTAATCTGTTCTTCTTTTGTATTGCCTTGGCTATCACGACCAACTAACCCCCAAGCTGTTTGTCTGTTTTCTTTTTGTTGGTCTCTGTTGGACTTATTGATCTCAGCAAGTGCGCGCTCTGTTTCAACAAGTTTTTCAACTTCGTATACTTCGGCACGTCTGGTTTCAAGCGATGCCTTTAGCTCGGCATTTAGCTTTGGGTTATCCCGGATGGCTTGTAGGTCGCTTTCATACTTTTGCTTTAGCTTCAAGAGATTTAATTCTGATTCACCAGCACCTTCAGCTATTGCTTGATACTCTTCGATCTGATCCTTCGCGGCTTGTGTTAAGCCGTTATACTGATCCCACAAACGTATTAGTTCGTTTTGTTTGTCTATCTCGGTCTTTGCTCGCTCTTGCGCTGCTTTGTCTGCTGCTGCTTTGTCTTTGGCTGCTTTATCTGCAGCAGCCTTTGCAGCACCTGCACCTAATCCACTGGAACCGCTGTTGTTTGTTTTCTTACTGAATGTTGGGTCATCAGTTTGCAGGTTATTGACATCAAGGATGATTGCTCCGCCGTTCTTCTTGATGTCGTCAAAGATAGCTACGATCTGCGCGCCTGCTTGCTTGGCTAAGCCAACTGCGTCTTGCATGTTGCCGGACAGAAATGCGCCCGCTGCTGCTGCAAGCGAGCCGATGCTGCCAGTAACACCCAGTACGGTCCTGATCACGCTGTAGCCGGCTGCTACGATGCCTCTAAACGCATACCCTAAGCCCGTGCTGATCGCTTTGATGTATGGCTGTAGCTGTGCAGTTGCTTCGTTAAACAAGCGCATCATTTTTGTGACAGTAGGCATGGCTTCGCCTGCGATGGTATTAACCATCCCGCTAAAGCCGGCTTGTGACTTGCTTAGTTCCTGGGTGACTTCTTTAGACGCAGCTATCATTTCATCAGACAGTATTGCGCCTACTTGATGAGCATAGTCACCGTACTCCTTTAAGCTCTTGCCTCCGTCTGAAAGTAGCGGCAGCATCTTGGACAAGTCACCGGCCATGTTCTCCATGTACCAGATCATTTCTTCCTGGCTAAGTCCGGCTTTCTCTAGGCTCGACACATACAACTGAAGTGCGTCAGGACCAGACAGCTTTGCAAACTGGTCTGCAGTGACGCCGATCTTCGGGGCTACTTGCTCGAAGAAGTCTTTCATTGGACCTGAGCCTGTCTGTGTGAATTCACCTACACGCTCGCGGAAGTCTTTGAATTTGTCTGCTAGGTCTTCTTGCTCAATACCTACAGACTTTGCGCCTACTGCCCATTCTTGGAACTGAGCAGTGGTAGTGCCAGAGATGTTTGCGTAGTTAGCAATCTCTTTCGCTGTTTGTGCAGTAGCAATGCCTATAGCTGTCATGCCTGCCGCTACTGCACCAAAGCCGGCAGCCGCGCCATTAGCTGCGCCAAAGCTACCTACCAATGCACCTAACTGCGGATTGAGCGCAGAGATGCGTTGTCCTGCTTCTTGCATTGCGCCTTGGACTTTTGACTTGAATGACTCTGCTTGCTTTGCTGCTGCTTGAAGTTGATCTTTGTACTCATCAATCTTCGCTGACAGCACTACTTGGAGTTTTCCGATATTATTCGCCATACGGGCGCCTCGAAAAACCTCAGCTTGCCCACCCTTGGTAAAATTACATCGTCCTGACCCCTGCTGCAGCTTATCCCGATGAAACAGCGTAGTGCCATCAAGACTGACCTGTTTGCCGACGAACACCA